>NZ_JBQFQY010000004.1:0-449894 GCF_056537125.1 Ruegeria sp. CH10 | reverse complement strand
AGAGCGTTTCGGGTTTTACCTGAATCACTCTGTGACACGAATGTCCCGAGAACGCCGCAGGCGTGGCAGGGTATTCGTGTCTCAAGTTAAATCCGAAACGCTTTAGCAGATCATCCAAACACTTAAATCCAAGCCGGGGTGCGATGCGCTCCGGCTTTTTTTGTTGCCTGCAAAGGTTATCAATTGGTGTGCGTGGGGTTCGTTTCGGTCAGAGGGTGTAAACACACGGCACCGCACTGTGGCGCGCAATCAAATTGCCGACTCGACAGCCTTAGGAGGACGCCCGTGTCACAGACTTCACCCCGATTGAACCTTCCGTTCCTGCAGCCCTCGCAAGCCCAGAAACACGTCACACACAACGAAGCCTTGCGGCAGCTGGACCTGATCACGCAATTGACGGTGGCCTCAACAGACGCCTCCACGCCCCCTGCGGTCCCGGATCAGGGTGAGGTGCACGCGCTGGGTGCCGCCGCCACAGGCGATTGGAGCGGACAGGCCGGAATGCTGGCGGCCTGGCTCGACAATGCCTGGCACTTTGTCTCACCCGGCATTGGCTGGCGCGCCTGGGATGAAAGCGCGGGACAGATCAAAATCTGGGATGGCAGCGCCTGGGTCGACGCGCCGGTTCCGATGCAAAACCTCGACGGTTTGGGGATTGAGACCAGCTATGACAGTACCAACCGTTTGTCGGTGCGGTCCCCTGCAACATTGCTCAGCCATGAGGGCGCGGGCCATCAGCTCAAGATCAACAAGGCTGATGCGGGCGACACCGCCTCCCTTTTGTTCCAGTCCAACTGGACAGGCCACGCCGAGATGGGGTTGGCAGGCAGTACCGGGTTTTCGATCAAGGTCTCACCCGACGGCGCCACATGGACGGACGCGCTCAGCTTTGATCCTGCGTCCGGGATCGCCAGCGGCGCCGCCATTCAGACCAGCGCAGACGACACGACAGCCGGCCGCCTGATGCGCGCGGATTACGGCTATGGCCCGGGCAATCTGCTGGGCGCAGTGGCTGAAACCAGTGGTGTACCGACCGGGGCAGTTATTGAACGCGGGTCAAACGCAAACGGCGATTATGTGCGCTTTGCGGACGGCACCCAGATCTGCACTATCGCCCTTCCCGCCACGGCCTGCACGAATGCCCAAGGCGCTCTGTTCGCCAGCGACGCGGCAGTTTGGGATTTTCCAATGGCCTTCGCCCCCGGAACAACCGTTGCGCTCGGCGGAAGTGGCGGTGCAAGCACCCGGTTCATGGGGTTTGATGCGCCGACCGGCACTCAGGTCGGCTACACGGTCCTGTCCACTGCAAATGATGCAACTGAATTGGCAGCGACGGCCACGGCCATCGGGCGCTGGTACTAAACGGCCAAAGTGCCCGGGTCACAGCCCGGGCTTTCCCAAACGCGAACACAAGCGCAACTTGCCCATGGGCATGCAGGGCACGCGGTTGGATCAGGGTTTCAGTTCGTTGATCGACGTCACCCCGATCTGGGCCATTGTGATGCTGAGCTCTTGGCTGAACACATCCCAAAGCTGCTGCAGACCCGCCTCGCCCGCTGCGGCCATGGCAAACTGCAGAACCCGGCCAAAGAACACAAAGTCTGCACCCGCAGTCAGGGCCTTGGCGACATCTTCTCCGCTTAGCAATCCGCTATCGTAAAACAATGGATACGCATGGCCCACGGCAGAGCGGATCTGGCGCAAGGCATCAAACGCCGCCGGGGCGCTGTCCAATTGCCGCGCGCCGTGGCTTGAGACCTGAACGGCATCCGCCCCAGCCTCTTTGGCGGCCAGTGCATCCTCAGAGTTCAGAATCCCCTTCACAACCAGCGTCCCATCCCAACGATCGCGAAGCTGCGCCAGCGTATCCCATGTTGCCTTTGCCCGGCTTTCCGTGCGGTCAAAGTCGTAGCCATCCATCAGAAAATTGCCCATCTGCGGCTTTCCGGCCTTCAAGGTCGCCAGAGACCATCTGGGATGCAGCGCGAAATCCACGAACTGACGCGGCCCGATACGGAAGGGCATCTTGAACCCGTGGCGCAGCTCTCGCGGGCGGCGGCCGACCTCGGGGACATCGACGGTCAGAACCAAGGTCTCGTACCCCGCCGCGCGCGCCCGGTCGACCAGCTTGAGCGTCCCCGCACCGTCCCCGCTGAAGTATAGCTGGAACCAGGCGTTGCCCTCGGCCTGCTCGATGATCTGCTCCATGGGGGTCGAGGCTACGGTCGACACCCCCAGCGGCACCCCATGGCGCGCGGCCAGACGCGCCAGCATCAGATCGGCGCCTGGCGCAGACAGGTTGCACATGCCCATCGGCGCGATGCCAAAGGGTCGCTGCGCGGGTTTGCCAAAAACCTGCGTTGCCAGTGACCGGGTGCTTACATCCCGCAACACACGCGGCTGCAACGTCATCGCATCCAGCGCGGCGCGATTGCGGGCCGCCCCGACCTCGCGCCCGGCGGCCCCGTCAATATAATCGAACACCATCCACGGAAGACGCCGCTGCGCCAGACGGCGGGCATCTTCGGCGCTGTGGATGGTGTTGGCCGGCATCAGCCCTCGACGGCTTTCATGAACCGGTCGCGGATCGCCACAGGGTCCATCGTGATCGGCGGCATCTTGGCATTGCCGCTTTCGCATTTGCTGACGATGATGGTCATCTGCTTGGCGTCCAGCGCCTCTTGCAGCACGCGGCCGGTGTCTTCGGCCTGGCATTCGATCACCCGCTCGCACCCTGCTGCCTCAGCCATTTTCGCCAGCGAGGTCTTTTGTCCGGCATAGGTCGGCTGATCCCCGGTTGAGCCATAAGAGCCATTATCCACGATCAGCAGGATGTAGTTGTCCGCCACGTTGTTCGCGATGGTCGGCAGTGTGCCCAGATTGGTCAGGATCGAACCATCCCCGTCGATCACGATCACCGGTTTGGGTTGCGACAGCGCCAGCCCCAGTCCGATGCTTGAGGCCAACCCCATGGTGCCCAGCATATAGAAATTGCTGGGCTGGTCGTCGATGGCGTGCAGTTCCTGGCTGGGGATGCCGATATTGCAGACCACCAGTTGGTCCCGCAGGATCGGGGCGATTTCTTTCAGAATCTCAGAACGGATCATTGGTCGCCATAGCCTCCCCAGAAATTGGCATCGGTCAGAATGGCGACCGGCTTGTTGCACATGAAGGTGTATTTCAGGATCGCATCCAGTTCCTCGACATCCTGCTGGTGGTGGAAGTGGTAGGTCGGGATGTTCAGTTGCGCCAGCAGCGCCTTGGTATGCACGGCCATTTCCACCTGACAGGCGATGGGTTCGCGCAGCTCTCCGCGATACGAGATCAGCATGGGCAGCGGCATCCGGTAGTACTGGATCAGCGTGGCCAGCGTGTTGATCGTTACCCCGATGGCGGTGTTCTGCATGATGATGGCGGGGCGCTTGCCGCCCATCCAGGCACCTGCGCACAGGCCCATACCTTCGTCTTCCTTGTTCGAGGGGATGTGGTAGATGCCCTCGCGCCGGTCAATCTCATCAATGACCCCGGCCAGTTGCTTGCACGGGACGGTGGTGACAAACGAAATACCGTTTGCCACCAGATCGTCGGTGATCCTTGTGTCTATATTCATCTGCGGTCTGTCAGTCCTGTTTGGGGCGCAAGGCGCGCGATTGGCGGTTAGATTTGGCGATGGACATGCACGGCACATCTGGCGTGGCGAACCACGCGCGATGCGGTCGAGCCCAGGAAATAGTCGCTCAGCCCCGGTTTGTGTGAACCGATGACGATGCAGTCGAACCCGTTTTCGTTGGCGTAGTCGATGATGGTACGGGCGGTGTGCCCCTTGACGATTTCGGGCGAGACGCCCTCAAGCCCTTCGGTCTTTTCGCGCAGCAGCATCGAAGCCGCGCGAAAGCCGTCAGCAACCATATCCTTGTCGAGATAGGCACTGACCGAGCCCTGCGGCATCTCATAGACATGCAGGGCTATGATCTCGGCTCCGGCGGCGGACAAGGCACGGGCCACTTCCAGCGTGTGCCCGGAAATGCCGTGATCCAAGGCCATGGGAACCAGAATTTTCTTATACATACATCCCTCCGTTTCTGCCGGGCCTAGCCCCAGGGGGCGAGGATGACTTTCGGGGCCGCCACATCCCCCTTGCGCAGGTCGCGAAACGCCTGTGATCCTGCCGAGAGGGGGCGTTCCTCGATCCAGTCGAGCGCACCCAGACGGCCGTCAAAAATCGCCTGAGCAGTTTGGCGGAAATCCTTGGCCGTATAAGTATAGGTGCCGATAAACGTGATCTCCTGCAAGGTCATACGGCGAATATCCAGCCCTCCGGCGTCTTCGCCCAGCCCGACATGCACGATCACGCCCCCCGGCTGCACCAGGTCTGAGGCGGTGGTGCGCGTCGCTGAATACCCCACCGCGTCGATCACCAGAGGAAAGTGATCCTGAACCGCACTGACCACGTGAAACGCACCTGTATCTTGCAGATAGGCCCGCCGCAGGTCGCTGGGCTCGGTGATCACGACCTCTGTGACCCCCATCGCGGATAAGGCCAGCGCGGCGGCAACCCCGATGGCCCCGCCGCCGATCACCAGCGCCCGGCGATCCATTGACGGGTGCAGAGCCTCAAGGCCCAATCGCACGGCGTGCCAGCCCACGGCCAGCGGTTCCGCCAGGGCGGCTTTGGCGAAACTCACATGGTTCGGCACCTCAACCAGATTGGTTTCAGGCATGGCGACATATTGGGCAAAGGCCCCTTCGCGCGGCGGCATCGAGATGATCTGGCGCGTCGGGCACAGGTTCTCGCGCCCTGCCAGACAGGCCGCACATGTGCCACAGGTGACCAGCGGATTGATCGTCACCCGCACCCCGTCGCGCGGGCCTCCGACGATGATCCCGGCCGCCTCATGCCCCAGAATAAGCGGGGCTGGGCGGCGCGCGTCGTGGCCCAGAAAGGCGTGCATGTCCGAGCCGCAAATGCCAACGGCCTCGACCCGGATCAGATGCTCACCGTCGCGCGGGTGGGTGTCGGGCACATCCCGAAACGCCACTTGTTCCACAGCTTCATAAACCAGCGCCTTCATTTCGCCGTGAACCCCCCGTCAACCATCAGCACCTGCCCGGTGACATAATCCGAGGCACTTGAGCACAAAAACAGGATCGGCCCGTCAATGTCTTCCAGCCGCCCGTTTCGCTGGATACAGGTCTGGGCGGCGTTGCGGGCCGCGCGGTCGGGGTCATCGAATACGGCTTGCGTCAGCTCGGTCGGAAAGAACCCCGGCCCGATGGCGTTGGCGGTGATGCCGTGAGGGGACCACGCTTCGGCCATGGCGCGGGTCAGTTGGCCTATGCCTGCCTTTGTCGCGCCATAGGCGATGCCACCGGGAAAGGCGCGCGTGGTTTGCAGGGATGCGAAATTCACGATCCGCCCCCAGCCACGCTGCTTCATCGCGGGCACCATCGCCTGGCTCAGGAAGAACGGCGCGCTGAGGTTCAGCGCCACGGTCGCATCCCACCCTTCGGCCGAAACATCATCCGCCGCCTCGCGGGTGTTTATGCCCGCCGCATGAACAAGAATGTCCGGCGGGCCGAATTTGGCCCCAACCCGCGCGACAAGCGCATCCATGCCGGACCGATCCGCAACATCGGCGATGACGGTATCGGCCGCCTCTCCCAGTTCGTCCTGCAGGTCGGCCAAAGCCGCGGCGCGGCGGGCCACGCCGATCACGCGCGCACCAGCAGCGGCCAGCGTCACAGCCACCCGACGACCCAGACCAGAACTGGCCCCGGTGATACAGGCCACCCGCCCCGTCAGGTCAAAAAGCTGTCTGGGGTCATCCATCTGCGGTCAGGTCGAACTGTTCGTCGGGGAAATACTTGGCCAGACGCACATCGGCGGCGCGGGCATGCCCCTCCATCCCTTCCAGCCGTGAAATCCGCGCGGTCGCCACGGCAATGGATTTTGAGCCTTCGCGCGTGGCACGCTGCCAGGTGACGATCTTCATGTATTTATGCACGCTCAGCCCGCCCGTATAGCTGGCCGCGCCCGAGGTCGGCAGTACGTGGTTGGTGCCGGTGGCCTTGTCGCCATAGGATACGGTCGTCTCTTCGCCCAGAAACAACGAACCATAGCAGGTCAGCCGGTCCAGCCACCAATCCAGATCATCGGCCTGAACAGTCAGATGTTCGGGGGCGTATTCGTCGGAACAGGCGGCCATTTCTTCGCGGTCGGAACACACGATAACCTCGGCATAGTCCCGCCACGCGGCGGCGGCGTTTTCGCGGTTCAGCTCGGGCAGATCGTCGATCAGCGATGGCACCAGCTCCATCACCTTTTGCGCCAGCGCGCGATCATCCGTCACCAGCCAGACGGGCGAGTTGTAGCCATGCTCGGCCTGACTGACCAGATCGGTGGCCACCACATGCGCGTCGGCGCTGCTGTCGGCCAGGATCAGACTGTCGGTCGGGCCTGCGATCATGTCGATGCCGACCTTGCCGTAGAGAATGCGCTTGGCCTCGGCCACGAACTGATTGCCGGGGCCGACAAGGATGTTTGCACGCGGCAAACCAAACAAGCCATAGGTCATCGCCGCCACGCCCTGAACACCACCCATGGCCAGAATGCTGTCAGCGCCGCAGATATGCGCGGCATAGACAATTGCGGGCGCGACCCCCTCGCCCGGTCGGGGCGGAGAACAGGCGGTGATGTGGCGGCACCCGGCCACCTTGGCCGTCGTCACAGTCATGATCGCGCTGGCGATATGGCTGTAGCGCCCGCCGGGCACATAGCATCCCGCCGCATCCACCGGGATCGCCTTTTGACCGGCGACAAAGCCCGGCACGATCTCCATCTGAACATCCGACACGGTGGCCTTCTGCGTTTCGGCAAAGCGGCGCACGTTGTCATGAGCAAAGCGGATGTCTTCCTTCAGCTTCTCGGGCACCAGCGCGATAGCGGCGTCGATCTCGTCCTGGGTCATCAGGACGTTGCCCTCGAACTTGTCGAACTTGGCGGCATATTCCAGCGCCTTGGCATCGCCTCCTGCCTCAATATCGGCCAGGATGGTCTTGACCGTATCATGCACCTCAGTGGCATGAGATTGCGCCGTCAAAGTCGCCTTTTTGAGATAGTCACGGGGCATAGTCAGCAGGTCCTATTGGTAGATTTCAGGAAGCAAAGTGGTCGACACCGCAGGCACATAGGCGATCAGGATCACCACGATCAGCATGGTCAGAACAAAGGGCACGGCGCGGGCCGCGATCTTGAGGATGGACTCGCCCGTGATGCCCGA
Source organism: Ruegeria sp. CH10 (assembly GCF_056537125.1). Classification (NCBI taxonomy): domain Bacteria; kingdom Pseudomonadati; phylum Pseudomonadota; class Alphaproteobacteria; order Rhodobacterales; family Roseobacteraceae; genus Ruegeria; species Ruegeria sp. CH10. Next base: position 442,614 of record NZ_JBQFQY010000004.1, on the reverse strand, counting down.
GACGACGAACAGGTTCAGCCCCAGCGGCGGGGTGATAAAGCCCACACCCAACGCGGTGATCATCATGATGCAGAACTGGATCTCATTCATGCCGATGTTGTCCGCCAGCGGTTTCAGGATCGGAGCAAGGATCACGATATTCGGTGTCGTCTCCATGACACAACCCGCGGCGATCAGGATGCCGATCATCAGCAGGATCAGCAGATACGGATCATCGGTCATCGAAGTCACGGCAGTCACAAAACCCTGCGGCACGCCCATGATCGCCAGCGCCTCGGCCAGCGGGGCCGAAAAGGCGATGATCGGCAGGATCACCCCGTTCACCTTGGCCGAACTCACCAGCATCGACGGGAAATCAGCCAGTGTCAGCGTGCGCAGGATGAAGCCCATGATGATGGTGACGACCACGGCGGTCGCGCCCGCCTCGGTCGGCGTCAGGCGGCCCGAGAAGATGCCGTAGAAGATGATCCCCGGCACGATGAACGCATACCAGCCGGATTTCAGCGCTTTGCCCAGATTGGCCAGCCATTCGCCCATCGTCATCATGCCACCGCCCTCATAGGCGTAGATGCGGTTCATGATAATGTTGGTCACAAGGATCGAGATCAGAATGGCCAGACCGGGGATCAGCGCGGCCAGAAACAGCGTGGATGCCGAAATCCCCAGCACAAGACCGATGATGATATAGGCGATCGAGGGCGGGATCAGGATGCCGGTACAGGCCCCGGCGGCCACCAGCGCACAGGCATAGGGGCGGGGATAGCCGCTTTCGACCAGTCGGTTGATGGTCATCCGACCCACAGCAGCCGCGCCCGCGGCGTCCGAACCCGAGATCGCGGCGAACATGCCACAGACCAGAACCGTAGCCGATCCGAAACCGCCCTTGGCAAAACAGGTCAGCGCCTCGGCCACGTCCAGAAACTTGCGCGACAGGCCAGTGCGGACCAGAACGTCGCCCGTCAGGATGAACAGCGGCACGGCGGTCAGGGCAAAGGCGTCGATACCAGTGAACAGGCTTTCGCCCACAAGGCTCAGCGGCAGGTCGCCGGACATGACCAGCATGACGATGGCCGCTGTGCCGATGGCGGCCCAGACGGGCACGGCCAGCGCAATCAGGCCAACGAACAGGATGACAGGCAGGTAGAAATCCCAACCCAGTTCAACAGTTTGATTGAGGGAACCCCAAAGCATCGTGATCTCCCTCAGTCAAACAGCTTGTCGCCTTCGAAGACGGGCTTGCCCTCCCTCAGGCATTTCAGATCGCGCATCAGGGACTGGATCAGCCGCCAGATCATCAACGCAAAACCGGTGGGCACGGCCATCAGGAACCAGACCTTTGACACCCGCAACCCATCCGTGACCGATCCGAACTTGGCCGAGACATGCACCGCCTCATAGGACCAGTAGAGCGCAATGACCGCCACACCGAACATCACCAGATCGCCAAAGATATACAGCAGCGCCTTGGGGCGCGGCCCGAGGTAGTGCATGATCACGTCGATGCGAATATGGGCGCGTTCCTTGACCGCCGCCGCAGCGCCGATCCACGCAAGGTAGATAAAGGAATAGCGGACGATCTCTTCGCCCCAGATCGACGAGAATGCAAAAATCTCGCGCCGAAGGACCTCGATGGCCATGGTGATGACCAGCATCACGTAGAACACCAGCAGCAGCCAGCGCTCGGCATTGCGGTCTATGTTTTGAAGTAGGGTCATCTGTTCCCTCGGCGTGCGGGCAGTCAGGCGCGCCTTCTGGTCCGGGCGTTTACCGGCCTGACTGCATGAGGTTGTGGCGGGCGATCAGGCGTCGTGGACGTAGTATTTGCCCTGCGTACCTGCGGCCTCGACCAGTTTTTCGAACGCATCCATCGATCCGGCGAGTTCGGTCTTGAACGGATCCCATTCGGCGTTCTGATAGCCACCGACGCTTTCCCATTCGGCCAGTTGATCGGAACTGAGCGAATGGAACTCGACCCCTGCCTTGTTCAGCTCGGCCATCGCATAGGCGCGGGCCGACGGCACTTTGGCCAGGTTCTGATGGCTGGTCATTTCCGCACCCCACATGATGCCTTCCTGCACATCGGCGGGCATCGAGTTGAACCACTCCAGGTTACAGGAATAGACCTGACTGTCCGGCACCGCCTGCGTGAAGGTCACGTGGCTGAGGATGTCCTTGAAGCCGAACACAAACAGCGCGCCCACCGAGGGATCGAGCGCATCCGCCACACCCTGCTTGATGGCCGAGGGCGTCTCACCCCAGGCAACCGGCGTCGGGTTCGCGCCCGCCATACGGTAATATTGCTGCAACATCTTGGAACCCGGAACGCGGAATTTCACACCGCTCATGTCGGCTGGCGTAATAATGGCGTTGCCGCCCTGACGCACCGCAACCACGCGCGGGTCGATCACCACATAGAACAGCGCCTTGAACCCGGCGGCCTCGACCTTGGGGTGCACTTCGTTCTTCCATGTGTCGGAGGTCACAAGATTAGTGAATTTCTGGTTCGAGCCGCACAGATACGGCATGTTGATCAGGTCAACGGTCGACGCAAAGGGCGCGAAATTCGACAGCGAATGCTGAGCCGCCTGAATGGTGCCGCCCTGAACCTTTTGCACCAGCGATCCGCCCGCACCCAGCTGACCACCCGGCGCCAGTTTCACATAGACTTTGCCGTTCGTGGCGTTCTGGATGTTTTCCTTCAGGTCCAGCTGCATGATCGGATAGCTGCGCGACGCGCCCAGCACATAGGCCGTGGCGATGGTCATCACGTGGTCGGCGGCCTTTTCACGCTCGCTTTCTTCCTTGGCGGTCTGCGCTGCGGCCTCGGACGACCACAACACGCCCCCCGCCCCGGCAACCAACGCCGCCGTAAATGCACCCGTAGCGCTGAGTTTCAGAAAGTTGCGGCGCTCTGCCGAGGCCAGTTCAGTTCTGTCGTCATTCATTGATTGCCCTCCCAAGCAAAAAAGTCAGCTGTCGCTTTCTGCGTCGCGGTCAGCCTCCTTTTTCAGAATTGCGACAACGAACAGGATCGACGCCGCGAACAGGACCAACATTTCTCCGACATCGCCAAGAAACGCGCCGCCCGCAAAAGCCCCCATTGCAACATTCGCAAAGTAGATCACGAAGACGATGATGGATGCGGTCAGAAACATTTTCCCGGACTCTCCCAAGATTCGGTCCAAGGTCATTTGTAAGCGCTTACATGCAAAATGCAAGCGCTTACATATTTGCTTTCATAAAGCCCCCATTGCGTCTACACTTATAGGCAAATGCAAATGGCAGGTTTGAGAATGTCAAAACTTCGAACGGCACCGACGCTGGATGATGTTGCCAAAATGGCCGGAGTTTCGACCGCAACCGTGTCGCGCTGTCTGAACTCTCCTGACCGGGTGGTCGAAGCGACGCGCCAGCGGGTTCAGTCTGCTGTGGATGCGCTGGGGTATATGCCCAACTTTGCCGCGCGGGTGATGGCGGCCAAACGCAGCCTGACCATCGGGGCCATCATCCCAACCATGGAAAACGCGATCTTTGCCCGTGGTCTGCAGGCGTTTCAGGAAGAGTTGCACGCACACGGATACACGCTGCTGGTCTCAAGCTCGGCCTACAAACCCGAGATCGAGGAAGAACAAATCCGAACCCTCATCGCGCGCGGGGCGGACGCGTTGCTGCTGATCGGCCATGACCGCGACCCGCAGATTTATCAGGAGCTTGAGCGCCGGAAAATCCCCGCCCTGATCGCGTGGTCGTTTCTGCCGGATGCGCAATTGCCGTCGGTCGGGTTTGACAACCGCGCCGCCATGGCTGAGCTGGCAGATCGTGTGATCGGGCTGGGGCACCGACGGATCGGGGTGATCTCGGGCATTCGCGAGGGCAATGATCGCGCGCGGCTGCGGATCAAAGGGATTGAGGATGCGATCTTTCGCCAAGGCATGTCGCCATCGGACCTGACAATCATCGAAACGCCCTATGAAATCGAAAACGGCACTGCGGCGTTTGACACATTGATGTCGCAGGGCGTTCGGCCCACCGCGATTCTGTGCGGCAACGATGTTCTAGCCGTGGGGGCCCTGCATCGGGCGCGCGAACTGGGGCTGAACGTGCCGCGGGATGTGTCGATCACCGGGTTCGATGATATTGAGCTGGCACGCATTGCCTTACCCGCCCTGACAACCGTTCACGTTCCGCATCGGGAAATGGGGCGCAGGGCAGCTCTGGAACTGGTTTCGATGCTGGAAAAGCAGTCGGACGGAACGGGCGCGAGATTGACCACGCATATTGTCGACCGTCAATCGCTCGGACCGCCGGCCACGCCCTAGGCGGCCTCGGCCTCCATAGTGCGGAAATCGGTCCTCAGCCAGTTGTGGCTGTTTCCCATCGGGTCGGTAAAATGCTGCCGGATCAGCTGAGTCATCACCTTCTGGATCAGCTTTGAGGTCGTTTCGGGATACACCTCGGTCGTGAACAGCGACACCGTCCGCACAAAGTTGCGCCCCGGAAACGGGATGGCCTTGACGCTGTCGTGGAACCGTTGGGCGCGGTGGAAACAGGCGGCTGTCGTGATCGCCCAGCCGCTGCCCTCGGCCACCAACCCGATGATCGAGTGGTTGCACTCCATCTCGAACCGGTTGGGCAGGTTGTATTTGCTGCGGGTCAGCTGAATCTCAATCTGTTTGCCGATCATGTAATCCCGCGAATAGCGCAGCAAGGGCAGTTCCGCGTCGGGCTTGAACAGATCTTCGGGCGCGCCATGGTAAGAGTTGGGCAAAATCACGATGAACGGATCGCGCATCAGCGGGTATTCGATCAGACCTTCGGTCCGTTCCGAGGGGCGCGTGGCGACCCCGGCATCCAGCTTATGTTCCTGCAGATTGGCGATAATTTCATGGCTGGGGCGAGTGTAATGGCGAAAGCTGCAGCGCGGCAGGGCCTGCGCCAGAAAACGGAACAGATCGGGGGCGATCTGATTGTCGAAATCATCGATCAGAGCCAGGCGCAGATCGGTTGCATGTTGCCAGTTGCCTGACCGTATTTCAGCCTCGCCCCGCTTCAACACGGTCAGCCCGTCGCGCACATAGCGGGCAAAGACCTCACCCGCTGGTGTCAGGCCCATCGGTCGGCGTCCGTGGTCGACCAGTTCGACCCCCAGCGCGCTTTCAAGGCTGCGCAGGTGATTGGACACGGTACTGATCGACAAACCGGTTTCGGAGGCGACTTGTTGAATTGATCCCGATTTGGCGACCAGCCGGAACACTTCCAGCCAGCGCAGGCTAAGAGACTTCGACACGGACCTCACCCATTGTTTCGATTTCTTCGAAACGGAGCCAAGCAGAGTTTTTGGCCTGCGGCAATGGGGAACTTCGCCAGAGAGACGGAAATCAGGCTCTCATCCGTTCAAATCCGGGATCATAAGGCGAAGGGGGAATGACCGTGGCGCGCACCATTTGGCCGCAGGAATCCAGCTCGATTTCAGTTCCGACCTCGGCCAGAGCTAGATCGACAAAGGCATGCGCAAGGTTCAGGCCGGTTCGATGCCCCCAATCGCCCGAGGTGACAGTGCCAACCACCTGACCACCCTGCATCAGCGACGCGCCGGGGTGGGCGGGCCGGTCTGTTGCGTGAACCTGCAGGGCGACCAGCTTTTTGCGCGGGCCTTCGGCGTGCCGTTTCAGCAGCGCATCGCGCCCGATGAAATCTCTCTTGTCCAGCTTCACAAAGCGCGCCAGACCGGTTTCAAGGGGATCAAACTCCGTGATCAGGTCTGACTTCCAGTGCAGAAAGCTCTTCTCCATCCGCATGGACTCGACCGCGCGGGCGCCAAACAGTTTTAGCCCGTGCGCCTCGCCTGCCTGCCGAAGCGCCAGATAGGCCGCGTAAAGCGAGGCGTTGGGGACATGAATCTCATAGGCAAGTTCCCCGGAAAAGCTGACAGCCATCACCGTGGCCGGGGCAAACCCGACATAGCATTCGCGCAGGCTGAGCCATGGGAACGACCGCGCGGACCAATCACCGCGGGCGCAGGCCGACAGAACTTCGCGCGATTTCGGGCCAGCAAGGATCAGGATGGTCTGGTCATTGGTCAGACTGCGCAACTGCACGTCTTCGCCCACGCGGATATGTCGGGCCAGCCAGTCCATATCGTGGAATTCACTGGCCGCCGCTGACCCGTACCAGACCCTCTCGGACCCCCGGTCACTGGCGGGCAGGTTGGCAACGGTGGCCTCGGCCTTGATCATGCCGTGGTGGTTCAGCAGATAACCCAGACCAACCCGACCACTCCGCCGCGTGACGGTGCCACAAAACATCCGATCCAGAAAACTGTGCCGGTCCGCGCCGGTGATCTCAATCCGGTTGAAGCCGTTGACCTCGGCCAGCCCGACGCCATCGCGAACATTGGCAACCTCAGCCGCGATCAGATCAAAGGTTTCGTCAAAATCGAAACTGAGCGACGGCGTGAATTCGGACGAGGGCTTGATGTAGTCCACCCTCTCCCACCCGTTGACCACCGTGAACTCGGCGCCCTCAGCCGACAGAACAGGGGTCAGAGGCGTCGTCTTCGCCGGTCGTCCGGCAGGGCGGTGTTCATGGGGAAAGTGAAAACGGAACTCATTCTGATAATCTTCGATGGCTTTCAGCGCGGTCAGTTCCACATTCGCATGACCGGTAAACCGACGCGGATCAAGGCACCATGTGTCATAGCACGCCTCGCCATGCACGATCTGCTGCGCCAATAGCCAGCCATGCCCACCGCCTTCGCCCAAGCCCGCCCGCAGGCCGATGATACAAAACGCGTTGCGCTTTCCGGGGATCGGCCCGACCAGCGGCGCGCCGTCGATCGTATAGGTGATCGGGCCATTGACCACGGTGTGAACCCCGACCTCCATCAGGGCGGGCATGCGGGCAAAAGCGCCCTCCAACACGTCGGTCACTCGATCCAGATCGTCGGGGCACAGCGCATTGACGAAATTCGGATCGATCCCGTCCATGCCCCAGGTCTTGCAATTCTGTTCGTAAAACCCCAGCAGCAGCCCGTTCTTTTCCTGCCGACAGTAATAGTCGCTGATCGGGCAGCGCAGCAGGGGCATGCGGTGACCCGCATCGCGGATGGCCGGGATTTCCTCGGTCAGGAAATACTGATGCTCCATCGAGGCGACGGGATGATGCACCCCCATCATCGCGCCGACCTCATTCACGCGGTATCCGCAGGCATTGACTACAACATCACAGTCAATATCGCCATGTTCGGTATGCACGGTCCACGTGTCGTCGCTGTGCTGAGTCAGGGCGGTGACGGGGGTGTTACGATAAACCTCGGCCCCAGCTTTGCGGGCGCGGCGGGCTAAGACCTGACACAGCTGTGCGGGATCGATGTCACCATCCAGCGGGTCCCAAAGCCCGCCGATCAGGTTGTCGGTCGAAATCAACGGATGCCGCCGCGCGCATTCCTGCGCATCGATCACCTCAAAATGCACATCCATGCCTCGCGCCATCGAGGCAAAGTGGCGATAGCCCTGCATCTGTGCCTCGGTATTGGCCAGACGGATCCCCCCATCGCCGTGGTGGTAGTTGATCGGATAGTCGGGATCTTCGGCCAGTTCCTTATACAGCCGGATCGAGTGTGACTTCAGCCCCACCATCGTCTGGTTCATGCCGAAATTCGTCACCTGCGCCGCAGAATGCCATGTCGTGCCCGAGGTCAGCTCGTTCCGTTCCACCAGAACAACATCTGTCCACCCTTCCTGCGTCAGGTGGTACAGGGTTGAACACCCGGCGATCCCTCCACCGATCACAACGGCTTTGGTGCGTGACTTCATTGGCTCTGCTCCCTTTGGTCTGCCGCCAGTTTTGCGTAACAACAAAGCGATGCGACAACAGGGGCGTGGCCTGTGTGGAAAAATCGAAACTGCGATTGAGGATTCTGAAATTCGCACTTCGCCTTTGCCGAGCGCCCAATTTGCCGCTTAGGCTTTGCCTGACGAACACTTGGAAAGGGGCAGGATGGCAACGGAAGGCAGCAAACGCAGCGGTCGCAAAGCACGCCACGCCCAGCGTGCGGCCAAACCTGTGGTCGATCCCTGCCCACCGGGCCAAAAGGGGGGCGCATTCAAACCGCTGACAGTGCAAGAGCTGGAACACATCTTTGAAACCGCCCTGCGCCTTTTGGAAACGCTGGGCATGGGCAATGTGCCGGACCGTCTGGCCGCCGATCTGCGGGCCGCCGGCGCGCAGCCGAGGGATCAGGACAGGCTGGTCTTCCCACGTGAAATGGTACAGCGATCCATCCAGACGGCGGCCAAGACCTTTACCTTTCATGGGCGGGATGAGGCGCGCTCGATCCAGGTGGGGGGCGACCGCGTGTATTTTGGCACCGGGGGCGCGGCGGTTCAGACGCTGGATATGGATACGGGGCTGTATCGCCCGTCGACCCTGGCCGATCTGCACGACTTTACCCGTTTGCAGGACACGCTGCCGAATGTCAGTTGGTTCACGCGCTGCTGCGTGGCGACGGATGTGCCTGATGTGCGCGATCTGGACATCAACACGGCCTATGCGCTGGTGCGTAACACGACCAAACCGGTGGCGACCTCATTCACGCTGGCCGAAAACGTGGCCCCGATTGTTCAAATGCTGGACATCGTGGCCGGTGGCCCGGGTGAGTTTGCCAAGCGTCCTTTCCTGAAGGCCCATATCAGCCCGGTGATCTCTCCGCTGCGCTATGGCGAGGACGCGGTGGATGTGGTCTATGAATGCGTGGCTCACAATATTCCGATGTCCTGCATCACTGCCGCGCAGGCGGGGGCGACAGCACCGGCAACACTGGCCGGGTTTCTGGCGCAGTCTTTAGCCGAAACGCTGGCCAGTCTGGTGATGGTCAACACCATCCAGCCGGGCTTTCCCATGGTGTTTTCGAACTGGCCCTTTGTCGTGGACCTGCGCACCGGTGCCTTTGCGGGCGGCAGTGGTGAGACCGCCATTCTGAACGCGGCATCGGCCCAGATCATCAACTGGCTCGGCCTGCCATCCGGGGTGGCCGCATCGATGACAGATGCCAAAGCAATTGACGCGCAATACGGGGTGGAAAAGGCCATGACCTCTCTGGCTGCGGCACTGGCAGGGGGGAACCTGATCTATGAAAGCTCGGGCATGACGGCGTCGCTGCTGGGGGCCAGTTTCGAAGGCTTTGTGCTGGACAACGAAATGCACTCGCACACCTACCGGGCCTTGCGCGGGATTGAGGTGACCGAGGAAAATCTGGGCTTTGAGGCGATATGCCAGTCCGTTCTGGGGGATGGGCACTTTCTGGGCAGCGCTCAGACCTATGAGGCGATGGAGCGGGATTACTTTTATCCGGCAATTGCCGACAGAAATGCACCGCGCACCTGGCAGGAAGAGGGGGCAACCGACGCGTGGACCGCGGCCCGGGAACAGGCCAGGGACATTCTGGCCACCCATCACCCCAACTATCTGACACCCCAGCAAGACGCCGAGATCCGCGAACGGTTCAACATCTTGATCTGAGGACCTCGGTCATTCCCAAGCGGCATTTCTGCCGTTAGGCTCGCGTCAGGACAAGGGCAGAGGCACCATATGACCAACGCGTTTTTTCAGCCGGTTTCGGCGATGGATCTGGCCCGGTTTGCGGGCATCCCGACCTTCATGCGGTTGCCGGGCATGACGCTGGATCATGACCGCATTGCCGAGGTTGAGCTGGGCCTGATCGGTATCCCCTGGGATGGCGGCACCACCAACCGCCCCGGTGCGCGGCATGGGCCGCGCCAGCTGCGCGATTTCTCGACGATGATCCGTGCGATGAACCCGGTGACGGGTATTGCGCCGTTTTCGATGGTCAATTGCGCCGATCTGGGGGATGTCGCGCCGAACCCGGTGGATATTGAGGATACGTTGAATCGGGTGACGACCTTTTACACCGACCTGCACGCGCGCGGCATTACCCCGCTGACGGCTGGGGGCGATCATCTGACCACCCTGCCCGTCCTGCGGGCGTTGGCTAAATCCGGGCCGCTGGGTCTGATCCAGTTCGACAGCCATACGGACCTGTTCGACACCTATTTCGGCGGGCATAAATTCACCCATGGCACCCCGTTCCGGCGCGCGGTCGAAGAAGGGCTGGTGGACCCCAAACGCTTTGTCCAGGTTGGCATTCGCGGCACCGCATACAACACCGAGGATGTCGAATGGGGCGAGGCGCAGGGCATCCGCATCATCCGCATCGAAGAGCTGTTCGACAGGGGCATCCACGACGTGATGGCCGAGGTGCGCACCATTGTGGGCACCAAGCCCACCTATTGCACCTATGACATCGATTTTGTGGACCCGACCTTTGCCCCCGGCACCGGTACGCCCGAAATCGGCGGACCGAACAGTTTTCAGGCCCAGCAGGTGATCCGCCAGATGGCCGGTGTGAACCTTGTGGGTGCCGATCTGGTTGAGGTCGCGCCCCCGTTTGATCCCGAAGGCGGCACCGCATGGCTGGGAATATCGCTGATGTTCGAACTGCTCTGCGTTCTGGCGCAAGCCGTGGAGGCACGCCGCTAACGGACGTTTTCGGCAATCATCGAGATCATTTCGAACATCACCGCCGCAGCGGTCAGGGCGGTGATATTGTTGGGGCTGTCCTTGGTGGGCATCATGCAAACCACGTCTCCGCCCACGATATTCAGCCCGCGCGCGGCCCGCAAAATTCCCACCGCCTCGTCAATGTCGAACCCCTTCTCGCCCGGTTCCAGATTGGACACCGCAGGCGCGATAGTCGGGTCAAGGCAATCCAGATCGAAGGTGATATAGACCGGACGATCACCCAGCACCTCGCGCGTCTGCGCCACCACGTCCTCTAACCCGCGTTGACGGAATTCGCGCATGGTGACGATGTTATAGCCATAGTCGTAAGACGGTTGCAGCCAGTCCAGACTGCGCGGGTGGCCCCGCAGCCCGATCTGCATCGACCGCGTGGGATCAACCTGCCCCTGATCGGCCAGATACGCGCCCCAATGGGCCGCTGATTTTTTGGCCCCCAGAAAGTGATCGACTTTGGTGAACACATCCGTATGGGCATCCAGATGCAAAAAGCTGATCGGCTCGCCCCCGGCCAGTTGGCCCCGCCCCAGCGCTTGCACGATGCCGCCGGTGATCGAATGATCTCCGCCCACTGACACGGGCCGCGCGCCTGCCGCGTCGATGTCTTTGTAAAAACCCGTGATACGCTCGATACAATCCTCATTGTCATTCGCACGTGGGAAGGGCACATCGCCCACATCGGCGATCTTGGCGCTATTCCATGGGTCGATTTCGAATACCGAATGCACCCTGCGCTGTACGGCTGAGACATGGCGCAAGGCGCGCGGGCCAAGATGCTGATCCCGCTCGGTCGTGCCGTTGCCGGTGGAATGGGGCACCCCGACCAAGGCGATGTCCTGCCCCTCGGGGCCGGTATTGGGACAGCGGAACAGGGTCGGTATGCCCCACCAGTAAAGATTGTCCATCATCGACTGTTCGTACCGGTCGGCCATTTGCACCCCCTTCAATAAAAAACGCCCCCGGCTGGCGGGGGCGTCTGTGTTCAGATTTTCTCGTCTTCTCGCCGGAAGGCCCCCTGTACGATCCGGTCGATGACCATGGCGCAGAACAGGATGGCAAAGCCGCCCAGCAGGCCCGGACCCTTGGCTGCGTATTGCAGCGCCTCAAGGATTTCCTTGCCCAGACCGCCGCCGCCGATAAGCGAGATGATCACAACCATCGACAGACACATCAGGATGGTCTGGTTGACCCCCGTCATGATCGAGGGCAGCGCCAACGGGATTTCGACATCCTTCAGCAACTGCCATTTTGAGGCGCCAAAGGCCACGGCGGCCTCTTTGATGCTGTCGGGCACCCCGCGCATCCCAAGCGCGGTCAGACGAATGACCGGCGGCATCCCAAAGATGATCGTCGCCAGAATACCCGGCGGGTTGCCGGTGCCAAAGAACGCGATGATCGGGATCAGATAGACGAACGCAGGCAGCGTTTGCATCAGGTCCAGCACCGGCTCCGCCGCGCGGTAGGCGCGCTGGGATTTGCCGAACCAGATGCCCAACGGAATGCCGAACACCACGCATAACAGCACCGCAGCACCAACCAGTGCCACCGTCTCCATCGCCACATCCCAATAGCCAAGCAACGCGATATAGGCCAGGGACGAGGCGGTAAAGATCGCCACCCGTGGCCCTGCTGCGCGCCATGCGGTCACGCAGATCACCAGCATCACAACCGGCCACGGCGACCCGATCAGGGCAATCGTCAGCGCATCCAGAACCGAGCGGACCCCCGCCACGATCCCGTCAAACACATCGCCCCCCGCAAGGGCGGCGGCGTCGATCTGCGCCTCCATCCAGCTGGCGATATTGGAAAACAGCGTGCCTTGCCCTTCGCCAAGGATCAGGGCCGAGACCTCTTTTTCGGGAAAGGCGTCCAGCATCGCAAGCGAGGCGTTGACGGTGAATTTATAGATGATCAGGGGCGCAATTGCGGCCACCAGAACAGCACCCAGAACGGTGTTGCGCGTGGACCGGCCGCTTTCGGTGCTGTCGGGGTCGATACGCCATCTGGAATACTGTTTCTCGTAGATACGATCCGCGTAGAATCCCTGTATCAATTTAAACACCACAAGCATCACCAAACCGGTCAGCATGATCCCCGTGGCCTCGGATTGTGCGGCTGCCGCCCGTTCCAGGCTGGTATCGGCTGCCTTTTGGATGTTTTCGGCAAGGCGCGTGAACCGGTCGATATCCGACTGCTCGGTCGAATTGGCCGCCCGTTCCAAAAGTTCCGCGGCGCGGTCCAACTGGCCCGCGGCCCGGTCCGAAAACTCGGCGCCCGGATTGCCCCAGGCGCCGCGCCCGATCTGCACCCAGGCGATGATCTCAAGGATCAGGAACGCCCAGAACATCCCCCAGATCGCACGCGAAGCGGACCAAAGCGGCCCCAGCACCGCGGCCCAGGTGTTGAACGTATTGGGCACCGCGCTGGTCGCGTCATGGATTTTGTGGAAGGCGTTTATGTAGTAGTCACCGTTCGGCCCGGCGAACTCTTGAATCGAGCTGTCCAGCGCGTCGCGGTCGACCTCGATATCGGAGGCCGCTGTTACTTGTACTTCGGCGGTTGCATCAGTCATTTTTGCCCCCCTGAATTCCGCGCAGCAGGCGTGGTTTGGTCACGACGCCCACGTCGCTGCCCGCATCCGTTATGACAACTGGCAAATCAGTTCCCACCGCCAGATCGATCAACTGATCCAAATCCGATCCTTCATCCGCACGCGGCGCACCGTCGAGCGGCCCGGAATAGCTGCCGATCGGCTCCATGATCGAATGCGCCTTGACCAGTTTGAGCTTTGAGATGCCCTGAACAAACTCGCGCACGTAATCGTCCGCCGGGTTCATCACGATGTCTTCGGGCGTGCCGATCTGGACGATCACACCGTCCTTCATGATGGCGATCCGGTGGCCGATGCGGATGGCTTCGTCCAGATCGTGGGTAATGAACAAGGTGGTCTTTTGCAGCTGCGCCACAAGCGCCTTGAACTGATCCTGCAATTGCAGGCGGATCAAAGGGTCCAGCGCCGAGAATGGCTCATCCATCAGCAGGATTTCGGGGTCCGAGGCCAGCGCGCGGGCAATGCCAACCCGCTGCTGCATGCCGCCGGACAGCTCTTTGGGCAGGCGATCCTCGTACCCCGTCAGGTTCACAAGGCCGAGCGCGTGATCCGACACCGCCCACCGTTTGGATTTGGAAATTTTGCGGATTTCCAGAGGGTAGGCCACATTGTCCCGAACGGACCGGTGCGGCATCAGCGCCATATGCTGGAACACCATCCCGATCTGCTGGGCCCGGATACGGCGCAATTCATTCTCGGAGATTTTCGAGACGTCGTGACCCAGAATCTCGATCTTGCCCGCCGTCGGCTCGATCAGCCGGTTGACATGGCGCACCAGAGTCGATTTGCCCGACCCCGACAGGCCCATGATACAGAAAATCTCTCCTCTCGGGACTTCGAAGGTCGCGCCTTGTACGCCGACCACGCAATTGAATCTTTCAAGAACTTCGGGTTTGCCAATCCCTTCGGCCCTTACGGCTGCCATGGCTTCTTCGGCGCGCGCACCGAAAATCTTCCAGACATTTTCTAGTTTTACGACTGGTTCGTCCATATGTCCCTCATCAGGCGGAGTTTCGCCCGCAGATAAGAAAAGGGCCGCCGCGAGAGGTCGCGGCGGCCCGGCTATCTGCCATTTAGTTGGTTAGCCAGTTGATGACGGTGTCTTCGTTGGCATCCACCCACTGACGGGCAAAATCTGCGGCTTCCACATTGTCCACCGCCAGCGCCTTGCCCATCGCGCTCAGATCATCGCCACTCATCTGATAATTGCTGAACAGGGCAGCAACTTCGGGATAGGCTTCTTCCAGCTCCTTGGCATAGTGCAGGTGCAATGTCGCACCGTTCCAGGCCGAAGACGCTTCGGACTTGGACAGCCAATCCGGGTCGTCGGTCGGCTGCACAATCGTCCAGGTCGCCGGGTCATGCGGCGGCTCTTCCAGAACGGTCAGGTCCTGCGTGACAAAGATGTAATGCGGGCTGTAGCAGAACCCGATCCACGGATCGCCGGCCTTTGTGGCATTTGCCAGATTGGCATAGGCAATGGTTTCTTCATACTCGGTCAGGTCAAAGATCTGGTCATAGCCGTAGGACTTGGCCCGGATCTTTTCAACAACGGTCGACGCCCAGCCGGGTGCACCGATCCACACTTCGGGCGTGCCGTTTCCGTCGGTGTCAAAGATCGCCATCTTGTCGGGATCGCTCAGGTCATCGATCGATTTGATGTCATACTGTTCCGCGATACTGGTCGGGACACACATGCCCTGCTCGGCCTGTACCGGATTCTGGTTCATCACGACCGTACCGTTGTCTTTGACATAGGTGTCGTGCAGGTTTTGCTGGTTGGGCATCCAGACCTCGGGGTGCACATGCATCGACCCGCTGTCCATTGCCTCAAAAACAATCGGGTTGGTCCCGTTCTGCAGCTCAACATCCAGGCCGAGGTTTTCTTCGATCACCACCTCAAGGATATGCGCTGTCGCGTTGACCGACGCCCAGTTTGGCACGCCGATCACAATATCCGCCGCCAGTGCCGGTCCGGCGATCACGGCAGATGCGCCACCTAAAAGCGTTGCAATTTTCTTCATTTGATATCTCCATGTTGGTCGTATTTGGTGCTGTTTTTTGATCCCGGCGGGACCGTTACGCACCTTTTGGTATTCTGGGGAAAGTCAGAGCTTTCCTTGTTTTTTCGGCCGCAGGCAACAAGCGCCGGATGGCTCGAAAATTGAAGCATGCCGGTATGCCGCGCATCAAGTGTCTGGCGCAACAAACTGAAGCATCCGGTATTATCGTAGTTTAGTTTTGGCTTTTTGCAAATTGCGCGTGATCACTCAGCCCGACAGGACAACCGCATCTGCAACGGCTTGTACGTTGCGCAGTAGGATTCTTTGACCGGGATTGCTGGTGTCAAAGGCGACCAAAAACGGTCCCCGGCACCCCGCAATTTGTCAATTCTGCAACAAAAGCTTCACCGAACTGTCACAGGCCCCGCGTAGGTGCCCTCCTGTGCACAAACCGTGCATTGCGTCCGGGCTTTTCCCGTTTGCATCAGACTTTTCACGCTCAGCGGCCTGTCCCCTCGCACCGGCCTGTTTGCCAATTGTCGGGGCTGCTCCCGAACCGGAGGATCGAAATGACCAACTTCAAACTCAGCGCAACTGCTGCCGCCGTCGCCTTTTCCGCGACCGCCGCTTTTGCCGAAACCGAAATCACCTGGTGGCACGCGATGGGCGGTCAGCTGGGTGAAACCGTCAACAAAATCGCCGAGGATTTCAACGCCTCGCAAGACGAGTACAAGATCACTCCGGTCTATAAAGGCAGCTACGAAGAGACGCTGACCGCAGGCATCGCCGCCTTCCGCGCGGGCGAACAGCCCAACGTCATGCAGGTGTTCGACGCCGGTGCCGCCACCGTGATCGGCGCCAAGGGCGCGACCGTTCCGGTTCAGGACCTGCTGGCCAACAATGGTGTCGAATTCGACATCAACGACTATATCGCCGGCGTTCGCTATTTCTATGCCGACAGCGACGGCAAGATGATCGGCATGCCCTTCAACTCGTCGACGCCGATCCTGTACTATAACGTCGACGCGCTGGAAGCCGCTGGTGTCACCCCGCCGAAAACATGGGAAGAGTTCCAGTCGACCACCGCCCCGGCGCTGAAAGACGCAGGCTACATTGCGCTCAGCCAGTCGCACCTGCCCTGGATCTTCACCGAAAACTTCATGTCGCGCCACGACCTGCCGTTCGCCACCAACAACAACGGCTATGACGGCATCGACACCCAGATTCTGGTCAACAACGATGCCATCAAGGCGCATTTCACCGCCGTGACCGAGTGGAAAGACAACGGCATGTTCGAATGGTATGGCACCGGCTGGGGTGACAACCAGAAGCCGTTCGAAGAAGGCAAAGTGGCCATGTGGCTGGGCTCGTCCGGCTCCTTTGGCGGTCTGCTGCAAAAAGACCTGCCGTTCGAGTTCAGCGCGACCGAGCTGCCCTATTGGGAAGCCGTCACCGCCGAGCCCACCCAGACCTTCATCGGTGGCGCAGCCCTGTTCGCAATGTCCGGCAAATCGGACGAGGAAAACAAGGCAACGGCCGAGTTCTTCCGCTTTCTGACCGCGCCCGAGACCCAGTATTTCTGGCATCAGGAAACCGGCTATGTTCCGATCACCGAGGCCGCTTATGAGGCCGCCAAGGCCGATGGTCACTATGACCGCTTCCCGGCTGCCGAAGTTGGCGTCAACCAGCTGCAGGCCAAAGCGGGCGACAACACCAAAGGCTACCGCATGGGCTTTTACGTCCAGATCCGCGACATCATGAACCGCGAATATGGCCGTATCCTGACCGGTGAAACCGATGTCGAGACCGCCTTTGAAACAATCGAAAAAGAAGCCAACGAGCTGCTGGCCCGCTTTGGCAAAACCCAGGGCTAACCCCCGGGATCAATCCCAGGATGGTCGTGCCCCCGGGCGCGGCCATCACTCTTTTTTCGGACTGGACCACTCATGAAACGCGCGGGCTTTGACACGATCTGGCTGCCTGTGGCGCTGTTGCTGCCGCAGTTGATGATCATCGCCATCTTCTTTTACTGGCCTGCGGGCTGGGCCTTGCAATCGTCGTTCTTTCTGCAGGACCCGTTCGGGTTCGGGTCGACCTATGTGGGCGCAGAAAACTATACCTCGCTGCTGGGCAATGATCAGTACAAGCGCATCGCGTGGTTCACGATTGTCTTTTCCGTTCTGGTCACCTTTTTCTCGCTGGCCATCGCGCTGCTGCTGGCGGTCAAGGCCGACAAGGTGATCCGGGGGGCCAAGACCTATCGCACCCTGCTGATGTGGGTCTATGCCATTGCCCCGCCGGTCGCAGGCTTTCTGGGCATCCTGTTTTTCGACCAGAGCACCGGCCCCATGACCAAGTTTTTTCAGATGTTCGGCTGGGATTTCAAACTGGGCGTGGACTATAACGCGACGGCGACCGCGATGATTATCGTGTCGGTCTGGAAACAGATTCCGGTCAATTTCATCTTTTTCCTCTCGGGCCTGCAATCCATCCCGCGCTCCGTGCGTGAGGCGGCGATGATCGACAACCGCTCGGCCACCGGGCGGTTCTGGCAGGTGACCTTCCCGCTGCTGGCCCCCACCGCGTTTTTCCTGCTGATCATCAACATCACCTACGCGCTGTTCGACACTTTCGGCGTAATCGATGCGCTGATGAAGGGCGAGCCGGGCAACAACCCGATGACGCTGGTCTACAAGGTCTATCTGGACGGGTTCCGGGGCAATGACCTTGGCGGCTCATCCGCGCAATCGGTGATCCTGATGGTGCTGGTGCTGATCCTGACCGTGTTTCAGTTCCGCCTGGTGGAACGCCGGATTCACTATACCTGAGGGCTTTGGACATGGCTGAGACGACACTCGACACCCCCACCGTGGCCCGCCGCCCCCGTCGCATCAAATGGGAGGCGATTGGCGACCACACCGTCCTGATCCTGGGCGCGCTGCTGATGATGTTGCCGCCCTTGCTGGCGCTGATCACGGCCAGCCATGACGCGGTGACCATTCACCGCGAAGGGCTGCAACTGACGCTGGGCGACGATCTGGGCAAGAACTTCCACGCCGCGATGTTCGAAAAGGGCGGGTTCACCCAAACAGTGGATGGCACGCTGATGCTGATGAACTCGTTCATTCTGGGCATCGGTTTTGCGGTGGGCAAGATCATCATCTCGATGATGGCGGCTTATGCCATTGTCTATTTCCGCCTGCGCTTTGCGACGCTGGCCTTCTGGGTGATCTTCACCACGCTTCTCTTGCCGCTTGAGGTGCGCATCCTGCCATCCTACGAGGCGATCCAGAAACTGGGCCTGACGAACACCTATACCGGCCTGATCGTCCCGCTGATCGCATCGGCCACCGGCACATTCTTTTTCCGGCAGTTCTTTATGTCGGTCCCCGAGGAACTGGCCGAGGCCGCCCGCATCGATGGCGCGGGCCCGTGGAAGTTCTTTGTCGACATCCTTGTGCCGCTCAGCAAGACGATGATTGCGGCGATCTTCATCATCATGTTTGTCTTTGGCTGGAACCAGTATCTGTGGCCCACGCTGATCACCACCGATGAGAGCTTTTTCACCCTGGTCCGCGGCATCAAGCAGATCGTTCTGACCTTCACCGACAGTCAGATCCCCGATTACGGTCAGGCCCTGATGCTGGCCATCGTGGCAATGATCCCCCCGGTGGCGGTCGTGGTCTTTTTCCAGAACTGGTTCGTCAAGGGCCTTACAGAATCCGACAAATAAGGAATACGCGCATGGCTCAGGTCACATTAGAGGGCATCCGCAAGGTTTATCCCAACGGCTTTCACGCGGTTGAGACCACCAGTTTCACCATTCAGGATGGCGAGTTCGTCGTGCTCGTCGGCCCCTCGGGCTGTGGCAAGTCCACCCTGCTGCGGATGATCGCAGGGCTGGAAGAGATCACCGAAGGGGTGCTGAAAATCGGCGACCGGGTGGTCAATGACGTGGACCCGGCGGACCGGGACATCGCGATGGTGTTCCAGAACTATGCTTTGTACCCGCATATGACTGTCCGCAAGAATATCGGCTACGGGCTCAAGAACCGCGGCACCCCGGCCAGCGAGATTGCAGCCAAGGTCGAAGACGCCGCCCGGATGCTGAACCTGACCGAGTATCTGGACCGCAAACCGGCGCAGCTGTCGGGTGGTCAGCGTCAGCGCGTAGCCATGGGCCGCGCAGTGGTGCGCGATCCGGCCCTGTTCCTGTTTGATGAGCCGCTGTCCAACCTTGACGCCAAGCTGCGCAACCAGATGCGGATTGAGATCAAGGCCCTGCAACGCCGCCTTGGCACCACCGCCGTCTACGTGACCCATGATCAGGTCGAAGCGATGACGATGGCCGACCGCATCATTGTTCTGAACGCGGGCCGGATTGAGCAGATCGGCACCCCGTCCGAGATTTACCACAACCCGGCCTCGACCTTTGTCGCCTCGTTCATGGGGGCCCCGCCGATGAATCTGATCGAGGCTGAGGTGGACGATGCGCAGGTTCGGCTTAACGGCTACGATGGGCTGATGCCCGCACCGGGGTCCTATGCCGGGCCCGTGACCATGGGCATCCGCCCCGAAGATGTCGCGCTGGACGCGCAGGGCAATATCCCCTTCCGCGTGGACATTCTGGAAGAATTGGGGGCCCACCGCCTGCTGCACGGGGCCATCGCCGATCAGCCCTTTACGGTGATGGTCGGCAAGGATGAACACGTCCAGACCGGCGAAACCCGTGTGACCCTCAGGCCCGAAGCCCTGCGGCTGTTCGATGCGGAAACGGGACGAACCCTGTGATCACTGATGTTTTGAACGCCTTGCCCGCCGTCACGCCGGATCAGCGGCAAGCGATCGTCTCCGCCCCCCGCACGGCTGAGGCGCATCGTGAGCTTCTCGCCATGCTTCCCGCCATGAATGCCGTGCAACTGGGGGGCGCAGCCTCGGCCACCCAACTGCCTGACCAGTTCACCGTAGCTGCCTGGAATGTGGAACGTTGCCTGTTTCCCGAAGACACCGCCGCCCATCTGAGCCAGATCGCCCCGGATGTGGTTCTACTGTCCGAGGTTGATCACGGTATGGCCCGCACCGCGCAACGCCACACAACCCGGGATATGGCGCACGCATTGGGTATGACCTATGCCTTTGGCGTCGAATTCCACGAACTTGATCTGGGCGGCGCGACCGAGCGCACATTCTGCACCGATGATTTCAACGCTCTGGGCTGGCACGGCAATGCCATCCTGTCGTCGGCCCCGTTCGAGCGGACCGCCCTGATCCGTCTGGACGACCACGGTCACTGGTTCGTACCCGAGGCCGGCGCGACCGATCCCGGCCAGCCCCGCGTAGGCGGACGGATGGCGATTGCTGCTGTTGTGCCCACTGTGTCCGGCCCCGTCTGTGTGGTGTCCACGCATCTGGAAAGCAACGCAGACGCCGCCCACAGACACGCCCAATTCGGGCTGTTGCTGCAAGAGGTTAACCGCTTCGCCCCCGGAATGCCGGTTCTGATCGGTGGTGACCTCAACACCGGAAACCACATTCCGCCCGATTTTGACTGGCGACGGGAAACCCTGTTCAAACTGGCAGAAGATCAGGGCTATTCCTGGGAGTTCACGGCCCCCGGCGATACCACACGGCCCAGTCTGATCACCCCCCACCCCGAGCGGAAGATGAAACTGGATTGGCTGGCGGGGCGTGCGCTCAAACCGCTCGGATCGGGTATTTTGACGTCCATCCCGGCCTCTGGAACGCCACTGTCGGATCACGATTGTGTCTGGGCCACAGTTTCCGTCAAAGGCGACTCAGCGCCGCTTTGAATGGCAGGCAAATGGAAAGGCGGCCCATTGCGGGCCGTCATCCTGTGGCAAACCCGAACCTACCGTGACTGTTTGCGCGCACAAACCCTAACAGATGCGTGATATTTGCCGTGTTTTCCCACGCAGCCTTTGCCATTCGGCTATTCTCGTTCCAATGCTGTAACAGCTGAAGCTTTCAGGAGAAACGATGCGCGTCAGCGTCGGCATTGCTGTTTCTGTTCTTGTGGCCCTGTTCATCGGTGTGTCCACGGTCATTGTGCATACCCTGTGGTGGACAACGGCGCGTGACAACAGCCGCATGCTGGCGGCTGAGATCAACAGCCAGATCGTCAATACGGTGCGCATCGAAGTTGGCGCAACCCTAAGGTCCGCCGAGGCCGCATGGTCGGCTGTGCGCACGATCTTTGTTCAAAACGTGATCGCAACGCGCCAAGCTGATAAGCGCGAGTTTGTGTTTCTGTCGCAATTGCAGGCGCAGCCTAATATCTCGTGGATTTTCTTTGGCTGGCCCGATGGGAATTTCTTTGCCTCGCATCGTCTGGGGGATGCCGGGCTTGAGATGATCGAGATCGACAAGGACATCCGCGCGCGCCAGTTGCGCACCGACCGTTACATCTTCATCCCCGGCGATATCCAGTTCGAAGAACGCAGCTTTGAAGACACCGCTTATGATCCCCGTGAACATGCGTGGTTCGGAAATTTCATCGGCCTGAACTCGCCCGGCTGGATCGAGGCGTTTGGCCTGCCCGGCAGCAACAAGACCGTCTACGCCTATGCCGGCCCGATTGACGTCAACCGCGGGCGGCAGGGCGTTCTGGCTGTTGCAATTGAAACGGACCGACTGTCGCGTTTTCTGGCCAGCCTTCACCCGGGTGAGTTCGGTGCGGCCTATATCCTTGACGCCGACGGCAAGGTGATCGCGGTCCCTGATGCCCTGGCGGATGAAACCACCCCCGCCCGCATGGGTGAGGGCGAGCTGTACGAGGCCGCCATGATCTCGGGCGAACGTCTGTTGGGGGATGCCGGGCGCAACCCTTCGGGCGGCGCGACCACACGCGTTGTGATTGATGGCGTGCCCTATGCGGTCGCGCTGAGCCCGCTTGGGTTCTACGGCTGGCGGGTGGCGACCGTCATTCCGGAATCGGCCTTTTTGTCCGGCATCGACAAGACGCTGATCAACTTGCTCTACATCCTGATTGCCGTCGTGCTGGCAGCAACGGGGATGGCGATCTGGTTGGTGCGCAGGGTTGTTGCCAACCCGCTGGCGCGCATTGCCGAAGACCTCAGCAAGATCGAACGATTTGATGTTGAGCGGATTTCGCGCAGACCCTCAAAGCTTTCGGAACTGGCCAACCTCTCGGCCGCCACGGCCAGCATGGCGGCGGGGCTGTCGGCGTTCCGCAAATACGTCCCCACCGATCTGGTGCGCATGCTGGTCGCCGAGGGCATCAAGACACAGCCCGGCGGCGACATGAAGCAAATCTCGGTCCTGTTTTGCGATGTCACGGGCTTTACCGGAATTTCGGAAAAACTGGGCCCCAGAATTGTCCAACTGATGGAGCCGTTCTTTACCACAGCCTCAGCCGCCATCGAGCGCCACGACGGCACCATCGACAAGTTCATGGGTGACGCGGTGATGGCCTTTTGGGGCGCCCCGCGTCAGGATGAAGACCACGCAGTCAACGCCTGCCGGGCGGCGCTGGACCTTGTCAAATCCGTGGCCGAGGCCGGGGTCACCGATGGGTCGGGCGGGCCGCTGCAACTGCGGATCGGGGTAAACAGCGGTGAGGCTCTGGTCGGCAATATCGGTTCGGAACAGCGATTGAACTATACCGCGATTGGCGATGCGGTGAATGTCGCCAGCCGTCTGGAAGGCGCAAACAAGGTCTTTGGCACCCGCATCCTGATCGGCCCCGAAACCCGCCGAGATGCCGGGGATGCCATCATCGTGCGTGAACTGGATACGGTGAGCGTTGTAGGCCGCCAGGAACCGCTGGTCGTTTATGACCTGATTGCGATGGCCGATGAATTCGACGGCTCGACAGATTGGATTGCCTTTTACGAGCAGGGTTTGAAGCTCTACCGCAACAGGCAATTTGAGCAGGCGCTCAAATCCTTCGAGGCCGCCGATCACGCCTGCGGCGGCGATCCGGCCTCAGCCGCGATGCGGGGCCGCATTCAAGAGCTGATGCAAAACCCGCTGCCAAAGGATTGGCACCCGGTTACAAACACGGACAAAACCTGACACACCCCTTGCTACGGGGCACGTCTGTCAGAAATGCAATGCCGTTAAAAAGCCGGGGCCTAGCCCTGATCCAGCCGGTTCCGGTTATGGGACAGGCTCAGGATATCGCGGCGGCTGTAGTGGCCTGCCGGATCCAGTTTCAGCCGGGCCGAGGTCACGGCGTCCACATCGATATCGGCATATAACGTAACCTCTTCCCCCACCGCCGGACCGGCAAGCAAAGCGCCGCCGGGGGCCGCAATCATACTGCCGCCATCGTTGATCAAATCCCGCCCCTCGGTCACATATTTCCGCAGCGGGAAACTGTCGGGAATATCGGCGCTGCGCAGCAGGCCTGAGACGGATACCACGTAAACCCGCCCCTCCATCGCGATGAACTGGGTGATGTGATCGGTGACATCCAGATCGCCGGGCCATGTCGCGATATGCAACTGCTCGCCCTGCTGATACAGCGCCTGCCGCGCCAATGGCTGCCAGTTTTCATAGCAATTGAGACCGCCGATCCGGACCCCTTTCCAATCCTGCACCGTCAGCCCGTGACCATCGCCATCTGCCCACAGCAGACGCTCGTGAAAGGTGGGTTTCAGCTTGCGATGCGCGTTCACCACGCCCTTGTCCGGCAGGATGGTGACCAGCGTTGCGTAGACCGACCCGCCCGAGCCCGAGCGTTCGACAATGCCGGTCATCACGGCCACACCCAAGGCGGTCGCCTCGGCGCAGATGGCGGCGATTTCAGGGCCGTCGGTGGTGATGGCCGACTTCAGATAAGCCAGATGGCCGACCTTCAGCAGTTCATCATTGTGGGCTACAGCCGGCGCGCGCAGCCAGACGGGATAGCCTGACAGGAACACTTCGGGGAAAACGACCAGTTCTGCACCCTCAGAAGCAGCGGCCCGCAACAAGCCGATCAGCTTGTCGGTGGTGGCTTGCGGGTCAAGGAAAACCGGGGCGGCCTGAACCGCAGCTATCTTCATATTCTATGCTCCTGTCTGGGTCACGCCCACGTCGGACACGTGGCGCTTTGTGCAACTCGGCTTAGCCCGGGTTGGCTGGCGCCTTGGCCATGTCATCACTGAGCGTACTCCAGGGCTGCGACGAATCGCACCAGATTTGAATCGTGGGCTTAACCCAACTGCTGTCCTCAAGGGTCCCCGCCTTGACCGCCGCCAGATTGTCGAACGCAGGCAGTTCCGTTGCCAGAGGTGAGCCGCACTTGTTGCAGAAATTCCGCGTCACCGGCTGACCCGAATCCCCATTGACGACATACTGAGTGAGACTGTCCCCGGTAAAGGTGATCGATGAGGTCGGCACCAGAACATTGGTGGAATAGCCGCAGCCGCTTTGTTTCTGGCAATCGGGGCAGTGGCAGACAACCATCATCGCCGGTTCTTCGGCGCTTGAGCTATAGGTGACCTGACCGCACAGGCAGCTTCCTTCGATCTTTGGCATTGGGTTCTCCTTGCTGGTTGGTGTTTTTCTTTCAGGCGGGTTTCTTGTGTCCTTGCATCAAATGGGCCGCGGATTGGTTGAACAGCGTTGCGTTCTGCTCGGCCGTGGCCGTGCCCGAGAATTGCGCGTCCTTGTGCAGATTGATCGCATCGATTACCGCCGGGCGCGTTTTGATCCGCTGACGCCACGCCGCGACGTTCGGGAAGGCGTCCAGCGACACGCCCAAAGGCTTGGCGATAAAGGCCCACGGGAAACACATCATGTCCACGATCGAATAGCGGCCCATCATATAGTCCCGCCCGTCGAGCCATGTTTCCATCACCGCCAGCGCGCGTTCGAACTCACCCTTGTAGCGTTTGTGAGAATAGGTCTGGCCCTCGGGGCTGTAATTGACGAAATGGCTCAGTTGCCCGCCCATCGGGCCCTGATTGGCGGCCTGCCAGAACAGCCATTCGTTAAAGGCGATACGTTCAGCCGGCGTTTGCGGCCCGAACTGGCCGGTACGTTCGGCCAGATACAACAGGATCGCGCCGCTCTCGAACACGGTTTGCAGACCGTGTGGCGCGTCGTGATCGACAATGGCAGGCATTTTCGCGTTGGGGCTGATCGCCCGGAACGCCGGCGTCAACTGGTCACCCGCACGCAGGTTCATCAGGACCGTGCGATGCTCCAGCCCGGTCTCGCCCAGCATGATCGCCACTTTCCAGCCGTTCGGCGTGGGAGAGTAATAGAAGTCGATCATGAGGCATCCGCCAGCTTGGCGGCCCCTGCCTCGGCCCGTACCTCATCCGTATGCTCACCCAGTTCCGGGGCCGGGCGCAGGTCGGTTGCGGGCGTGCCATGAAACACCGCCGCCGGGCGGGTCTGGCGCAAGCGGCCAGCCGTGGGGTGGTCATATTCCACAATCGTCCCGTTGGCCTGCAATTGCGGATGCTGGCGCATTTCGCGCCGGGTCAAAACCGGGGCGCAGGGCACACCAGCTTCTTCCAGCGCGGCCAGCAGAGCGTCCCGGTCCACGTCGCGCACAATGGTCTGAGTCAGCTCCAACCGCTCGTGTCGGTTAACGTCGCGCAGTTCGGTCGTCTTGAACCGTTCATCGTCCAGAATGTCGGGGCGACCGGTGGCATGCGCCAGTGCCTCCCAATGTTTGTTCTGCATGATCGAGATGCTGAGATAGCCGCCTTTCACCTGATAAATCAGATCGTGGAAAGACTGGCTTTCCTCTTTATCCATCTCGTCACCCACAAACGTGTGCCCGTTCATGTCCGAGGCCCACAGGAACGCCGCCACTGTGTCCAGCATCGACAGGGTCACCTTTTGCCCCTTGCCCGTGCGTTCACGCGCAAACAGCGCGGCGGTCACGGCCTGACTGGCCTGCACGGCTGTCAGCTTGTCGGGCAGAATGGTCCGCACCAGACGCGGGCGCTCCTCATCCGATCCGGCCTGAACCGTGGTCAGCGCCGACAGCGCCTGAATCAGCGGGTCATAGACCGGCTTGTCCGCCAGCGGCCCATCAAAGCCAAAACCCGAGATCGACATGTAGACCAGACGCGGATTAAGCGCGCTCAGCACCTCATAGCTCAGCCCCAGACGGTCAACGACGCCGGGGCGGAAATTCTGGATGAACACGTCTGCATCCGCCACCAACCGCTTGATCATCGCAATATCGTCGGGGTTTTTCAGATCGGCCACCACCGAGCGTTTATTGCGGTTGTTGTTCAGATAGGACGCCGCATGCCCGCCGCGCCTTGTCGCGACATGGCGGGTGAAATCCCCGTCCGCGCGTTCGATCTTGATGACATCCGCGCCCTGATCGGCCAGGATCATCGTGCTCATCGGGCCAGAGACGACGGCGCTCAGGTCAATAACCCGGACACCTGAAAGCGGTCCGTTTCGAACAAGGTCGTCGTTCTGTGTCATCGCCAAACTCCTGTGGTCCTTGCCTTGACGCTAAACGCCGCGCGTGTCCGAGCGTAGTGCAAAAATCTCAGGTGCAGTTGAAAAAAATTCAACTCGTGTGCCGCATCAACCAATCGTGAAACCGCTTTAGATCGGACCGCATCGCGTCGTTGGTCCGCACAACAAAATAGGCCATATTGTCGACGTCAGGGACATCGAACGGCGCCACAAGCACACCCATGTCCAGCAAGGGATCGACCAAAGGCCGCCGCCCCAGCGCAATCCCCAGACCGTCCTGCGCGCCTTGTATGGTCAGCTCATAGGTCTCAAGGCTATAGCGCTGCTCGACGCCGGGCACATCCATCCCGCGCGCAGAGCACCACCGGTCCCATTCGCCATCAACGGTCGTGTTCACAAGGATGCGCTGAGATTTCAGGACCTCAGACAGCGGCATATCCTGTACCTCAGCCGCCAGGCTGCGCGACATCACCGGCACGATGGTTTCATGCAGCAGCGGCAGAGCAACGGCCTCGGGCCAGTCCCCGGTGCCCCGCCGAATAGCCAAATCAACGTTTTCGCGCTCCAGATCGACGACGCGTGTCGTTGTGACCAGATTGACCTCAAGATCAGGGTGGCTCCGCTCCAGACCGGCCAGCCGTGGCAACAGCCAGCCAGCCGCAAAGGACGGGGTCAACGTCAACGAGACGCGCTTGCGGCCGGGCATTGAGCGGATCGCCTCGGTCGCGCGCAGGATTTCCGCCATCGGGCCCTTGATCCGGTCGAAGAACTGGCTGCCATCGGGGGTCAGGTACAGCCGCCCCTTGCGGTTTTCGATCAGGCGCACGCCCAGTTCGGATTCCAGCGATTTCACCTGATGACTGATCGACGAAGGCGACACGTTCAGCCGCGCCGCCGCCTGCACTGCACTGCCCGTCAGCGCCACTTCATAAAAGGATTTCAAACCGCCGAACGGCGGAAAGTAGTCTTGCGGACCAAAGGTTTTTTTCAACGACATTTCACCGTTTTATCCTGGAAAAAATCGTAACATACTGAGGCATCTACCTTGGAAAGGGCGCGCCATGCTGTCAATTTTATGCTTAGGGGTCGGCAAAGGCGCAACGAATTTTTTGACGGGCGAGCCCAGCACGGCCTATGTCCTGAAACGGGACGGAAACCCGGTTCTGCTGCTGGATTGCGGCGCGGGTGTGGCGCGGTCCCTCAGGTCGTTTGTTGGGGATGCACTGCCACGCCACATCTATATTTCGCATAACCATAACGACCATACTGGCGATCTCCCCGTCTACATGGCCATCCAGCATGGCCGAACCGGTCAGCCCATCACGTTCTTTGGCCACCCCAATGTACTGGATTTTGTCGCCCGACACCGTCTGCACGAACTCAGCTACGCGGATCACCCAGCTATGAGCATTGCCGAATGGAACGCGCCGGACGAGACCACCCCGCTTTCAGTCGCGGGTCTTAAGCTTGAGGTTTTGGAAACGCGCCATTCCTATCTTTGCTTTGGGTTCCTTGCCACAGATGCGGTCAGCGGGCATCCGGTGTTTGGCTGGACAGCAGACAGCGCGTTTGACCCAACGCTCTATGACCGGATCGCCACAGCGCCGGTGGCCATTGTGCATGGGCGGGCCGAGCACAGTGCCGACCATGCCTCATTCGATGAAATTGACGCATTCGCGGCCAAACATCCAAACACCCGGTTCTACGTGTCCCACTATGGCAGCTCAGATCATGTGTTCGGCAGCCCGAACGTGTGCCTCTTGAAAACCGGGACCGAGGTTGTGTTGCAGGAGTAATCCGTTGCGACCTATTCAGGCCCATCGCACACAACACCGCGCGCTTGCAAACCGTCGCGGATCACCTGTGCGCTTGCGATGCTGGGCATCGCGCGGGCCCATTCGCGTTCGAAGATCACAAGCATGTCCTTGGAAAACTCGGTGTTGACCTCAAAGACATGAGTGTTGAACGTGACCTCGGTCGCCTGGGTGGCGTAGGCAACGGCGATGTCACTGCCTGCCCAATCGCCGCACATCAGGGATGCAAAGCTGGTCAGGCTGACGGAATCCTCGGTCTTGGTGAACAGGCGCAATTCCACATCAGCCTGTGGGTCCTCAAGCCATTTCAACACATAGGCATAACGGTCCAGAACAAGCTGTGATCCGGTCGCAATGTCGTTGGTCAGCTTCTTGGCGTTGCACAGAATACGCGCCTCTGCCCCGGCGCGCAGCCGGGTGACAAAGGTGTTTGTGCGCGAATGCATCCGGGACATGACACTGTCGGACCATTCCGGCCAGTCCTCGGCGCCTACCACGCCTTTGAATTCATCCAGCGTGTCGGGCACAGCGGCATTCAGGTACTGATGCGTTGCAAACCCGTTGGTCAGCGAAGGTGTGATGAACCGAAACACATCCGTATGCTGTTCGAACTCATCCTGCATCCTCAGGTAATCGGGCCGTGCCGCACTGGGAAAAAATGTTCGCGCAACCCCGCCGGGCGTTGGCGTGAACCGGGTCGGTTTAGGGATTTGGCTAAGGAATTGCCACAAAGCCCGGAACGGGTCGCCATCTTCGTTGTCGGGATCCAGATCAAACGGCAGAAAGGTGATGCCCGCCTTGTCCTCCAATTCCGCCCGATCCGGGACCGAGGCAAGCGCACCGCTTTCAAGCAAGGCAAAATGGGGTCGACGATCAGCGCCGAGCGCATCCCCGGTTTCAATCAACAAATGACGATAATCCGGATCACCAAAGGAATACCCCATGAACAGGATCGAATGATCCTGCATGATCTGACGAAACAGCTTTGCAATCGTCTGGCCCAGCTGCGTTGTGACATCAAAAAGGCCCAGCGTGTCGGCCTGCCCCAGAACAATCGTGGGCGGGGCCGCCAGATCGCCGTTCAGCTTGAAGATCTTAGGCGCCTCGTCCTCATGAAAAAGCGAGTCCCGGTCGCTGAGCAATGCCCGCAGCGTATCGCCATCGCGATAGGTCAAAACCTCGGGCCGGGGGCGCACGATCTGATCCAGAACCCGGTCGTAATTCGTGGTCAGAAAGACCGGGAACTTCATCAGGTTCAGCATGACGTGGTGCTGAGAGGGGCGCGGGCGGGTGCTGCGCAGCAGATCGCGCACCATCAGGGTAAAGTCGTCCTGCGGAACCTCAGCACGCAGCAACATGGCCGCTGCCTTGAAATCCTCGGCTTCGACCTTTTGGGCAATGGCATCCCATATCTCGGGCGGGCGGGTGACACGCTTCTTGGCGGCGTCCACCATCAAGAGAATCAGCGCGCCATAGCCGGGCAGGCTGGTCTTACCGACAATCGCGCTGGACAGACCTGATCCGACCCAGGGCAGCAAACGGTTTTCCGCGTGGGCGGTTTTCAAAATCTCGGGCGGGTTGGGGACATTGAATTTGGATTCAGCCAAAGCGCCAATCCTCCCAGAGATTTTGCAAGGCGCGGCGACGGGCCATCTTTGCGGACCGGGCGATCACGCGCTCCCCCAGTTTCTGACGTAATTCTTCAGGTTGACGTCACGGGCGATGGCTTCGGGCAGGATGATTTTAATGTCCTCGGTAACCCGGCCAGCGCGGCTTTCTTCCAGAATTCCGGTAATGATCAAATCAACCAGAACCGAGCTTTTAATGCCAACCCGCGCGAAACGGGACCCCATCAGCGGGATGACCAGAGGCTCCATCGAACAGACGGCTCTGGCCTCAGCCACCAATCCGCGGATGGCTTTGATCAGCATCTCGGCGTCGGCAGAACAGACGTTGTTTGTTGTGTCGGTTTCACCCAGCGCAACAAACAGGAACTTCTGCTCACTGCTGCAGGCGCTAGCGGTCGTCCCGATGGGATAGCGCGTCCGTTTGCCCTTTGCCCGCGCTTCCTTGACCCCGTCTATTCCGCTCAGCGACCGCTTGACCTGCTTGTCCCAGTCTTCCTGCTTGTCCGGCCAATGCGTTTTCAGAACCTGACCATGCAACGAGTCTGCTGCCACCAGAACGTCATCCACGGAACTGTCGAAAAAATCATTGACCGCAATGGCCTTCCAGCCATCCTGCTGGAACAAATCCCCGAATTTAATGATGACTTTCGTGTCGTTATTGGGGTCCCGGATTTCGACCTGCCGGCGCAAAAAGCCGCGCACCTTGTAGCCGTCCACAAAGAAAACCAGAACGCCGGGCAATATCCCCAGAACGACGAACCAGACAAAAGAAACCGTGACGTCCTTGTTGGTCAGAACTTCGTAGGATTCCAATCCCAGAAAAATGGCACCAAAGGACACAAGAACGGATCGAACAAAATCCCGCCAATGCTCCAATATCCATTTCATTACTCTGTTCCACATGCTGCCTGACACGTCTTACCGGATTACCAACGCCAGCGTAGGACAGCAAGAAAAATACAAAAAAAGGATATTTTTTATTTTAAAAATAGGGGCTTATAAACCCCGTCGCGAAGCGTACCTTACCGTTTCGCCAACAGTGACGTTAGAACGAAATCCTCGACCCCCTCAAGGATATCGGCCATCGGTACTTCGGACAGAACGCTGCGATAGGCGCAGCCTTCTAGGGTTTCGATCACCAATTGCGCGGCCTGATGGGTATCGGGAACCGCTCGCAGATCACCGTCCCGAATGCCTTTTGCCAGAACAGCCTTTAGCGCATCGGTCAACAAGGCGCGGTTTTCCACGAACAACTGCGCAATATCGGGCTGGCGAATGGCTTCGCTGCTTATCTCCAGCGTCAGGATGACGTTCTCTGGTGCGGCCAGATAATTGGCATAGGCGCGGATAAATACGGTCAGAGCCTCCGGCGCAGGTGATCCCGTTTCCAGAAGGGTCAGAAACCGCTCAAGATCACGCCGTTCAAGCATGGCAATCTCGACCAACACATCATGCTTGCCGCGAAAATGGTTGTACAAATTGCCCAAGCTTACGCCTGCCTTGGCCGCGATATCGCGCACCCCGGTCTGGTGATAGCCACGCTCCAGAAAACAGATGATCGCAGCCTCAAGGATCTGGTTCCGCCTTTTGGCCGCTGCCCGTTCCCGCGACGAGAGTTTGGATTTTTCGGTTTCAGACATTTTTCAACCACTCTATTGAACGAACGTTCGTTCATAATATATGACACCAGACCACAGATCGCAACCAAATACCGATTCGGAAACGTGGAAAGCTTTGGACATATGACCGACCCATCCCCGACCCATACGACAAAACCGGCCCGCCAATGGCTTTGGGTCGGGGTCTCTCTGGTTTTGTTGGTCGGAGTGGTAGGCCTGCTGTTCGACACTCAGGACACGATCGATGTGCAGGTAACGGCCGCCCCACCGGAACCGCCGACCGTCTCGGTTGTTCTGGCCGAGCCCGAGACTGTTGCGGCGCAGGTCACGGCCTTTGCCGAGGTGCGGCCCAGATGGGACGCTCAGCTGCGTTCCGCCGTGTCCGGGCGCATTCTGGCGGTGCATGATGCGGCGCTGAGCGGCGCTCAGGTCGCGCGCGGTGCGCCGTTATTTACAATCGAAGACGCCCCCTATCAAAGCGCTGTTGCTGCTGCTGAAATGGAACTGGAACAGGCCCGGCTGGCCCTACTGCGCGCCAAAAACAATGTGACCGTCGCACAACGCCAGTTTGAACGTGACGGCGTCGACCCTCCGAATGAGCTGGCCGTGAACCTGCCACAACTGCGTATCGCCGAAAAGACAGTCGCGACCGCCACCGCGAACCTTGAGACCGCGCGCAGAAATCTGGCGGATACCGAAGTGATTGCGCCATTTTCCGGCTTTGTGATCGACCGTTTTGTCAGCCTTGGCCAAACGGTTACCCCGGGCGAGGCGCTGATCCACCTGTCCGATGACCGGCATTTCGAACTTGTGGCTGAATTCAGTCAGGCCGATTGGGCGCTGTTGGATCATCCCGTATCCGGCGGCACCGCCCAGCTGCTTGACCGCAGCGGAAACAGGCTCGGGCACGCGCAGGTGCGCCGCGGAGGTGGGTTTCTGGACCAGAACACCCGGCAGGTACGCGTGTTCCTGGATGTCACCGCACCGGACGGGCGAATCCTGGCCGGGGATTTTCTGCAGGTCCGCCTGCCCGGACGCAGGCTGGACAACACCCTGACCCTGCCAGAAAGCGCCCTGACCCGCGCCGGGTATATCTGGCTGGTCGGGGCCGATGATCACCTGCAAAGGCTGCGCCCGGAACTGCTGTTCCGCAGCCAGGGCCGCATCACCATCGCGGCGCCCGAGGGGCCGGGGCCGTGGCGGGTGGCGCGAACACCTCTGGCCTCGTTCCTTCCGAGTCAGCTTGTGGCCCCGCAGATGGTTGGGGGTTAAGCCATGCACGCCCTGACCGCATGGTTCATCCGCAATCCCGTCGCCGCCAACCTGATGATGGTGCTGATCCTGTTTCTGGGCGTCCAGACCCTGCTGACCATCCGCATCGAAGGCTTTCCCCGCATCCCGCCGGAAAGCGTAACCATCGCGATTGAACTGCCCGATGCCACCGCCGAACAGGTGGATGAGTTGGTCACCCAAAAGGTCGAGCAGGCGCTTGAGGGGCTGGACGGAGTGCGCAGCGTGACGTCTCAGTCGCAAAACGACCTCAGCGTGGTGACGGTGCGCCGCGCCGGGGGTGAGGCGCTGCAGGACATTCTGGACCGGGTCCGCATTCGCATCGACGGGTTGACCGACCTGCCCGACACCGCCCGCCGACCGGTGATCGAGGCTGAAGGCTTCGACTTCCCTGCCCTGTACCTCAACCTTTATGGTCAAACCGACCCGGCCACCCTGCAAAGCCTGGCACAACGCCTGAAAGAAGAGCTGCTGGCGCAGCCAGAGCTGTCGCGCCTGCAAATCTGGGGCCTGATCCCGCGCGAATTGCGTATTGAGATCGACCCGGCCGTGCTGCGCCACTATGGGCTGACCGTCTCGGACGTCACCCGTGCCATCGCCGAGAACTCTTTGACCTTTCAGGCGGGCCGCCTGCGCACCGAAGGCGGCACCATCTTTCTGCGCGCCGATGACCGGGCCAAATACAGGCCGGAATATGAGGCGCTGCCGATCATCCAGCGCGATGACGGATCCTATGTGCCCCTGGGCGACATTGCCCGGATCGAGGACGGCTTTCAGGACGGCGACTACCTGTTTCGTCTGAACGGCAAGCCGACCGTCGGGCTTGAGGTTCTGGTGGGGCAAAAGGAAAACCTGCTGGAGATCAGCAAGGTTGTGCGCGCCACCGTGGATGATTTCAACCGCCAGCTTCCGCCGCAGGTACAGGTCGAGGTCTGGGGCGACAGCGCCGACTATATCTCGGACCGCTTGGCCCTGCTGCGATCCAACGGGGTGCAGGGCCTGATTCTGGTGACGTTGATGCTGTCGGTGTTTCTGAACGTCCGGCTGGCCTTTTGGGTCGCGATGGGTATTCCGATCTCGGTTATGGGGGCCATTGCGGTGTCGGGTTCGAAATGGGTCGATTACTCGCTGAATGATGTGACCACCTTTGGCCTGATCATCGCCCTTGGCATTCTGGTCGATGACGCCGTTGTGGTGGGCGAAAGCGTCTATGAGGAACGGCACAAGGGCAATGACCCGATCAGGGACACCGAACGGGGCGTCAACCGCGTTGCCGTGGCCACCGTCTTTGGTGTGCTGACCACCATCGCGGCATTTTTCCCGATGCTGCTGATCGACAACCCGCTGGGCAAAGTTCTGGCCGGGTTTTCGGGGATCGTGATTCTGGCGCTGATCTTTTCGCTGATCGAAAGCAAATTCGTCCTGCCCGCGCATCTGGCCCATTCCCCCATGGGACGCGAACGCCGCTATCTGATCACCCGCCTGTGGGGCCGCGTACAGGATGCGGCGCAAGGGGGGCTGTATCGGGTGCGCGACCGCATCTATCAGCCCATTCTGGCCGCCGCCCTGCGGCACCGTTATGCGGTTCTGATCCTGTTCCTTACTGCTGCGATGCTGGGGCTTGGGCTGATGTACAAGGGCAAGGTCAGAACCGTGTTCTTTCCCGAAGTCCCCGGCCAGATCATCACCGTAAACCTTGAGATGGACGCCCGCGCGCCCTTTGCGCTGACCCGCGCCAATGTGAACCGGATCGAGCAGGAGCTGAACGACTTGAACGCCGAACTGGCCGCCGAGGCCGGCATGGAAACCCCACCCGTTCAGACCGTCTTCACCATCGTCAACAGCGCAGGCAGCGCTCAGATTTATGCCGAGATGATCCCGGTGGCCCAACGCCCCGATGTTCCGATCCTGACCGTGGTACGGACATGGCGGGACCGGGTTGGCGCGGTCGAAGGCGCGACTGAACTGGAATTCACCGGCTCGGAATCCCTGGCGGGTGGGTTCCGCCTTCGGCTGGCGTCCAAGGATGAGGACCTGCTGCAACAGGCCAGCGACGAGGTGAAGGACTTCCTGTCCAATATCGAAGGCATGTCCAACCTGCGCGACGGGTTGGTCGGCGGACAGCCCGAGCTAAAGCTGCGACTGCGCCCCGACGCCCGACACCTTGGCTTTACCAGCGAAAGCCTGGCCCGGCAGATCGGCTTTGGCTTTGGCGGCGCCGAAGTGACCCGTGTCCGGCGCGACGGGTCCGAGGTGCGCGTGGTGGTTCAAAACGCCCGTGAAAATCGCGACACCTTGGCCGATCTGATGCAAACCCAACTGCGCAGCGCCTCTGGCGCGTGGGTGCCATTGGACACGGTGGCCGAGATTGAGGGCACCTATACCTCGGGCACCGTCTATCGCCGCGACGGCAAGCGCATGAACATCGTCGCCGCCTCTGTCGACCGCGATCTTGTTGCGCCTGAAGAGGTCGGGCAGGCCGTCTTTGAACAGCTGGCCCCCACCCTGCGCGCCAAATATCCCAGCGTGACCATCCTGCCTGCTGGTGAGCTGGAGGAGATGGCCGAGATCAGCGACGGCCTCAAAGGCGCGCTGCTGCTGGCGGCGGTGCTGATCTATGTGCTGATGGCCGTGCCGCTCAAAAGCTATTGGCAGCCTTTTGTCATTCTGGCCATCGTGCCCTTTGGCTTTATCGCCGCCGCCGTCGGGCATCTGATCATGGGCGTTTCGCTGTCGCTGTTTTCCTTCTTTGGGATGCTGGCCCTGACCGGCGTTATCGTGAATGACAGTCTGGTCATGATCACCCGCTACAATCAGGCCCGGGCCGAGGGTCAGACAACCCAAGCCGCCCTGCAAGAGGCGGGCATCGGACGGTTCAAAGCCATCTTCCTGACCACCGCCACAACCGTCATCGGGTTGCTGCCCTTGCTGACGGAAACCTCGGAACAGGCGCAATACCTGATCCCGGCTGCCATCTCGCTGGCCTTTGGTGAGTTGTTCGGCACCGCGCTGATGCTGGTGCTGGTGCCCGTGCTGATCGCCATCACCGAAGACGTCCTGTCCGTCTTCAAACCCACAGCTCATCCCACACACGCAGAAAGGACATCCTCATGACCAGGGCATTGATACAGGCGGCGTTTGTCGGCCTGACGCTGGCCACCCCTTTGGCCGCGGACGGTCTGAACGTGATGGTCGAGGGCATTCGCAACGGCAAAGGCAATATCGTGATCCTCGTCTTCGACAATGCCCGCGCCTTTGACACGCTGGATGTCTGGGGGGCAGTCGATTACGCGCAGGTCCCGTCGCGCAAAGGCCGCGTCAGCCACGCCTTCCCGGACCTGACCGATGGCCCCTACGCGGTCATGCTGTTTCACGACGAAAACAGGGATGAAGACCTGAACATGACCGAGACGCACTTGCTGGAGGGGATCGGGTCAACCGGGGCACCAAATCCGCAGGATAACCCCGATTTCGCCGCCGCCTCGGTCTGGCCCGAGGATGTGCGGGTGCGCATCCACTACGATCAGTAACGTCCCGTGCTGACGGACCGCAAACTGTCGATCCGGGTGCTGCTCAGCGTGTTTCGCTGGCGCGTCGGGGTGACATGGGGCCTGATCCTGCTGGAAACCGCGCTGACCGTGCTGATCCCGCTTTCGATGGGATTTGCCATTGACGGTTTGTTGGATGGCAGGTTCGAGCCCTTTGTGCATCTCGGCCTGCTCTTGACCGGCCTGACCCTGATCGGAGTGATCCGCCGGATTTACGACACCCGAATCTATGGTACGATCCGCGTCGAACTGGGCAAATCCCTTGCAGCGCGCTTTGCTGCGGCCCCCGTCTCGGTGCTGAACGCCCGTATCGGCATGGGGCGCGAGCTGGCCGATTTTATGGAAGACACCCTGCCCACCGCCCTTGCCGGTATCGTTCAATTCGCGGTCTCTGCGGCGCTGCTGTTTTATTTTTCACCCATGCTGGCCCTGTCCGCCTGTGGCGCGCTGATCGGGATGATCTGCGTCTATGCCCTGTTTCACGCAAAGTTCTGGCATTGGAACCGGGCGCTGAATCAACAGATGGAGCATCAGGTCACCATTCTGGATCAGCGCAAAAGCCGCCCCCTGACACTCCATCTGGGGAAACTCCGCAGGTACGAGATCAAACTCTCAGATACCGAGGCGATTCTCTACGGCGCGATTTTCATTCTGTTGATTGCCCTGATCCTGTTCAATCTGTGGTTCGCGACCCAACACCTGAACGCGACACCCGGGGCGATTTTTTCCATCGTCAGCTACACTTGGGAATTCGCCGAGGCCGCGCTGGCCCTGCCGATCGCCCTGCAATCCTGGTCGCGCCTGTCGGAAATCACCACCCGTCTGCAATGCGACTGACGGGGGATGCAAATCCACCTCACTTTTTAGACAGAAACGCTTGTTTCCCCTATACCTTACCACTATTGTCAGGTTTGAAAAAAGAAGCGAGCCCATGTCATGATGCAGGCAATCAGTTTCGAACAAGCATATCACAGCCCTGCGCCGCGCAAACCGCAGTTGCAGGACAGCACCCTGCAGATCATCAATCATCTGCGTATGGTTGCATTGCAATGTCGTGCGTCGTCACGCGTGGATCTGGATCAGGCCTGTGCCCTGCTGCTGGCAGACCCCGGCGACGCACATATGCGCCATGCCGAAACCCTGATGCGCGGCTTTCGGCAGGCCGTCTCAAAACGCCCCGTCTTTTTTCGCCCCGGAACCCCCGATTTGTCCTTTGATGAGGCCTGGCTGGGCCGTCTGTTCGAAGCGGTTCAGAGCAAGGATGACGACAGTTTCAACTTCCTCATCCGCTCACGGGTTCCGCGCTGGACCCAACAAAATCTGGCCTTTCTGATCCGGTCGATTTCCGAGCAATTTCATCGGTTTTAGAATAATTCTAAAAAGTTCTTGGAATCCTCTCGCGATCCTCTAAATATGGGTTATCGCTCTGTTTATTTATCGAACGGCGCACCCAAACCAGAGATTCAAGGGATTTCGAAATGACCCAGACAGCCATTGACCTGACCGCTGACGCACGCGCCGCTGTGGCCGACGCGCTGAACCAATCCGTTGCCGAAACCGCTGTTGCGACAATGCTGGCTCAGAACTTTCACTGGAACGTCACCGGCATGGCCTTTGGCCCGCTGCACGACCTGTTCCAGAAGATTTACGAAGATCACTTTGTGGCTCAGGATGATCTGGCCGAGCGGGTCAAGGCGCTGGACGCCCATGCAGAAGGCACCCTGGCGGGTATGCTGAAACGCTCGAAGGTGAGCGAGTTTGAAGGCACCGCCACCGACAAAGAAATGATCAAGATGATGATGGAGGCGCAAGAGACGCTGGCCGCAACCCTGGCGGGTGCGGGTGAGATTGCTGCCGGTCACGGCGACACCCTGACCGAGGATCTGTGCATCAGCCGTGGCCAGACCCATGAGAAATTCGCGTGGTTCCTGCGCGCGATGCTGCGCTGACGCGATCGCGACCTAGCTGGCCAGGGGGATATTCGCCTTGGCCTTCTTCTTTTTCAGCTTTTTCAGATAGGCCGGTCCCCAATGGGTGTACCGGCCCATTTTTTCCTGCTGGCCCACCAACATCTGCACAAAACCTTCCTGCTGATCCGCACGCTTGATCGACTTGAACAGCTTTTTCTGACTTTTGGTCATCGAACACCCGATGCAATGCCCCTCGCGGCGGAATTTGCAGACATCGATACAGGGGCTCGGGATCTTTTTGCTCATGAACGGAACTCGCTGTGGCACCGGGCGTGGCGCATTGCTGGTAATAGATGACTGTTTTAGTCAGATAGTCGTTCAGCCCCACCCCGCCAAGCCCTTATCGGCATCCATGGGCGCAAACATCGCACCCTTGACCTGCGGTCAATGATCAAAGGGTTGGATGATCACGGCATCGGGGAAAAGGCTCAGGATGTCCGCCTGAGCATGTTCCAGAAACACCAGCTTGATATTCGCGCCCGCATCCATCGTGGCGTAGGCATCCAGCCCCTCGCCCCGCGCCTGCCAGAGGCATTCCAGTACAGTCCAACTTTGCGGGGTCAGATAGGTCAGGGCGGGCCGCGCCGCCTGCATCGTGGCGTGCATGGTCAGTGCGTTCGCCTCGGCGGTTTTGCCCAGCGTCTGAAAATCGTGGTTGGCAATCGCGGTTTCGACGGTCTGGCAATCCTGCTCGGCCAGCGCGGGCCAGCTTGCAAATAACGGGCTGGTATCGACCGTATGGTTCATGCCATCGCGCGACGAATGCGACTTGGGCGCGGTATCCACCTTGATGATTGCGATCCGAAATTGGGGCCATTGCACATCCAGCGGCACGCCATGGCTGTCAGAGCCATCCTCGGACACGCCCATGTTCCAGCGCACAAACCCATGCCACAGAGACCGCGTAGCGCTGCCACTGCCCAGCCGGGCCACACGGCTCATGTCAGGATCGCTCAGCCCCAGCCCGAAGCATCCGCACAGCGCGCGGGTCAGCGCCGCGAACCCCGACGCGGATGAGGCCAGCCCCGCCGCCGTCGGAATCGTATTTCTGGTCGCGATCTCCAGCGGCATGTCCCGCCCCGCGCGGAACAGATCGGCAAAGGCCAGCGCCTTGCGGGCAAACCCCGTCTCAGCCGACAGCACCGCCCCATCCAGCAAGACCTGATCCACCCCGTCCGGCGCCGGACCGACGGTGGTGTAAGACCCCCACTCGGCCAGCGAGACCGACACCGAGCTGTTCAACGGCAGGTTCCGCGCCCTGTCCCGCTTGCCCCAGTATTTAGACAGGGCAATATTGCTGGGCGCATAGGCGCTAAAGCTGCGCGGTGTGTCTGCGTGCTCCATCGCATGTGCAATCAGGTTCCGAACCGCGTCAGTCATGGATGATAAGCCCTTCTTTGGCCAAGGTTACCGGAACGAAATCCGCAGGCACCGCACCCACAGCCAGCACACAATCCCCCAGCCCCGAGCCCGAGATTTTGGCGGTCAGCACGTCTGGCGTCTGCCGCGCCCCGCGGATGAGGTCGCGCAAGTTGTCATCGCTGACGCCCAACGCCTCCATTCTGGTTTGATATTGGGTCAGTGCCTCGGCGAAACCGACCCAGTCCTGAGTTTCGGCCGCAGAAATGGCCGTTTCCGCCAGCGCACCCATGGACGCGTATAGCCGGTCATACTCGGCCTCGTGCCCCTGCATCTGATCCGCGATCTTCTGCAAAACCACCGCCGTAGGCGTCTTGTATCCGCAATAGCGCAGGCTCAGCTGTGGCGGAACCGGCAGCGCGGTCATCTCGGCCAGCGGCGGCGCGCGATAGGCCAGCATCCCGCCCATCAGGCTGGCGGCCAGATCAGCCCCGCTGCCGCGCCCCTGAATGTCGTGAATGATCCTGTGCGCCTTGGCGTGCAACCCGGTCAGCGGCATCCCGGCATGGGTCAGAATGGCCCCCAGCCCAGCCACCGTAACGGCCGCCGACGACCCCAGACCCAGCGTCGGATCGATCTGCGACGAGATGGTCAGATCAAACCCGGTCTCAATCTCGTCTTGATGCTGTGCAATAGCGGCCAGCAGGAACTTATACGGCCCGTCCATCTCGATTTGGTCCAGCGCAACCGACAGCGGCGGCGCAATGTCTGAGGACAGGCGAACCACCCTGTCCGCGCGCGGCTGCAGGGTGACCGTCAGCCTTTGTTCGATGGCGGCGACGATGGCCCGGCTGCCGTAAACGACCGCATGTTCGCCGGTGATCATGATCGATCCCGGCGCGCTGGCGCGGATCATGTGTCACCTCCGACGGGTGCAGGTCCCAACGCGGCCCCTTGGGCCGCCAAACGCAGCGCGGACCAGGACAGGCCCGGGTGATCTGCCATGAACCGTGCCATTTTGTCGGCGTCCTCCATATGCACCAGAACCACGCCGCCAGCCTCACCCCGTATCGAACCGGCACCGCAGATTTTGCCCGCGCCGCCCGCTGCATTCACTGCTTTGACAAAGGCACACGCGGGTTCGGGCACGACGCCGATCCGCTCCAACAGCATCTGGTTTTCACGGATCGCGTCATCGGGGTCATCGCCCTGCGAGATCGCGCGGGTGAAGGCGGTCGTGCACTCGCTGAACTGCTGCCACAGCGCGCTGTCCTGCGCATGCGCGGCGCGCACGGCGCTGACACATTCGCCGGTGCTGCTTTCGGGTTTGCCATGCAGAACCCAATACCATCCTTCACCGCTCAGCAACCCATGGCCCTCTGGCAACTCGGGCGCGTCAATGCCCGCGTCGCCTGCGCGCACCAAACCGCCACGCACCACGGCAGCGGCATCGATGGGCCCGGCTCGCCCGTGTTTGAGCCGCTCGCAGAACCGCACCCTCTCATACCGCTCGTCCAGCGTCTTGGGCCGGTCCAGCAGATGTTCGAACAGAACCGTTGTTGCCGCCACGATCGCGGCGGACGAGCCCATGCCGGACCCGATCGACAGCTCGGACCGGCTGGCCAGTTGCCCCGGTGCCAGCATGTGATTCATCGCCCCGATCCCGGGAATGGCCGTACTTGTGGTGCCAAGGTTCTCATGCAGCAGCGATGCCAGCGTATAAACCGCCAGATCATCGGGGCGCGTCAGGATTTTATGTACATCCAGCTCACCGCGCAGAAACTGATCGAACCGCTGATCCAGCGATGACTTGAACTGCGACAACAGTCTCAGCGGATAGACCTCGCCCGCCGACAGGTTCTCGAACGCGGTTTTCAGCCCTTCGCCAAGCCCCAGTGGCTGAAATGACACTTCGGTATAGCGCGCGACCGCCATGGCCAGGGCGGGGGCCCCATAGAGAACCGAGTGTTCGCCGGACAGAATCAGCTTGCCCGGCGCATGCGCCCGTGTGACCTCAGGCGTTCCGGTCAATGTAGATGCGCTTGTGATCGTCAATGCTTGCAAGCCTGTAGCGCCCGCGGGCCTCATCCGGCATCAGGCCGTTGTGGACGCCTTCCTCACCGGGCGGATGCCACAGCGTGACATAATCGTCATAAGAAACCGGGTCACGTTCATCCAGGTTTTTTCTGTGCGACGCGTCAAACAGGTAATCGCGATACCCCGCGGATACCGTGGCATCAAAGAATTCACCTGTTGCGCCGGACCCGTAGGAAAACAGCCCCAGCGTCTTACCGGTCAGGTCCTGTTCCGCATTCTCCAGCGTCGACAGGATCGCCAGATAGACCGAAGCCGTATAGCTGTTGCCAACCTGACGGTTATACAGCATCCCCGGCAAGGCGGTCGCCATATCCACGGTGGCACCGGCCTCTTTCGCCAGATGGCGATGGGCTTTTTCGCCCATGCGCGTGAACGGAAGATGATAGCAGAAATGCGCGAAATCGTCGTAGCTTTGACCGCCATTGGCCTGATAATCCCGCCACGCTTCCACCAGCGCATTCAGATAGCGCAGCGCCGAGTATTTGCCATCCACCAGCGGGGTGCGGCGATGGTTCGGACGCCAGAAATCCATGATGTCTTCTGAAAACAGACCCGAGACCGAGCCGATTTCCAGCAGCTTGGGATCGGCCGTCACCAGCATCGCCACCGCAGCCGCGCCCTGCGTCGCCTCGCCCGAGCTGTCCAGATCATAGCGCGCGATGTCCGACGCAATGACCAGAACCTTGCGGTCGGGTTTGCGCGCCACATGGGCGCAGGCCATCTGCAAGGCCGCCGTGGCGGAATAACACGCCTGTTTCAGCTCAACATTGCGCACATTGGCGGGCAGGCCCAGCAGACCCTGCAGGAAAATCCCCGCCGATTTCGACTGATCGATCCCGGTTTCGGTGGCGAACATGATCGTGTCGATCCCGTCGGTGCCGAACCGGTCGATGATCGGCCGCGCCGCCTCAGCCGCGAGCGTGACCACGTCCTCGTCATGGCCGGGCATGGCGATCTTCTCCTGCCCGATCCCGCGCGAAAACTTCTCGGGGTCGATACCGTGGTGCTGAGCCAGCGTATCCAGCGCGATATAGCGATGAGGGGTGAAAAAGCTCATCGCGCTTATACCAGTTGAAACTACCAAAATTTTGTCCTTGATCGGATCAGTGATGAATTGCCCTTGAGCTGAGATATATCTGCGCAGCTCAAAAGGAACATCGCCGTCTGGAATTCGCGACGTAATGCTTCAATTTTTCGTATGACGCGCGCGCTGGATTCCTGTGCAGCGGTCAGAAAAGGGGCAGCCAGACCGCAAACATCCGCGCCGAGAATAATAGACTTTGCCATATCCAAACCGTCTCTGATACCGCCGCTGGCGATGAGTGTTGTTGGATCGGTCTTTTTGCTCAAGACGTCCCGAGTTTCAAGCAGGCTTTCCACTGTTGTCAGGCCCCAGTCCTGAAAGACCAGCCCCAGATCGTCATCGTCATCCGCCCGGCGGTGGTATTCGATCCGGCTCCAGGATGTGCCGCCGCGCCCGGCCACATCGAAATGACGCACGCCGGCCTGATAGCACAGATCGACATCCCGGCCCGACAGACCCGCACCCACCTCTTTGACCAGAACGGGCACCGGCATTGCGGGGATCAGTTCGGCGATCCGCCCGGTCAGGTTGGAAAAGTCGCGGTCGCCTTCGACCTGAACCGCCTCTTGCAGCGGGTTGAGGTGCAGGTACAGCCCATCCGCACCCAACGTTTCAACCGCCTCAGCGCAGTGATCTGCACCCAGCCCCGCGTTCAGCTGCACCGCGCCTATATTGCCGATCAGCGGAATGGTAGGCGCCACTTCGCGCAGCTGAAAGCTGGTTTTTGCCTCTGAATCCGTGAACATGACCCGTTGCGAGCCCACCGACATCGCCACACCCGTGGCCTCGGCCGCTTCGGCAAGATTGCGGTTGATGCGCGCGATCTCAGCCCCCTTGCCGCCTGTCATCGATGAGATCAGCAGCGGAAAGCTCAGCTCTTTGCCCAGAAACCGGGTGCGTGTGTCCACTTTGTCCAGATCCAGCTCGGGCAGCGCCCGATGGGTC
The DNA here is from genome assembly GCF_056537125.1 of Ruegeria sp. CH10. Taxonomy (NCBI): domain Bacteria; kingdom Pseudomonadati; phylum Pseudomonadota; class Alphaproteobacteria; order Rhodobacterales; family Roseobacteraceae; genus Ruegeria; species Ruegeria sp. CH10. The sequence continues at coordinate 398,629 of NZ_JBQFQY010000004.1, read as the reverse complement.
AATGAGATCAGGTCAAACCCGCTACGCTGGCGTTCGACCGCAGGGTCTTCGATGATGGCGCGCAGATGATCCAGCTTGCGCCCGGCAACGCTGCGGTCCGGCGACGAGGGGCCGGTCATCGTTCCAGTTCCATATGGGTGCGCACCAGTTCGCCCGGGTTGGTCTGCGCCGCCAGCAGAGACAATTCGCCACACAGCACCGTCCCGGCACATAATGCCGCCAGCCTGCGGGCATTGTCGCCTTCGTCCCGGTCGTCCTTGCAGCCCATCTGCTGCAGATTATCCTCGACCTGATCATTGCCCTTGCCCGCACCGACCGAGCCGACAATCAGGTTCGGCAGGGTGCACGAGAAATACAGATCCTCGCCCCGCGCCTCGCAATGCACGATACCCTGACTGCCCTCGATGATATTGGCCGCGTCCTGTCCGGTGGCCAGATAGAAGGCCAGCAGCATATTGGCGAAATGGGCATTGGCGCTGCGCAGCGATCCGGCCAGATTGCCGCCAACAAAGTTCTTTTCGATGTTCAGCGTCACCATCTGTTCCGGCGTCGTGCGCAGCATGCGCCGCAACAGACGGCCCGGAATCTCGATCTCGGCAATCACGTATTTGCCGCGCCCCAGCAGCCCGTTCACCGCCGAGGTCTTTTTGTCCGTACAGAAATTGCCCGAGATCGACGCATAGGACAGCTCGGGGTTTTCCGCCAGCACCCAGTTCAGCACCGCCTCGGCCGCCTTGGTCACCATATTGTGACCCGAGGCATCCCCGGTGGAACATTCGATCCGGATATACAGCAGGTTGCCCGCGATCTGGCGATTCAGTTTGATCAGACGGGCAAAGCGGCTGGTCGACGCGACAATCTTCGCGACCGTTTCTGTCTGCGCCTCGATCCGCTGCCAGGCGCGATGGGCCGAGGCCGCATCCTGCGCGCGCACGGCGATCGAACGCGTCATACGCTCGTCCACCAGTGTGACCTGAATCCCTCCGGCATGGCGCGACACGCCCGCCCCGCGCGCCGTCGAAGGCCAAAGCGGCGTCTCATAAGTGGCCAGCGGCACCGAGACCTCACCGGAAACCAGATCCCCCTTGAACAGAATAGGCCCAACCCATTGGGTCGGAATCGGGGTCACGAACGAAGACTTGGTGCGCACCTGGCTTCCCTTTTTGTCGTATCTTTCATCACAAACGGTCCGACCCGATGCAGGGCATCGTCAGACGTGACCGCTTATGTCAGACTGCGAAACGCAATCATAGTGGCCGTGGCCGTAATCCCAACCGCTAAAATGCGCCAATGTCAGCGACATAATATCATCATGGCCCAAACACACCCGGACCAGGGCGGGGCGGTCGGGGAATCAGGGGGCCTGGTGGGTATTGCCCCGCGCTGACACGCTGCAATGCGCAAAATTTGGATTTTCCCTGACGGGGTTTCTGTGATTGTCTCGGCCCGACTCTTGCCCCAACGGCACAACAAACCCGCACAAAACAGGAGAGCACATGTCAGGTCACGGATATGAATCGGGGCGATTGAACCTGCCCTTTGTCGGCATCGCCACGTTTGGCAAAAAACCTTACGTGGCCGACTGGGATCAGATTGACGCCGACGTAGCCATCCTGGGCGCGCCGTTTGATTTCGGATGCCAGTATCGCTCGGGCGCTCGGTTCGGGCCACGGGCGGTGCGCGAGGCATCGACCCTGTTCAGCTTTGGACATGCCGGGGCCTATGATCATGAGGATGACGCCACCTATCTGGGCGGCGATGTGCGGATCGTCGATCTGGGCGATGCCGATATCATTCACACCAAGACCCGCGAAAGCCATGCCAATATCGAATATGGGGTGAAGAAAATCCTCGATGCGGGGGCTCTGCCCGTGACCATTGGCGGCGATCACTCGGTCAATATTCCCTGCATCCGCGCCTTTGCTGACGATTGCGACAAGAACGGTCCGATCCACGTGGTGCAGATCGACGCGCATCTGGATTTCGTCGATGAACGCCACGGCGTGACCGAGGGCCACGGCAACCCGATGCGGCGCGCGATTGAACAGGATTACGTTTCGGGCATGACGCAGCTGGGCATCCGCAACGTGTCCTCAACCGCGAAAGAGGGGTATGACGAAGCCCGCGCCCGCGGCTCGGATATTCTGTCCGTGCGTCAGGTGCGCAAACTGGGCACAGACGGCGTGCTGGACCGCATCCCGCAGGGCGCGCGGTACTATGTCACCATCGATATTGATGCCTTTTGCCCCTCAATCGCGCCGGGCACCGGCACGCCCAGCCATGGCGGGTTTCTGTACTATGACGTGCTGGAAATCCTGCAGGGGCTGGCCAAGCGCGGCGACGTGGTGGGCATTGATCTGGTTGAGGTCGCCCCGGCCTATGACCAGACCGAAAGCACGCAGATTCTGGCGGCACAGCTTTTGCTGAACTTTCTGGGTTTCATCTTTCACCACCGCCGCTAGCGGTCAGCCCAGATAGGCGCGCAGGCTGGGCGGCGGGTTGTCAAACAGCTGCGCGGTCGGGGCTGGCGCATGGGCGCAGCCCTCGGCCACCAATACCGTCTGATCGGCAATGCGGCGTGCGTCCTGCGGATCATGACTGACCATCAACAGGGTCGTGCCCGTCTCGGCCAGCAGTCGGGCAACAAGGTCCAGCATCTCGGTCTTCAGCGCGGGCCCCAGCGCCGCAAAGGGTTCGTCCAGCAACAGCATGTTTCGGCGCTGCACCAATACCCGCGCCAGCGCGACGCGGCTTTGCTGTCCGCCGGACAGTTCCGCCGGTTTCCGCTCGCCATAATCGGGCAGGCCGACGCGGGTCAGAGCCGTCTGAACCTGCGCGTTTTCCGCCTCTGACAGCCGCCCATTGGGGCGCAGCCCAAGGGCCACGTTCTGCTCAACTGTCAGATGCGGAAACAGATTGCCATCCTGAAACAGCATCGCCAAAGGACGCTTGCCCGGCGCAAGGTCGGAAATCCGCACCCCATCCCACAGGATTTCCCCGTCTGAGAGGTCGCGAAACCCGGCAATCGCCTCAAGCAGCGTGGACTTACCCGCCCCCGAAGGCCCGACAATCGCCACGCTGGCCCCGGCAGGAACCGAGAAATCGGCCCGCAGCGCAAAGCCGCCATTCTCAACGCAGCAGCCCTCAAGTTTCAGCATGCGCCCGTCCCCCTCGATCCAAAAGCCAGAATGCCCCCATCGACAGCATCAACAACAACAGCGCCGCGCCCGCCGCCGCCTGCATCTGATAAGCCCCCATCAACCGGTAGATCTGCAAGGGCAGCGTGGCGATCTGCGGGTCGGCAAACAGGGCAATCACCCCAAGATCCCCCATCGACAGCGCTGCCGCCAGCCCTGCCGCAAACCGGATTTGCGGCCGCATCCGGGGCAGAAGGATGCGGGTGAAAAACACCCATTTGCCCATATCCAAGGACAGCGCCAGCCGCCCGTGGCGGGCGACGACATCCCGCGCGGCGGGCACCAGAATGCGCAGGGCAAAGGGCAAAGCCATCACCGCATTCACCAGCGCCGTCACCGGCAGCGCCAGAGCCGTGGGGTTTGCCACCGGTCGGATCAGGATGAACAGCCCGGTCCCGATCACCAAAGGTGACGCCGACAGCCCCAGAATACCGCTCAGCTCAACAATGCCATGACGCCCGGTTGCCACCGCCATCGCCATGGGCAGAGCCAGCATCAGCAGCACCATCGTGCTGGCCGCCGCCACCAGAACCGAGATCACCGCCGCGCGAAACACCAGCGCCGGCATCTCGAACACCCCGGCAATGCCCGAGATCGCCACCGCCGCCAGCGGCAGCAGCAGGAACACCGCAGCCGCCACGATCCAAACGATATCAAGAACCGGCGCGCCGCCGTCCCAACGGCGGATGGCGCGGTCCAGCCCGGCCCCGAACCCGTCGCCGCGTGAAAATTTCAGCGCCGCCAGCGCGGCAGCGGTGGTCAGGGCCAGTTGCAACCCCGACAACAATGCCGCGCGGCCCAGATCGAAATCATAGGTAAACGCCTGATAGATCGCCAGTTCCAGCGTCGTGGCGCGCGGCCCGCCGCCCAATGTCAGAGCGACGGCAAAACTGGTCAGGCATATCGCAAAGATCACCGCCAAGACACCCGGCAGAATGCGGCGCAGCATCGGCCATTCGATCAGACGGAACATGGCCCAGCCGTCACAGCCCAGCTGCGCAGCCAGCCGAAACCGTTCCGCCGGAACCTCTTGCCACGCCTGCAGGATCAGCCGCGTGGCCAGCGGCAGGTTGAAAAACACATGGGCCAGCACCACACCGTGCAGCCCATAGATGCGGATCGGGGGCAGGCCAAAGAGGCCCAACAGCTCGGAGATCCAGCCCGCCCGGCCAAAGACCTGCAACAGCCCAAGGATGGCGACAATGACCGGCAGAATGAAAGGCGCGCCCAACAGCGCGATCAGCACCCGCCGTCCGGCAAACCGCCGCCGGGCCAGGGCGCGCGCCACCGGAATGGCCAGCGCGGCGCTGAACAGCGCGGACAGAACCGCCTGAACCAAGGTGAACCGCAACGCGGCCCAGTCCGAGGGTCCGAACCCGCCCAACGCCTCGGCGCGCAGGCCCACGGCGGCCAATGTCCCAAGGATCAGCGCGGCCACCAAAGCCGCCGCGCCAATGCCCGGCCATGGGCTTACTGGCTGAGCGCGCTCAGCCATTCCGCCAGCGCCTGATCCCGCACCGCGGCGGCCTCATCCGGGGTGAACAGCAGCGATTTTTCGGGCACGATCAGGGTATCGAACCCTTCGGGCAACCCGTCAGCCGGGGTTACGGCCGGATACATCCAGTTGGTCGTGGGAATGATCTGCTGGAATGCGTCCGAGACCATGAAGTTCAGGAACTGATCCGCCAGTTCCGGCTGATCGCTGTTGGCCAGTTTCGCGGCCACTTCGACCTGCATGTAATGGCCTTCATCAAAAGCCGCTGCCGCTTTGCTGGCATCTTCCTCGGCGATCAGATGATAGGCGGGCGAGGTGGTATAGCTGAGGACCATGTCGGCCTCACCCTCAAGGAACAGGCCATACGCCTCGGACCAGCCTTTGGTCACGGTGACGATATTGTCAGCCAGACCTTCCCACATATCCTCGGCCTCATCGCCATAGGCGGCCTGCACCCACAGCAAAAGCCCCAGACCGGGGGTGGATGAGCGCGGGTCCTGGATGATGATCTTGGTGTCGCTCTTGGCCAGTTCCGCGAAATTCGCAGGGGCCGCCGCATCCGCGTTGTGGACAAACGCGAAATAGCCCCAGTCATAGGGGGCGAACACCTCATCGGTCCACTCGATCGGCAGGTCATACTCGGCGCTGACCCCGCTGGGCGCAAACAGGCCGGTGTCCTTGGCGGCGTTGATCAGGTTGGTGTCCAGACCCAGTACCACATCCGCGTCCGAGGTTTCACCCTCAAGCCGGATGCGCGACAACAGGGCCGCACCGTCCTCGATGCCCACAAGGTTCAGTGTGCAGTCGCAGATCGCCTCGAACGCCTCTTTGACCTGCGGGCCGGGGCCCCAGTCCGAGACAAAGCTGTCATAGGTATACACGGTCAGCTGAGGTTTATCGGCGGCCACCGCCGTGGTCGCGCTCAGAAGTCCCGCAGCAATCATCAGATGTTTCATGTCATCCTCCATTGCGGCGAGAGGGCAAGGATGGATGGATCCGACACCTTTCCCTCCGCCGGTTCTAGCCGGTTCAGGTTCAACGGGTTCGCCACTGGCATCTCAGCGCGATCTCTCACGCACCCCGAGGTGAGGGTGTGACTAGGCGGGAATGGGCCGGATTACAACCCTTTCCCCCCTGTCCTTATTCAGCCGCGATGGCCTGATCGGGCGCGGAGGTCATCGGGGTCCAGTTCAGATCGCCGGTATAGCGCCAGGCCAGTTTGCCCTGTTCATCCATCGCGATCAGATGCAGCCAGCCATTGTCGAACAGCGCCCGCACTTGCGGATGGCGGCTCAGGATGTCCGACATCGCCGCGTGCGGGGCTTCGATCACCACCGACAGACGCAGCGGATCATGCTGATAGCCTTCGCCATCATGGATAGACTGCCACGGCAGGCCCGGACGGGGGGCGCCGTTGTTGCCCTCCAGCACGCCAATGCCGCCGACCACATTGTGCAGCAGCTTGTTGCCGCCACCAAACAGGCGCGGGGCCACGGTCGAGCCATAATATTGCAGGCTGATCCAGCTGACGACCACCACCGGCGCGGTCATGATCAGCTCCAGCACGCCAAACCCGTCATCTTTGCGCCAGTCATAATTGTGCAGGAACGCCTGCCCCGCCAGATCCGCCCCATCCGTGCGGTGGCGCGGCGCGGCGATAAAGGCGCGGCACCCGGCCAGACCCCATTCGGGGCGGGTTTCGGCCCAGTCCTGCGCCCGGCGCTGAATATCGGTAGCCCTGGCCGCACGCGGCAGACGCACGGCGCGTTCCGCCCGCGCCAGCTGTCCTGCGGCTGCCAGCCATGTTTTCAAACGCGCCAGATCACCCGACCAGTTGCCCGCCGGCAAATCCTGCTCATACAGATGCACCCGGTCGGTCGTGGTGTAATGCATCGCCGCAACAAAGATCGTGTCTTCGGGAATTTCGACCCCCTGTTCGGCCAACCCGGAACGCACCCGCGGATCGTTCAGCAGCCCGGCCAGCAGCCGCGCATTCACGTCCCCCGCGTGCCCGCCGCAAGCGCCACAATGCAGCGCGCTTTCATGCGGGTTGTTGGTCACATCCGCACCGTGCCCGGCCAGCAATACGATGCGGGCAAAATTGTCGGTCAATGACATCGCCGTCAGCACCGTTTTGGCCATCGTGACCCGCGCGCTCAGATCGATATTGGGATCCAGCTGCGGTGCGGGATCGACCTTGGTCTTTCCGCCAACACCCAGCGCATCGCGCATCAGCTTGCCCGCATACAATGGCCCCGTCGCCTCGACAAAGGCAAACGAGGACACAGCCGCCAGCTTGAACCGGCCCCAGGCCCGTTTCGCCCGCGCCGTATAGCGCCGGGACAGGTCCTTGCCCGCAGACTCCTTGGCCTGAGAGCAGACCGAAGGCTGCAACAGAACCGGGCCGTGCAGCTCGGTCACATCAGACCCGGCGGCCTTGTGGGCGCTGGCCAAACCAAAGAACCCGGCAAAGCCCAGCGTTTCGATCCCGGTATCCTGCGCCTCAAGCGCGCGGCGGAACACTTCGGACCGCACATCGATGCAGAACGCGGCCTGAACCTGCGCCCGGCCCCCCGACGGGCGCGCCGCGCCCGGCAGCAACCTGTCCGCAAGAGCGCGCTGCTGTGCCCGCTCAGCCGCCTCTTGCAGCACCGCGTCGATGACGAAATCCATATCCGGGGTTACCGGGGATTCATGCGCGGCCACGACCCCGGCCCATTTTTCACCGATCTGATCCTCGTAGAGGTCCAGCAACGCCTCATCAAACACCATGCGGACGGCCAGCAGCTCGGTCACGGTGTTGTCCGCTTCGCCGTTCAGCTCGGCCTCCCACAGCAGATAGCGCGCGTATTGCGCCCATCCGCCCAGGGTCGTCAGCCAGCGGTGATAGGCGGTGGCCGCGGCATCCGTGCTCAGCCCCAGCCGTTCCGACGACCGGCCAATGGCGCGCCAGTGTGAGCGGTTGGTGCCCGCAACAAACGCCCCAAACCCAGCCAGGCCATGAATTTCCGGCGTCAGATCGCGCGAGGCAAACTCGCGCCAGGCACTGAACGCGCCGCCCGTGCGGGCCTGCTGCCACAGGGCCTGACCCTGATCGAAATGGCTGGCGGCCCAGATACCGATCCGGTCTTCGATCAGACCGGGCCAGTCTGTGCCAGACACCTCAGCCGCTAATTCAGCCACGGTAGGCAGGGCCACGGGCTGCGGGGCCTCGGCGCCAAGCCCGGTTTTCACATCCTCAAGGCTGGGCGTATTGAACTGCCCAGCAAGGGCTGAGAGCGCATCCAGAATATCGGCCTCGGTGATCTCACCGGCATCCAACTTGGCGGCCCAATGCGCCCGGTCCGGCGTGATCCGCGTGCCCGCAACCCGCGCCAGCCGGGCCGAGGTCACGGCCAGCGGCTCATCCGCCTGACCCAGAAACGGGTTCACGGCAACGTTCGACGACAGCGGGAACAGCGGCGGGATCGCATGGGCGGCAGATTTCGCCTCGGCCACCAGTTCCAGCAGCGGTGCGGGATATGCTTCAAGCTTTGCAAACATCACATCAGTTCCTTTCAGGCTGCGGACCGTCTGGACCAACCGTCCAGAAACTTGTCGAAAATGGCATTGGCATAGAGACCGTTTGACAGATGCACCCGCAGCCCCGCCGCCGCCGGATGCGACGCCCACAGCGGGAAGGTGGCCTGCGCCACGGCAACGAAGCCAAAGCTCAGCAACGCCAGCACGATCAGCGCCCATTCCAGCGGCCCCGGCGCGGGGGTGGCGGGCAAGGCCCCGGCGGTCAGGTGCTGTGCGATGACCTGCAGCGCGAAATAACTGACCGAGGTCACCAGCGCATAAACCACCGTGCGCTGCGTCAACTGGCGCGGCGCGGCATCGGCAAAGCCCTGCGCCAGCAGATAGGCCACGCCAAAGATCAGGATGACGCCAAGGGCGATGGCCTGCACCGATTTGCCGTCAAAACCCAGCACAGTGCCGACCAGCGCATAGATCACGATTGCCGTCCCAAAGGCGCGCAACACATTGCTGGCCGAGGGCACCGCGATCGGTCCGGGGCGGTGGATTGCGGCCACGTTCCTGACCGCCTCGCCCGAGCTGAGGAAAGCATGCGCCTTATACAGCGAATGCGCCACGATATGCAGCAGCGCCAGCGGGAACAGCGCCAGACCGCATTGCATCACCATGAACGCCATCTGCGCAATCGTCGACCACGCCAGAGAGGTCTTGACCGCTGGCTGCGTCAGCATCACCAGCCCGCCGAACAGCGCCGTGAACCCGCCCAGCATCACCAACAGGGCCATCACCCCCGGCGCCACCAGCATCACATCGGCAAAACGGATCAGCAGGAAGCCGCCCGCATTGATCACACCGGCATGCAACAGAGCCGAGACTGGCGTGGGGGCCTCCATCACCTCGGTCAGCCAGCCGTGTACCGGGAACTGGGCCGAGGCCAGCACCGCCGCCACCGCGATCAGCAGCGCTGCGGTCAGGGTCATCCATCCGGCCTGTACCGTGGTCAGGATCGTATGAATATCCGTGGTGCCCATGGCGATGATCAGCAGACCTATGGCCAGCGCCAGCGCGCCCTCGCTCAATCGCGCCACCAGCGCCTTTTTGCGGGCCGCCCGTTGAGCCGTGGCGCGTTCGGGATAGAACAACAGCAGCTTATGCAAGGCCAGGCTGGTTGCAGTCCAGGCCAAAAGCAGCTGGATCAGGTTCCCTGACATCACCAGCAAAAGGACCGAGGCCAGCGTCAGCGCCATCCATTTCGTGAACGTCCCCTGCCGCGCCTCACCATCCATATAGGTGGCCGAATAGCGCAACACGATCCAGCCGATAAAGCTGACCAGCACCAGCATCACCGCGCTGACCGCATCCAACCGGACCGACAGCCCAACCCCAAGCAGCCCGATCAGGCCCGAGGTTCCGGGGCCAAAGACCACCAGCAGGGTTGCAGAGATACCCGCCACCAGAAAGGCAGCGAACGCCGCCGCCTCGGCAATCTGCGGCACGCGCCCCGGGCGCAGGCCCGGATGACGCCCGGCATGGATCGCAGCAGCGATCAGGATCAGCGGGCTGAGAAGGGGCAGAAAAAGGTAGAACATGGTGACGGTCCCTGGATCATCGGTTTGGGACAGTCAGTTAGGACAGATTCTTTGCCGTTAAAAATACATTGTTCTATCAGTATCATTCTATTATTTAGAACGATATGCCTTTGAACTATCATCACCTGCGCTATTTCTGGGCCGTGGCCCATGACGGCAACCTGACCCGAACGGCGCAGCGGCTGAACCTGTCGCAATCGGCCCTGTCGGTGCAGATCAAACAGCTTGAGGAACGGCTGGGCCATGATCTGTTTGAACGCCGCGGGCGGCAGCTTTACCTGACCGAGGCCGGGCGTATCGCGCTGGACCATGCCGACGCGATTTTCTCGACAGGGCAAGAGCTTGTGGCCACCCTGACCGAGACGGTGCAGACCCGCAAAGCCCTGCGCGTCGGGGCATTGGCGACGCTGTCGCGCAACTTTCAGATCGGGTTTCTGCGCCCGATCCTGTCGCGGCTGGATGTTGAGGTGATCCTGCGCTCGGGCAGCCCGACCGAGCTGATGGAGGGGCTTGAAACCCTGAACCTCGATCTGGTGCTGATGAACCGCCCGCCCCCCGATGACAGCCTGACCCCGTTCGAGACCCACCAGATCGCGGAACAGGCCGTCAGCATCGTTGGCACGCCCGACCGTCTGGACCCGGATCGCCCAATCAAGGACTTGTTGCACGAACAGCCCTTTATCCTGCCCACCACCGACAGCAGCGTGCGCACCGCCTTTGACGCGATGGCCAGCCGGTTGTCGGAACGCCCCCAGATCGCGGCCGAGGTGGATGATATGGCGATGATGCGCCTGCTGGTGCGCGAAGATATCGGCCTTGCCCTTGTGGCCCCGATCGTTGTGACGGATGAGCTGACATCAGGCCGGCTGGTCGAAGCCCGCGAACACCCCCGGATCAAGGAAACCTTCTACGCCATCACCCTGCGCCGCCGCTTTCCCAACCCGCTGGTGCAGGACCTGCTGGCGCATGAGCCCGACCCGGCCTTCACGCCCTGAAGAACCCAAAACTCAGCCTCGGGCCGGGTGCAACTGCTCGGTGATGCGGAAAAAGCTGGAAACGGCGGCGGTCTGACGCATTGCGGGCAAACAGGCCAGAAAATGCGCGACCGTCAGATTCTTATCCTCGATGGGGACAAAACGAATACCGGGCTCATTCTCGCATTCCTGCGCCAGCGCCACCCCGACCCCGGCCCCCGAATTCACCAGCGACCGGATGGAGCCCCAGGACCCAAGGCCCAAAATCGTCGTCAGCTTGACCCCCCGCAGCCGCGCTGCGGCCTCAAAAATCCGCCGGGTCGAGGATGTCGGCTCGCGCTGGATCAGCTTGAGCGCTTCGACCTCTTGCCATGTTACCGCCTTTGCGCCTGTCAAAGGATGACCTTCGGGCACGATCAATCCAACAGTCGAATCCGCCAGTTTGATCCCGGACAGATCGGGCGGCAGCTCTTTGGCGGTGAACAGGCAGACATCGAATTCGCCGGTATAAAGCATCGGCAACAGATCATGGCTGGCCATGGCACGGGCCGTCACATCCACCGCCGGGTAGGCGCGCACGAACTCGGACATTACCGGGATGGCAATCTGAAAAGTCGAATAGCCGATATGGAAACTGCCGGAATGCAGGTCCTGTTCGGCCGTCAGCACGGTATCGATGCTGTCGCGCAAGGCGATCAGCGCCTTGATGTCGCCGCGTATCTTGCTCAGCAACGGGGTGGCGGTGATCGTCGTGCCCGACCGGTCCAGCAAACGGCACTGATAGTGCTGTTCCAGCGAGTACACCAGATTGGACACCGTCGGCTGCGACACCCCAAGCTCTTTGGCGGCAAGGGTAAAACTACCCTGCCGTACAACCGCTTCAAGGGCCTGCAATTGCTTCAGGCTGATTTTCGATTTCATGGGGTCACTCGTGGCTGGGCATTTGCAGCCACCATAGATCAGCGGACCGGATCAGGAAAACCACTGATGCAAAAAGATCGGGCCGGTTCTGTGCAAACCGGCCCGAGCGGGTTCAGAAATGCGCCGAGTTCGTGACCTCGGGCTTGGCGGGCGGTGCAAAGCTGGTCAGGTCGATGCCTTCCACCGCGGCCTTGTATTCTTCGATCTTCGGGGTCCGGCCCAGAATAGCCGACAGCACCACAACCGGGGTCGAGGCCAGCAGGGACTCGCCCTTTTTCTCGTCCGAATCCTCAACCACGCGACCCTGGAACAGGCGGGTCGAGGTGGCCAGAACCGTGTCGCCTTTTTCGGCCTTTTCCTGATTGCCCATGCACAGGTTGCAGCCGGGGCGCTCAAGATACAGGATGTTTTCATATTCCTTGCGCGCCGAGGTTTTCGGGAACAGATCGTCAAACTCGAAACCCGAATAGCGCTGCAGGATTTCCCAATCGCCTTCGGCCTTCAGCTCATCGACAATGTTATAGGTCGGCGCGGCCACAACCAGTGGCGCGTTGAACTCAACCTTGCCTGAAACCTTTTCCAGATTGCGCAGCATCTGGGCCACGATCTTCATGTCGCCCTTATGCACCATGCACGACCCGACAAAGCCCAGATCGACCTTTTTGTCGCCGCCGTAATAAGACACCGGACGGATCGTATCGTGGGTATAGCGTTTCGACACATCCGCGTTGTTCACATCCGGGTCGGCGATCATCGGCTCGTCAATCTCATCCAGATCAACGACAACCTCGGCGAAATACTTCGCATCCGCATCCGGGGTCAGCGCGGGCACGGTGCCCGATTTGATCTCGGCGATGCGTGCATCGGCTTTGTCTATCAGGCCCTGCAGGGTCTTGGCCTCATTCTCCATGCCTTTATCGATCATGATCTGAATGCGGTGCTTGGCGATTTCCAGCGATTCGACCAGCGTGTCATCTTCCGAGATACAGATCGACGCCTTGGCCTTCATCTCGGCCGTCCAGTCGGTAAAGGTGAACGCCTGATCCGCCAGCAAGGTGCCGATATGCACCTCGATGATGCGGCCCTGGAACACGTTGTCGCCGAACTGTTTCAGCATCTGCGCCTGCGTCGCGTGCACCACGTCGCGGAAATCCATATGGTCGGCCATCTTGCCCTTGAAGGTCACCTTGACCGATTCCGGGATCGGCATCGTCGCCTCCCCCGTGGCCAGCGCCAGCGCAACGGTGCCCGAATCCGCGCCAAACGCCACGCCCTTGGACATCCGCGTATGGCTGTCGCCGCCGATGATTATGGCGCGGTCATCGACCGTGATGTCATTCAGCACCTTGTGAATCACATCCGTCATCGCATGATATTCGTGCTTGGGGTCGCGCGCGGTGATCAGGCCGAAATTGTTCATGAAGGACATCAGGCGCGGAATGTTGGCCTGTGCCTTCTTGTCCCAGACCGAGGCCGTGTGACAGCCCGACTGATAGGCCCCATCCACAACCGGCGAAATGACGGTGGCGGCCATCGCCTCAAGCTCTTGGCTGGTCATCAGCCCGGTGGTGTCCTGCGAGCCCACGATATTGACCTTGACCCGCACGTCCGATCCAGCGTGCAGAACCTTGCCGGGGGCCACGCCCACGGCGTTGCGGTTAAAGATCTTTTCAACCGCCGTCAGACCCTGATCGTCATGGGTGATTTCCTTGGACGGCGCAAAGACCGGGGTCTGTTCGACGCCAAGTGTTTCGGCGGCAAATGTCTGCAGCTTCTTGCCAAAGACAATGGCATAAGACCCGCCCGCAACCATGAATTCCTTCTTTTGCGGCGTGAAGGACGACGCGATATCCACCAGCTCAGTCTCACCGCTGGCGTCATACAGCTTTTTGTCGCGGGTGTTGATGGTCATGACGGTGCCGGTCTCGACCGAATATTTCTGTTCGAGGATCGGGCTGTCATCATTGTTGAGGATCGGGTTACCCTCGCCGTCCACTTTCTTGACCCAGTTCTTCAGGTCGATGCCGATGCCGCCGGTCACGCCGACCGTGGTCAGGAAGATCGGCGAAATCCCGTTGGTGCCCGCCACGATGGGGGCGATGTTGACAAAGGGCACATAGGGGCTGGCCTGTTTGCCCGTCCACAGCGCCACGTTGTTCACGCCCGACATCCGCGACGATCCCACACCCATGGTGCCTTTTTCCGCGATCAGCATGACGCGCTTGTCGGGGTGCTGCAGTTTCAGCGCCTCAATCTCCTGCTGCGCCTTGTCCGAGATAAAGCACTTGCCGTGCAACTCTCGGTCTGACCGCGAATGCGCCTGATTGCCCGGCGACAGAAGATCGGTCGAGATATCGCCCTCGGCCGCCACATAGGTCACGATTTTGATCTCTTCATCCAGATCGGGCAGCTTGGTAAAGAACTCGGCCTTGGCGTAGCTGTCCAGAATATCGCGCGCCACCGGGTTGCCCGCCTCAAACGCCGCCTTCAACCGGTCGGTGTCGGCCTCATAGAGGAAGACCTGCGATTTCAGCACCTCAGCCGCCTGAGCAGCAAGCGCCGCATCATCACCCAGGGCCACGTCCAGCAGAACCTCGACCGAGGGGCCGCCCTTCATGTGCGACAACAGCTCGAACGCGAAAGGAACCGAGATTTCCTCGACCACCGCATCGCCCAGTATGATCTCTTTCAGGAACTTGGCCTTTTCCCCCGCAGCACTCGTCGTGCCGGGCAGTGTGTTATAGATAAAGAACTGCAGCGACTGGTCCCGGTGTTCGTTGCCTGCATCTTTGATCTGATCCACGATCTCTTTGACCAATGCGGCATCATCGATGGGCTTGGGGTGCAGGCCCTCGGCTTTGCGGGTTTCAATCTCACTGAGGTAATCTGTATAAAGGCTCATGGCTATTCCGGCTGTTTGCATCTGGTGGCGATCAGGGCCGGAGTCGCGATGATCTATACGGTCCGGCATTTGTTTGTATGCGGCGGTATACTATTCCCCCACAGATTTCAATAGACCATCTGCGCGCACCCGGTCGGTCCCTTCCCATTTCACCCGGCAAAGGCTAAGTGCGGTATATGGATGTTGGCAGACCCCCGGCGACGGGTACTCATTTACTGATCGATCATTTCGGGGGCGATGCGCTGCGTGACGCGGACCGGATCGAACGCGCCCTGATACGCGCCGCCCGGGCCGCCGGGGCCACGGTTCTGACCAGCAAGCTGCACAGATTCGGCGGGCATGGCGGCGTCACCGGCGTGCTGTTGCTGGCGGAATCCCATATCTCGATCCACACATGGCCCGAGAAAGCCTATGCCGCCATCGACATCTTTATGTGCGGCGCAGCCCAACCCGAGATTGCCGCCGACATACTGGAACGGGAGCTGCGCCCAGACCGGGTCGAGATCACCCGCATCAGCCGGGGTTCAGCGGAACCAGTGCTCCCACCCGTCTAGGTAATAGCCGGTCAGAACATGGGTCTGCAGCGTGTTCACCTCGGCCGGAACGGGGCCCATATCTGCGCCGAAGACCTGCGTGGCCTGCCACACATCATCGGTCAGATAGGTCAGCCCCTCAGGCAATTGCAAATCCCGCTGTGACAGCGGCTCTTGCGAGGCCAGCACAAAGCCCCATTCGCCAAAGCTGGGCACATAGCTGTGATAAGGCAGGCTATGCAGCCCCTGCCCCGGCTGCTGCGGATTGCGGCTGTGGTTCAGGGTTTCCACCACCGACCAGAACGCCTGCCGCGCGAAAAATGGCGATCCGGCTTGCGTCACCAACAGGCCCTGCCCGCTCAGCCTTTCAACGGCCAGCCCGTAGAATTGCCGCGAATAGAGCCGCGACAGGGCAATGGATTTCGGGTCCGGCAGGTCGATGACGATCACGTCATAAACCCCCGCATCCCGCTCAAGGAATTGCCAGGCATCCTGGTTCAGAACAGTGACCCGCGGATCGGACAGGGCATGATCGTTCAGCGCCGACAGATCGGGGTGGTCGCGGAAAATCTCGGTCACGCGGGGATCCAGATCCACCAGCGTCACCTGTTCGACATCGGCGTAGCGCAGCACCTCGCGCACGGCCATGCCGTCGCCACCGCCCAACACCAGAATATGCGCCCGGCGCGGGGCCAGCGCCATCGCCGGATGCACCAGCGGTTCGTGATAGCGATGTTCATCCAGCGTATCGAACTGGATCGAGTGATCCAGAAACAGCCGCACCCGGTCGCGATAGCGCGTCACGGTGATCTGCTGATAGGGGGTCGCCTCGGACAGGATCACATCATCCTCGAACAGCTCGGCCTCGGTGACTGAGACCAGCTTTTCCGAATGCCACAACGCCACCAGCGTCGCCGTCAGCGCCAGCGCCCAGACCGCCACCTGCAACCGGCTGGCCCAGTGCCGGAACACCAGCAAAGACAGACCCGCCACCGCCAGGTTCAGGCCGCCAAAGGCCAGGCTGGCCGACATCAGCCCCAGATGCGGGATCACCAACAGCGGAAAGGCCAGCGACGCCACCAGCGCGCCGACGTAATCCACGCTCAGCACGTTTTCGAACCGGAACTTCAGCGCGCCGATCTCTTCCAGAACCCGCGCGATCAGCGGGATTTCCATCCCCGACAAAACCCCGATCAGGATCAGCGCCGCATATAGCGGCGTCGCCACATGACCCATCCACGCATAGTTCAGAAACAGCACCGGCGCCATGAACCCGCCGACAATCCCCAGCAGGATCTGCGCCCAGACAAAGCCGGAAAACGCGTGGGTCACAAAGCGCGACAACCACGCCCCCAGACCCATCGCCGACAGGAAAATACCGATCACAAGCGAAAACTGCCGGACAGAATCCCCCAGCAGATAACTGGACAGGGTCGCCGCGATCAGCTCATAGATCAGGCCCGCAACGGCAACCAGAAACGTCGCCGCCAACAGCCACGCGGCGCGCGCCTCGACCGCGCGGGCCGGTGTCATGACAGGATGACAGCCGCGATGATGATGGCGACCGACACGAATAGCAGCCCGATCACGATCGCTAGCGCGATGTTCTGATCATGCTCGATCTCACGCACGATGGAAAACGGGGTCAGCCAGTCGATCACCTTCCACACCGCCCACATCAGCGCGACGCCCAGGAAGGTGTAAAAGATCGTGCTGATCACCTCGGCAATCTGAATGGCTGCAAAATAATCCATGATGTCCCCGCTATTTGACGCGATTTGATCGATAATACCCGCCGCCGCCACTGCCGACGCGCACGGATGTGTCCAGGTCACGGCTTTCCGATCCGTACCCGTAATAAGAAACGTATCCCGTGGCCCCGATGGCCACGACTGAGATCGCAAGAAAAATGATCCGGAACGGCGTCACGTTAATCCTCGTCTACCCAGTCAGACCCGGACCAGCGGGCCCATCGGTGCACGGCTTTACGCGCGAATTGAACCAGGAACAATGCCCCGAACGCCGCCGCCAGCATCGCCATCCATCTGCCTGTGAACTGCCCCGCCCGCACATCCAGCGTCAGCTGCGATACGGGCTGGTTCGCTGTCCGCCCTGCCCCGACCCCGGTCCAGAACCCTTCGTCGGCCACCGACAGGGCCAGCGTATAGGTGCCGGACTGCTCGGGACGGAACCGCAATTCCGTCGAGGATGACCCCTCGCGCCAATCGCCATCCGAGTCGCGCCCGTAATAGTATTCAATGGTCCGCCCGGCCTCGAACAGGGGAACGCCCTGCGGATCGGTCATCCCCATCTCAAGATAAGCCCAGCTGTTTTGCACATTCCCCTGCAGCCTGATCGACGCCAGCTTGTTATCCGCCTCCAGCGGCAGCGGTATCTCAACCGGCAGATCGCTCACGTCGATTTTGTAAGAGCGTACAACATCCCGCCCGCTATACAGGCTGAACCCATAGGCCAGCATCACGCAGATGGCGGCAAACACGAAGGCGCTTTTTAGCAGAAACTGATAGTTTTTACCTTCGACAAAGGGTTGCAGCGGATGAACCCGATATTGGGTTATGTCCAGCGGCTGCCCAAACGCAGCCTCGGCCTCTTTCTTAAAGACATAGATCGAGCGATAGGTTTCCCGCTCGGTCCCCGTTTCCGAAAACCCCAGCATCGCCGCGTCCGACATGGCCGAGATTGTCACCGTGCGCTCACCCAGTTTTGGGCTCCAGGTAAACTCGCCCTCGACATAGGTGATCGTGCTGTGGGTGGTTTCGTAATAGCGGTACGTGCCCTGACTGGTGCGCACGGATGGCGGGTGGTCCGCGGTTTCAACCCAATGCTCGGATATCCAGCCCTCCCCGCGATAGCGCCGCGAGAACACCAGATGACCGTCTTCCAGCGTCAGCCAGGCATAGCCATGGGTTGGTGAATACAGCTGATGGTCGATCCAGGTAAACACCCGCCCTGCCCAGCGTTCGGTATGTTCCACCAGCCCAACGATGACGAACTCGACATCATAGAAGGTGCCGCGCATCCCAAGCGATAGCGGCGTATGGGGTCTCTGCAAATCAGCGAACTTTCGCAGAACGGTATAATTATTTTGGGCGTCCAGCTCTGATCCGCAATATTCACAGATTTTGACGATTACCCGGCCACCGCCCAAAACGTCCAGCCCAGCCCCGCATGAGGTGCAATTGATCGTCGTCAGATCCGGCGCGCGGGTCATCTCTGCACCTTTATCCCAAACGGATCGCGCCAGCGCCCCACGTACCAGGATGCGCCGCCATCCCAGAACTCAGCCGACAGCAGGCTGTAGCCATCGGCCGAGGCATTGACGAAATCATAGGTCTCACCCACGTGCAGCGCTTCGTCGAACTGCCCCCGCAGGGCGACACACTCCGCCTGCTCGACCTCACTCACCACATAGGTGGAGCGCTGAAACTCTATCGTTTCACCCGGCTTGAACGGAGGTTGCGCACGGGGCGCCTGACCATCGGGGATACGCCGTTGTTCCACCACATCGCCCTCATCGACCGAGACCCAGATCACCGCGCCGCTGTCATCGGTCGTACAAAATTCATCCCAGAACCCACGCCCGTAAGAAAACCGCGCATGACCAAGGATCAGAAGGGGTGAGTCGCCCAGTTCAACGGTATCGCCAATCTGAAACAGCATCGGTGCATCATGCATCACCCCTTGCTCGCCTGCGCCCTCCACATGCGCACCGTTCAGCATCAGGGTCGTGCTGCAGGACAGACATGTCACCAGCTTGGCACTGCGCAATGTGACCGGACACGCCGCACCGCAATTGGGGCAGGTCAATTCTGTCATCTGATCTGCTCGTACATCATTCAACAGCCTCAAAACGCAGGTTGCGTATCGAGGGGTCTAGCCGGTTATAAGCGGCAAGCAAGCGCCCGCTCCATTTCTGTGCGATGTAATCCGCCATGAACCGCGACGGGGCCATCAGAGTCACGACGCCCCCTGCCCTGCCGGCCTCGGTCAGATGCCTGAACCAGCTGGCCCAAAGCTCGGGGTCGCGCCCGTGCAGGATGGTTTGCACCTGCCCCCAGACATCCCCCCCTGTCGCTTCGGGCGGTGCGGGTTTTGCCGTGAAGGGAACAACCGTGTTATCCGTTTCCGGCTCATCCGACATACGCGCATGAAAATCGGTTCCAATCACCGGCCAAATCTCGGACGTGTCCAACATCACCTGTTTGAGGTCGATTTCATACACCGCCACCCGACCACGCACCGCGGGTCGCTTGACTGAAATCCATCCCATCGTGCGCAGCTTGGCCATCTCGCGTTTGACCGTACGTTCATTGACAGACCACAACCGGGAAATTTCCTCGCGACCGATGGAAAGCTCGTTGGTTCGCCAATTGTAGCGGGTGGTGATGAGCGCGATGATACGCAGGATGCTGCGCTGCCTGTGTTTGTCGCCAGACAGGGCATGCACCGTCAGTGCGGATAGAATATCATATTTTAAGGCAGGCGCATTTCGCCCGACCGGTTTTGCAACATGCATTCCCGTTCTCACTGCTCTCTACTGCCTCAAGCGGATATACCGCAATTCCCTGCGCCGTTTGCCAACGCTTTTCAAGTTGATGCGCTGATTAGCGTCCAAAGCTGCGATTCTGTCAAGCGGAGTCTGATTTTCGGATCAAACTCCGCAAATCCCATTCCTGAATAATAAAATAAAAATGGTGAAGTATTGGTGATGGGGGACATGCTGTATGACCCCTTATCGGGGCTTTTTGTCCCCCTAAATGCAGTCTTCAGGTCGTAAACGACCCCCTAAATCCTGTGGCTTGGCATAGTGTTGGCGCCTAAGCCGCCTTTCATGCACCCCGAATCAACAGGCGCGCGTTAAGCCCTTGTTTTCTTACCCGTGGGTAAGTTCACATTCGTAGTATATTTTCTTTTGCGTAAAGCGCAAATCAGGCGTAAATAAGAAACACATATAAAATAGCGTCCCAAAAGATGAGACCCGAGGCATGTATACGCACGAAGACCTGAACGCATTGCGCAACCAATCCCTCAAACTGCAGGGCTGGATTCGCCAGCAAACCTTCAGCCCCGAGATGGAGAAAACCCTGCGGCGCTTTTCAAGCTGGGAAGTGTCCGAGTTGATCTTTCGCGTCAATCAATCGACCTTTCGCGGCAAGCTGGCTGCTGACCCCACCCTGCCCGGCGGCGAGGTTGAGCCCGACGGCCGTCAGCGCTGGTTCAGTCTTGAAGAGGTGAACGAGCTGCGTCGTCGCCTGAAGGTGAACCGCAAGTCCCTGATGCCGCCCCGCCCTGTTGGCAAGCGCGCCATTCGTGCTGCGGTTGCGAATTTCAAGGGTGGCGCTGGTAAGTCCACCGTGGCGCTGCATCTGGCCCATGCCGCCGCGCTGGATGGCTACCGGGTGCTGGTGGTGGATTTCGACCCTCAGGCGACGCTCAGCCATTCCATGGGCCTGACCGATGTGGCCGAGGATTTCACCGTCTGGGGTATTATGGCCCGCGATCTGATCCGCGAGACCGAGCGGATGAACAACCGCCCGGCTGCCGCCGAATCCGGCACCGCCCTGCCCCGGCGTGAGCTGCCGCCCTCAATCACCGACATGGGTCTTGGCGATCTGCGCATCAGCGACTTTATCAAGCAAAGCTCATGGTCGACCATCGACGTGATCCCCTCCTGTGCCAACGCGGCCTTTGTCGAGTTTGCGTCTGCCCAGTATCGACACCTGAACCCCGAATGGTCCTTCTTTGCCGCTGTGTCACGGTACCTGGATCAGATCCCGGATGACGCCTATGACCTGATCCTGTTCGACTGTCCGCCTGCCATTGGGTACCAGTCGATGAATGCGGTTTTCGCGGCCGATATGCTTTATGTACCTTCGGGCCCCGGCTATTGGGAATACGACTCGACCACCTCATTCATCGGTCAGTTGGCCGAGGCGCTTGAGGATCTGGCATATGGGTTCGACAAGACCTTACCCACGGGTAAGATCGGTTTACCCAAAACCTTTTGCGAGCTGCGCTTTCTGTTGACGCGGTATGAACCCGGCAATGCCCTGCATCTGGCCATGTTCGACGCGTTCAAGAAAGTTTTTGGCGAGCATGTCGCCGAACACCCGGTAGAGATGACCCGCGCCGTTGAGCAATCGGGCCGGTTCCTGAGTTCGGTCTATGAGATGGATTATCGCGAGATGACGCGCGAAACCTGGCGCCGCGCGCGCTCGACCTTTGACAATGTATACGAAGAATTCCGGGGCGTGATGCTGTCGGCCTGGGATCAGCTGGAGGATGACGCATGAGCCGCAAACGCAGAATGTTCGACATCGATATGCCGGCGATGGAGGATATCCCGGTCGGCAAAGTTCCGGACAAAGTGCTTGAGAAACGCCGGGGCCCGATGGCCGCGGCGATCTCGGAAAACGCCGAGGCGCTGCGCGATCAGCAATCGACCGAGGACACCATCCGCGCCGAAAATGACCGTCTGGCGCATGAGCTGGTGCGCCTGAAAGCCGATGGTCTGGTGACCGAGCATGTGGCGCTGGCGGATGTGGTGACCGAAAAGCTGACCCGCGACCGTGCACCGGGGCCGGACGCAGAGCTGGAAGAGTTGAAACAGTCGATTCGCGATATTGGCCTGTCGAACCCGATCCGGCTGGAGCGGCGGGCGGATGGGCGTTTTGATCTGATCCAGGGGATGCGCCGCCTGTCGGCCTATCGGGCGTTGTTTGAGGAAACCGGGGACGATCAATACGCGCGTATCCCGGCGGGAATCGCGGATGCGGCCGATCTGAATGACAGCTATCGGCGCATGGTCGACGAGAACCTGATCCGCAAGGATATCTCATTCGCCGAGATGGGCGCGCTTGCCCGCGCCTATGCCGAGGACCCGGCCAATGACTGTGCTGATGTGGACAAGGCGGTGGCGCAGCTTTTCAAATCCGCAAGCTATACCAAGCGCAGCTATATCCGCGCCTTTGCCAGTTTGCTGATGCGGATGGACAAGGTGCTGATCCACCCGAACGACATCCCGCGCAATCTGGGCGTCGAGCTGAAGCGCAAGCTGGATGCAGAGCCCGGTTTGATCCGCGATGTCAGCACCGCCTTGATGGCCGAACCCGAGCGTGATGGCGCGCGGGAAGTGGCAATCCTGCGGACTTTCGTCGAAGCGGAACCTGCTGCACCCAGCAAACCCGCACCCACATCAGGTGGTAAAACCCGACGGGCCAAGACAACATTCCAGGTGTCGGGCAGGGCAGGGGTGGCCAAATGCTCAGCCTCTGGTGGGCGGCTTGAGCTGCGTTATGATCTGGACTTCACCCGCGTGGATCGTGCGAAATTGGAGGAGGCGATCGTAGCCTTGATCGACGACCTTCAAGAAGAGGACGATGTTACCCACGGGTAAGATTACGGTCCGGGCATTAGTGGGACATGTCCGGGCCGCAATGCCTTGCGGCGCCAGTTTCTGGTACGGCAAGGGCAGGGGGGTAGTGATATTTTGGGTTGATGTCGCAGCTGACCAAAAGGGGACCTCTACCACTTGAAACCAACTATGCCCATATAATGCGCAAAAACGGTTAAAAATGCACGTAGTCTGCTTGAAAGCGCTGCACCGAAAAGGCGTTGAGAGAGTACCAGGAATAGGTCCAATGCAATCCTGTTCAGAAACTGGATTCTCTGGCAGACAAGATATGCGCACGCATGAGGTCCGAGGCGCGGGTTAGCTCGCCTGCCGCAACCGCATCCAGAATGGCGATATGTTCGTGGCAGGCCTGCAACGTGCGGGTCTTGTTCTGATAATGCTGATATTCTTTCATCCGATCCGCAGGTTCATCTGAATCCAACGCGTTGATCAGAAATCTGTTTCGGCAAAATGAGATCAATGCCCCGTGCAGGCGGATGTTGGATTCATATACCCGTGTCAGATCGAATTGGGCCGGGATCGTCTCGATCAGGTGGGTTTGTTCTGCACGCAGATCGGCAACCATTTTGGGATCAACGGTGTATCCGGGCTCTAGGAAAACGGCGGGCTCCAGCAGCAGGCGAAACCGGAACATGTCCTTTGCCTCGGCCTCGCGCGATTTCGCCAGCGGCGTGACCTGCCATCCATAACCGGGGTTCTGCCGCACCAACCCTTCGTTGGACAAGCGGAACAGGGCCTCTTGCAGGGGCGGGCGTTCGGTCTGGAATCGCCGCATCAGTTCGGCTTCGCTGATCCGATCAGACAGCTCACCGGCGAAGTAGGCGTCGATGATCTTGTGATACAGCCTATAGGCTTGCTGACCGGTTGTCTGGTAACCCAGATCGGGCAGCTGGTCGGCGTCAATACACAGGAAATACCCTCTGCGCGGACGATGTTCTGCAACGTCGATTTCACATAAGAAATCCAGCGCTGCCCGGACCGGTGTGCGAGAAACCGACAGCTCTTTGGCCAGCACTGACTCCCTCAGCGGATCGTCTGCGGTCAGTCCCCGCTTTACTGCGGCGTCTATGATTTGGGCTGCCAGCTCGCGTTGCAGGTCAGAAACCTTACGAGCAGGAGGCGTTTTGTCCGGCATGGTCTTTTCTTTACGGTTTTCATAAGGTAATCGCAAGTGTACTTTGCGGCGACAAATACAAAAATCAAATCGGCGCAGCATGGAATTACAGGTGGAGAGACGACATGACAACGGGTGCGCAAGTCGCGAAAGCGGTGTTTCCCATCGGTTATTACGACAAGGGGCACACGCCGTTTTATGCGCTGCAGAGTGAACTGCGGCTGAGCTATTGTCTGTATGTCCCGAAGGATTACAAAAAAGCCGGCGATCAGGTTTACCCTCTGGTGGTTCTGATACATGGTACCGAGCGGGCACCGCATCTGTACCGCGACGGGTTTGCCGCGTTTGCTGAGCAGCACAAGGTCATCGTGCTGGCCCCGTTATTCCCGTGCAACCTGCTGTTTATCGGTGATCAGGAGAATTACAAACTGCTGCGGGCGCGCGAGTTTCGGTTTGACCTGTCATTGCTGTCGATGGTGGACGAGGTTGCTGCCCGCTACCGGGTTCAGTCCGACCGGTTCCTGTTGCACGGATTTTCCGGCGGCGGTCATTTTGCCCACCGGTTCCTCTATGCCCATCCCGACCGGCTGCGCGCGGTCTCAATCGGCGCGCCGGGCGTTGTGACGCTCTGTGATCCAACCAAACGGTATCCGCTGGGGTTGGACGGCATGGACGAGTATCTGGGCGGTCCGATCAAGCCCGAACTGGTCGGGCAGGTTCCGGTGCAATGTGTGGTGGGGTCAAAGGATACCGACACGTGGGAGATCACGATTGAACGGCATGAGATGTTCTGGACACCGGGGATAAACGACACCGGGCTTACTCGTATTGACAGGTTGCGCAGTCTGGCCGCATCGCTGGAAGCTGCGGGATGCGCCGTGCAGTTTGATCTTGTCGAAGGTGTCGCGCATGACGAACGGGGTCTCGTGGCCCCGGTGCAGGCATTCCTCAAGGATCATCTGGTCTGAAGGAACACAGCGCTGAATCTATCGGCGACGGGGTATCGGCGTGTGTTTCAGACCTCGACCAGAACCCCGCCGCCGGTTTTCACGATACGCGCGTCTGTCTGAAACACCTGCCGCATCATCTCGTCCGAGACGATGTCATGCGGCGCGCCACATGGCCCCAGCCGTCCGTCCGACAGGGTCAGCATCGTATCGGCATAGGCGCAGGCATAGTTGATATCATGCAGCACGATCACCACCGTGCGGCCGTGATCGCGGGCCAGGGCGCGCAGGGTCTGCATCAGCGCCCGGCTGGCCGCGATGTCGAGATTGTTGAGCGGCTCATCCAACAGCACGTAATCCGTGTCCTGCGCAAAGACCATGGCGACAAAGGCGCGTTGGCGCTGGCCCCCGGACAGGCTGTCCAGCGGACGGTCACGGAAGGGGGACAGGGCCAGGGTTTCGATGGCCTCATCCACCTTGGCGCGGTCCTGCGGCCCCGGGCGGCCCCGGTGGTGGGGATAGCGCCCGAACCCGACCAGTTCCGCCACGGTCAGGCGGGGGGCGACCTCGGTCGTTTGGGGCAGGATGGCCAGGGTTCGCGCCATGTCGCGGGCAGGGGCGGTTTGAACGTCCTGACCCTTGATCGTGATCTGCCCTGTTTGCAGAGGTTGCAGGCGCGCGATAAGGCTGAGCAGTGTGGATTTGCCTGCACCGTTGGGACCAACCAGCGCCGTGACCCCGCCGCCGGGGATCTGGACCGAGACATCCCGCAATACCGGTTTGCCATCATGGCGGTGGGTTACGTTGGTTAGCGTTATCATCTGCGCAAACTCTTCAGGATAAGGATCAGGAAAACCGCCCCGCCGACAAGGTCGATGACCACCGACAGGGGTGTAATCAGGTGAAAGATACGCTCCATCAGCAGCTGCCCGCCCACCAGCGCAATACCCGAGATCAACGCCGCAACCGGCAAGAGATGGGCGTGATAGGGGCTAGGCAGGATAAAGCGGGCCAAGGACACCACCAGAAGGCCCAGAAAGGCCACCGGCCCGACCAGTGCCGTTGAGACCGACACCATGACTGCCACCAGCAGCAAGACCATAAGGTAGGCGGTTTTGGGTGTCTCACCCAGACCAATGGCCAGATCGCGGCCCAGCACAAGCACGTCCAGCCGAAAGCGTAGTGCCCAGGCCGCGCAGGTTGCCAATACGGCGACCGGGGCTGCGATTGCCAAAGTGTCGGTGGACAGATCGTTGAACCGCGCGTAGCTGGCGACCTGGATAAAGGCAAATTCGTTGGGGTCGATGACCCGCAGAAGAAAGGCTGTCAGCGACCGGAATAACGTGGCCAGGATCACGCCGGTCAGGATCATGCGAAACAGGTCTTGCCGCGTTTCCAGCAACAGCGTCCCGAACAAAAGCAAAGACACCGAAACCATCAGGGTTGCGGTCACCAAAAAGCTCAGGGTAGGGGCCAGATCGGCCACGGCCAGCCCCCCCATCGCATAGACCGATCCCGTCAGGATCAGAACATAAAGGGCATCAAACCCCATGATCGACGGGGTCAGAATCTGGTT
Source organism: Ruegeria sp. CH10 (assembly GCF_056537125.1). NCBI lineage: Bacteria > Pseudomonadati > Pseudomonadota > Alphaproteobacteria > Rhodobacterales > Roseobacteraceae > Ruegeria > Ruegeria sp. CH10. Next base: position 372,427 of record NZ_JBQFQY010000004.1, on the reverse strand, counting down.
CCCCGATACGGTCTGGAACAGCACGGTCGAGGTGCTGACCGCCACAGCCACCACCACCAGCGCCACAAGCTTGGTGCCGCGAAACGGCAGGATAAAATCCCATCCCGCCGTGACGCCCACCGTCATGTAGGCAAGACAGCACAGTACAAAACTCAGGCTCAGACCGATCAGAAACTTAGTAGGCACTGCGCGACCTCGAATAGAGGATCATCAGGAAGAACACCGCTCCGATCACGCCAAAGACTGATCCCACGGGGATTTCGAACGGAAAGAGCAGAAGGCGGCCCATAATGTCCGAGATCAGCACCAGCCCGGCCCCGGTCAGAGCGATCAGCGGCAGGGTTTGACGCAGGTTGTCGCCATAGCGGCGTGAGACGATGTTGGGCACCACAAGCCCGACAAAGGGGATCATGCCCACGGTGACAACCGTCAGCGCCGACACCACCGAAACGACAATCAAACCCGCCGCCATGATCTGCCGGTAATTCACGCCCAGCCCCGTCGCCATGGTGCGACCCATTCCGACGATCGCCAGCTGATCGGCGATCAGATAGACCAACACCCCGGCCAGGGCCGCCAGCCACAACAGCTCGTACCGGCCTTTCAGAACGCCCGAGAATTCACCCGTCGTCCAGATTCCGATGCTTTGCTGAAGGTCGAACTGATAGGCAAAGAACACGCCGACCGCCCCCAGAGCTGCGCCATAGATCAGCCCGACCAGCGGCACCATCAGGGGCTGCGCAACCGGCAGCCGCCGGACGATGGCCAGAAATCCCAACGCCGCAGCCAAAGCGGTTGCGGCGGCCATCCCCATGCGCAGGATCAGCGGCGCGCCGGGGATCAGGACCGTCGCCAGCAATATCCCCAGCGCCGCACCCTGTCCGGTGCCCGTTGTCATCGGCTCGACGAAACGGTTGCGCACGATGGCCTGCAGAATCGTCCCGGCCATGGCCAGAACCGCGCCGGTAATCAGAACAGCCAATGTACGGGGCAGGCGGCTGACCATCAGAACGCGAAAGGCATCCGGATCGCGCAAAGCCTGATGCCAGGGCAGGTCGATCACGCCAACCCCCAGCGAGACAACAGACAGGGCCAGGATCAGGCCGGACCCGCCCCAAATGGCCAGCCGTGAGGTGCGCACAGATCAGTTGGCCTTGAACGCGTCTGCGATCTGATCCAGCGTGTGGGTCATGGACTGAATCCCGCCCGCCGCAATGTAGAGAGGCGCGCTGTCCAGATAGATAACCTTGCCCGTCTTCCAGGCCATGGTTTCGTGCACGAGGGCGTTGTCCAAAACGCTGTGCGCGCTGTCGCCGTCCTGACCGATGGCATCCATGCGGTCTATGACGATCAGGATATCAGGATTGGCGTCATGAATGAACTCAAAGCTGATGGCTTCGCCATGGGTCGAGGCGGTGATCTCGTCGATGGCCGGGGTCAGACCCACCGAGGTGTAAAGCCAGCCAAACCGACCCTTCGGGCCATAGGCCGAGATTTTTGGACCATTGGTCATCACGACCAGCGCCGATCCCTGACCCGAAGCGGATATGCGCGTCGCCTCGATCTTGGCCCGGAACGCGTCTGCCAGTTCGGTCGCCTTGGCCTGTTTGTCGAAAATCTCACCATAAGCGGCCAAGCGATCCAGACCCTGGCCCACGGTGTCCTCCCAGATCGTCATGTCGATTGTGGGCGCGATTTTGTTCAGCTTGGGCACGGCCTTGTAAGACCGGCCTCCGGCGATCACCAGATCGGGGTTCATTGTCGTGATCGCCTCATAATCGGGCTCGAACAACGTGCCGACGGGGGTGGCATTGCGGGTGGCGTCCTGCAGGTAATCTACAAAAACAGGCTGAACCGTGCCGTCCGGCACGACCCCCAATGCAACCAGACTGTCCAGCGCAGCCATGTCAAACACCGCGATCTTTTCAGGGTGAGCGGGCACATCCTGCACCCCGCGGTAGGTTTCAACAGAAACGGTTTGTGCCGCCAGCGGTGCCGCCAGCAGGCAAAATGCAAGACCAAGCTTTGCGAACATAACAATCCTCAGAGTTGAAGGCTTGGCTGTCGCAATGACTGGCTGGGCAGGTATACATCGTCTTCTGTCACATGGCGTGAACCAGAGCCAGAGGGGTCGGTCCTAATAAGACGACATCGGTTCTTCTTTCAATATTGTATTTTACTTATTGAAGTACAATTTCGACTGTGCCAAACAGCCCGCATCGGTAGCCATTCATCACCTAGCCAGACGATCAAAGTACAAAAAACGGGTTAGGACATGAAAACACACCGATATCTGGCCTATGCGGCTGCGGGCATGATGCCGCTTGCCGCGCTGGCCGACGACGACATATTCCTGGGAACCATTGTGATATCCGAGCCGACGCTGGAAGATCCGGAAGGCGAAGAGATCAACATCACCAGCGACGAGATTGCACTGACGAATCCGGCGGACCTGTCGGAATTGTTCGTGGCAGAGCCTACCATTCAGGTTGGCAGTTCCATTCCGATGTCCCAAAAGCTGTATGTGAACGGGATTGAGGAAAACAATCTGGCCATAACAATTGACGGCGCGCGCCAGAACAACAAAATTTTCCACCACAACACGACAACCCTGATTGATCCCGGTCTGCTCAAGGCAGCGCGTGTTGATCCCGGCGTTGCTCCGGCGGATGCGGGGCCCGGGGCGCTGGCGGGTGCGTTGGCTTATGAAACCAAGGATGCCGCCGATCTGCTGGTGGACGGGGCCAATTTCGGTGGGAGTTATCGGTTCGAATACCGGACAAACGGCGACATCTTCGCCAACAGCCTGTCGCTTTATGGACGTCAGAGCGGGTTCGAGTATATCGGCTATCTGAAATACGCGACCGGCGGCACGCAGGTCGATGGCAGCGGCAATGACATCATCGGATCGGGTACGGACCTGACAAGCGGGCTGGTGAAGGGGGCCTATCAGACCGACAGCGGCAGCCGCTTTGAATTGTCCTATGAAAACGTACGTGATGATGAGGCCCGACCCTACCGCGCCAATATCGGTCAGATCGTCGGCGGACGCCCCGTGCCCTTGACGCGGCCCTATGACCTGAACCGCGAAAATGTGGTCTTTACCTATACCGAGGACCAGCCCAAGGGTCTGTGGGACCCTAAATTCCTGCTGGCCTACAGCAGCACCGATCTGGATCTGGACGAAACGGACCTGCCGACGCAGCAGACGGTTTTCGGAAAAACCGACAGTTTCAACGGCGTGTTTTCGAACCGCTTCGATTTCGGGCGCGTAGAAGTCAACGCCGGCGTGGATTTCTTTGATGACACCGCCGAGACCAATTACAGATACCTGCCGAACCCGGCCTTCAACGAAGCGGGCGAAGAAAAGCTGCGGAATATCGGTGTCTTTGCCCAGGTCCGGGCCCAGCCGAATGACCGCACGGATGTGTCCTTTGGTCTGCGCGGCGATTTTCAGGACTTCACCGGGGTAGATGGTTCGGACCAGTCCACAAACGGCGTGTCAGGCAATATCGCGGCGCAATACGCTTTGACAGATCAGTTCACGATTGGGGCCGGATATTCGAATGTCTGGGGCGGGATCGAACTGGCCGAGAACTTCATCATGAACCCGGCCTGGACCTATCCGGCCGAGGGGATCGAGGATGTGACATCCGAGAACGCCTATGTGGCCGCTGGCTATACTGCGGGTGCCTGGGTGTTCAACGCCAAGTATTTCCATACCGAAATCGACAACGCCCGCGCCGCCTCGTACCGCGCGGGACCGGCGGTTACCGCGGATGTGGAATCGCAAGGCTTCGAGCTGGGTGTCGGCTATGCGTGGAACGGCGGTTTTGTGCGCCTGGGATATGCAAACATCGATACCGAGGTGAACGGCCGCACCGCGGATTCCTTTACCGGCAACTATCTGACCATGCCGATGGGTGAATTCCTGTCCCTTCAGGCGGCGCATCAGTTTGCCAATGGCGTGCTGATCGGCGGCGACGCGCAAGTGGCGTTTGACTATGACGACACCTTCGATTTCGCCACTGGAGGGCGCGGACCCGAACTGCCGGGCTATACCGTGGTCAACGTCTTTACGCAGTATTCGCCGGAACAGTTTCAAAACCTGACCCTGCGGGCCGAAGTGATCAACCTGTTTGACGAAACCTACGCAAACCGCGCCACCTATGGGCAGGAATTTGTAGGCGAAGTGGTGCCGCTGAATGAACCCGGCCGTTCGCTGCGTCTGACGGCCGAGATCGTGTTCTGATCCCGGCTGTATCTGAAACAAACGGGTTGGCGCTGTGTTGGGCGCCAGTCCGAACACAGGTGCGAATGCGACGTCGGAACATCCGATGCATGCACCTTTGCAACAAGAAGGTTCAAGTCGCGCTCATGTCGTTGGGCAATCAGCCGTAGATTTCGATTGGGAAGACCGAATGCGGGGATTTTAACCGCGTCCAATACTCAGCCGGGCGTCGCGCGATAGACAAGCGCGCTGTCGTCTTGCGACGAACTCCTCAAGGCCTCGACCACGCGGTCGTGCATTGGGGATTTGCGGCAGACGGGGTCGGTGGCGCCGGCATCTGCGGCCAGAGCCATGGCCTGACAGCGGCAGCCGCCAAAATCGATTTCCTTGCGGTCACAGCTTTGGCAGGGTTCGGGCATCCAATCCGTTCCACGATAGGTATTGAATGCCGCGCCGTTTTGCCAAATCTCTGCCAACGGTTTGTCGCGGACATTGTCAAAGGACAGGGTCGGGATCGTTTGTGCCGCGTGGCAGGGCAGAACCGTTCCGTTTGGCGTCACATTCAGGCCCGTGGAGCCCCAGCCGCCCATGCAGGCTTTGGGAAAGTCCGAATAATAGTCGGGGGGGACGAAATCGATGGCCAGAATACCCCGCAAGTCCTGACTGGCCTGCGCGACGGTGTCCTTGACGGCCAGCGTCTGTTCCAGCGTCGGCAGCAAGGCGGCGCGGTTGGACAGGGCCCAGCCGTGGAACTGAACGCAGGCGACCTCAAGCCTGCGCGCGCCAAGTTCGGCGGCCATTTCGATTGTGCGGTCCAGATCATCAAGGTTGTGGCGGTGCATCACCGCATTCAGGGTCAGCGGGATGCCTCGCGCACCGATTTCCTTTGCGATGATCATCTTGCGGTCAAAGCCGCCACGATAGCCGCCGATGCGATCCGCCAGATCGGCATTGGTGCCTTGCAAAGACAGCTGAATGTGATCAAGCCCCGCCTCTTCCAACCGGTCCAGCCGTTTTGGGGTCAGCCCGATGCCGGATGTGATCAGGTTGGTGTAAAGACCGATACGGGCGGCTTGTGCCGTCAGCTCCTCCATATCCCGGCGCGAGGCGGGTTCGCCCCCCGACAGGTGCAGTTGCAGGACACCGATATCAAACGCCTGCTGGAACACATCCACCCAGGTCTGGGTGTCCAGCTCGGTCTCTTTGCGCTCAAGCTCAACAGGGTTGCTGCAATAGGGGCAGCTGAGCGGACAGCGGTGGGTAAGTTCCGCCAGCAGCGCAATGGGGGCAGGGGCGGTCATGGCTGCACCAGAACGTAAAGGCGGCTGCGCAGGGTTTGCAGGAAGCGCTGGACGTCGGTTTCGACCTGATCGGCCGGGGCGCCGTATGTTGTGGCAAGATCGGTGACGATCTGGCCAAACGGGGTCTGCCCATCGACGCGCGACAGGATGGCGACGCCGATATCGTCCAGTTCGATCACTTTTTCCGGGGCCTGCAGGACCATGCGGTCGCGCACCGTGTCGCGTTGAACCCGCACGCCGCGCGGCAGATAGGGGCGGTCGGTCTGGTGCAGTTCAAGCGTCATAGCAGACCTTCCCCCGGCTTCCACGCGCCGGGCGGGATCAGGTCCGGTTCCACATATCCCGACCAGAGCGCATCCAGCTGCGCCCACAACACGTTGGTTTTGAAGATCAGCGCCTCGCACGCCATGTCCTCTTTTTCTGCCGTGTCGGCATGATCCAGCACCCAGTTCAGGCCAAAGGCCACGTCCTTGGGGGCCTGGGTCAGGCGTTTTTGGAAATAGGACAGGCTGTCAGGGTTGGCAAAATCGTAATGCTGCAACAGGCCCTCGATCCGCTGTTCGTGGATTTTCGGGGCAAACAGCTCGGTCAGAGACGACGCCACCGCCTGCAACAGGGGCTTTTCGCGCACGTAATGCACATAGGCATCGACGGCGAATTGCGTGGCCGGCAGGATGCCACGGCCCGAGGCGACATAGTCGGGGTCCAGCCCCACTGCCTCGGCCAGTTTCAGCCAGCGCCGGATGCCGCCGCCCTCGGTCACGCCGCCATCATGGTCTTCGATGCGGGATCGCCATTCGCGCCGGATATCGGGGTCGGCGCAGCGCGACATGAAGGCCGCATCCTTCATCGGAATGGCCGCCTGATAGGCCCAGCGATTGATCACCCAGGCGCGCACCTGATCGGGGGTGCACTCCCCGCTGTGCAGCCGGTGATGAAAGGGGTGTTTGTCGTGGTAACGCTCGGCCCCGATCTGACGCAGGCGGGCCTCAAGGCTGTCGCGGCTCATATCGTGATCTCCTGCCCGTCATAGGCGATGGTCCAGCCTGCGGTTTCCACAAAGGCGCGTTCCGGGCTGTCGGGTTGCAGAACAGGGTTGGTGTTGTTGATGTGGATGAAGGTCTTGGCGGCTCGGATGCCTTGCAGCCGGGCGATCGACCCCTCAGGCCCGCTGATCGAGATATGACCCATCCGCTGCCCGGTTTTCACCCCGGTGCCGGTGCGGATCATCTCATCATCATCCCAAAGCGTGCCGTCAAAGAACAGCTGATCAGCATCCGCGATCCGGGCCAGCAGGGCATCAGTCACCTGCGCGCAGCCGGGGATGTAATAGGCGGTCTTGTCGGCGGTGGTCAGTCGGACTCCTACGGTCTGTTCGCCCAGCAGATCGGTCTGGACGCTGTCGCCTTCCATGAACAGGGGCACCTTGCCGGGCACTGCAAAAAGCTGCGCCTGCAACCCCGCCTGCAAGGTGAATTCATTACCCAGTGCGATCTGGCGGCGGTCGACTTTCTCGCGGTTGACCGCATCGAAAATCCGGTTCTGGGACAGCACGTCCAGAATATCGCCGGTGGCAAACAGGGTGAACGGGGTCTGTTCGCGCAGGCTGAGCAATCCGGCAATATGATCGATATCCCCATTGGTCAGCAGGACCGAGGCCACAGGCGTGTCGCGCAGCGCGCGGGGGTGCATTTTCGGGCTGTCCAGCATCTGCTGGCGAATATCGGGCGAGGCGTTCAGGATGCTCCAATTCAGACCATCCGGTGACACCGCCAAAGACGATTGGCCGGAGGGCGGGATGATCCCCTTGCGGGCATCCTCGCAATTCCGGCAACAACAGTTCCATTGTGGCAAACCGCCACCCGCAGAAGCCCCAAGAACCAGGAAATGCACTTTGGGCCTCCGCTGCGTTTACGTGATCAGAACAGGTCGGGCTCGTGTTCGCGGCCTTCGTCCTGGGACGGAGAATACATGTTGATCTCCATGCCGCAGTTCACTTCTTTCAGCTTGGGTGTGCTCCAGGTCATGATGTCCTCCCGATGAATGACTGGCGTTGTCTGAAACCTACTACCGGTGCGATGTTCGGAAAATGCTGCTTTGGTCGTAGGGGTGGGGCGCAGTGTTGGGGGCCGGGATGGCGGCGTCAACCGTCTTGGGGTCGTAGAAGAGGGGGCTAGGACTTTTGTCGAATGTCACCGGCGCGGGGGGAAATATAACCTCACGCCCATGCGCGCGATCCTGTTCCTTGTCTTTCTGCTGTTCAGCAGCCTGTTGGCCCGGGCCGAACCGCTGCCGCGTGAGCAGGTCGAAACCTATATCCGCGCGCCGTTTTCGCTGGGCGATGCGCTGAACGATGACGGGGTCTACAGCCTGTTGAACTCCGGCGGCAGTGAGGCCGGATATGTGTTTGAATCCGAACCCTTGGCCCCTTTGCCGGGGTTCTCGGGCGCGCCGATCAACCTGCTGGTGGTGCTGGATCTTGAGGGGCGGTTTCTGGATGTCCAACTGATCGAACATAATGAGCCGATCTTTGTCTCGGGGCTGGGCGAGGCCCCGTTTCACAAGTTCTTTGAGCAATATGGCGGGTTGTCGATCTCAGATTCGATTGTGGTGGGCACACCTTATGGCGATGCCGCCGCAGGCTCACAGCTTGTTTATCTGGATGGGGTCACCAAGGCGACCGCCAGCGTGCGCATTGCCCACGAATCCGTCATGGGGGCCGCGCTGGCGGTGGCCCGTGAAAAGATGCAGGGGCTGGCCACCGCGCCCCCCGCTTTTCCCGACCCTGAACACCAAGAGGTTCTGACCTGGCAGGATCTGGTCGATCAGGGCATCGCCACGCGCAAAACCTATACCAACGCGCAGGTCGATGCCTTGTTTGCAGGCACCCTATGGGCCGATGACGACCCCGAGGCACAGGATTACCCGGATGAGCCTTATTTGGACATTTGGGTTGTCGATCTGGGCCCGACCTCCATCGCCCGCGCCGCGTTGGCCGAGGACAGTTTCGATGACCTCCAGAGCTTTCTGGAAATCTCGGACAATGATGAGCCGATTCTGGTGATCGAAACCGCGCGCCATGGGCTGGTCAGCGAGGATTTCGTGCGCAACACGGCGCCGGACTGGCTGTCGGCGGAACAGGATGGCTTTCCGGTGGCCCTGCGCGATGCCGATCTGTTTGTGGAGCTGGCCGATGGTTTGCCCGACGGCACCGCCATGATCCTGCGCACGGATCGCCGACTTGGCTTTGATCCGTCGCGCGATTGGGTTCTGAAGGTTCTGGCGGTGCGCGAACATGGCATGTTCCAACCCGAAACAGGCGCGGTCACGTTGGAGGTGCCCCACATCACGCCCGAGCGGTTCTTTACCCGCCCGGTCCAGATCACGCCTGTGCCACCATGGCTTGAGGCGTTGCGCAACCGTCAGGGGGACATGATTGTTCTGGGGCTCTTCCTGACCGGTCTGGTTGCCGCGCTGAGCCTGCGTATGAATGCGCTGGCGGCGCAGCCTCTGTTCACCCCGATCCGCTTGGGCGTGCTGGCGGTTGTCATCGGTTTTGTCGGCTGGTGGGGGCAGGGGCAGCTGTCGATCGTGACGGTGCTGGGCACATTGCGGGCGGCGGTCGAGGGCGGCAGTTTCGCATTCCTTCTCTATGACCCGTTTTCCCTGCTGATCTGGGCCGTGTCCATCACAGGGTTCATCGCATGGGGCAGGGGGCTGTTCTGCGGCTGGCTTTGCCCTTTCGGTGCGATGCAGGAATTTGCGCATCACTTGGGCAAAGCCCTGCGCCTGCCGCAGATCGAACCGTCCGAGGCTTGGGACAGGCGTCTGAAATGGTTGAAATACGTCATCCTCGCAGGGCTTGTGGGCGTTGTATTCGCCGCCCCCGATCAGGTGGACAAAGCCGCCGAGGTTGAACCCTTTAAAACCGCCGTCACCACCTTCTTTGTGCGCGAATGGTATTACGTGGCCTATGCGGCGGGGTGGCTGTTTCTGGGCATGGTGCTGTTCAAAGGGTTCTGCCGCTATGTCTGCCCGCTGGGGGCATTCATGGCCATTGGCGGCCTGCTGCGCGGGCGCGACTGGATCGACCGTCGTGCGGAATGCGGCTCACCCTGTCAGTTGTGCAAGGTCAAATGCAAATACGGGGCCATCGCCAAAAGCGGACGCATTCAGTATGATGAGTGCTTTCAATGCCTCGATTGCGTGACCATTCATGACGACAGCACAAAATGCGTCCCCCTGATTGTCGCCGCCCGCCGCCGGACCCGAGAGGTTGCTGCCGAATTATGAATCGCCGCCGTTTCCTGACCATCTCTGCCGCCGCACTCGCCACTCCGGCGGCGGCGCAGCCCACAAGGTGGCAGGGCTATGCAATGGGGGCCGAGGTCAGCCTGACTTTTGACTCCAGCCCCCATGTCGCCGAACCCGCCATTGCCCGCACCCGCGCGGTGTTGGAACGGTGTGAGGCGCTGTTCAGCCTCTACCGCCCGAGTTCCGCGCTGTCCCGCCTGAACCGCGATGGTTATCTGAACGCGCCTGCACCCGAGATGTTCACGGTGTTGCAGGCCTGCGACCGCGCCTACCGGCTGACCGGGGGGCGCTTTGACCCAACCGTGCAACCCTTGTGGCAGGCCCTTGCGCAAAGGGGTGATCTTGAGGCTGCGCGTGAAAAGATCGGATGGGATCGTGTCCTGATCGCACCGGACCGCATCAAGCTGGACGCGGGGCAGGCGCTGACATTGAACGGCATTGCACAAGGGTACGCCACCGATCTGGTCACGCAAGTGCTGCGCCAGCACGGGTGGCAGAACGTCTTGGTCAATATCGGCGAGTTCTATGCAGCTGGGCGCAATTGGACCCTAGGCGTGTCCGACCCCAAGCATGGCATCGTGCAGACCCTGAGGCTCAGGGACCGGGCGATTGCCACGTCCAGCCCGGGCGCGCTGCGTCTGGCGGATGACCAGTTTCACATCCTGAACCCCACCAGCGCAGGATCGCCCCAATGGTCAACGGTCAGCGTGCAGGCTGCGGACGCCACATCGGCAGATGCGCTGTCCACGGCGCTGTGCCACGCGGATGCGGGTGAGGTTCAAACCATCCTTGGCCGAACCACAGACGATACTGCCGCGATCTGCGTTCACCAGAGTGGCTCCGTCAGAACCTTCCCGGCATAGCAAAAGCCCCGGGGTTTACCCGGGGCTTTGAGAGTATTGTGTATGCTCTGTTACGAACAGGCTTCGACGGCGCGCTTTGTCATGACGCTGACAAGGTGTGCGCGATAGTCTTTGCTGCCATGCAGGTCCGACAGCATGTTGGCCGGGTTGATGCGCAGATCCATCAGGGCGTCGGCGCGGAATTCCTTGGACAGGGCCTCTTCGGCCTCGGACCAGCGGAACACGCCATCCTCGCCCGCACCGGTCACGGCCACGCGCACGCCATCCGCAAACCGCGCCAGATAGACGCCAACCAGGGCAAAGCGCGAGGCAGGCTGCAGGAACTTCTGATAGCTCGCCGCCTGCGGTACCGGGAAGCGAACCGAAGTAATGATCTCACCCTCTTCCAGCGCTGTTGTGAACAGGCCCTGGAAATAGTCATCCGCCGCGATCTGGCGCGTGTTGGTCACGATGGTCGCGCCCGAGCCCAGAACCCCGGCCGGATAACAGGCGGCCGGGTCGTTATTGGCCACCGACCCGCCAATGGTGCCGCGATTGCGCACCGCCGGATCGCCGATTTGCCCGGCCAAAGCCGCCAGCGCCGGATAGCTTGCCGCCGCCTCGCGCGCCACCGTGGCGTGGGTCGTCGCCCCGCCAATAGCCACCGCGCCATCATCCTCGACACAAACCCCCTGCATCTCGGCAATTCCGCTCAGTGATACCAGCGCCGAGGGCGCCGCCAATCGCTGCTTCAGCGTCGGGATCAGTGTCTGCCCCCCGCCCAACGCCTGCGCATCCTCGGCCCCCAACGCAGCCACCGCATCAGCGATGGTCGAGGGCTTTTCAAATTCGAAACTGTACATTTCGCTTTTCCTTTCCGAAGAACATAGATCCGCTCTTCATCTGGCTATAAATATCCCGGGGTCTGGGGGCAGAGCCCCCAGCTACCCCAACCTCTCAGCTGTTCATCGCCGCCCAGACGCGAGATGGGCTCACTGGCATGTCGATGTGATCCACCGCCTTACCGCCCGAGTTCATCGCATCCAGAACCGCATTGACCACAGCCGGCGGCGAGCCGATCGCCCCGGCCTCACCACAGCCCTTCACGCCCAACGGGTTGTGCGTACACGGTGTCTGGCTGGAATGATCCACGCCGTAGAAGGGCACATCATCGGCCCGCGGCATGGCGTAATCCATGAAGGACGCGCTCAGCAACTGGCCGTTTTCGTCATAGGCGCAGTTCTCCAGCAGCGCCTGACCGATGCCCTGGCCGATACCGCCATGCACCTGGCCATCGACGATCATCGGGTTGACGATATTGCCAAAGTCATCGGCGGCGGTGAAGGCCTCGATACTGACCTTGCCGGTCTCGGGGTCCAGCTCGACCTCGCAGGCATAGGCGCCCGAGGGGAAGGTAAAGTTGGCCGGGTCGTAAAACGCGGTCTCCTCCAGCCCCGGCTCGACCTCCAGCGGGTAGTTATGCGGCACATAGGCGGTCAGGGTCACATCGCCCCAGGCCACCGACTTGTCGGTGCCCGCGACGCTGAACTGACCGTCCTTCAGCTCGATATCGGCCTCGGACGCCTCCAGCAGGTGGGCGGCGATCTTCTTGGCCTTGTCGATCACCTTTTCGGTCGCCTTGACCATGGCCGAGCCGCAGACCGCCAGCGAGCGCGAGCCATAAGTGCCCATGCCAAACGGGATCTTCGAGGTGTCGCCATGCACGATCTCGACCATAGACTCGTCGATGCCGATCATGTCGGCCACAACCTGCGGAAAGGCGGTCTCATGCCCTTGCCCGTGGCTGTGCGCGCCGACCATGACGCTGATGGAGCCGGTGGCATTCACCCGCACGGTCGCGGCGTCATAAAGACCCGCGCGCGCGCCCAGCATGCCAACGATGTTCGACGGCGCAATACCGCAGGCCTCGATATAGCAGTTGATGCCCAGACCGCGCAGCTTGCCATTGGCTTCGCTTTGCGCGCGCCGCGCGGCAAAGCCTGCCAGATCGGCGGCGGCCTCAAGCTTGTCCATCGTCCCGTTGTAATCCCCGGTGTCATAGGTCAGCGCCACCGGCGTGTCATAGGGGAATTGGGTGATGAAGTTCTGACGGCGCAGGGCAATCGGATCGACCCCCAGCTCGCGCGCGGCTTTGTCGACGACACGCTCCAGCTGATAGGTCGCCTCGGGGCGGCCTGCGCCGCGATAGGCATCCACCGGCACCGTGTTGGTGAACATCGCCTTCACGTTCACCTGAATGACCGGCGTTTTGTAGTTGCCTGCCATCAGCGTGCCGTGCAGCCATGTGGGCACGGAACTTGAAAACGTCGACAGATACGCCCCAAGGTTCGCATAGGTATTGGTGCGCAGACCGATAAAGCTATTGTCCGCATCCAGCGCCAGTTCGATCGTGCCCACATGGTCGCGACCATGCGCATCGGACATGAACGCCTCGGACCGGCTGGCCGACCATTTGACGGGCCGGTTGCAGGCCTTGGCGGCAAAGGTCACAAACGCCTCTTCCGCATAGTGGAAGATCTTGGTGCCAAAGCCACCGCCCACATCCGGGGCCACCACGCGCACCTTGTGCTCGGGCAGGCCCAACACAAAGGCACACATCAGCAGGCGGATCACATGCGGGTTCTGCGAGGTGGTATAGAGCGTATAGTCCTCGGTCCCGCGGCTGTATTCCGCCACCGCCACGCGCGGCTCCATCGGGTTGGCGACCAGACGGTTGTTCACCAGGTCCAGCGTGGTCACATGCGCCGCATTGGCGAAGACCTCGTTAACCTTGGCGTCATCGGCCTCGCCCAGCTGCCAGTCATAGCAGATGTTGTTCTTCAGATCGTCATGAACCAGCGTCGCGCCTTCTTGCGCGGCGGCTTTCATGTCGATCACGGCGGGCAATTCCGCGATGTCGAGGTCAATCGCCTCGGCCGCGTCACGCGCCTGTTCCAGGCTGTCGGCCACCACGGCCGCAATCGGATCACCCACATGGCGCACCTTGCCCTGTGCCAGAATGGGATGCGCCGGTTCCTGCATGGGCGCGCCGTGCTTGTCCGTCACCTCCCAGCCGCAGGGGATGCCGCCCACGCCTTCGAAATCCTTACCGGTGAACACCCGGACCACGCCGGGCATGCCTTCGGCTGCCGAGGTGTCGATGCTGTTGATCTTGCCATGCGCGATATCCGAGCGCAGGAAATACACATAGGCCTGTCCGGCCACGTTGATGTCGTCGGTATAATTACCCGCTCCGGTTAGAAAGCGCACGTCCTCGCGCCGCTTGGAACTGGCTCCGATGCCACTGTCTTTGGGCATTGCTTGTTCTCCTCCCTGGGAAAGAATTTTCGTCGAAAATTCTTGGTCTCGCCTTATTCGGCTGCGATGCTGCTGACGTCCTGACCCGATGCGGCCATGATCGCTTTGACAATGTTATGATAGCCCGTGCACCGGCACAGGTTGCCTTCCAGATACTTGCGGATCTCGGCCTCGGTCGGGCGCGGGTTTTCCTTGAGCAACGCAGCCGTGCTCATCACCATGCCCGGCGTGCAGAACCCGCACTGAAGCCCGTGATGATCCTGAAACGCCTGCTGGATCACGTTCAGAGACCCATCCGCATTGGCCTGCCCTTCGATCGTGGCAACCTCGGCCCCAGCAGCTTCAACCGCCAGCATGTTGCACGACTTCACGGCCTCGCCGTTCACATGCACCACGCAGGCGCCACATTGCGCCGTGTCACACCCAACATGTGTCCCGGTCAGCCCAAGATGATCACGCAAAAAGCCAGACAATAACGTCCGACCTTCAACTTCTCCCTCAACAACGCGACCATTCACACTTAATGATAACTTCATTCGGTTTTCCTCCCTTAAATCCTTGGCTCAACCGCCCAGAACGCGCTTGAGCCAGCTTTTCTTTTCGGTCGTCTCCTCAACCTGTTGGTCCGGTTCAGCCACCGGCTCCTCAGTCGCAGCGGCCGGTTCGACCTCAACCGCGCTTTGGAAATTCTGAAAGAACTGATCGGCCATTTTCTTGGCAAACCCGTCCACGACGCGACCGCCCAATTGCGCCAGCTTGCCGCCCACACGCGCATCCACGTTATAGGTCAGCAAAGTGCCTTCGGGCACGTCCGAGAGCGTGACATCCGCCGCACCCTTGGCAAATCCCGCAGCGCCACCTTTGCCTTCGCCCGACAGTTTCAGGCTTTCCCCCGATACCATGTCGGACAGGGTGACCGTCCCTTTGAAGGTGGCTTTGACCGGTCCCACTTTCTGCATCACGGTGGCGTCAAACCCGTCCTCTGCGGTGCCGGAAATCTCTTGGCAGCCGGGGACGCATTCGCGCAGAACTTCTGCCGACAGCAGGGCATTCCAGACATCGGATCGTGGCGCGGCAATTGTGCGGCTGTCATGTAACTCCATGTCACTCCTCCAGAGTTTTTTCCAACCTAGGGCGTCGGGGCCGCAAAGCATATGCGACCTTGGGTGTAGTCAGCGCAGTTCCGGCGGGGTGTGCGTCAGCCCGTATTCATCAAAGATTTCAGCGATGCGGCCATCCTGAAGGGCAGCATAAATGGCATCATCCACCGCATAGCTGAGCCCGCGATAAGCAAAATGTACGGCCACACCATTGGTCCAGGTGCTGACGGCAAACCCGGGCAGCGGCGGGGTGTGAATATCCAGATCGGGGGTCAGCCCGGCCTCAAGCTGGGCGCGGGGGCCCATTGCGGCCATTGTCTCGCCTGCGGCCAGCGCTTCCATCGCCTGATCGGCGGTCGCAAAGCGGCGCACATTCTGCGACAGCTGACCACCGGGAAAGGACGACAGGTAGAAATCGGCAATCGAGTCGTTTTCAACCGCCACGGTGTCAAAGCGGAAATAGGCCGGAACCGGGGGGTCTTCGGGATAGGCATCGCGGCGAAAGGCGATGGCGATTTCCTCGTCATGATACTGGCCGGTGAACACCACCTGTTCGACCCGGCAGGCAAAGTCGCTGTCATAGGGAATGTGCAGCATGACATTGGCCACGCGCCCGTTGATCAGCGGGCCTTTCCAGACCCAATTGCGCAGGTCGGCCTCAAGGTTTTCCCCTGCCGCGACCAGATTAAAACGCGGCTCGACCCCCAGATCCTGGGCGATCAGCTTGCCGATTTCGATATCCACGCCCTGTATCTTGCCGTCCTTTTCAAAGGACCAGGGCGCAAAATCCTCATAGGCGGCGAATTCGATATAGCCACGCTCGACAATGGTATCGAGGTCTGCGCCCACAATATCGCGGCTGGCATTCTGGGGTTTGGGTTGGGGCACATGATCTTCACACCTGGCCAAAGCCGGCCCGGCTGAAAGGGCGGCGACCAACAGGGAGAAAACGAAATGGCGTCCGATCATGTGCCCCAGTCTGCCGTTCTATTGCGCGGCAGACAAGCCAATGGTCAGCTGTTCGGCGGCCTGTGCGAAATCCGGGGCCTCGCCCGAGATCAGCACGGCGGCGCGCAGGGCCACTGAATCGGCCACCGGCGCGCCCGAGCCGGTCTCAATCGTGCCCGCGATTTCGGTCAGTTCGGATTGCAGCGCGGCGGCGTCCCCATCCGCGCCATCGGCCATGGCCGCAAGTTGGTCGCGGATTTCCTTCAGCCGGTCGGAATGATCGTCCAGCGCGCCGTCATCGGGGCGGGTTTCGATATAGGTGCGGATGGCCCAGGCGGCCTTTTGGCCCAGCAGGTCGCCAAAGGCGGGCATCTTGGTGATGCCGTTCTGGGTATAGCCCTCGCGGAAGCGTTCGATATACCATTCATCGCCATATTCTTCGGCCTCAAGATAGCGCAGATCGGGGGCCAGCCCGCCGGACACCACACCCAGACCGTGGCAGCGTGCGCAGTTCTGGTTATAGCCGGAATCGCCAATCTCGATCGCCGCCTGCCAGACCTCTTCGCCCTGATCGCGATAGGGGTTTTCGATCAACCATTCCTCGCTTACGTCGGGCAGGGCATCCGTGTTTACCGGCTGGGGCGCGACATCACCATGGGCCAGCGCCATTCCCGCTGTCACCGATGCCGCAAGCGCCGCGCTGTAAAAACCAAGACGCATCGTGTCCTCCTATTGATGCTTTCCCCGGTCATAGCGCAGGCAGAATCATCGCGACATTCGACCTTGGTTGCAGATGGCGCAAATCTGCGACTAAGGTCGGATGGCTTTCCCTTTATCCTCAGGTTTTTACTCTGATGACGGGGGAGGAGACCCAGACATGTTCAGACTATCCAATGTTGTTGCAGCTTTGGCGTTGGTGTCAGGCGCCGCGCAGGCCGAGGTTGAAATCTCGGTGACCTATCTGCAGCAAGAGGTTGAGCGCCCTCCGGTCCTGTCCAATCTTGACCCGATTCCCGAAGACCTGGGCATGGCGGGGGCCGAGCTGGGTCTGGCTGACAACCTGACCACGGCCAAGTTTCTGGGCCACAAATACGAATTGACGGTGACAACGGTGCCCGTGGGCGGTGACTGGGCGCAAGCGGCGCGGCAGGCTTTGGCCAACGGTCCGTTTGTGATTCTGGACGCGCCCGCGCAAGCGCAGCTTGAGGTCGCCGATCTGCCCGAGGCGGCGGGTGCGGTGCTGTTCAATGCCTCGGCCCCCGACCTGTCGCTGCGCGAGGCCGCGTGCCGTTCCAACCTGTTGCACACCCTGCCGTCGGATGTGATGCGCACCGATGCGCTGGCGCAGTTCCTCGTCAAACGCCGGTGGGAAGAGATCGTCCTGATCTCGGGCGATCATCCGGGCGATCAGGCTTTTGCTGAGGCGTTGAAACTGTCGCTGCAAAAATTCCGGTTGGAGCTTCAGGCCGAAAAGACATGGGTGTTTGACGCCGATCTGCGGCGCAACGCAGCGCAAGAGGTGCCGCTGTTCACGCAGGATTTCGGCGATTATGACGTGTTGCTCGTGGCTGATGAGCTGGACGATTTCGGCCGCTACATCCCTTTTAACACATGGGAACCGCGCCCGGTTGCCGGATCGGAGGGCCTGCGGCCTGTCACATGGTCGCGCGTGGTTGAACAATGGGGTGCGGTGCAGATGCAGAACCGTTTTGCCGATCAGGCAGGGCGGGCGATGCGGCCCAAGGACTATGCCGCATGGGCGGCTTACCGGGTCCTGGGCGAGGCGGTGACGCGCACCCAATCCGATGATCCGACAGTTTTGCGCGACTACATCCTGTCGGATGATTTCGAACTGGCAGGGTTCAAGGGTCGCGCGATGAACTTCCGGGCCTGGAATGGCCAGTTGCGGCAGCCCATCCCGCTGGTCACCGACCGTGCCGTGGTGGCGATGGCCCCGTTGGAGGGGTTCCTGCATCAACGCACCGAACTGGACACGCTGGGCATTGATGAGGCCGAAAGCCAGTGTCAGGCATTCAGGGAGTAGTAGCGATGAGACTAACAGCACTTCTGGCAGCGACCGCGATCTGCGCTCCGGCAATGGCGGATGAGATCTGGATCAGCAATGAAAAGGACGACACGCTCAGCGTGATCGACATCGAAACGCTTGAGGTGATCCGCACGATTGAGACCGGCGAACGCCCGCGCGGGATCACGTTCTCCAAGGATTTCTCGGTTCTGTATATCTGCGCGTCCGACAGTGACTCGGTGCAGGTGATGGACCCGGAAACGGGTGAGATTTTGCATGACCTGCCCTCGGGCGAAGACCCCGAGCAGTTCGTGCTGCATCCCAATGACAAGCACCTTTATATCGCCAACGAGGACGACGCGATCACCACGGTGGTCGACACGGAATCGCGCACGGTGATTGCGCAGATCGACGTGGGGATCGAACCCGAAGGCATGGCCGTGTCGCCCGATGGCAAGATCGCCATCACCACGTCCGAGACCACCAACATGGCCCATTGGATCGACACGGAAACGCAGGATTTGTTCGCCAACACTCTGGTCGATTCCCGCCCGCGCCATGCGGAGTTCGTCAAGGACGGGACCGAGCTGTGGGTCAGCTCGGAAATCGGTGGCACCATCACCGTGTTTGACGTGGAAACCCAGACCGAAAAGGCCAAGATCGAGTTTGAGGTCGAAGGCGTTCACCCCGACCGGGTGCAGCCCGTGGGCTTTGAGCTGTCCAACGGCGATGAGACCGCCTTTGTCGCGCTGGGGCCGTCGAACCATGTAGCGGCAGTGAATGCCGAAACCTATGAGGTTGAGGACTACATCCTTGTGGGTCGCCGCGTCTGGCATATGGATTTCAATGCCGACAAGTCGCTGCTGTTTACCACCAACGGCGTGTCGGGCGATGTGACCGTGATCGATGTGTCCAAGCGCGAACCGATCAAGACGATCAAGGTTGGGCGTTTCCCCTGGGGCGCGGCCTTCCGCCCGACCAACTGACAGGATTGAGGAGATTGAAGAGATGAACCGACTGATATCTGCGGCTGTAATGATGGCCTTGGCTTTGCCCGCCGCTGCCATCGCGGATGATGACGACGACGATGGGTTTGGTCTGGCGGGCATTTTGTCAGCCAAGAACAAGGAGGACCTGCCGCCAATCACGCTCTCTGCTGGTGTGCCACTGGCCGAGGCCCCGTGGGAGCTGAAATCCGGCACCTATTACGAGTTCGAAATCCAGGGTGATGGCAGCCAGGAACTGGCATTGGTCGGGCCCGAATTCTTCCGCGCGATCTGGGTGGATGAAATCGTGGTCGAAGGGTTGGAAATCCGGCCTCTGGGCGTGGATTCCGTTGAGTTCGATGAGGCGGGCGAGATGGAAATAGGCTTTGTCGCGATAAAGCCGGGCAGCTACTATCTGAAAGTGCTGGGCAGCACCGGTGAAACGCAGCGGCTGGAGATTACCATTAAGTGACAGGGCTTTCGGTCCGCAATGTCAGCTACGCCTATGGCGACAAACGCGCCCTTGATGATGTGAGCTTTCACGTCCCGCAGGGCGCGTTTTGCGCGTTGCTGGGGCCCAATGGCGCGGGCAAATCAACTCTGTTTTCCCTGCTGACCCGCCTGTTCACCACCGGGCGGGGGGGGATCGAGGTGGCCGGTTACGACATCTCTCAACAGCCCCGTCAGGCCCTAGCGCAGATCGGGGTTGTGTTCCAGCAGCCGACGCTGGATCTGGACCTGACCGTCCATCGCAACCTCAGCTATTTCGCCGCCCTGCATGGCCTGTCAGGCCGCGCCGCCGAGACCCGGATCGCCGCCGCGTTGGAACGTTTGGATATGGCCGAGCGCGCAGGCGAACGCACCCGCGATTTGAATGGCGGTCACCGCAGACGGCTGGAGATTGCGCGCTGTCTGATCCACGAACCCTCGGTCCTGTTGCTGGATGAACCGACGGTGGGGCTGGATGCCGCCGCCCGCAGTGCCATCACCCAGCATGTGCATGATCTGTCGGCACAGGATGGGCTGACCGTGTTGTGGGCCACCCATCTGACCGATGAGATCACGCCCGACGATCGGCTTGCCATCCTGCATCGCGGCAAGATGCTGGAACAGGGGACTTGCCGCGACATCACCGGCGGCCAGCCCCTGCAACAGGTGTTTCTGTCGATGACCGGAGCCGCCGCGTGACCGGCGCGCTGATTGCCCTGCGCGCGATCCTGATCCGCGAGGCGCTGCGCTTTGTCCGTCAGCGCAGCCGGTTCATCGCCGCTTTGGTCCGCCCGCTGGTCTGGCTGATCGTCTTTGCCGCCGGGTTCCGTGCGGCCCTGGGCCTGTCGATCACGCCGCCCTATCAGACCTATATCACCTATGAGATTTACATCGTGCCGGGCCTGTGCGGGATGATCATGCTGTTCAACGGCATGCAAAGCTCTCTCTCGCTGGTGTATGACCGCGAGATGGGCTCGATGCGGTTGCTGCTGACCAGCCCTCTGCCGCGGTGGTGGCTTCTCTTCTGCCGTTTGCTGGCCAGCACCACGATCTCGATCCTGCAGGTCTATACGTTTCTGGCGGTGGCGGCGATCTACGGCATCGATATGCCGTGGTTGGGGTATCTGTGCGTCTTTCCTGCGCTGATCATCGCCGGACTGATGCTGGGGGCGCTGGGTCTGGCGCTGTCCTCGGCCATCAAACAGCTTGAGAATTTTGCGGGGGTCATGAACTTTGTCATCTTTCCGATGTTCTTCTTGTCCTCGGCGCTCTACCCGCTGTGGAAAATGGCCGAAAGCTCGGCTCTGTTGCGTGATATCTGCGCGCTCAACCCTTTTACCCACGCGGTCGAGCTGATCCGTTTTGCGCTTTATGGTGAGTTCAACGGCGCGGCCCTGGGCTGGACCATCCTGGCCGGCCTGGTGTTTCTGGGCCTTGCGCTGTGGGGGTATGATCCGGCCCGTGGCCTCAAACGGTCCGGGGGCTGAGCCGTCTACGACCATAGCAGAGGTGAAATGCAGCCCCCAATGCGCTAGGATGCCCGCCAAACGGAGGGTTCTTACATGATCCGTATCGCAGTTTCCCTGCTGGTTCTTGGCACAGCGGCCTCGGCCCAAACGGTCGAGGATGAGTATGGCACACTCAATCCGCAGGACACCGGTTTTGGCCGCGTCATGAGCAATATTGACAATGGCGTCACCGACATGACCACCTGCGCCACCGGCTATTACATCACCAAATCCGGTCGGCATGAGATGGCGCGCAAGCTGTTCGAAAGTTGCGCCAATGCCGGGTATACCGGCGCGATGACGTGGATGGGGCAGTTGGACAACAATGGGCTGGGCGGTGACTATGACCCGGATGCCGCCGCCGCCTGGGACAAGCGCGCAGCCGATCTGGGCGATCCGGTGGGCAAGTTCAATTACGGCCTGAACCTGCTGCGCGGTCACGGGGTGGCACAGGACCCGGAACTGGGCCGCGCCTATGTGGATGAGGCCGCCCGCAACGGTCTGAAAATCGCCAAACGTCTGCAGGCATCAGACTATGATCCGAACGAGGTCACACCCGACGCAGACGAATGGAAATACGCGCCGCTGTTCTGAAATGGCCCGTTTTTCTACGTTTTCTACGACCAAAGGATGAGGCCGCGCGCCTGATTTCTTGATATGCGTCAAGCTTGGGGTCCGGGGCGCGGATTTATACTCCGACAAACGTTCGGAGGATCACATGAAACACTTCATCCTGTCCCTTGGGTTTGCCGCCTGCGCAATCGCGGCCGCACCCGCATCGGCGCAGTCCACCTTTGACCGCGTCAAGGTCGAGGCCGGGGAAACCCTGTTCTTCTCAGAGTGCCGCCGTTGCCACGCGCCGGATGCAACCGATCCCAGCTATGGCCCGCAGCTGGATGGGATCGTGGGTCGCAAGGCGGGCACGGTTGAAGGCTATGAGTATTCCGAGGCGCTGGCCGGTTCGGGCATCGTCTGGACACCGGCGGCCTTGCGCGCGTGGATGGAGGACAATGATGGCTTCATGCCCGGCACCAAGATGCGCCATGTGGGCATCGAGGACCGGACAGTGCAGGACTTTATCCTGGCTTATCTGAACAGCCTGCAAGACCAGAACTGACCTAACACTCTGCTATTTATGGGAAAATCGACGTGCTCTCTTGGCTCGGTGGGTTGCGATTTTTGGGTTGAAATCCGACCGCACCGCCCTACGACCAATGTGCAATTCCAACACGAGTGCCTGCCTGCGAATAATACACTCGCCAACAATCCCGACGCGTCGGAGATTCGGCGTGGAGGAAAGACATAAGTCTAGGGAGGACACCGATGAACCGGTTTATCATGGCCGCCGCCGCGAGCATTCTCGCATCTGGCGCAGCCTATGCAGAAGTTACCGAAGACGATCTGGCCAATGACCAAACGATCACCACTCAGGTCGTGACAAATGGTATGGGGCGGCATTTGCAGCGCTACAGCCCGCTGGACATGCTGAACAAGGACAACGTCAAGAATCTGGTTCCGGCCTGGGCTTTCAGTCTTGGCGGTGAAAAGCAGCGCGGGCAGGAAACCCAGCCGCTGATTTATGATGGGATGATGTATATCACCGGGTCGTATTCGCGCCTCTACGCGATTGATCTGGAGACCGGCAAAGAGGTCTGGCAATACGATGCGCGCCTGCCCGAAGGCATTCTGCCCTGCTGTGACGTGGTGAACCGCGGCGCGGCCATCTATGGCGACAAAGTCATTTTCGGCACGCTGGACGCGCGTATCGTGGCGCTGAACAAGGACACCGGCGATGTGGTCTGGCGCGACAAGATCGCCGACTACAAGGCGGGCTATTCCTATACGGCGGCCCCGCTGATCGTTGATGGGCTTGTGATCACCGGCAACTCGGGTGGTGAGTTCGGCATCGTCGGCGCGGTTCAGGCGCGTGACGTCAATACCGGCGATCTGGTCTGGGAACGCCCCGTGATCGAAGGCCATATGGGTACGCTGAACGGCGAAGAAAGCACCATGACCGGTGAGCTGAACGCGACATGGCCCGGTGACATGTGGAAAACCGGCGGCGGCGCGACGTGGCTGGGCGGTTCTTACGATGCTGACACCGACACGCTGGTCTTTGGCGCGGGCAACCCGGCCCCCTGGAACAGCTGGCTGCGCAATGCGGGCACCCCGACCGAGGGCAATAAGGGCGACAACCTCTATGCCGCCAGCCGCATCGGCATCGACCCCAAAACCGGCGAGATCAAGTGGCATTTCCAGACCACCCCGCGTGAAGGCTGGGATTATGACGGTGTGAACGAAGTCGTCGCCTATACCGACCGCGAGGGCAACAAGCGCTACGCGACCGCCGACCGGAACGGGTATTTCTATGTTCTGAACCGCGAGGATGGTGAATTCGTCTCGGCGACACCATTCGTCAAGGACATCACCTGGGCCGATGGTATCGATGAGACCGGCCGCCCGATCTTTGTCGAAAACAACCGCCCCGGTGATCCCTCGGCTGCGGCCGATGGCAACAAGGGTGAGGTCATTTTTGCCTCGCCGTCCTTCCTGGGTGGCAAGAACTGGATGCCGATGGCGTTCTCGCAGAACACCGGCAATTTCTATGTGCCCTCAAACGAATGGGGCATGGATATCTGGAACGAGCCGATCACCTACAAGAAAGGCGCGGCCTATCTGGGCGCGGGCTTTACCATCAAGCCGAACTATGAGGATCACATCGGTTCGCTCAAGGCGATTGACCCCGATACCGGCGAGTGGAAGTGGGAATACAAGAACGATGCGCCGCTGTGGTCTGGTGTGATGACGACGGCTGGCGGGCTGGTGTTCTTTGGCACCCCCGAAGGCGAGTTCATTGCGCTGGATGACGAAACCGGCGAAAAGCTGTGGTCGTTCCAGACCGGCTCGGGCATCGTCGGTCAGCCTGTGACCTGGGAACAGGATGGCGAGCAGTATGTCTCGATCATATCCGGCTGGGGCGGTGCTGTGCCTCTGTGGGGCGGTGAAGTGGCCAAGAAGGTCAACTACCTCAATCAGGGTGGCACGTTGTGGACTTTCCGCCTGCCCAAGGAACTGGCCTCGGCGAACTGAGCCGAGCCCTGACCCCCAAAAGATCGCGCGCCCGCCAGCCGGGCGCGCGTTTTTGTGATCTACGACCTTCGGCCAGTAGGCGTTTCGCGCCGGTGTTGCTAGACTTGGATCAGAGAACGTATTTTTGCAAAGGCGCCTCTTATGCTTGCAGAACCCGCCCGACAGAATGATTTTGAGAATGTTCTGATTGTCGACGATCACCCGCTGTTCTGCGACGCCTTGTCGATGACCTTGCGCAGCGTGGCCGAGATTGGCGAAATTCACACCGCAGACCGTCTGGAACAGGCGATGGAGCTGCTGGCAGGGGGCCTGAACCCGGATGCCGTGCTGCTGGATCTGAACCTGCCCGATGTAGACGGGCTGGATGGGCTGGTCCGTTTGAAAGCCGCAGCAGACGCGCCGGTGATCGTTGTGTCTTCGTTGACCGACAACCGGGTGATCAGCCAGGTGATCAAGGCGGGCGCGTCCGGATATGTGCCTAAACACAGCCAACGCGACGTGTTCCGCACTGCGTTCGAAACGATGCATGCGGGCGGGATTTTTGTTCCCGAAGGCTGCGTGCTGATCGAAGAAGAGGAAGAGGATGAACATAGCGACGCGGTCAACCGGCTTGCGGCGCTGACCAATCAGCAGGGCCGCATTTTGCAACTGATCTGCGAGGGCAAGTTGAACAAGCAGATCGCCTATGACCTGTCGATCGCGGAAACCACGGTCAAGGCGCATGTCACTGCGATCATGCGCAAACTTGGCGTTCAAAGCCGCACGCAGGCAGTGTTGATTGCCAAGAAAGCATCCTTTGCCAGCGTATTGCAAGACTAGGGGAAGATACTCTAACCTCGCAGGAATCGTCGGGCTTTAGGGAGGAGGCACGATGAACCAAGCATTCGGATGGGGCACCGCCCAATCCGGCAGGCCAGGCATCGTAAAAACGGCATTTGCAGATTGCAGCGCCGACAGGGCAGTCAGTGCATTGTCCCGGTCATTGGGCGAGGACCCGATGGCGCTTGTTATCCTGTTTGTCAGCCCGAACGCCGACGCCGCAGCCGTGATAGCCGAGGCCGAGCAGGAATTCGCGCCAACGATGGTGGTGGGATGCACCACCGCCGGAGAGTTGGCCGAAGGCGGCTATAGCGAGGATCAGATCGTCGCGCTGGCCTTGCCGCGGTCGCATTTTGAAACGCGCACCATTCTGGTACCGGACCTGGACGATTTCAGCGCGCAGGACATCATTGCCCGGATGATCCACAACCGGAATGCGATGATGCGCGGCTTTCCCAATTGGGAGAATGAATTTACCTTTTTGATGATCGACGGGCTGTCGACCAAGGAAGACAAGCTGACATCGGAATTGGCCATGGGCCTGGGTCCGGTGCCTTTGTTTGGCGGATCGGCGGGCGACGGGACAGCCTTTGGCCACACCTATGTACTGCATGGGGCGCAGGCGTTGGAGAATGCCGCCATTCTGGTGCAGGTGCGCACGTCCTGCCCGATCAAGGTGTTCAAGACCGATCACCTTGTGCCCGCCGCGCAGCGTATGGTCGTGACCAAGGCCGATCCGGCCAACCGCATCGTTCAGGAAATCAACGCGGAACCGGCGGCGCGGGAATATGCGCGTATTCTGGGCAAGGACCCCGAACAGCTGACCCCGTTTACCTTTGCCGCACATCCGGTTGTGGTGCAGATCGGCGGCCAACACCATGTGCGCGCCATTCAACAGGTGGCAGGAAATGGCGATTTGGTGTTCTTTTCAGCCATTGACGAAGGTCTGGTCCTGACCTTGGCCGAGCCGCGCGACATGGTGGTGCATCTGCAGGAAGAGATCGCCGCGCTCAGCGAGAAGCAAAAGCCTGACACGATCCTGGCCTGCGACTGTATCCTGCGGCGTCTTGAGGCGCAGGAAAAGCAAAAGACGCATGAAATCTCGGGCATTTTGTCGGACAACCATGTGGTCGGGTTCTCGACCTATGGTGAGCAGTTCAACTCGCTCCACGTCAACCAGACGATGACGGGCGTGGCGATTTACCCACCCGGGGAAGACTAGGGGATGATTGAGCATCTCACCGACCCCCTGGACCCGATTGAGCGCCAGAACGAAAAACTGCTGAGGATCGTTGAGGCGCTGATGCGCCGGGTCGAGGAATCCACCGATGCCTCGGGTGCGGCCTATGCGCAGTTTCAGCGGGCCGCCGTGCTGGAACAAGAGATCCGCACCCGCACGGATGATCTGGAACGCGCGCTGGATCTGCTGAACGCCTCGAACGCGCAATTGGCCAAGGCCAATCAGGAAACCGAGGCCGCCCGGGCCGACCTGGCGAACGCGATTGAGGCGGTGCAGGATGGCTTTGCCCTGTTTGGGCGCAATGAAAAGCTGATCCTCTGCAACAGCCGGTTCGGGCTGCATATGCCCGATATTCAGGGCTGGCTGAAACCGGGGCTGCACTTTACCGAATATGTCGAATTTGTCAGTCGGTCGAGCTCATTGTCGCTGCCCGAAGGGGTCACCCCCGGGGATTGGGCCGAACTGCGGCTGGCACGCCATGTGGATGATCATGTGGTGTTCAATGTGGGCCTCAGCGGCAATCGCTGGTTGCAGGTGTCCGAACACCGCACGCCGGATGCCGGGACGGTGATCCTGCAGACGGATGTGACCGATATGATGCGGATCGAGCGGCTAGAGCGCGACCGTATTCTGGACGACAAATCGCGCCTGATCCGCGCCACGCTGGAACATATCGATCAGGGTGTCTGCATTTTCGACAACAAGCACCGGCTGGTCGGCTGGAACAACCGGGCAAGCGAGCTGTTGGCCATCCCGGTCACACAGTTCCAGATGGGGACGCAGTTTGAAACGCTCTATGACCGGTTGGGCTCGAACATGAGCTTTCAGCCGGGGATGACCTGGACCGATCTGTCCGATTGGACCAGGCGGCGCACCTATCGGCGGCCGCTGCGGTTTCAATTGCATCGGGGGCGGTCAAAAATCCTCTCTGTCTTTGCGCAAGAGATGCCGGACAAGGGCTATGTGATTTCTTTCACCGATGTCACGGCGGAACGCAAATCAGCGCAGGCCCTGCTGGACGCCAAGGAATTGTTGGAAAAACGTGTCGAGGCGCGCACCGTCGAGCTGGCCGACGCGCTGAGCGAGGCCGAGCGCGCCAACGCGTCCAAATCCCGGTTTGTGGCAGCCGCCAGTCACGACCTGTTGCAGCCCCTGTCGGCCGCCAAGCTTTATGTTGCCTCTCTCAAAAGCGGGCCGGATCAGGTGGACACACGGGATGTGGCCACCAAGGCGGAAAGCGCGCTCAACAGTGTGGAACATATCCTTGAGGCGCTGCTGGATATCTCGAAACTCGATAGCGGCAGTGCCACGGTACATCTGTCCACGGTGTCGATAGGGGACATGTTCAAACAGATGGAGGATGCGTTCCGCCCGGTTGCACAGGCCAAGGGGCTGGATTTACGGGTGGTTCCGACCAGTGCCCTTGTGGCCAGCGATGCCAGCTATTTGCGGCGCATTCTGCAAAACCTTCTGTCCAACGCGATCCGCTATACGGACACTGGCAAAGTGCTGGTCGGGGTGAAACGGCGCAAATCCTGTCTGTCGATCGAGGTTCTGGACACCGGAATAGGCATTGCCGCCGATCAGCGGGACATTGTTTTTCAAGAGTTCAAACGCGTGCAATCCTATGCCAGCGCGGCCGAGGGCATGGGTCTGGGGCTGGCCATTGTCGAACGCGCCTGCGGGTTGTTGAAACACCCCATCCATCTGCGGTCTGAACTGGGCAAGGGCACGGTGTTTTCCATCGAGGTGCCCCCGGTGCTGGATCAGGGTCCGTTTCAGGATGGCCGCCCCGTGGTGCCGGACAAGAAAACGGGTCAGCTGGTCGATGTCATCGTATTGCTGATTGAAAATGACGCCAACCTGCGCAACGCACTGACCCTGATTCTGGAATCCTGGGGTGTTCATGTGCTGGAATGCGCCAGTGAGGATCAGGCCGTGGACCTGCTGCGCGAGATTGGTATTACGCCGGATGCGGTGGTTGCGGATTTTCAGCTGGATCACGAAAAAACCGGCACCGAAGCGGTGCGCAGGATCAAGGCGGAATTCGGTGATATGCCGGCCTGTATCATCTCGGCCAACCGGTCGCCGGAAACGGCCGAGGAATGCAACGCGCACGGGCTGAAACTGCTCCACAAACCCATCGATGCCAAAGAGCTGAAACACCAGCTTGGCTCTATGATCTCGGGCTGACATACGCGCCGGGACCACGGTGGATAGGAAAATCTTGACCCAGGCGGGTTGCGTGTAACACTCTGAGAGCACCGCATTTTCATTTACGCCCGGCCCGGCCCGCCGCTTTTGGGAAAGTGATCCATGACAGATCAGCCCGCACCCGCAAAACCCGGCCCGTTGAACATGATACGGGCCGAAGCCCCCACGGCGATGATCATCCTGACGCTGTGTGTCTTTCAGTTCGGGGCGGATGGACTTTTGTATGATCTACAGAATCTGTGGATGGCAGGGGCGCTGTTCGTCGTGATCTTTACGGTCATGATGTGGGCCTGCTTTGCCGTTGTACGACACGCAGATGCATTGGCGGAATTGCTGGGTGAACCCTATGGCACGCTGATCCTGACGCTGGCCGTGATCGGGATCGAAGTGTCATTGATCGCCGCCATCATGCTGACCGGAGAGGCGGCCCCGACACTGGCGCGTGACACCATGTTTGCGGTGCTGATGATCGTGCTGAACGGTCTGGTCGGGCTGGCGCTGCTGATCGGGGCGTTGCGCCACCGCGAACAGGAGTACAACCTGCAGGGCGCACAGGCGTTCATGGCCGTCCTGTTGCCGCTGGCAGTGCTGAGCCTGATTTTGCCGAAATTCACCGTTTCGACCGAGGACCCGACCTTCTCGGTGCCGCAGGCTGCGTTTTTCGGGATCATCATCGTGTTGCTATACGCGGCGTTTCTGACGGTGCAGACGATGCGGCATCAGGGCTATTTCCTGCAACCGGTCAGCGAAAACGCCCCGCCCCCGGCCTCGGATCACGGGCACGGGCCGGTCTATTCGACAGGGTATCACACGGTGATGCTGCTGCTGACGCTGCTGCCGATTGTGCTGCTGTCCAAGCGGATGGCCAAGCTGGTGGATATTGGCATCGTGCAAGCCGGAGCACCGCTTGCGTTGGGTGGTGTGGTTATCGCCCTGCTTGTTCTGACGCCCGAGGGCTTGGCTGCGCTGGCGGCGGCGCGGGCCAATCACCTGCAGCGCTCGGTCAACCTGCTGCTAGGCTCGGCGCTCGCCACGATCGGGCTGACGGTGCCTGCGGTGCTGGCGATCAGCCTGCTTAGCGGTACAACCACTGTCCTGGGTCTCAGCGACAGTTCCATGGTTCTGCTGCTGCTGACTTTGGTCATGAGCCTTATGACCTTCGGTGGCGCGCGCACCAATGTGCTGAATGGTGCGATGCATTGTGTGCTGTTTCTGGTGTTTGTCGTGCTGATCTTCAGCCCGTAATCATGTGTCCCGCATGGTTTGCGCGTTTTCGGCACGATCCCTCAGCTCGGGCACAGGCGTTTTGACCGTGCCGTCTGTGGCGTGTTGCAGCAGGTTGTCGACGGTCAGCATGGCCATCGCATGGCGTGTCTCATGCGTGGCGCTTCCGACATGGGGCAGCAGCACGACGTTTGACATCTGGCGCAGCGCCTCGGGGACAAAGGGTTCGTTCTGAAACACATCCAACCCGGCCCAGCCCAGCTCTCCGCCAGACAGCGCGTCGATCAGGGCGGGCTCATCCACGACCGAACCGCGTGCCACGTTGATCAAAGTGCCTTTGGGCCCCAGGGCGCGCAGCACCTCGGCATTCACCAGATGGCGGGTTTCTTCGCCGCCCGGTGTGATGCAGATCAGCGCGTCCACCTCGGCGGCCATCGCGGTCAGGTCATCGAAATACTGATAGGGGACGTCTTTGGGCGTTCTGGAATGGTAGACGATGCGCGGCGACCAGGGTTCCAGTTTGCGGGCGATGGCCTGACCAATTCTGCCAAAGCCCAGCAGCCCGATCACCTGGTTGTCGACTGATCGGCTAAAGGGAGCCCGCGCGCCCGTCTCCCACTGGCCCGAGCGGACAAAGGCGTCGTCGCGCAGAACTTCGCGGTAACAGGACAGCAGCAGCAGAACGGCGGTGGTGGCGACCTCGGCGTTCAACACATCCGGCGTATGGGTGACCATGACGCCGCGCGACCGCGCCACCTGTACATCGATTGAATCATAGCCGACGCCAAAACAGCTGATCATCTGAAGGCGGGGCAGGGCGTCCATGACTTTCGGGGGCATCCCGTCATGGGCATTGGTCAGAACATGCGTCACGCGGTGGCCGTTCTGATCCAGCCAGTCAGCCTCCAGATCGGCCAGCGTATGGATGGTAAAGGCTTCTTGCAGCCGCTGCAGGATGGCCTGCGTCGCAGAGCCGAGAATAAGAAGATCAGGCATGTGTCTTTGGCGCTTGGGAATGGTTGGGGCATTTGTGCGGGAACGGGGCCCGGAACACAAGAAACTTGGTCTGTGTATTGTGTGTACCGTCAGATGATCGGCCGGAGGGACATGGTGCTGCGAAGATGTCAGTCGTCCGCCCGGGTAGGTTTAAAAACGTCGATGTCCCCGGTCACGCCACGGATAGCGTAATGCCCAACGGATTGAACGGTGCCGCGCATATGACGTGCGACGCGATCCGTGACCAGAAGCGTTTCACCCAGCCGCTTGCACAGTTCCTGTACGCGGCTAGCCACGTTGACGGCCTGACCAACCACCGTGAAATCCAGCCGGTCCGGGCTGCCGATATTGCCAAAGGTCACCGGCCCTGCATCCAGTCCGATCACGAACTCGATTTCCTCGCGCCCATTGCGCGTGGCATTTTTGTTATACTCGGCCAGATTGGACAACGCCTGTTCTGCCGCCCGAACGGCAGCTGTGCAGGCGGGGGCGGTGTCCTTTCCCAGATCGAAGACGGCCAGAATACCGTCGCCCATGAACTTGAGCACATCGCCCCCTGCCTCTTGAATAGGGGCGACGACCATCTCAAAGTAATCGCCCATCATCTCAAGCAATTGCTGTTCCGGCCACATCTGCGCTTTGGCAGTGAAACCCCTGAGGTCGGCAAACAGGATCGCGGCTGAGACGGTCTTGGACTCGCCGCGTTTGATGTGACCTTGCCCGATTTCTTCTGCAGGGCCATGGCCAAGGTAAGTCTGTAGCAGGCTTTGTTGTGATTGGCGCATGGCGATGGGCTCTAACGCGGCGGCCAGCGCGTGGCGCGAGTCTTCGATATAGCGGATATGCGCGTCGGAAAACCCGGCCTCGGCATTTGAGGTAAAGCTGGTGCCTTGAACGGACCCGTTGCCATGTTCCAGAGGGATGGCCAGAAAGTCGGTGGCGCCTGCCTCGGCCAGTTCTGCATAGACCGGGTGTTCATCCTCAAGGTTCAGGCCGGACAGGCGTTTGCGCAGCGGGCGGCGTTGGGTGACCACGTGTTCAAAAGGGCTGCCATGCCAGGAACTGGTCGACAGGACGGTTGTGGGGACCGTGTAGCGGCGGGTTTCGTCCGGGGTCCAGATGATGCCCCAGGCGCTGAGCAAAGGGTTCGCGTAATTCTGCGCAATCCGCGCCCGTGCCAGCGGCACGCCAAGCTTCACCAACCCCTCGCAATAGCCCTGAACGATCGCGATTTCATCGCCCAGCAACCGGCCATCGGAAATCAGCCAGTGGTTTAATGTATCAATCTCGGACACGGTTCTCTCATACAGATCGGACGTGTCGGTATCATACAGGCTGCGCGTCTGATAAACACCCGCGCCGGGATGGTTTGTCAGCGGCGCCCGAGCCTAGCTATTACCCTGCCGCGAGTTGGGCGGGCAGGCCGGTCACCTCGCCTTCGCGGATCACCGCGGGGTCATAGGCTTTGCGCGAAAACACCTCGCGCACCATGGGCTCGAAGGTGTCCATCGGCTCCATCGGGTAATCGGGGTCAAAGCTGGACTGATCCCAGGCTTCGCAGAAGATGGCGCAGGTGTCGAACAGGGGGTGATCGCGATACCGGTCGCGCGCGTTGCGGTCCCACCCGTAATGGTGCCCGTAGTAAAGCGTTTGGAAGATGCCGTGATGTTCCACCGTCCAGGACACTTCCCACCGCACGAAGGGTCGGATGACCTCGGCAGACATGCGGTCGTGGTTTTGTGGGGCCAGTCCGTCGCCGATATCATGCAGCAATGCACCCACCACCCAGTCGATATCCACCCCGTCGCGCAGGGCGCGGGTGCCAGATTGTAGCCCGTGTTGCAAGCGGCTGATCCGGTAGCCTTCCAAGGTGACCTCGCCGGCGCGGCGCAGCTCGTCCAGGACACGATTTGCGGTTAGCGCCAGAAAGGGTTTTTCAAGACGTTCCAGCAGCTCGTATTCTTCTTTGGTGCCGTCTTTCATTGCAGTGAAGCTGACTGTTTCGCTCATTTCCGGTCTCCAACGCTGTACAAGCCCACATCCTGATCGGCCCCCGCCGCCAGCGTGGCGGCCTGACCTTCCAATATCCGATTATAAAGCGCCAGATCCGCCGAATGGAACAGGGACCGTGGTCCGGCGATACAATCCCAGCCACCGGCAGGGATTTCGCCGCGCACGGGCATGGCCCAGTCTTTGCCCGGGGCGTGATCACGCACCTCGGGCGTGACATAGCGGATCGCCAGCCCAATACGCCGGTCTGCGCTTTGGTTGGGCCCTGAGGCATGGAAGCAGCGCCCGTGATGCAGTGACATCTCACCCGGTTTCAGCGGGCCGGGCACGGCCTTGTCTTCATCGATCCCGGCGATCCTCTGACCGCGCGATAAAAGGTTGTTCTCATCAAACGTATCTTCGTGATCGGCGATGCCGCCCTTATGACTGCCGGGAATGAACCGCATGCAGCCCGCCTGTTCGGAGACATCCGAAAGCGCGACCCAGGCGGTGACCTCGTCATCGGTTTCGCCCATGCCCCAATAGGTGATGTCCTGATGCCACGAGACGGTCTTGGTGCTGCCGGGTTCCTTGATGAACAGCTCAACCGACCAGGCCAAAAGGTTCGGCCCCAGAACCGCCTCAACCGCGTCCAGTATTGCCGGAGTGCGCGCAGCCTCGGCCAGCATCGGGATTACCACATGGCCGTTCACGCGAAAGAACTGACCCAGATCATGCCCGCCTGCGCCCGCGCTGTGCTGGTCTTCAAGGCGTTCGATCTGTTGACGTAGCGCGGCGACCTGTTGTCGTGAGAACACGGGCAGACCGGCGACAAAGCCGTTCTGGCGATAGGCGTCAATATGGCTGTTATCTGCGTCCAGCATGAAATCCTCCCACTGTTTGAAACAGGCTACACCGATGGCGAGGCATGAAAAGATATCTCTGTTGCCTCGGAGGTTAAGCTGAGCTTATCCTCGGGCTATGTCGCGCCGTATTCCCTCCCTCAACTGGTTGCGCGTTTTCGAGGCCGCCGCCCGTGCCGGCAGCTTTGCCCGCGCGGCCGAGCGTTTGGCGATGTCGCCCCCGGCCGTCAGCCAGCAGATCCGTGCGCTTGAGGCGCATCTGGGTCAGCCTCTGTTCAACCGGGTGGCGGCGGGTGTGTCGCTGACCGAAGCCGGGCGCACGCTGTTGGCGGTGGTGGGGGAGTCGCTGGGCCGGGTGGAAAGCGCCGCCGCCGCAATCGCGGCGCCGGTGGGGCCGCCGTTGACGGTGGCAGTGTCCAAGACGCTGTCGGTGGGCTGGTTGACCCCTCGTTTGCCCCAATTTCTTGAACGTCATCCGGATGTGCGGCTTGAACTGACGTCGATGGTTGGGCGTCCCGAACTCCCGCCGCGCAACGCGGCACTGTGGATTGCCTTTGGCCCGCCCCCGCCGGGCACCGAGACGCGCCCGTTGTTTGGGGAATGGCTGTACCCCGTGGCGCATCCGCAGATTGCCGCAGAGATCGGGGATTTGGGGGATCTGCTGGCCTTTCCGCTGATCGAAGTGTCGGATCACAGAATGAACTGGGTGCAGATTTTTGGCGGGGATGTGCCGCCTGCAAACACGCAGATCACCTATGTCGACACCACCCTGTCCGCGCTGGCCTTGGCCTCGGCCAAGGGCGGTATTGCCTTGGCGCGTCCTCCGGCCAGCGATCACCTGACGGATGTTTATGGTTTGGCTCGCTGCCTGCCAGAGTTCAGCCTGCGGGGAATAGAAGAGTATCACTTAGTGCATGGTGCGGGGACGCAGCTGTCGCCCGATGCCTCAGCATTTGCCGAATGGGTCTGCGCCGAGGCCGAACAGACGAGACTGCTGTTGAATGACTAGGCCCAAAACTTAAGTAAGGTAATATTACATTACTTAAAGATACTGAAAAATAAAAAGAATTGAATTATAGGTAGTGAATCACTAGGGTCCGCGCCATGACCCAGACAACGAAAACACTCGGCACGACGTGCTATCGCTATCTCGGCAATGACGGGCTGGAAACGGTCCGATTTGGCGATGAAACCTTCCTGCGCGTCTCGCCCGAGGCGGTCAGCGCCCTGACCGCGACCGCGTTTGCGGATGTCTCGCATCTGCTGCGGCCCAGCCATCTGGCGCAGTTGCGCGGCATTCTGGACGATAGCGATGCCTCGGCCAATGATCATTATGTGGCGTTGGAACTGTTGAAAAACGCGGTGATTTCGGCGGAACGGGAATTTCCAAGTTGTCAGGACACAGGTACAGCCATCATTCACGGCGCAAAGGGCCAGAATGTGCTGGTGGGGGGCGATTTGCACGACGCCGTCGAGCAAGGGGTCAAGGACACGTGGGAGACGCGGAACCTGCGGTTTTCCCAGATGGCCCCGCTGAGCATGTACCGGGAACAGAACACCGGCACCAACCTGCCCGCACAGATCGACATCGAGGCACGCAGCGGCGATGCGCTGGATTTTCTGTTCATGGCCAAGGGCGGCGGGTCGGCGAACAAGACGTTCCTGTACCAGGAAACCCGGCGTCTGTTGGAGCCCGAGCGCATTCTGGCCTTTTTCGACGAAAAGATACGCACGCTGGGCACCACCGCTTGCCCGCCCTACCATCTGGCGATCGTAGTTGGCGGATTGTCGGCCGAGCAGTGTTTGAAAACGGTCAAGAAAGCTTCGGCCAAGGAATTGGACGATCTGCCCACATCTGGCAGCCCGGATGGGCGCGCGTTCCGCGATCTGGAGCTTGAGGCGCAGATACTGGAGCTGACGCGGAACATGTCGCTGGGTGCTCAGTTTGGCGGCAAGTATTTCTGCCACGACGTTCGGGTGATCCGCCTACCGCGCCACGGCGGCAGTCTGCCGGTTGGCATGGGTGTCAGCTGCTCGGCAGATCGTCAGATCAAAGGGCGGATCGACCGGGATGGCATCTGGGTCGAACAGTTGGAGCATGACCCGGCGCAATTCCTGCCCTCGCAGGATGTTGCGGCGAAATCCGCGACCCGGATCGATCTGGACCAACCGATGGACGGTATCTGTGCGGAACTGTCCAAGCTGTCCGTGTCCAGCCCGGTTTTGATGTCCGGCACCATGATCGTGGCGCGTGACTTGGTGCATGCAGAACTGGCCCGGATGATCGCCGAGGGCAAAGACCTTCCCGATTACATCTACAATCACCCGGTCTATTATGCAGGTCCGGCCAAAACACCCGACGGTTATGCCTCGGGCTCGTTCGGGCCGACCACCGCCGCGCGGATGGACCCTTATGTGCCCGAATTGCAGGCCCTGGGGGCGTCGCGCGTGATGATCGCCAAGGGCAACCGGGCGTCATCCGTGGTGCAAAGCTGCAAGGACCATGGCGGGTTCTTTCTGGGCTCGGTCGGTGGGGCGGCGGCGGTTCTGGGTAAGGATGTCATCAAAAGCATCGAAACGCTGGATTTCCCCGAATTCGGCATGGAGGCCGTTTTCCGCGTAAAAGTCGTGGATTTCCCGGCATTTGTGATTATTGACGACAAGGGAGAGGATTTCTTTACCCGCAAACCCTCATTCTAGGTCACAGGAGCCGCAATGCCGCCATCCTCAGATAAGATCACCCTGCGCCAGTTGCAGATTTTTCTGGTGGCTATCGAAACGCGCAGCTTTGTGCGCGCTGCGGAACGACTATCGCTGACCCCGCCTGCGGTCTCGATGCAGATGAGCCGACTGAGCGAGGAATTCGGCGCGCCCTTGTTCGAGAAATCGGGGCGGTCCGTGATCCCGACCGAGGTTGCCACGGCGCTGGTGCCCTATGCCGAACGAATGACCGAAACGCTGGCCGAGGCAGTGGATGTCGTCCAGATCATGCAGGGCAAGCTGGATCACCGGGTGCGGGTAGCGATGGTGACGACGGCGCGCAATTTCGGGCCCCATCTGCTGGCACAATTTCAGCAGGAACACCCCGAATGCGACCTGCAGTTCAAGATCGCAAACCGCCGCGAGGTGATCGAGATGCTGGATACCGACCAGATCGATCTTGCGCTGATGGGGCGGCCTCCGCGCCGGTTAGAGACGACGGCGCATCAGTTTGCCAAGCACCCTTATGTTCTGATCGGGCACCCGGATCATCCGCTGGTACGTTCCAGCCGAATCCGCCGCTCGGACCTGCCGCATCACCAGTTCATTGTGCGCGAGCGCGGGTCAGGCACGCGGATGGTCCACGAGTTCTTCTTTTCCGATTCCGACCTGCCACAGCCCAAGGCGCAGGAAATGGACAGCAATGCCAATATCAAACAGGCGGTGATGGCGAATATGGGGCTGGCCTTTATCTCGGCCCACACGATTGCGCTTGAGGCGATGGCCGGTAAGCTGAAAATCCTGAGCGTCGAAGGCATGCCCGAATTCCGCGACTGGTTCGTTCTGCACATGCGCGACAAACCCCTGCGCCCGGCGGCGCGGGCGTTTCGGGATTTTGTGGATCAGAAAGGCCCTGCCTTCATGGCGGAGTTCTTCAAGGACGCAGGGATTGCAACATAACCTGCGCCCGCGCGACGATGGGCGGGTCGATCATCTTGCCGTCCAGCATCACCGCACCAAGGCCCTGTGCCACAGCCGCATCAAACGCCTGAACCACTCGGGTCGCATGGTCGATCTCAGTGGCGCTGGGGGTAAAGGCAGCATTCACCACCTCGACCTGCCGGGGATGGATACACATCACGGCGTCAAACCCGATGGCGCGACCCAGGGTGACGCAGGTGCCAAAGGCATCCATATCCTTGATCTCAGCGATGCTGCCGGGCAGGCCAATGGCGCGCAGACCGGCGCTTTTGGCCGCCAGAATAAGTGTCTGAGCTGGGGCTTGCAGCGCTTCGACTGAAGGCGCATGGCCGCAATCGGTCGAGAAATCCTCGGTCCCGAAAGCCAATGCGGTCAGGCGGGGGGTTGAGTTGGCGATGTCTGCTGCGTTTTGCAGGGCTTGGGCCGTTTCGATCAGCGCGATCAGTTTGATCTGGCCGTCGGGCAGTTTGGCCTGACGTTCTAGCATCGACAGGTAGTCGTCCACCAGACGCAGGTGATCCCCTCCGATGACCTTGGGCAGCATGATCGCATCAACGCCGGGCAGGATTGCAGCTTCAAGATCGCGAACGCACTCGCCCAGATCAGCATTCACCCGGATTGCAACCGACATGCCATGCTGTTTTAGCGCAGCAACGGCGTCGGCCAGCCCGTCGCGCGCGGCCTGTTTGTGGTCGCGCGGCACGCTGTCTTCCAGATCCAGCAGGATCGCATCCGCCCCCCGTTCATGCGCGCGGGCCACCAGTTCGGGCCGGTGCGCGGGGGTGAACAGGTAGGATCGGATCATGCGGCGGCCGTCTGGGCGAACTCGGACCGGATGGTATCGGTGTGTTCCCCAAGTGCAGGCACCCTGCCAAAACGCGGCGTTTCGGGATCAAAGCTGTGGCGCACGGGGGCGGCGACCAGATGCGCTTCGTCCCCGTTTTCCAGCGTGACCGGCGTGCGGCGCAGCTGCGGGTGTTCGGCAAAGGTGCCGACCGAGTTCACGGCCCCGTAGGCGATGGCCGCCGCAAACAGTTTGCCCTCCAGTTCGGCCCGGCCGTGACCGGCAAAAAACCCGGCGACGATGGCATCCAGTTCGGCACGGTTGGCGACCCGTTGGGCCGCGTCGCAGAACCGTGGATCGGTGGCCAGTTCGGGTTGCCCGATCACATCGGCGCAGAGGCGCTTCCATTCGCGTTCGTTCTGGATCGAGATTGCCAGAATCTCATCATCCTTCGTGGTAAACCCGCCATAAGGCGCGATGGAGGGATGGTGCAGGCCAACCGGCTGCGGCGCTTTACCCGCATAAACCGTATGCATCAACGGCACCGTCATCCAGTCAGCGGCGGTGTCGAACAGGGACAGTTTAACCGCGCTGCCCTTACCGCTGATGCTGCGCGCGATCAGCGCCTTTTGGATGCCGATGATTGCGTTCATGCTGGCGCCGATATCGCAGACCGAAACGCCAATCCGACCGGGATGTCCGGGCGCACCGTTCACGGACACCAGCCCGCTTTCGCATTGCACCAGAAAGTCATAGGCTTTCATGTCGCTATAGCGCCCATCCTCACCATATCCGCTGATATCGCAGGTAATCAGCCGCGGGTTGCGTTTGCGCAGGACGTCCTCGCCAAACCCGGCGCGGGCGATGGCCCCGGGGGCGAGGTTCTGGATGAACACATCCGCCTTGTCCAGAATGCGGTGCAGCAGGACGGCATCGTCGGGGTTTTTGATGTCCAGACACAGGCTTTCCTTGCCGTGATTGGCCCAGACGAAATAGGACGCTGAGCCTTTGACCGCACCATCGTATTTGCGGGCGAAATCGCCGGTATCACGCTCGATCTTGATGACGCGCGCGCCGCCCTGGGCAAAGTGGCACGACGCGAGGGGGGCAGCGACGGCCTGTTCCAGAGATACGACCAGCAGGCCGTCGTAAGGTTTCAGAGGGGTATCGGTCATGCGGCAGCTCGTGTGTTCAAAAGCGCAAGGGTGCGGTGCATTTCGTTGGCAACGATGGTCATGCCTTCGTCAAAGCCCATGCCGGGTTTGACCAGCACGCGGTCGGGGCGGGTGGCCATGGCCGCGTGCAGGCAGGCGCGGGCCGAGATGTCGGTCTCATTACAGGTGCCGCCCTGATACGCGGCGACACCATTGGCTTTGCAGTAGAGAACCGCATCGACCGTATTGTGCAGCGATCCCAGATCGGGGGTCTTGATCTGAACCATGTCACAGCAATCGGCGTCGACGAAATCGACCACGTCTTGATAGGTGTTGCACCATTCGTCGGCCACGATTTTGACGTTGCTGCCAAGCGCCTGCAGCGAGGCACGAATGTCGCGCAGCAGGGTGATCTGACCCTCTTTCGAACCAGCATCGGCAGGCCCTTCGATATACAGATCAAACGGGGCCGCGCGTTGTTCCAGCGACGCCAGATAGTTGGCGATCTTTACCGCGTCATTGTCAAAAATCATGCCGACCGTGCCGTAGACGTCGATATGCAGCACCGGGTGATAGCTGTCATCGGTGCGCAGATCCTGAATGCGGCGCGACAGCCATGTGACATATTCGGCCAGCTTGCCACCATTTTCACCCAGCTTCTGCGGGATGTTGTTGATCAGGCCGTGGGGCAGGGCGTCGACCTGTTTCAACACCATCTTGTCCACGGCCTCATAGCGGTTGTCACCGCTTTGCCCGAACAGGCGCAGAGGGGAAG
Source organism: Ruegeria sp. CH10 (assembly GCF_056537125.1). Lineage (NCBI taxonomy): Bacteria > Pseudomonadati > Pseudomonadota > Alphaproteobacteria > Rhodobacterales > Roseobacteraceae > Ruegeria > Ruegeria sp. CH10. The sequence goes on along the minus strand of NZ_JBQFQY010000004.1, from coordinate 332,535 downwards.
CGATGGCCTCCAGCCCCCATTCGTCGCAGATGACCTCGAACTTCATTTTGCCTTTGGCAATCGACGCTGCCGACAACAAAGCCTGCGACAAGCCATAGCGCACGGCGGTGTGCAGGGGTTGGCCATCTACGATCAGCGTATCGAAGAATTCGGCACTTTCGCGGAAGCTGCGTACGTCATGCCCGATCAATTCAGGGGCCAGATGTTCCTGCAGGAACGGAATGACGGATGAGGCCAGAAACAGCGGATCCCGCCCGGCGGCACCGGAGTACTGAACGGCAGCGCAATCGCCCTCGGCGATCTGGCCGTTTTCCAGTTCCAGCAGGATCGAGACACTCTCACCATATTGCCGGACGCGGGCGAAGCCGTCGGTCAGGGCCTGACCGCAATAGACAAACCCGTCCTGCTTGGCCCCCTGTTTGATCGCCGCCTGATCGTCGAAATAGTACGAGGCCAGCCCCGGCGCGAAAACAACGTTTTTGATCTTCATGACACTCTCTGTGCGTTAAGCGGCAACTGAGGGCCGACCGATGAGTTTACTGGCCGAGATGGCGCGGACGTCATCGACCACCATGTCAAACGACACCTCACGCCCCTCGGACCTTGCGCGTTCCGCGATGCGGTCCCGGTGGAAGGCCATGACATCCTTGGGCAGCGGTACATTTCCGGTTTCAAAAATCCGCAGCGCGCCGTGGTTGTCGCGCACCGGCGTCAGTTTGCCCGCGTTGCCGATGGCTGGCGCAAAGGGGATGTCCATGACGCCGGATTCAAAGGCCAGTACGGCACCGCGCGCGATATCGCCTTTGCCCAGTTTCAGGACGGCGCGCATGACGGCGTGAACCTCGGCCTCGATCACCTCGACCTCGGTCAGGATCTCGTTGCCGTCATTGCGGTTCTGGTCCGCGATCATGTTGACCATCTGGCGGGTCGCTTTAAGCCCGGCCTGGTTCGCCTCAAGCGAGGGAATGCCGCTGGCCTCATGCGGGGTTTTGACGATGATCTTGGTGGCGCGCGCCTGTTTCGCGGCCAGTGCGCCCAGACAGATGACAGCGGTTGCCTTGGCCTCATCCTCGGGGAAGCCGCCCATCCACTGGTGGAACACGGTGGTCAGTTGGTAATCGTCATAGCCCGCGTTCTGGAAATAGTGGTGCCCCAGCCGCCGCAGTGACCGCAGCGCGGCGACGTCCTGCACCAGATTGCCCGCCTGACCATAGCCCAGTGTGATACAGCGCACGCCCTGTTCCAGCGCCAGCAGACCCTCGATGATGGCCACCACATGCGAGACAAAAGGCGGCACCAGCGTCCCGGTCAGAGGGCCAAAAGGCTCGCGGTTGATACGGATGCCCTGTTCTTCGAAGCGGCCCACCAGACGGTCGCAGTACTGCCAGTGGCGGATCGACTGCTCCAGCGGAATGTTCTTTGCATAGGGGATGTTATAGGAAATCCCGCCGCCCTCGTAAGACGAAAAGCCCGAGCTGAGCGTGACTTCCGCCAGCAGGCGCGCATCGGGCGTGCCGTGACGCACCTGAATGGGTTTCGACACAGCCTCGACCAGTCGCGTGCAGCCTTCCACACCATGGTTGACCGCCGGGAATCCGTTCAGCAGCGAGGTGCCCGCCGCGCGAGACCGGTCGATGCCATTCTGCGCCTCGTCATAGCGGTTGTGGCGGGTATAGGCGTCAATTGTTGTGGGCAGCACGTCGCAGAACGGGGCCAGCCCCTCCATCAGCGCGGTGTGTTCCCGCAACAGCGCGACGCCCGCGCGGGGTTGCAGCAGCGTCTTGCCATTTTCATCCGCATCCGCCAAGGCCGCCGAAAACCGCTTTTCCACGGGCAGCGCCTGTTGGCGGGCCAGACCTGCTTCAAAATCCACATCGGCACCGGTGTGCCAGGATTGCAGAACGCCCTCACGCTCGGCGTCGAAAACGGAATCGGGCAGCTTGGAGTTCGTGATTTCTGGCGTGCCGGTCATGTCACCATCTGCCTTTGCTAGATTGCGGCCCAGTCGGCGAACTCTGGTGCGAAGGCACCCGAGTTGTGGCCGATATTCGGAAGGCGGCGCATGTCGATATCATCTTTCAGCAGTGCCACAACTTGATCGATATTCACCGACGCCGGAAAGACGCGGTCATAACCCATGTCCTTGAAGCGGGTGACGACGGTGGCGAAATCCTGCTTTCCGATCACAAGGTTACCGCCGACGTAGAGAAGGATGTTGCCGATGCCCGCAGCCTCGCAGCGGTCGCGCAGGCCCTGGCAATCAATTTCGCCATGCCCGTAGATCGATGAGACCAGGATCGCGTCGGCGTTTTCTGCCAGAGCGGCGGTCACGAATTCCTCTTGGCTGACCATAACGCCCAAGTTGACGACCTGAATTCCGGCCCGGGTCAAAAGGCTGTCCAGGATCTTGTTTCCAACGGCGTGGCAATCTGCGCCGATCACTCCCAAGACCACTTTGTGTGTCGTGCTGGCGTCAAACATTTCTCGCTACTCCTCTGTCGCGCTTTCCCGGGTTCTAGCGGTGATTCTTTATTTCGTAAACAAAAATGACCAAGAGACATAAAAAGATAAGTAAAACTTATTTATAGTGATGAGAGGCCACCCGGCTTGCTGTTTGATCGCAGTTGCGACAGGTGGGCGGGCCTATTTTGTCGGTTCTGAGAGTCTTTGTGTCCGAAACCGCTAGTGAAAACTTGGCCCGTCGTGACGCAGATTAAAGACTGCAACGAATAGGAGCCTTCATGCGATACTCGGCGCTGCGACTTTTCAAAGAGGCCGTAACCGGCCACAAGGGCTGGGGCCCTCAATGGCGCGACCCTGCGCCAGCAGATGCGTATGACTATGTCATCGTCGGTGGCGGCGGGCATGGTCTGGCCACGGCTTATTATCTGGCCAAGGAATTTGGCGGGGCGCGGATTGCGGTTCTGGAAAAGGGCTGGATCGGCGGCGGCAATGTGGGGCGGAACACGACGATCATCCGTTCGAACTATCTGCTGGACGGGAATGAGCCGTTTTATGAGTTCTCGCTGAAGCTGTGGGAAAACCTTGAACAGGACTTCAATTACAACGCGATGGTCAGCCAGCGCGGTATTCTGAATCTGGTTCACACCGATGCACAGCGCGATGCGGCGCGGCGGCGGGGCAATGCGATGATCCTGAACGGATCGGATGCCGAGCTGCTGGATACCGACGGTGTGCGCGCGATGTATCCCTTCCTGAACTTTGACGATGCGCGGTTCCCGATCAAGGGCGGTCTGTTGCATCGCCGGGGCGGTACTGTGCGTCACGATGCGGTGGCATGGGGCTATGCGCGCGGTGCGGATATGCGCGGCGTAGACATCATTCAGAACTGTGAAGTCACCGGGTTCCGCATTGAAAACGGCAAGATCTTGGGTGTGGATACAAGTCGTGGGTTCATCGGCGCCAAGAAGGTCGGCGTCGCGGTTGCGGGCAGCTCCAGCCGCGTGATGGAGAAGGCCGGGATGCGCCTGCCCATCGAAAGCCATGTGTTGCAGGCGTTTGTGTCCGAGGGGCTCAAGCCGTTTATTCCGGGCGTCATCACCTATGGTGCGGGTCACTTCTATTGCAGCCAGTCCGACAAGGGTGGTCTGGTCTTTGGCGGTGACATCGACATGTACAACACCTATGCCCAACGCGGGAATCTGCCGGTGGTCGAGGATGTGATCGAAAGCGGCATGTCGCTGATCCCGGCGCTGGGTCGTGCGCGCCTGCTGCGCAGCTGGGGCGGGATCATGGATATGTCCATGGACGGCTCGCCCTTTATCGACAAGACGCATATCGATGGGCTCTTTTTTAATGGCGGCTGGTGCTATGGCGGGTTCAAGGCCACGCCCGCGTCCGGCTATTGCTTTGCCCATCTTCTGAAAACCGACCGTCCGCATGAAACCGCGACCGCCTATCGGCTGGACCGGTTCATGACCGGCCACATGATCGACGAAAAAGGGCAGGGCGCCCAACCCAACCTGCACTGAGGAACAAGGCCATGATCAACAAGTTTGCACGCGACCTGATCGAGCATTGGCATCTGGGCTTTGTCGCCACTGCTGATGCCGACGGAAACCCGAACGTATCCCCCAAGGGGACCTTTGTGGTTCATGACGACACCACGATCAGCTTCGCTGAAATCCGGTCGCCGGATACCTTGGCCAATATCGCGGTTCGCCCGCAGGTCGAGGTGAATTTCGTCGACATTCTGACCCGCCGCGGTCTGCTTGTTCAGGGTGAGGCAACCTATGTACCGCGCGACAATCCGCGTTACCCGTCGCTGCGCCCGGTTTACACCAACCGCTGGCCCGATCTTGAGCCCGAGTTTTCAGGCTTTGTCGTAATCAACGTGACGGCCTGCAAACCGCTGGCGACACCGGCCTATGACATCGGTGCCACAAGCGAGGATCTGCGCGCCAAATGGATGCAGCGTGTGCGCGACATTAACATCATTCACAAAGGGTCGGAGGTCGAAGCATGCTGATCAACCATCCCCTCCTTGGGCCGCGCGACGCACAGGAATTCACCTATCTGGGTGATGCGACCTTGATCAACCGCCCCGACTGGCAGGCCGAAGACGCGGCGCAGGCGTTTCACGATTACCTGTACCTGCGCGACAATCCGGCGGGCGAACACCGTGAGCTTTGGTATCACGAACAGGGCGACCGGTCGTGGCTGGTGGTCACGCGCAACACGCTGACGCATGAAATTCTGAATGTCGAACTGGCGCGCGATGTCGCCAAGGCGGCCAGAAAGGCAGAACAATGACGCAAAGCAATCGTCTGAACGGCGGGCTGATCAACCGTGACGCCAGCCTGAGTTTCACTTTCGACGGCAAATCCTATCAGGGCTATCAGGGCGACACGCTGGCCTCGGCCCTGCTGGCCAATGGTGTGCGCCTAATGGGCCGGTCGTTCAAATACCACCGCCCGCGCGGCCCGCTGACCGCGGGCAGCGAGGAACCGAACGCCCTGGTCGAGCTGCGCTCGGGCGGGCGGCAGGAACCCAACACTCGCGCCACCGTGGCCGAGCTGTATGAGGGCCTGAGCGCCAATTCCCAGAACCGCTGGCCGTCGCTGGAACGCGATTTCATGGCGATCAATGACCGGTTCTCGAACTTCCTGACCGCCGGGTTTTATTACAAGACCTTCATGTGGCCCAAGGCGTTCTGGGAAAAGCTGTATGAGCCGATCATCCGCAAAGCCGCCGGTCTGGGCAGCCTGACCGGTGAGGATGATCCCGACCTCTATGACAAAGGTTTCCTGCATTGCGATCTGCTGATCATCGGTGCGGGTCCGACCGGTCTGGCGGCGGCGCTGACGGCCGGGCGCGCGGGCGCTCAGGTCATTATCGCCGATGAAGATTTCCACATGGGCGGTCGTCTGATTGCCGAGACCGGCGCGCTGGCCGATATGTCCGGCGCGGATTGGGTTTCGCAGGCTCTGGCTGAACTGGCGTCGATGAACAACGTGCGGGTCATGCCGCGCACGACCGTGTTCGGCGCCTATGACCACGGCATCTATGGTGCGGTAGAACGCAACGCGGATCACCTGATTGCGCCCGAGGCGGATAAACCCCGCCAGACCCTGTGGCGCATCTATTCCAAACGTGCGCTGATCGCGACCGGGGCCATCGAACGCCCCATCGCGTTTGAAAACAACGACCGGCCCGGTATCCTGCTGGCTGGCGCGGTGCGGGCCTATACCAACCGCTGGGCGGCCACGCCCGCGCAATCGGTTGTGGTCTTTGCCAACAACGACGACGCGCACCAGACGGTGCGCGATCTGATGGCGCAGGGCGTCAAGGTTCCGGCCATTGTCGATACCCGCGCGGATGCTGCGGATGTCGAAGGCACCGAGGTTCTGAAAGGGGCCGAGATCATCAACACCTCGGGCCGCTTGGGTCTGACCTCGGTTCAGGTGCGGACCGGTAAGGGCCAAACCCGCGATCTGCAGTGCGAGGCGCTGGCCATGTCCGGCGGCTGGAACCCGAACCTGGGCCTGACCTGCCATCAGCGCGGTCGCCCGGTCTGGAACGCCGATATCCACGCCTTTGTTCCGGGCGACGGTCTGCCCGTCGGCCAGATCGTGGCTGGCGCGGCCAAAGGTGAGTTGACCACCGACGCGGCGCTACAGGGCGGTGCGGCGGCGGCTGTCGCTGCACTGGGTGATCTGGGCATCACGGCATCCCCCGCCGATCTGCCCGCTGCGGCGGATGCACCGGTTTCGATCAGCCCGTTCTGGCACGTCAAAGGCGCAAAACGCGCGTGGCTGGATTACCAGAACGACGTGACCGTCAAGGACGTCAAACTGGCACACCAAGAGAACTTTACCTCGGTCGAGCACCTGAAACGCTATACCACGCTGGGCATGGCGACCGATCAGGGCAAAACCTCGAACGTGGGTGCGCTGGCGGTGATGGCCGAGCTGACGGGCAAATCCATCCCGGAAACCGGCACTACCATCTTCCGCCCGCCTTACACGCCTGTGGCGATGGGTGCGTTCGGTGGCCGCGCGGTGGGCAAGGATTTCCACCCGACCCGCCTGACACCCAGCCACAAATGGGCTGAGGAACAGGGCGCTGTGTTTGTCGAGGTCGGCAACTGGCTGCGTGCCCAATGGTTCCCGCGCAAGGGCGAAACCCATTGGCGGCAATCGGTGGATCGCGAAGTGCTGCAGACCCGTAACTCGGTCGGTGTGTGCGATGTGACCACGCTGGGCAAGATTGATGTGCAGGGTGCAGATGCTGCCGCGTTCCTGAACATGATCTATTCGAACGCCTTTGCGAAACTGCCCGTGGGCAAGGTCCGCTATGGCCTGATGCTGCGCGAGGATGGCATTGCCTATGACGACGGCACCGCTGCGCGGTTTGCCGAGGACCATTTTGTCGTGACCACCACCACCGCCAACGCGGTTCTGGTCTATCGCAACATGGAATTCGTGCGCCAATGCCTTTGCCCGGATATGGACGTACAACTGATTTCGACCACTGAGGCCTGGGCGCAATATGCCGTGGCCGGTCCCAACAGCCGCAAGCTGCTGCAAAAGATCGTGGACCCCGAGTTCGACATCTCGAACGAGGCGTTCCCCTTCATGGGCTGTGGTGAGATCACCGTGTGCGGCGGGCTGCGGGCGCGGCTGTTCCGTATCTCGTTCTCGGGCGAGCTGGCCTATGAGATCGCGGTGCCCACACGTTACGGCGACGGGCTGATGCGCGCGCTGATGGAGGCGGGCGAAGAGTTCGACGTGATGCCCTATGGCACCGAAGCCTTGGGCGTCATGCGGATCGAAAAGGGTCATGCGACCGGCAATGAGCTGAACGGTACGACCACGGCTCTGAACCTTGGCATGGCGCGTATGGTCAGCACCAAAAAGGACTGTATCGGCAATGTTCTCAGCCGTCGTGAGGGGATGAACACCCCTGATGCGCTGGCGCTGGTCGGTCTCAAACCGGTAGACGCCAAGGACAGCGTGCCTGCGGGCGGCCATCTGATGAAAGCCACCGGGCCGGTCGATGCGGCCCATGATCAGGGCTATGTCACCTCGGCCGCCTATTCGCCGATCCTGCAAAGCTCAATCGGGCTGGCTTTTGTTAAAGGTGGCTCGGACCGGATGGGTGAAAAACTGCGTCTGGTGAACCCGCTTGAAGGCCAGGAAGTCATGGTCGAGATTGTCAGCGCTCATTTCGTGGACCCGGAAGGGGAGAAGCTTCGTGCATAAACTGAAACCCATCACCCCGCTGGGCGGCGACACGCCGCGCACCGACACCATTGGCACAATCACCATCACCGAGGTCGTGGATCAGGCGCTGGCTTCGGTCGCAGCGCGCAACGATCAGGCGAATGCCGTGCAAAAGGCGCTGGCCGACAAGATCGGTCTGACGCTGCCCGGTGTCGGCCAATCCGCCGAGGCCGCAGAACATGCCGCCTTCTGGACGGGCCCGGATCAGTGGATGATCACCGCGTCCCACGACAGCCACGAATTGCTGGCCTCTGAATTGAAGGCCGTTGTGGGCGACAGCGCCTCGGTGGTTGAACAGACGGACGGCTGGTGCCGGTTCGACGTGCAGGGCGCGGCGCTGTGCGATCTGTTCGAACGGCTGACCAACGCTCCGGTCCGCACGATGGAACCCGGCGCGGCGATCCGTACCACGGCAGAGCATCTGGGCGTCTTCCTGTGGCGTCTGGCCGAGGACCGCATGGCTATCATCGCGCCCCGGTCATCGGCGGCCTCGCTGCATCACGGTCTGCTGGGGGCGGCAAAGTCGGTCGCCTGACCCTCAGCCCGAGGGCAGCACATCATCGCTGCCCACCCGCATCGAGTTCTTGGCACGCCGGTCACTGATCGGCGTGACCCCAAACGTTTCCCGGTAGTGGCGCATGAATGCACCGGGGGTGGCGTAGCCGACCATATAGGCGACCTCGGCAATCGGGTCATTGGTATACAAAACCAGTTGCCGCGCCTGATTCATCCGCATCCGACGGTAATAGGTCAGCGGGCTTTGCCCTGTCGCCTTTTTGAAGCTGCGCTCCAGCGACCGTGCGGAGAGGCCAACGGCATCGGCGACTTCGCTGATCTGTATCGGGTTCTCGATATGCTCGGCAAAGTGCTGAATGGCGCGGGCCACCTGTTTCGGCAGCAGGTCCTGGCTTTGCGCGGTCGAGATTGCGGGCACTTTCTGCGCCATTGTACCGCTGCGGATAAAGGGGTGCTGGAACCAGCAGGCAACCTCGGCCATGATGTCGCCGCCAAGGCGGTTTTCGATCAGCGTCAGCATGTGATCAAACACGGCTGACGCCCCGGAAATGGTGGTAAAAGCGCCCTCTTCGCAGATCACGGTGCCATGGATCGGAATGTCGGGGAACTCGGCCTGAAAAGCAGCCTCGTAGCACCAATGCACCGACAATGGGTTGTCGCCGGTCAGACGGCTGCGGGCCAAGGGAAAAACGCCACCGCTGATGGCGCCGACGCGCGTGTTCGCCCGGATCAGCCGCTGCAGGGCGGCGTTGGCCTTGGACGGGCTGTCAAACACGCTGTTCGGGCTTGCGGCAAACAACAGATGGTCCAGCGCCTTTACATCAGACAACACAATATCCGGTGAAAATGACACCCCCGCCGAAGACTGCACGGGCGCGCCTTTTTCCGCGATCACGGTCCACGAAAACGCATCCTGCCCCGAGATTTCATTCGCGGCACGCAGAGGTTCAATGCACGACGTCAGGCACGCCATCGGGAACCCCGGAAAGATCAGGATGCCCAGCGTGATCCTATCTGTGTTTTCCGTCATGTCCGATGCTCTTTGGTCATCTCGGCAACCGTTTCAAGGATGTCATGTTCCAGTTTGCGCGCCGCCGGAGACAGGGCAGAATCAGCTTTGCGCAACAGATGGATTTCGCGTTTTACCGTTTTATCCGCCAGCGGTCGGAAGACCAAGTCGGTCTGCCCCGAAGAATTTGCGGCCATTTCCGGCAAGATCGTCACGCCGAGACCAGCCCGGACCATTCCCAAAATCGACGTCAGGTTGTGGGCGGAAAAGCGGGACCTGGCGTGCAGGTCCCGTGCCTCGGCGCCGGTAATATTCTCGGACAGGCTGTTTGCAATCAGCCGCTCGTGCCTCAGCGCGTCCCAACTGATCGGATCCTGACTTTGCGCCAAAGGATGGTCTGGTGCGACTAGCACTCCGAACCAGTCGGTCAGCAAAAGTTGGCTTTGCAACCCCGAGCCGTTTGCGCCGGCGGTTGCGATGCCGATGTCGATCCGGCCGCGGGACAGTTCGTGCAGGACGGATTTGGAATCCATGTCGCGCAAGTCGACCCGAACGCCGTCATAAGCGTTTATGCTTCTTGCAAAAACCCGCGGTATGATCATCCCGGCCACAGAAGGAACCGTGGCGATCCGAACATGGCCAAGCGTGGCGTCGGCGTAGTTTTCGATGGCGCGGACCGTATTGTCGAAATGCTGCAATTCTTGCTCTGATTGTGCGAACACAAACTCGCCCAACGCGGTCAGTTTGTTTTTCCGATCCGTTTCAAACAGCGGCTCGCCCAGATGGGTCTCAAGCTGTTTGAGCATCATCGAAACAGCGGATGGGGTGCGTTTCAGGGTGTCGGCGGCATCCGTCAGATTTCCGCTGCGTGCAACAGCGACAAAGCCGCGAAGCATTTCGATTTTGAGAGCCATGTGAGGTGTTTCAGTTTTGTTGAAGTATCATTCAATAAATTTAGTTTGATTGATGTATGCAAAAGAGTCCATATCCAATCGACTAATTCCTGATGAGGCGACACCGTTATGGCTGACATTCAAAAAAACCTGATCGCTGGCGAATGGCTGGCTGGCGAAGGCGAAGTAGAGAACCGCAACCCGTCGGATCTGAGCGATCTGGTCGGCGTCTTTGCGCAAGCCAGCGTGGATCAGCTTGAGGCAACTCTGGATCAGGCGCGCGTGGCGCAAGCCGAATGGGCTGCCTATGGGCTGGAGCGCAAGCAAACCGTTCTGAACGCTATCGGCAACGAATTGATGGCCCGCGCCGAAGAACTGGGCACGCTGCTGAGCCGCGAAGAGGGCAAGCCGCTGGCCGAAGGCAAGGGCGAAGTCTACCGCGCCGGTCAGTTCTTTACCTATTACGCCGCCGAATGCCTGCGTCAGATCGGTGAGAACGCCGATTCCGTGCGCCCCGACATCGAAGTAGATGTACGCCGTGAGGCCGTTGGCGTTGTCGCCATCATCAGCCCGTGGAACTTCCCCACCGCGACCGCATCGTGGAAGATTGCGCCGGCGCTGTGCTATGGCAACGCGGTGGTCTGGAAACCTGCCAACATCACTCCGGCTTCGGCTGTAGCCCTGACCGAGATCATCAACCGTCAGGACATTCCCAAGGGTCTGTTCAGCCTGGTCATGGGCTCGGGCCGGTCGATCGGTCAGCGTCTGGTCGAAAGCCCCAAGGTTAATGCCATTTCCTTCACCGGGTCGGTTCCGGTGGGCAAGGGCATTGCCGCCGCTGCCATTCAGAACCTGACCAAGGTTCAGATGGAAATGGGGTCGAAGAACGCTCTTGCCGTCATGGACGATGCCGATCTGGATCTGGCGGTGACGCTGGCCCTTGGTGGTGCGTTTGGTGGCACCGGTCAGAAATGCACCGCCTCGTCGCGTCTGGTTGTCCACGCGGGCATCCACGATGCCTTCGTAGAAAAGCTGGTCGCCGGTGCGCAGGCGATGAAAGTGGGCCACGCGCTGGAAGCAGGCGTTCAGATGGGCCCCGTCGTCAGCCAGCAGCAGCTGGACGAAAACCTGGCCTATGTCGGTATCGGCAAGTCCGAGGGCGCGGAACTGGCCTGTGGCGGTGCGCGTCTGGAGATGCCGCACGAAGGTTTCTACATGTCGCCGGGCGTGTTCCTGAACACCACCAACGACATGCGCATCAACCGCGAAGAAATGTTCGCGCCGCTGACCAGCGTCATCAAGGTTGGCAGCTATGACGAGGCGCTGAGCGTCGTCAACGACACCAACTTTGGTCTGACCTCGGGCATCGTCACCAAGTCGCTGGCCCGTGCCACCCATTTCCGCCGCAACGCCCGCACCGGTGTTGTCACCGTGAACCTGCCCACCGCAGGCACCGACTATCACGTACCCTTCGGTGGTCGCGGCGACAGCTCGTATGGCCCGCGTGAGCAGGGCAAGGCTGCGGCCGAGTTCTACACCACGGTCAAAACCGCCTATATCAGCGCCGGTCCTGTCTGATGCTGATCGATTGTCTTCAGTATGTGAACTGGTCGGAAAAGGTTTTCCGCCAGTTGCGCGAGGGGGGCGTGGACGCGATCCACGTCACCATCGCCTATCACGAGAACTTTCGTGAAACGGTTCTGAACTTTGAAAAGTGGAACCGCTGGTTCGAGCAATACCCGGACCTGATCATGAAAGGCCGCTGGGCCAGCGACATCGACGTGGCCCGCAAGACGGGCCGTACAGCGGTGTTCTTCGGGTTCCAGAACCCCAGCCCTATGGAAGATGACATCGGCCTAATCGAGATTCTGCACGATCTGGGCGCGCGGTTCATGCAGCTGACCTATAACAACCAGTCGCTGCTGGCCACGGGCTGCTATGAGGCCGAAGATACCGGCATCACCCGCATGGGCAAGCAGGTCATCAAGGAAATGAACCGCGTGGGTTTGGTGGTGGACATGAGCCATTCGGCGGACCGCTCGACCATCGAGGCGGCTGAGCTTTCCGAACGCCCCATCGCCATCACCCATGCCAACCCGCATGAATGGTCGCCCGCCCTGCGCAACAAACGCGAAGAGGTGATCCGCGCGGTGACGGAAAATGGCGGCATGCTGGGCTTCTCGGTCTATCCGCATCACCTGAAAGACAAGTCCGACTGCACGTTGGAAAGCTTTTGCGAGATGATCGCGCGCTCGGCGGATAAATACGGTGCACAGCATCTGGGGATCGGCACCGACCTGTGTCAGGACCAGCCCGACAGCATCGTGGAATGGATGCGCGTGGGCCGTTGGACGAAAGAAATCGACTATGGCGAAGGCTCGGCCTCGGCCCCCGGTTTCCCGCCCATGCCAGGCTGGTTCAACGACAACCGCGATTTCGGAAACATCGAAGCAGGACTGCGCGCCACAGGCATGAACGACGACGAAGTCGCCGGGATCATGGGTGGCAACTGGTACCGTTTCTTTGACGAGAACTTCAAACCGCTCGCCTGATGCAGGTCAGCCAATCAACGAAGCCATGGCCGCAACTCAAAACAAGCTGGCCTGACTACTTTTAACGGAGGAAAGATGTCTGAGGCATCTTTGAACACTGCCCCCGTACAGGAAAGCCGCGTGAACAAGCCGCTTTTCCTGATCTCGGGTGGATTTATCGCGCTGTTCTGCATCGCGGCACTGGTTAATCTTGACGCACTGTCAGGTGCGGTGGATTGGGGTTTCACCATCGCAGCCACCTATTTCGGCCTGTACTGGCAGGTGCTGTTGCTGGCCACGTTCCTGATCGGTCTGCTGCTGTGCATTCTGCCCGGCGGTCGGGCGATCATGGGCGGTCTCGCCGCGCCTGAATTCACCACCTTCCAGTGGGGATCGATGGTCATGTGCACGCTGCTGGCCGGCGGCGGCGTCTTCTGGGCGGCAGGTGAACCGATTGCCCATTTCCTGTACCCCGCGCCGCTTTACGGTGGTGAAGGTGCAACTGCCGAGGCCGTCAACCCGGCCATTGCACAGGCGTTTATGCACTGGGGTTTCCTGGCTTGGGCCATTCTGGGATCGCTGACCACGGTCATGCTGATGTATTATCACTATGAAAAAGGTCTGCCGCTGGCCCCGCGCACGCTGCTGTACCCGGTCTTTGGGGACAAGGCGATCAACGGCCCCATCGGTCTGATTGCCGACGCGTCCTCGATCATCGCTGTGGTTGCGGGCACGGTTGGACCGATTGGCTTCTTGGGACTGCAGGTCAGCTATGGCCTGGCCGATCTGTTCGGTTTCTCGGATACGTTTGCCCTGCAGGCGACCGTGATCGCGGGACTGGCCGCGATCTACACGATCTCGGCGATGACTGGTCTGTCGCGCGGTATTCAGGTTCTGTCCAAGGTCAACGTGATCCTGGCGGCGTTCCTGTTGCTGTTCGTTCTGATCGCGGGTCCGACCGGGTTCATCTTTGGCTCGTTCTTCTCGGGCTTTGGTACTTATGTGGGCAACTTCTTCCAGATGGCTCTATACCGTGGTGAGGCCGGTCTGTTCGGCGAACCCGGCTGGCTGGGCTGGTGGACCGTGTTCTTCTGGGGCTGGTTCATGGGCTATGGCCCGCTGATGGCAATGTTCATCGCGCGGGTGTCGCGGGGCCGGTCGATCCGCTCGATCATCATCATGCTGTCGATCATTGCGCCGATTGTAACCAACTTCTGGTTCACCATCATCGGTGGCACCGGCATTGCGATGGAACTTGAAAACCCCGGCACCATTGCTGCCGCGTTCGAAGGGTTCAACCTGCCTGCCGCTCTGCTGGCCATCACCAACAACCTGCCGATGGGCTTTGTGATCTCGATCCTGTTCCTGATCCTGACCACGATTTTTGTGGCTACCACCGGCGACTCGATGAGCTATGTCATCTCTGCGACCATGAGCAACGAGAACAATCCGCCCGCCGCGCTGCGCGTATTCTGGGGCATCGCGATGGGCATCATGGCCATTATCCTGATCTCGGTCGGATCGGGCGGTGTGTCCAAGCTGCAAAGCTTTATCGTGGTGACCGCTGTTCCGGTGTCGCTGATCTTGCTACCGTCGCTTTGGGATGCGCTGCGCATCACGCTGGCGAAAGGCAAGGAAAGCTGAAAACGCTAGGTTGGGCCGGCTTGTCCGGCCCGACAACTTCCCTGAAGATTTCAGGAGACCAGTGATTAACCGACCTGAGGAGGCATACTCGAATGACTGACGTTTCCCGACGCGACCCGAACACCGTCATGCGCCTTGCGCGTCTCGGCTCAATGCATCAGTCGCGCCTTTCGTTCATGCGTATTCTGACGCGGCGATTGGCCCGGGAAAACTGGCGGTTTGAGCAAACCGCGTTCGAGATTGATGCCAATGGCGTCGGCCATGCCGTCTATACCGCACATGGGCCCGAGCGGTCCTATTCCCTGATCGCCTATGCCCATGATCTGCCGCCCGAGAAACGCTCGGACCGGGTGATCGCCGAGGCCTGGGATGCCACATTCACCCTGTTCGATGGCGTGCCATCCGCAGATGACATCGAACGCCTGTCGCATAACATCCCCGTTCAGGAAGCCGGTCGCGTCACAGGAAGCGAGCTGTCCGTGTCGCGCGCCAACCGCTCGGTGCGGCTGTGGGAACATGTGGTCAGCGAGTTGGCCGAGGGCCGCCAGCCCTCGACCGAGAAAATTGACGACGTAGGCTATCTGATGCGCACCACCGCCGTTTACGGGTCGGGTAAACTGGGCGCTGCTGACCGGGAAATGATCGCCGACCGTCCCGAATTCCGCGCCCCGTTCCAGGTTGAGATGCTGTCGGTCTACCTGACGCGCTGGTTCGTGACCGACCTGGTCCAGTACATGGCCAATGCGCGCGCTGCCCAGAATGGAACGCAGGCCGCCCAGCTGGATGGCGCGATTGCGCGGTCCATGGGAATTGGCAACTCAACAGGTTTGGGCATGGCGCCGTTTCTGTTGAACCATCCCGTGCTGTTCAACAACTGGATGGCTGCCCGCGAAGGCGCCATTCAGGTGGTGCGCGGTGTGCAAAACGCCAGCGAGGCTGAGATCGCGCTGTTCCGGGATGTGCTGTCGCGGAACATGCAGATTGTCGGGACATGGCATTCCGAGCATCCGATCCAGATCGAAAAACTGGCCGCCCTGCGCGCTGATATCGCCAAGATCACCGACTATCTTAAGACCGCTGATCTGACAGCGGACGCCCCCTGGGATGCGCTGTATTGCTGGGCCGAACAGACCCTGAGCCTGGAAGGGCAGGAGTGGATTGCCTCGTTGATGCTAGAGCCTTACGGGGCGCTGGTTGACGAGTTTGCCGAGGGCATGGCGGCAGACAACACCGCCACATTCCGCATCGCGGGCGCGATGAAGATCGGCGATCTGCGCTCATTGATGAAGGATATCTACGGCTGGGCCATTGAGACAGATTGGGCCGCTCCGGCCAGCAAGGCCCGCGCCTGGTATGTATCCGAAGAAAAGCTTGAGCCGCGTCTGGGCGAACGGTTCGAAGAACCTATCGAGGAATACGAGCAACCTCTGGCCCCGGGCCGGGATGCTGCATTGCTCTATCAGGCGCTGGCCCATTGGTCGGATGATGCGCAGGTCGCGGATTTCCTGCTGCGTCACCCCGAACATCGCCATGTTCTGCGCCGGGTGCAGATCGTAGGCCGCGCGCCTTATGCGGAAATTCGGGATAACACGATTTCCGACCGGGTGCTGCCCATCGACATGCTGCGGTGCAAGCTGTCGTTCTTTGGCGCGACCAAATTTGATCCCCGCTCGGACCGCTGGGTGCGCATTTGCATGTACGGAAACGCGCCCCTGCCGCATGAGCTGACATCCGAGAATGCTGACTACTGGGTTTTCCCAGAAATTGAAGAGGCCGCTGCATGAGCCACTCGCTGAATGAAATCGAAGCCATGAGCAAACGCGCCGCGCGTGGCGCGGGCCTGTCCTGGGGGCTGGCGGAAGAGGCCGCCAAGGGGACGCGCTGGCTGTCTGCTTTCGGGTTTTCGGGTGCGGGCCTGTTGGCCGATCTTCTTGAGATGAATGATCGTATCCCGTCGATTGACGTGTCGCCTGTCTCGCTCAGCGCTGAAATCTGGCATGCGCCGACGCGCCGGATGAGCCCGCTGATCGCGGGCGCGTCCCTTAGCGATTGCGCCGTGCGTTTGATGGATCGCGGATCGATCACCATGGAAAATGTCAGCCTGCCGTTGTTGGCTGTGCCATTCATGGGGGGTGCCGCGTTGCGTCTGGGCGTGCCGGTTGCCGCCGAATGGCAAGGAGCGCGCCTTGCAACGGATGGGCGTCAGATTTGCGTGCAGGCCACGCCCGAGGCGCTTGAGGCGCGTCATGCGGACAAGATGGTTTTCAGCGCGCCTGCCAGCATGACGGGCCGCCGCGAAGCTGTGCTGCGCGCCGAGGTTTCGGATGAAAACTGGCAACGGCTCAGCGCCTTTGCACACCGCACATTCGCGCCCGCGACCGAGGAAAGCCGCCTGCGCGGTGCAGGCGCGGGTCTGAGCGATAACGACTGAAACACCGCCCCCTGATCGGGGCAACAACATCTACGAACGGGAACGAACTATGACCGCCACCGAAACCCTGTCTCTGTCCGAAATTGAAGACCTCGCCTTCCGCGCGCTCGTCAAAGCCGGAACATCGGAAGAAAATGCACGCCCCCTGGCGGTTGCCACGGCGATGACCGAGGCGGATGGCGTGGCGTCGCACGGTCTGGCCTATATCCCGATCTACGCGCAGCATGTGGAATGCGGCAAGGTGGACGGGGCTGCAAAACCTGTTGTCGAACAGCCGCGCCCTGCGGTGGTTACCGTGGATGCCGCCACCGGTTTTGCCCACAGCGCAATTGATCTGGGTTTTGAAAAACTGATCCCGCTGGCGCGCGAACAGGGTGTTGCGGTTCTGGCCATCAACAACTCGTATAACTGTGGTGTTTTGGGCGTGCATACACAGCGTCTGGCGCAGGCAGGTCTGCTGGGGATCGGGTTCACCAACGCCCCGGCCTCGATTGCGCCGTCGGGCGGCGCAAAGCCCGTTGTCGGCACCAACCCGTTCTCGATCTCGGCTCCCGACGCGGATGGCAATGCCGCACTGCTGATCGATCAATCCGCCAGCACAATCGCAAAAAGCGAAGTGATGAAACATGCCCGCGAAGGTCAGCCTGTGCCAGAAGGCTGGGTGCTGGACGCTGATGGGCAGCCCACCACCGACCCCGAAGCGGGTCTGAAAGGGTCGATGGTCCCATCAGGCGGCTACAAAGGCGTTGGCATCGCCCTGACTGTTGAGCTGATGGCCGCTGCCATGACCGGCGCGACCCTTGGCGCGGTGGCCAGCCCGTTCTCGGGCACCGCAGGTGGCCCGCCGAAAACCGGGCAGTTCTTTATCGCTGTTGACCCGCAAGCAACCTCAGGCGGGGCGTTTCAGGGCAAGCTGGCTGAATTGATTGCGTCTTTCCGCGATCAGGACGGCGCGCGCCTGCCCGGTGACGGGCGGTTGAACAAGCGCACACGCGCCGCCACCGAAGGCGTCGCCGTCAACGCGGCGTTGCTGGAAAAGGTGCGGGCGCTTTTGTGATCCAGTCGGCACCCCGTCCAACCTGACAATCGGGTCGGACTAGGTACTAAAAAATGCTCTAAGGCCCGTCCCAGTGATGGGCCTTTTCATGTCCGGGCTTTTTCAAAGGCGCTCCACGCTGCTTCAAAGGCGGCAAAATCAAAGCCTTCGGCGCGGGCGGGGTCCAGCACCAGTTTTTCGGTGTCCAGCAATTTGTGAATGGCCTCAGCCAGTTTGGAGATGTCGCCCTTAGGGATCACCAGCGCGCCGTGGCGGTCCGCGTGGATCAGATCGCCATCTTCGACGCGCATACCAAAGACCGTCACAGGTGTTCCAATTTCACGTACATGGACAAAGGCGTGGCTGGGCCCGACCGAACCTGCAATGACCGGAAAGCCATCGGGCAGATCGCCCAGATCGCGCATGACGCCATTGGTCAGGGCACCGGACAGGCCAAACCCCTTGTGCACGGTTGTGTTGATCTCACCCCAATAGGCGCCAACGGCGTTTTCACCGTCCAGGTCTTCGACTACGGCAATGCCGGGGCGGGGGCCTTCGGCCATGTGGCGGTAATAGTCCATCCGGCGGGCCTTGATGACATCCGCCGGTTCTGACGGCGGCGCGACGGCGGCGATTTTCGCAGTCCTTGCATAGCCGACAATGGCACCGGCGTCTGGGTCGCTGCACAGAACCGTGCCTCGGGTGAACTGATCAAACCCGCGCCCGCCCTGCGCGACCTCAATTGCGTTGCAGACGGTCGGTGTATCCACCGATTTCAGCAGGGTCAGCAATTCATCTTTCATCATCAACGTCCTTTAACCAGCGACCAAGCGCGGTGGTGGTTTCATCGGGTTTCTCAAGCGTCGGCAGGTGGCCCGCGCCCTCGATAATGACCAGTTCCGACTGTGGCAGAAGGTCGTGCATCAGCTCGTGCCGTGAGACCGGGCACAGCTTATCCTCGCGCCCACACAGCACCAGCGCGGGTTTGTGATACCCGCGCAAAGTGGCGCTTTGATCCGGTCGATCCCGCAATGCAGCAGACTGATCGCAAAACACGTCGGGCCCAAGGGACAGGGCCATCGTCATGCACAGGTCCAGAATTTCAGCCCGGTTTTCGCCCGCGCTCAGATAGTTCGGCTTCATCTCGTCGCGCATCACGCGTTCCAACTGCCCCACGCGGGCCTTTTCCATCTGAGGTGCGCGGCGGGCCTGGATTTCAGGCAATTCCCCTAGGGGATTGGTGTCCAGCAAGGCCAGGCCGGCAACCCGATCCGGGGCTTGCCGGACCATCTCCATCGCGACGATGCCGCCCATGGACAGCCCGCCCAGGGCAAACCGGTCCGGCGCGGAACGAAGGATCTGGCTGGCCAGACCTTCCATCGTGTTCTGACCTGACAGCGTGGGTACGGATACAGTTCGGTCGGGCGCAAAGGCGTGAACCTGAGGGGCGAACAGCCGGGCATCGCACATCATCCCCGGCAGCAGCAGCAGGGGGGTCATCTACGCCTCCGGCAGGGAGGCCGCACCTTCGGACAAAGCGGCCAGTTTGGCATAGGCAATCGACGGGTCGACCGCGCCAAAACCCGCAAACGTCCCAAAGCCGCAATCGCTGCCCGCGATCACCCGGTCGGTGCCGACAATATCGGTGAACCGGGCAATGCGTTGCGCCACCAGCTCGGGGTGCTCAACGAAGTTGGTCGTTGTATCGACCACACCGGGGACCAGTACCTTGTCGTCGGGAATATCCGCCTTGCGATCACGGAAAACGGTCCATTCATGACCATGCCGGGGGTTCGAGGTTTCGAACAGGACATAGCGCGACTTGGTGGCCATCAGCGTGTCGAACATCTTGGACATGGGAATATCGCACAGATGCGGACCTTCGTAATTGCCCCAGCAGATATGCACGCGCACTTTTTCGGCTGGTACATCCGACAAGGCATGGTTCATCGCGTCCACATGCATTTGCGCGATCTTGAGGAATTCCTCATCCGACATGTCGGTGAACAGCATATGGCGCGACAGGGCCAGATCGGGGCAGTCCAGCTGCAGGTCCAGACCCGCCGCGACGATGGTTTCGTATTCTTCTTTCATCGCATCCGCGAGGGCGGCCAGATAAGCCTCACGCGATTTGTAATGGTCGTTTTGCAGGAACAGCGACACCACACCGGGGCTGGCGGCATTCATGAAGCCGCGCTCAATCCCATGTTCGGCCATCGCCGCCTTGAGGTTGGCAATGTCCTTCTGCAGCTCATCCTGCCCTTTGGAGCGGACCTCTCCGGTGCACATCGGGCGGGCATATTGGGGCGTGCCGCCAGCATCGGCCAGACGTTGCAGAAAACTGGGGAACATCTTGAGATCTGCGGGTGCGTTGCGGGGGCTATCGCCGGAAAACCCGGTGTAGCGATCCTTGACATAGGTCGCGTAGCTGATCTTTGACGTCTCACCATCCGAGACGATGTCGATCCCCGCGTCCTTTTGCTGTTTCACCGTCTGTGAAACCGCTGCCGTCATGCAGGCATCAAAGGCGGCAGGGTTGTAAGGCTCGTCACGTTCGCGGGCAAAGATGAAATCCACCACCTCTTGCGTGCGGGGCAGGCTGCCCACATGGGTCGTCAGAACGCGGGTCATCTTTGTCTCCTTGATCTTGGTCGTCAGGGTGATCGCGGCGCTTTGGCCTGCGACCACCTGTTGGTTTAGGCGCCGGTCCAGGTCGCGCCTGCCGGATCGTCGGTGGCAGTGATCCGGTAAAGGCCCGCTTGGCCGGTCATCGACGGCGTCACGCTATAACGTTCGCCGGGCAGAACCAGCGCCGTGTCACCGCTGGACAGGGTGACAACCACATCGTTGATGCCAATGCGCCAATGGCCGCTGGCGGGCATCAGAACCACCGGTTTGGTGGCTTCGACCGGCACCTCAACGCCAGAGCCGCGGGTCAGGAAATCAACTTCGAACCCCGGCTTGTCCCTGATCAGTCCGTTTTCACCAATCACCACCGCGGGTTTGCTCGCGGCCAGCGCCATCAGGTCCCAGTAGCGGGCGACATATTTGCCAACGACGTCTTCGACCGGAACCTCGGGATAGGCTTTCAGTTGGTCTTCGGTCAGCAGAGGCATGGGCTGCACGTTATGGGGCAGCTTTTCGCCCTTTTTGCTGTCGTAGAGCACGCCGTTATTGCCCAGCATCAGACCATGCGCTTGCGCGTCTTCGATGACCTGCGGGGCCCATGTCACGCCGCCGCCGGCGTCATCGCCACCCAGGATCGACATGATCATACCGTAATCCTGACCCACGTTTTCAAAGCCCCGGAAGATGCCGGTGGGGATGTTGAAAATATCGCCTTCTTCAGCGATGAACTCTCCGGCTGTGCCATAACGACCCCAGAAGAACCGCCAGCGGCCCTTGGCGACAAAGAACACCTCGGCCGTGGTGTGGCTGTGCAGCGAATTGCGGCATTTCGGAGGTTGGCCAGCCGCGCCGATGTTAAAGCCGATCTTGTCGGTGATGTGGACGTGCTGATCGGGGCTTTCCGACACACCGCCGCCGACGATGGTAAAGTTTTCCTTCTGGTCCGACCCCGGCGTATGGGCGTCGATAAAGGCGGTTTTGCAGGGCTGAAGCTCGCCATAGCGGACGATGCGTTGTTCAATAGTGCTCATGGTCTTTTTCTCCTTGAAAGGGGTTGGTTTGACGAAATCAAACCAACCCCCCGGGAGGGCGGTTGTTCAGCCGACGCGCCCGCAGGCTGGCGCGATGCGCATGAAAGCGCCGCGTCGCCTGACTGGTATCCAGATATGAGACCCGGTGCGTCACTCAGACAGTCCCGGTTTGCAGCAGGATTTGTTTCCAGATCGCCACTTCGTCATACAGGCTGAATTCGCGGCGCAGGCCCCAAGGGCCGAACTCGGCGTGAGACATGCCCATCACATGCACCTTGGCCCCGGTCGGGCGGCCAAAGGCGCCCCAGCCGTCATGGGTGCCGTCCAGCGACCAGCGCACCGAGGCGCGCGGTGACATCATCCCGCCATCCATGCCGATCTGGTGGTGGGTTTTGAACTCGGCATTCGGAAAGGACGAGCGCAGGCCGACCCAGAACCGGCTGACCGCTTCGCGCCCAATGGCCTGTTGCGCGCCCGCATATTCCCCGATTACGGCCCGGTCGTAATCGGCCAGAATATGGTTGAAGTCCTTGTTCATGATGCGCGTCAGCGTCTCGGCATAGCGTACGCCCCATTCGTTATCGTTTCCGGTGCCGTGATAACCGCCATCCACGTCGATCTCGGGGGTAAAGGGGCGCGCGGCTTTGTCCGGCCCGCCTTCGGCTGCGATCAGATCGCGGGTGTAATCCTGGGGCTCCAGCCCCAGTTGCCGCACCAGCCCGCCATAGTCGCGCACCAGCCACTCGTCATAGATCGTCTCGCCTTTGGCCGCGCAATCGGCGATGACGCGCACCACCCATTTCTTGCCGCTGGCCTTACCAAACTGCCCATCCTGAAGATGCGTCGCGGTGGTCAGCAGACGGTGCGAGGACAGATGGCCATGTTCGTCCGAGTAGGACCAGATCACATCCTCGCCGTAAAGCTGGCGGTCGGGAAATTCGTGACAGGTGGCCATGGTCGCGGCAATCACACCCTGATTGCCATGGCTGACCCCCATCGGTGTGCGCACCGGAATGTCAGGCGCGTAATAACGGTTCAGCGTCTCGGTGCCGCGATCTTCCCAAATCTCTTTGGTGATGCCCAGGATGTAATCCGGAAAGTCTTTCCATTTGTTCGCATAGGTCATGAGTTGAAGCCTTGTGGTTTTCGGGCCGAACCCCGGATTTTAAGCGGACCGGGGATCTGAATGCGTTGCGAGGCCGCGCCGTTTTCGATCCGCGCCAGCAAGACGTCGACGGTGGCATTGACCATCTTGTTGATCGGCTGCCGGATCGTCGTCAGGTCATAGGCGGGCCAGGCCGACATGGGCACGTCGTCATAGCCCACGATGCTGACATCGTTCGGAACGGAAAGCCCCAGTTCGAATCTAAGCGTATCCATGACCGCAAAGGCCATGTGATCGTTCCCGACAAAGATCGCATCCGGTCGGTCTGAACCGCCACACATCGCGCGCGCAATGGCCGAGGCTTTTTCCTGATTGTAAGCGCCGTCTTCGATGGCAAAGGGCTCAAGCCCGTGATCCTTGAGGCCCTGCACAAAGCCGCGCATGCGATCCAACCCGGTCGAGGATTCCTGCCAACCCGATATATGCGCGATTTTCCTGTGATTACCGCCTGCCAGAAAATGGGCGACCGTCTGCCCACCCTGCAGGTTGTCGGACGTGACCTGGGCCAGGCTTCCAGTCTCTTGCCCGCGGTTGAACATCACCACCGGTATGCCGGCATCATCGCAGCGTTTGGCAATGTCATTGGACATGTCGACCGAGGCAGTAATGATCCCGTCCACCTGATAGGACATCAGTTCATCGACAATATCGGCCACGTTGTCATCGTTCTTGGCCATGAACAGAAGGATGTGATACCCGCGCTCTTTCAGAACACGGTCCAGATACTCCAGCGCCATGGGGTAGAACTGATTTTCCAGATAGGCAACGACCAGACCAATTACCCGGCTTTTGCCAGATACCATCGCACGGGCCAATGTGTTGGGGCGATAGCCAAGCTCTTCGGCGGCCTTGGTGACCTTGCGCCGGGTCGCCGCCGAGGCCGAGGCACCGGGCGTGAATACCCGGCTGACCGCAGATTGGCTGACACCCGCAAGGCGGGCCACGTCGAAGGATGTCACCTTATCCGCCATCAGTCTGCCGTCCATCCACCATCGACCAGCAGCGCCGTGCCGGTCACCAGGCTTGACGCGTCCGAGGCCAGATAGACCGCAGCACCGGTGATGTCGTCCAGTTCGCCGACCCGGCCCAGCTTGATCTTGTCTTCGATCCAGGCGCGGCGTTCGGGGATGGCCAGCGTCTGTTCGCCCAGAGGGGTGCGAATGAAGGTGGGGGCCAGCGTGTTGACGCGGATGCCATGCGGCCCCCATTCGATCGCCATCGATTTGGTGAAGCCTTCGACCGCGTGTTTGGTGCCGCAATAGACCGCGCGGTCGATACCGCCGACCTGTCCCATCTGGCTGGTGATGTTGATCAGGCTGCCGGGTTTGTCAGCTGCAATCAGCCCACGTGCCACCGCGCGCGTCAGAAAGTAGGCACCTTTGAAGTTCAGGCCGTTCACCGCGTCAAAATCCGCCTCGGTGGTGTCCAGAGCCGGGGTGTGACGGGCTAGCCCCGCCGAATTGATCAGGATGCCAAAGGGCCCGTTTGCGTCGACCGCAGCCTCGGTCGCAGTTACGTCTTGCACGTCCAAAGATAGCGCCTCAGCCGCCCAGCCCTTTGCGGCAAACGCGTCCGCGATTTCGGCCAGCTTGTCTGCCCGGCGCGCGGCCAGTGTCACATGCGCCCCATGGCTGGCAAGAGCTACCGCGCAGGCAAGCCCTATCCCCGAGGACGCCCCGGCCACCAGCGCGCGTTTGCCATCAAGACGGAACGAAGGGGCAGGGGGCAGGTCCATCAGACATCTCCTACGGGAAAGGGCACACGGCCCGGCACGCGGGCCTTATTGAACTCGCGCAGGCGGGCGAAAACGTCAACGCCCAGCTGTGCATAGGCATCCAGAAGATCGACCAGAACCCAGTTTTCACGGATTTTCCCACCCTCCAGCCGCCAGAAATCCAGACTGCGCATGGTGATCCGTTTTCCTGATGGCGCGATGCCCATCCACCCATCATGCGTTACGGTCTGGATCATGTTGGGCCAGCCGGTGACGGCGGCATAGTCCCCGTCGCTGAAGAAGTGATAGGTGATGTCATCCACATATTGCCCACGATCCGGCATGCCCGACAGAAATGGAATCTGGTGCCAATTGCGAAACCCGGCAATGCCGCGCCCGGTGCCGATGCCGGCTGGACCATACCAGTTCATACGCGGATGCCAGAAGCGTTCCATCTCCATCACTTCGGGGCCGCCCTGACTGGGATGCTTCTTTAGATACTCAAGCATTTCAACGATATGGTCGCAGGATGCCTGAGAGTTGGCCTCGTCCCGTTGGCCTGCGACAATTCCATCCTGCGACGCTGGACCCGGAACGCAGAATTCCAGCCCAAGGGATGGGGCCATGGGCCATGCGCCCGCCTGCATCATCACTTCGGGAATGTCCCAAAGGGTCTGAACCTCGACCACTTCGCCTGCCCGAATGCGGTAGAATTCATGAAACCGCATATGAGTCAAATGTCCGGTAGGCGGAATGTCCAGCCAGGGGGCGACGAACGTGCCAAAATAGTGCCCGCCACAACCGATCCAATCGTCTCCGTGCTCGGTTCTCCCACCAATTACGATCCAATCCCGCCGCTCAAGGTCCGGCATGGCATTCAGCAACGGCGCGTAGCAGGTGTCGTACAAGTTCTGCGGGCCCGTCAAATCACCGAAAGGATAAGGCATGTGAATGACTGCATCTGCAGAAATCGCGCCGTTCAACGCGGCCTGAACACGGACACTGTCAAAGTCGTACATCGCCGCCCGAAGCGGTGCCATCAGCGCCTTGTTCGCTGAATGCACGTCGCTCATTCAGCGGCCTCACGGTAAGGGGCAGGTTCGCCGTAGGGAACGTTGATTCCACCATAGCGGCGCACACGCACATTGCATTGCTCGGCATGGCCCACAAAGCCTTCCAGCATGCACAGGCGCGAGCCGTACTCACCGATCAGCGTTGCTGCTTCATCGGTCAGAACCTTCTGATAGCTGTGTGTTTTCAGGTATTTCCCAACCCACAGACCGCCCGTATAGCGCCCCGCCTTTTTGGTTGGCAGGGTGTGGTTTGTGCCAATCACCTTGTCCCCGTTCGACACATTGGTGCGCGGGCCAAGGAACAGTGCGCCGTAGCAGGTCATATTCTCAAGGAACCAGTCATCGCGGTCGGTCATCACCTGCACATGTTCCGAGGCAATGTCATCGGCCACCTGCAACATCTCATTATAGGTGTCGCAAACAATCACCTCACCATATTCATCCCATGACACTTTCGCCGTGCCCGCAGTGGGCAGGATACCCAGCAAGCGGTCAACCTCAGCCAGGGTTTCTTCGGCCAGCTTTCGCGAATTGGTCAGCAGCACGCAGGGGCTGTTATAGCCATGTTCGGCCTGACCCAGCAGGTCGGTGGCGCACAGCTCGGCGTCGGCGGCTGTTTCATCGGCGATCACCATCGTCTCTGTCGGGCCAGCAAACAGATCAATGCCGACGCGACCAAACAGCTGACGCTTGGCCTCAGCCACAAACGCGTTGCCGGGGCCGACCAGCATGTGGACGGGATCAATGGTCTCGGTCCCCAGCGCCATGGCGCCAATGGCCTGAATGCCGCCCATAACGTAAATCTCATGCGCGCCGCCCAGATGCATGGCCGCAATCACGGCAGGGTTGGGCTTGCCATTGAAAGGCGGCGTACAGGCGATGATACGCGGCACACCCGCAACGCTGGCCGTGGCCACCGACATATGGGCCGAGGCCACCATCGGGAACTTGCCGCCGGGGACGTAGCAGCCCACCGATTGCACCGGGATGTTCTTATGGCCCAGGATCACGCCGGGCAGGGTCTCAACCTCGATATCCAGCATCGAATCGCGCTGTGCCTGCGCAAAGTTGCGCACTTGTTCCTGCGCGAACTTGATGTCTGCCAGTTCACGCTCGGTCAGCTGGGCCATCAGATCGTCAATCTGATCCTGCGACAGACGGAATGAGGCGGGCGAGTAATTGTCGAACTTTTCGCTCAACTCACGCACGGCGGCATCGCCGTGGGTTTCGATGTCTTTCAGGGTGGCTTCCACCACAGCGCGGGTCTTGGCGTCGTCCTCGGCCCGGTCCGCGTCAGATTTACCGCGTTTCAGATACTCAATTGCCATTGTTTCAACCCTCAGTTTGCAGGACGGGGCGGTGTCTTTTCCCCCCGGTCATAGGCTTCCCAGCCTTCGCCATTGAACAGATCGACGCCCAGCTGTGCGGCGACATGGGCG
The DNA here is from genome assembly GCF_056537125.1 of Ruegeria sp. CH10. Classification (NCBI taxonomy): domain Bacteria; kingdom Pseudomonadati; phylum Pseudomonadota; class Alphaproteobacteria; order Rhodobacterales; family Roseobacteraceae; genus Ruegeria; species Ruegeria sp. CH10. Next base: position 305,680 of record NZ_JBQFQY010000004.1, on the reverse strand, counting down.
AAATCCACATTCACCCAGTTGTCGACAATCTTGCCATCGACCACTTTCCAGAAATCCATGTAGCGAATTTCGACCCGTTTGCCGGTGGGCGCGATCCCCAGAAATTCGCCGGAATGTGTTGCCTCTTGTCGACCGAACGCAGCGGCCCATTCGCCCATGTAAAGCCGCGCCTCATCAATGCAGGTCTTGTCCGAGAACGCGGCCTGAAATGGGCGTTGCCAGTTGTCCTGAAACTCTTGCAGCCCGGTTTTGGTGCCGCAGCCCTGATTGCCAATCCAGCGAAACCCTTGGCTGAAAAACTCACCAATATCGTCAATGCGGTGGTCGTTCAGACCATCCACCATGGTTTCGATCACGCGGCGCGTGTCTTCGGTTTTGCTCAGGTCCGTGTCACGGGTCAGAACAGCTTGCTCGGGGCGGGAACCTTTCATGCGGCGTCCTCTGAAATCAACTGACCGGCGCGGTGACCAATCATCATGGATGGGGCATTGGTGTTGGCGCTGGTGATGCTGGGCATGATCGAGGCATCGGCAACCCAAAGCCCGTCAACACCCCGGAAGCGCAGGCGCTCGTTTACGGGCGCATCCGAGTCTGTACCCATACGCAGCGTTCCGACAGGATGATATGCCGTCGCCGCCCGATCCTGAATATAGGCGCGTGCTTCGTCCTCGGATTGAACGGCGGGGCCGGGGAAAGCCTCTGGCGCGGCATGTGGGGACAGATCGGCGTTCGCCATGATGTCGCGCAGGCGCAGCCAGCCGCGGGTCAGGCGATCCAGATCGTCGGGGTCATTGAACAGACCAAAGTCGATCGCCAGCCCTTCGCGCGTCATGCTCAGACGGCCGCGCGACTTTGGGCGACACACCACGGCATCGGCAAAATAACCCGAGCCCATGGTGTAGCGCCGCCCCTTCCAATCCATGTAGAACGGAATGAAATGGCTTTGAATATCGGGCCGGTTGCCTTGCCCGGTGCTGTCGAAAAACAACCCGCCTTCACAGGTGGATGAGGCCAGAATGCCGCGCCCCGTGGTCAGCCAGTTCACGGGCCCCGACAGCCATTTCCAGGCGTCATTGATATTCAGACCATAACCTGAATTGGGGCCCGAATAGTGGATACCACAGCCGGGATGATCGTGCAGGTTCTCTCCGACACCAGCGACATCGCGCACGACGTCATAGCCCGCGCGCCGCAGATCATCCGCCGGACCAATCCCGGACCGCATCAGAATTTCGGGCGATCCAATCGCGCCTGCCGACAGAACAATGCCCTTGCGCGCGGTCAAAAGCGTGCCGTCAGTCAGTTCGACCTTTTTGGCGGGGTCGCCATCCAGCAGGATGCGTTGAACGTTGCTTTTTTGCCGGACATGCCCGCCTTTTGACAGGGCAGGGCGCAGGAACGCATCAGCGGCGGACCACCGGCGCCCGTTATGCATGTTGAACCGGCAGGGTCCGCTGCTTTCACGCTCGGGCGTCACCTCGGCGTCGGGGTCATTGTCGAACACATACCCCAGCGATCGGGTCAGCGGGTGAGGCGTGTCCATCCGCGCCGGTGCAATTTTCGCCTCAATACCTTCAAAGGCGGGGCCGACCTGATCCCAACCCCAACCGGGCACATTCCAATCATCGAAATCCGAACGGCAGCCACGATACCAGACCATCGAATTGATCGAGCCTGACCCCCCGATCATCTTGCCACGCGGTACAGCCAGAGATCGCCCGTTGATCCCCTGCATGCCGACCGTCTTGTAACGCCAGTCGCGGGTTTTGCTGCCCATCATCCAGATCAGGCCAAACGGCATGCGGACAAGGGGCCATTTGTCGGATGGTCCGGCTTCCAGAACAAGAACGCTGCCGACCTTGGCGTCAATCAGGCCAGCCGCGACCGCGCATCCGGCCGATCCTGCGCCGATCACGATAAAATCGTATTCCAATCTGGTGGACATGGTGTGTCAGTCCAATCGCTCGCCGGTATTTGCATCAAACAGGTGGCACACGTCGGCGGGAATATTGACCGCCGTCTGGTCGCCGATCTCGGCTCGGTATTCCTTGCCCGCCCGCACAGAGGCCAGAGTGCCACCCAGTTTCATGGTCGCGATTGTCGCGTCGCCCAGCAATTCCAGAGAATAAAGCGGTGCTGACGATGTGCCATTGGGATCCAGCGTGGCATCTTCCGCGCGGAACCCAAGGGTGATCTTGCCCGTGTGCTGCGTCGGAAGACCGCTGATCGAGGTGTTCTGCCCGGTAAAGGTGCCGTTTGAAATCTCGCCTTCCAGCAGGTTCATGGCGGGGCTGCCGATGAAGCTGGCCACGAAGGTATTGGCGGGTCTGTCGTAGATATCGGTCGGGGTGCCAACCTGCTGAACCACGCCCTTGCTCATGACCACAACGCGGTCGGCCAAGGTCATCGCCTCGATCTGGTCATGGGTCACGTAAATCGTGGTGACCTGCAATTCGTGGCTGAGGTTCTTGATCTGGTGCCGGGTCGACACGCGCAGCTTGGCGTCGAGGTTGGACAGGGGTTCGTCCATCAGAAACACGTTCGGCTCGCGCACAATCGCACGGGCCAGCGCCACGCGCTGACGTTGGCCGCCCGACAGCTCAGCAGGGCGGCGATGCAGGAAATCGGTCAGCTCGACCATTTCCGCCGCCCGACGCACCCGCGCATCTTGGTTTGTGGGGTCGATTTTGCGCACCTTCAGCGGAAAGCGGATGTTTTCATAGACATCAAGGTTTGGGTAAAGCGCATAGCTTTGAAACACCATCGCGACATCGCGGTCTTTGGGGTCAAGGTCGTTGACGACGCGGCCATCAATGGTGATTTCACCCTCGGTGACATCCTCAAGCCCGGCAATCATGCGCATCGTGGTGGTCTTGCCGCAGCCGGAAGGCCCGAGGAGGACCAGAAACTCTTTATCCGCGATCGTCAGGTCAAAGTTTTGCACCCCGACGAACGATCCCCAGCGCTTGGAGATGTTTTTCAGCTGAATCTCGGCCATCTCGGTCTCACCATTTGCATGCGTACGCAAAAATACTGTCAGCGAATGCATAAGTTGGCAAGAAGAACTTTTCTCCGCATCTGTTCTGCTGTGAGGATGGATATAAAATAGCCAATGTAATCCGAAAAATAATGCGATTTAAAGCCGTGAAAGGAATTTCTTGTCACAAGCCGCTGAATTAGCATAATGATGAATGCGAATGCACAATACACCAGTAAATGGTGATTCTAACCTTGCAGGCGACTGCCTGCGTAACAGGGTCCAACCGGAGGGTTCTTAGTATGTCTTTCATGAAAAGCTTTGCGGTCGGCGCAGTTGCGACGCTTTTGGCGACAGCAGCTTATGCCGAATGTGAGATTGCCAGCGGCAACGTCAACGTGCTGGCCAACGACTTCCCCGCGCTCAAGGCGATTACATCTGCGGCGGCTGAATGCACAGGCGGCGTGACAGTCGCCGCCAACCACAACAAGGATTTTCGCAACATCACGGTTCAGGCACTGACCGCAAATCCGGCCGAATACACGTCGGTCATCGTTGCGAACTCTTCAATCGTTCCGCTATTGAACGAAGGTCTGATCCGGCCGCTGGATGATCTGGTGGCGAAGCACGGCCAAAGCCTGGGCAAGAACCAGTTGATCACCATCGACGGCAAGATCATGGCGATTGCGTTCATGGCCAACGCGCAGCATTTGTTCGTGCGTCAGGACATTCTGGATCAGGTCGGAAAGCCCGTCCCGGGGTCCTGGGAAGAGGTTGTTGAAACCGGCAAGGCCATCAAGGATGCGGGTATCATGGACCATCCCTTCGCCTTCCTCAGCATGTCTGACTGGAACCTGGGCGAAGAGTTCGTGAACATGTATCTGGGCCACGGGGGCGAATTCTTTAAACCCGGAACGGCCGAGCCGGCGATCAACAACGAAACCGGTGTAGCCACGCTGAATATGATGAAAGATCTGGTGTCTTTGTCGAACCCGGATTTCCTGACCTACAACACCGCAACCGTCGTTCCGATCTGGAAATCAGGCGATCTGGCGATGGCGCAGCTCTGGGGCTCCAGCAGTGGCGAGTTGCTGTCTGGTGAAGGCGCGGAAGGTGGTGTTGCAGAAAACACTGTACTTGCTGCTGCGCCCTCAGTTGCCGGAGGGGATACTCCGTCCTCCACGCTGTGGTGGGATGGGTTCACGATCTCGAAAAACATCTCGGATGAGGATGCCGAGGCGACCTTTATCGCCATGATGAACGGTATTTCGCCCAAGATGGTCGAGGCCAATAACGACGCGGCAGTCTGGCTGATGGACTCGTACAAGCCGGGCCCAGCGGCTGTTGGTGTGGCTGAAACCGCATCCGGCGGAGCCAAACCCTATCCGATGCTGCCCTATATGGGCCTGCTGCATCAGGCCTTCTTCGAAGAGCTGCCCGACTTCCTGCAAGGCAATGAAAGCGCCGAGCAGACACTGGCGGACATCGAAGCGGCCTATATCGCTGCTGCCAAAGAGGCCGGTTACCTCTAAGCACTTGAACCGGGGCGGATATGCCTGCCCCGGGTCTTCCCCGTCGCGACGTTGACAGAGGTGTCTGGCAATGAAACATCGTACGTTTTTCTGGTTTATCCTGCCATCGTTGGCCGCAATGATCCTGTTTATTGCGCTGCCTACCGTGTCGGTTGCGATCCAGTCCCTGTTTGTCGAGCACGAACAGGTCATGGTCGAGGTTGAAAACTGTACCCCTTTCAATTGCGACACGGTCTTGCAGGTCGATACCGAGGCGACAGCCGCTTTGCGGGAAGAGGCCCCGTTGGGTCGGTTCAACGGGCTGGGGACATATACAAACCGCAAGCACCTTGCGTTTGAACAGGTCGGTGTCGCCTGGTCTGAAAGCGCCACAATGGGCGAGTTTTTTTCGGAACTGCTGAACCTGCCCTTCTACAAAGCGTTGATCTTTACCCTGACCTACACATTTGTTGTGACGCCGCTGGTCGTTGTTTTTGGGCTGGGCGTTGCGCTGGCCGTGAACCGGGTGCCGACCTTGTTGAAGGGTCCGACGATTTTCGTGTCCCTGCTGCCTATGATCGTAACGCCGCTGGTTGGGGCGCTGATCATATTCTGGATGGTGGATGCGGACGGTATCATCGGCGCGACCCTGCAGTGGGTGTTCAATGACCCGAACCTGTCGCTCAAGGCGTCAACGCCGCTGACGTGGATCATGCTGATTGTCTATGGCATCTGGAGCTCGACCCCGTTCAGCTTCATCGTTTTTTATGCGGGGCTGCAGACCGTTCCGAAGGAAACGCTTGAGGCTGCCAAGATCGATGGTGCCACACGCTGGCAGTCCATTCGGTTTGTGGTCGTACCTTATATGATGCCTTTGGTCGTGTTCATCACCTTGATGCAGTTGATGGATAACTTCCGGATGCTGGAACCCATCCTTGCGTTTCAGGCTTCGGCCAAAGCAACCTCTCTGTCGTATATCATCTACAATGACCTGCGTGGCGGCGACATTCCGCAATTCGGTTCGGCAGGGGCCTCTTCGATCATGACGATTATTGGGGTGGCCATCCTGCTGACACCCGTGCTGATCCGCACCTGGCGCGACTTTAACCGGAAAAGGGTCTGATCATGTCATCATCCGTCGCCGACAGACGTTCAAAAGGCTTGATCTGGTTCACGACAAGCTTTGTGGTCCTGTGGATTTTCATCGCCGCTGGCCCGTTCCTCTGGACACTCTGGGGGTCGTTCAAAGTTCAGCCTGACTTCTTTTCCAAGACAGACTGGACGAACGCGATCTATGGTGTGATGACCAAAGCCGAAACCGGCAGTGCCTTTACTGGGGCGGGTTATCAAGGGGCCTGGGTTGAACAAGAGTTCTGGCGCAACAGTCTGAACACAGCAATTGTTGTGTTCTTCACGGTTGTGATTTCTCTGACTCTCGGAACGCTGGGCGGCTATGCGTTGGCCCGGTCCGGCTATCGGTACGCGTTCTGGTTGCTTATGATTGCCCTTGTATTCCGGGCCATGCCGCACATGACTTTGGTTGCGGGTTACCTGCTGCCATTCTTTGAATGGAATATCTGGGGGCGGCTCAGCACGACAATCATCGTGCTCGTGGCGATCAACCAGCCCTTTACCCTGTGGATGCTGCATTCGTTCTTTTTGAACATTCCCAAGGACATGGACGAAAGCGCCATGGTCGATGGTTGCACGCGCTTCCAAGCCTTCCGCTATGTGATCATTCCGGTCATGTGGCCGGGCGTGATCACGACGGGTCTGTTCAGTTTCCTGCTGGCCTATAACGACTTTGCCATCGGGGCTGTTCTGCTGAATTCGGAAAACCAGACGATGGTGCCGAAAATTGCCAGCTTCTTGGGAACCGTGCGCGAAACCGGAGACGTCATGTTCGCCGTCGCAGCAGCTGTAAGTGCTCTGGTTCCGCTGTTCTTCCTGGTTCTGTTCTTCCAGCGTCAGATCGTCAGCGGCCTGACCGCAGGGGCCGTGAAAGGCTGATAGAGGAGGGGACATGTCGCGAACATACGGACCTGCGCAACCCCTGGCCCGGCATCATATGCCGCAAAGCTATGATATTTCGCTGGGGGCCTATACGCAGAAACGAACCGTCCGTATCCCTGATTATTTCGGCATGGGTCAGAGCCTGAGAGGCTTTGACCCGGAGTATCGAAACATCATCGACTACATCGTGCGGATTACCCATCGCATCTGGGAAACCGACAAGCAGGGCGTCGACTATATCGGTGATTGCTATGCCCCAACCTCGTTGGTCTATGACGATTACGGTCTGCAAATCGGAAATCAGAAAATCATCGCGGACACACATCATACGACCGGCGCGTTTCCCGATATCGTGCTGGACGCCGAAGAGGTCATCTGGGCCGGGGATGATGAGATCGGGTTTCATACCTCTCATCTGACGCGGATCACGGGCACCAATAAGCACCCAAGCCGCTATGGGGATGCCACGGGGCGTAAGATAAATGTGATGGTCATCGCCAATTGCGTGGCGTTGGAGAATGACATTTTCCTTGAGCATGTCCTCTACAACACCTCGGCGATGTTGATGCAGCTGGGCTTGGACCTGTGGGCCGAGGCAGAGCGCCTTGTCGCCGATCCCCCTGCTGGATGGCCACGCAGCCAGGCCACCTGGGACGAGCTGCGCCGGGCAACGGCCCCACAGCAGCCCTTGTCGGTATCCGAACCGGTTGACGGCTTTGACCCGGACGCTTTTGCGCGACGGGTGCATGACAACATCTGGAACGGCGATATGGCGGCATTGCAGACGGACTATGCCGAAGATATGCCGTTTGAGGGCACCACCGGGCGCGTCTTTGCCGGACGATCGGCCTATGCGGCTTATGCCTCGGGGCTGAGGGCGGCCTTTCCGGATTTGGCCCTGCAGGTCGACGAAGTCTACTGGATGGGCTCGGACCTTGAGGGTTGGCTTGTTTCCACCCGCTGGAGCGCCGAGGCAACTCATACCGGCCAGACGGATATGTATAAATCGCCCACCGGCGCGCGCTGTCAGATTTGGGGTATTACCCAATGGCGGATCAAGGCAGGGCGCGTGGAGCAGGAATGGCAGCTGTTTAACGAATTTGATCTCATGATGCAGATCGCCAAAGCCCGGCTGAGGCCGGACTGAGACTGTAAAGCTTACTCAAAACAAAGAACCGGATATATGACCACTCTGCAATCTGCCAAAGCGCTTGTGCGCGACTATTATGCTGCGATCGATGAAAACCCTGTTGCGGCGGCCTGGAAATACTGTGCCCCCGATGCCATCTGGCGCGGCTACCATCCGTTCAATGAAATTCACGACCCGGTCGAGGTGGCCAATACGTTCTGGGTTCCACTGCAGACCTCGGTGACACGTCTGCAACGGCGGCTGGACCTGTTTATGGCCGGTGAAAACGGACTGGAAGATGGCGGCATATGGGTGGCTTCGATGGGTCATCTGATGGGGCTGTTCGACCACCCATGGCTGGATATTCCGCCCACCAACAAGATTGTCATGCTGCGCTATGCCGAGTTCATTCGGGTCGAGGGCGACAAAATCACTGACACAGCGATGTTCTTCGACATCCCGCACCTGATGATGCAGGCGGGGCTGAACCCGTTTCCGCCCCAGACCGGCGCGCAGTTGGTACAGCCCGGACCGATGACGCATGACGGGGTGATGTTCGACGAACAAGACCCGGCCGAGGGTCAAAAGACGCTGGACGCCATCGAGTTCATGATCAACGACATTCGCGACTGGAAGGGCAGGGAAGAGCAGGGCCTGCTGACCGAACTGCCGCGCAGTTGGAATGACGACATGATCTGGTGGGGCCCGACGGGGATCGGCGCGACCTACACGATCGAGCGCTATGCCCAACAACATGCGGGTCCCTTCCGCGAAGGGTTCACGGATCGCATTTTCAATGGCCATGTCGCACGGATTGCCGAGGGTAATTTCGGCGGATTTTTCGGTTGGCCGAACCTGACATTGACGCCGTCAGGCGGGTTCATGGGGATGCCGGCGACGGGCAAACCCGGCGACATGCGGGTGATCGACATGTATCGGCGCTCGGGCGACAAACTGACCGAGAACTGGATTTTCATCGACCTGCTGCATTTCTGGAAACAGCAGGGTTTGGATGTTCTGGCGCGGCTTCCTTATATGCGAGGTTAAGGACCTTAGCTTTGCTCTTTCGATGGCGCGATCTGATCGAAAATCGCTGTGCAGATCTGTTTCATCTCAAGCGCAAAGAAGTTCTTGGCCGCGGCTTCGTTTGGGTGGTACGGGTCTTTGACCAGGCCTTTTTTGTTCAGGCGGAAATAGTCTCTGTTCCCTTGATTGGCAGCCACCGTTTCGGGGGTCGCGCCGGGAACAAAGCTGCAGCGCAGCCCGGTCGTTTTGAACGCATCCATCAGGTTCTTTTGCGCGCGCAGGCGCAGTTCAACGATCTTTTTCTTATAGGCCGGGGCCGTGGTCATGAAGATGCAGGGCAGATCGGGTGGCAACTGGGCCATCAGCTTTTCGACGTCCCTAGTCGCAGCACTTGGGTTATTGGCCCATCGTTTTGCCGAATTGCCCAGAAATGACATGAGGATCAGCTTGGGTTCGTAATAGTCCTCACGCAGCATCGCTTCGAGGGGAGAGGCATTGGGAGTACAGAACTGATATTCTTTCCCCTGCCCAATCTGCACGAATTTCTTGTCGGTTTGGTTCACGAACCCATAGGTCCCTGCATTCACTCTCCATTTCGGGTCCACTTTGCAGATCGTGTCTTTTGATTTGCCCGAACGTGCTGTCCAGGAATCGATCGAACTGGAACGCACACCTATGACACCGACGCGCATTTTTCCAAGACGCTTGAGGTTTTCCTTTTGCTGCGCATTCGGATGGCAATGCTGTTTGATATCGCTGAAAAACTCCAGAAAAGCGGGGCCAGAGCCAAAGGAGATCTGACTGTCGCCGACAATCAGGATTTCCGGCGATTCAAATTCGTTCGCCTGGGCGGCCACCCCCCAAACCCCGAGTGCGCACACGATGCCGAAAACCTGTCTGAGTAGTCGCATTGTTTCCCCCTGCCTATGCGTCTATTCCAATGCCGAAAACACTGCATCACACAGCGCGGGTGCATTGATCTTGAGAAAGCTCCGGATGGCTGCCGGGCTTGGGTGATGCGGGTCCTTTACGCGCCCCGCATCATTGCGCCGAAAGAACTTGGGCTTGCCTTCGATTGCAGCCCGCGTTTCAGCGTTAAATCCTTCGACCACGTGGCATTTGTCGCCCACCCGCTCAAAGGCGCGGGCGATTTCGGTCTGGGCTTTCATCCGTTTGTCATTCGTGGCTTTCAGATAGACCGGCGCGCTTGAGATGAAGACACACGGCACATCCTTTGGGATTTGGGCTGCCGTCTTGCGCGCATCTTCTTCGGCCGCGTCCCGAGAGTTGGCCCACCGATCTGCCGAGTTGCCAAGAAAAGTCAGGATCAGCAGGTCTGGTTTGTAATAGCCATCTGCAAACATCGCCTCAAAGGCGGTCTCTTTCGGTTTGCAGAACTGATAGGATGCGCCTTTGCCGATCTGGATGAAGACCCGATCAGGGTTGCCATCGATACCATAGGCCCCGGCATTGACCCCGTATTTCTTGTCCACATCACAAATCGCGCCCTTGGTTGCGCCGCTGGTGGATGTCCAGGATTGCAAAGAGGTCGATCTGACCCCGATGGCCGCGGCTTTGCGCGCGCCCAGCTTGTCCAGTGCTTTTTTGCGCTGGGGGGTCATGTCGCAGTTTTCGGCCAGATCATCGAAAAACCGCAGGTATTCCTTGCCCGCACCGAACGAAATCTGACTGTCGCCCAGCACAAGGATGTCCGGCTGCGCGGCTGCGGGATGGGACATCAGGACCATCAGGCCAACCATCCATGCCCGGGGCAATGATACTCGTTTAACTGTCACGTCTTCTCCGTGTTTCAAAAAGCGCATTGGCCGGACAGTTCGGTTATTCGCAGCATGATGTCTCATCGCACCGAGGATGGCCAATCAACACAAGGTTAGCACGCGACTTTTTGACAGATCATTGATCACGCGGAAAGAAATTCCTGCCCGTCCCCCGGTGCGTCCGCGCAGATAACACAATGTAATCGCATTGGTTCACGTGGCCGTCAGGCGTATTCCATCCCCATTTTTTGCGGTTAGGCTTGCCACAATTGCAACCAACACAAGGTTTGGAAAATGGTAAATCGCAGAGCACTATTGATATCAGGCGCCTCATTTCTGGGGATGGCAATCGCAGCACCGGCACTGGCGGCAGACGGGCGTGCGGGCAAGTTCAAGGGTGTGAATGGCCACGTCACAAAGGGTCAGGCGAAACTGGTGACCAAAGGCGGCAAGTCTTTTGTCGAGTTGCAGGGTGATTTCTGGTTTGATGGTGCCCCGGACCCCAAAGTTGCGCTAGGCCGTAACGGCTATGACAGCTCGACCCTGATGGGGCTGTTGAAAAGCAACTCGGGCGCGCAGTCCTTTCAGGTTCCCGCAGGCGTCGATGTCTCAAAGATGAATGAGATCTGGATCTGGTGCGAAAAGTTCAATGTCGGGCTGGGCGTTGCGAAGCTGAAGTAGGTTCGGGCATTTGCGCTGGGGTCAGAACAACAGATTTGGCAGAAACAGCGCGAGTGCGGGAAACAGCGTCAGGATTAGGATTGCGAACAGATGGATCAGCCAATAGGGCACGGTTGCGATTGCGACGCGCCCAAGGCTGACCTCGTTATTGGTCAGCGCGGTCAGCACCGACAGGTTCAGCCCGACCGGAGGGGTGACCTGCCCGATTTCGATGACGATGGTGATGATGACCCCGATCCAGATCGGATCGAACCCCAGCCCGGTCAACAAGGGGAACACGACCGGCAGGGTCATGATCATCAGGGACAGCCCGTCAAAGAAACAGCCCAGAACCAGATAGATCAGGACAACGATCAGCAACACGCTGTAGGTGCCCATGCCGCTGTCGGCCACGACCTCAAGGATTTGCTGCGGCACGCCCAGAATGCTGGTCGATTTGGCCAGAATGGTCGCCCCCAGCACCAGAAACCCGACCGAGGCAAACAGCAGGACCGAGTGATAGACCGCCTCGACCAGTTTCTTCCACGTCAGGTCGCCCCACAGTGATGAGATGATCGCCGCCAGAACCACGCCGACCCCGGCGGCCTCGGTCGGGGTGGCCAATCCGCCGACGATGCTGCCGATCACGGCGATGATCAATGCAAGCAGGGGCCATATATGCCGGAAACCGGCCAGTATCTCCCACAGGGAGGCGGCGGTCTCGTCCCGGGGTGCGATGGCGGGGTTGCGGGTGCTTTTGACCAGCAGATAGGCCATGAACATCAGGCCGACCAGAATGCCGGGGATAATGCCTGCCGCGAACAGGCGCCCGATCGAGGTTTCCGTGAGCGCGCCGTAGATCAGAAAGGACAGGCTGGGCGGGATCAGCAGGCCCAGCGTGCCGCCACCTGCCAGACTGCCAACGATGGTGTCCTTGTCATAGCCGCGTTTCGACATCTCGGGATACGCGACCGAACCCACCGCCGCCGCCGTCGACAGGCTGGAGCCGCTGACCGCCCCAAACAGGGTGCAGACCGCGATATTGGTGTGCAGTAGCCCGCCGGGGATACGCCGAAACAGCGGCGAGAACGCGGTATATGCCTTTTCGCTGATCCCGCTGCGCAGCAGAATCTCACCCAGCAGGATGAACATCGGCACCGCGCTGAGGGTGAACGAGTTGAAGACGCTCCAGATCGCGTCCACCGCCAGCGACGTGGCCCCGTTCGAGAAGAAGTACAGGATCAAAAGCCCGGTCAGGCCCAGTGCAGCCCCCAGCGCCACTCCGGTTCCGGCAGTGACCACCAAAGCACCTGTCAAAGTAAGCCAGAACGACATCAACGCGCCTTTTTAGTCATGGTTCATTCTATGTCAGCTTTGGCATCGTCAACGCGGTCCAGTATGCCGACCAGACGCGCCACAAAGATGGACAGGGTCAGGGTGAGCGAAAGCGGCATCAGCGCCATCCACGGATAGAGCAGAATCCGTGTCGTTTCGGTTTTGAGGTTGCGTTTGAAGGCGAACTCGAACCAGGGGATCGTCTCAATGATCAGCCACAGGAAAAATGCGATACCGACCAGCAGGGCCGCGATTTGCAGCAGGGTTTGCGCAGTGCCTCTCAGCATATCGGCCAAGAGCGAGACGCGCACATGTTTGGCCTGCAAGGTTACCATCGGCAGGCCCAGAAACAGCGAGACGCTGAGCAACAGCCCGACAACTTCTTCGGTGATATGAAGCGGGGTATTGGCGAATTTGCGCATCAACACGCTGGTGACGATGATGCCGACAATGGCGATCATGCCCAAAGCCGACGCAGCGGCGCACGCAAGGGCCAGACGGTCCAGCCCCCACGCAATCAGTTCTTTCACTTTCAAAGCCATCTGGCGATCAGCGACCCAAGGCTGTCAGCACACGTTGACGATATTCAGGTGCATTGCCGCCGGCCTCTTCTGCCAGTTCGGCCCAGATTTCAGTGACGTTGGATACGAACAGATCCCGGTCCTCTTGCGAGAAATCCGCGCCCCAGGTCACGCCCTGTTCGACCAGCTTGTCACGGGCTGCAAGCTCGCGCTCGTAATCGTCCTCGTATTGGTTGGTACGCTCCCACAGGGCATCTGCTGCCGTTGCAATCGCCTCTTTCGTGGCGTCGTCGGTGGCGTCCCATTTGTCACTGGCCACGCCGATCACATACGGCCCAGATGCCATCGGATACAGGAACGAGGCATATTTGGCGACCTCCTGCAGGGAAACCGTATCGGCATAGAGCGCAGGATACAGCGCGCAGTCGACCACGCCGGTTTTCAGGGCCACATACATCTCTTCCTGCGGAATGATCTGGGCGGCCACGCCAAGACGGGTGAAGGTTTCGACCTGATCGCGGGCCCAGACGCGCAGTTTCTTGGATTTCAACGCCTCGATGGTGTTCACCGGCTCATCCCGGCAGAAGACCGACACTGACAGCATCGGTATGGGCACATATCCTACCGAGGTCACGCCCCAGTCGGTGAATTCTTCCTGATAGATCTCGCGAACGGTCGGGATCGCCTTTTCGAACTCTTCAATGGATCCGATAGTACCCTGAACCACGACCGAGCTGAGCGCGGGTGCGTCACGTCCAAGGTAATTCGCCCAGATCAGGCTCATTTCCACCGCACCTTTCGGCAGGAACCGCAGCGTGTCTGTGTTCGGCAGGCCCAGTGAGCCGCCGCTGTACAGTTTCAGCTCGGTCTCACCGCCCAGAGCCCCATTCACATCCGCAACGAATTGCTCCAGTTCTGCGGTTTCAGGCCGGGTTTCCGGCAGGAAGTTGTTGAAACGCCACTCTTCAGCGCTGGCTGAGGCGGCCAAAGACACCAATGCGACCGCGCCAAGACCAATAGTTTTGAAAACTCTCTTCATATTTTGCCCTCCTGAAAGGTTGAGTATACGGCTTATTTGCAAGTCTATTAATTGTGGCCGGAATTGAATCACAGAGGTTCAATTTAGCTATTGGTTTAAGGTAGATAGACCGGGCTGAAACCAGCACTACCTGATGCGGCCACTGGTTTGCAAGTCGCGGGCGAATGCAACCGCCGAACGGTCGGCAGCATGCCGGATCAACAATGCACAGCCGTTTTGCCTGCGGGTTTTAGTCTTTGCGCACGATCCGCATGATGCTTTCGACGTTGAAGTCCAGCCGTTCGTTCAGGGCCTGTTTATCCATCATATCGCGCTGAAACAGGTAGGAGCCGGTGAAGCGGTTCGTCAGGTAGTAATACCCGATGGCAGCGATGGTGATGTTGAGCTGCGTGGCATCGATGCCGGACCGAAACTCACCACTGGCCTCGCCGCGTTTCAGAATGCCTTCGACCATCTCGACCAGCCCGCGGGTGGTTTCGGGCAGGCTGTCCAGCGCTTTGATGTGGCGGGCGCGGTGCAGGTTTTCACTGTTCACCAGCGTGATGAATTCGGGGTTCTTGAGGTAATAATCCCAGGTGAACCGCACCAGCGATTCCAACGCGTCCGAGGGTGACAGGGATTCGAGGTTCAGCTTGCGTTCGGCGCTACGAATGTCCAGATAAGCGGCCTCAAGCACGGTGCGGAACAGCCCCTCTTTGCTGCCGAAATAATGGTACAGCATCCGTTTGTTGGCATTGGCGCGTTCGGCGATTTCATCCACCCGCGCGCCGCCCAGCCCGTGTTTGGCAAATTCTTTCTTGGCGGCCCGCAGAATTCGCGCCTTGGTCGCTTCGGCGTCTCTTTTCTTTTTGATTGTCGTCTTTTCGTCCAAAGCCGCCTCCCTTGCCATGCAGCTGTCCTGCCACAGCACATGTAGTAAATGCATGTCGCACAGAAGGCAGGTGTTCTTCAACTGCCTGTCCGCAGATCATTTCAGACCGTTGTCTTTTACAGTCTTAACGCTTGACACAGCGTTTCGTAAAGAAGTAACTAGTTAGTGCATTAAGGGCGGACAATACCGCTGTGCGGGATCGTCGCCGGGGAGGGGCAGATATGCGGATGCCTTTGATCCCATATGCTGATGGAAAAGGGAGGACGTCATGTCATTCATCAAGAAATACATCGAACAGGAGACGATAACCCGTCGGAACCTGCTGCTGGCCTCGGCCTATGGCGTCGGCGGCGCGGCGATTTCGTCCATGCTGGGCGGCATGGCGCGCGCGGCGATCACGGACCCGACCGTTGCGTGGTCCTATCGTAACCGGACCAACCCGTATTGGAACGAAATCGTCTCGGGCGGTGAGGCGTTTGTGGAAAGCCTGGGCAAGCCCAAGGATTTCCTGACCCACCTGATCAATGAAGGTTCATCCGAGAAGTCGCTGGCCGACGTCAAGGCGCTGCTGTCGAAAACCAATGGTGAACTGGCGCTGGCGATCGATACCAACGACGCGCCCAACGCCCGCCCGGTGGTGGAAAGCTGTGTTGAGGCCGGGGCCTATGTCTCGACCCTTTGGAACAAGACCGATGACCTGCATCCGTGGGATTTCGGCGACAACTATGTCAGCCACATGAGCTGGTCCGACGAAGGCCCGGCCGAGCAAACCGCGCGCATTCTGCTGGATGCGATGGGCGGAACCGGCGGCGTTGTCCATCTGGGCGGTATCGCCTCGAACAACCCTGCGATTGAGCGTCTGGCCGGTCTGAAGACCGCGCTGCTGGATTATCCCGATGTCGAGCTGCTGGCCGCAGAACCAGCGGATTGGGATACGCAGAAGGCCAACCAGGTCATGAGCGCCTTCCTCACCCGTTACGGTGATGAGATCAAAGGCGTCCACTGTGCCAACGACACCATCGCTTATGGTGTGCTTGAGGCGCTGCGCGCCGAAGGGATCGAGGACATGCCCATCGTATCCTATGACGGCAACCCGCAGGCGGTTGAACTGGTCGGCGAGGGCAAGATTCTGGCTACCGTATTCACCAACCCGCATTGGGGCGGCGGCATCACGGCGGCGCTGGCCTATTACGCGGCCACCGGCCACTTCAAGCCTTCGGACGAGCCGAACGAACATCGCGAGTTCTATGGCCCGACCATCATGGTCAGACCCGAAGACGCGCTGGCGTTCAAGGCCGAGTTTTTGGACAGCGTTCCGACCTATGACTGGAAAGATTTCTGGTCTACGTCGAACGGTCAGATTCAGTACAAGTAATGTGATTGCGGGCCGGTCTTTGGGCTGGCCCGCTCACTCGGGTCTGCGGTACACGCGACCCCACCAAATCACTCAGTGGGAGGAAGCACGTGAGCAATGTGCTGACACGGGATGTTCTGATCAAATGGGCGCCCCTGATCGTCCTTTTGGTTCTGGTCCTGTTCTTTACGGCGATGGAGCCCCGTTTCTTTTCGCTGCGCAACTTTGCGCGGATCGGGATTTCGTCCGCGCCGGCGCTGATGGTCGCCATCGGCGTGACCTTTATCATCATCATGGGCTCGATTGACCTGTCGATGGAGGGCACGGTTTCGGTCTGTGCCGTGGTCTTTGCCTTTGCCTTTATCGCCTTGGGCGGCACGCTGGCCTCTTGGGCGTGGCTGGCGATCCCGCTGGCGCTGTTGGTGGGGGCGGCCATCGGGTTTGTGAACGGGCTGGTGCATGTCCTGCTGAAAATCCCGTCTTTCATGGCGTCGCTGGCGATGGGCTTTGTCGGCACCGGCTTTGCACTGCTGCTGACCGGCGGTGACAGGATACGGGTCGAGGATGACCTGTTCCGATCCCTGCTGACCGAGCGTTGGTTCGGATTTCCCATCATGTGCTATGTCGCGCTGTTGTTCCTGCTGATCGCATGGTTCATCCAGTCGCGCACCACGCTGGGTCGCAATTTCTACGCCGTAGGCGGGGGCGAAGAACTGGCCCATGCCTCGGGCCTGAACGTCAACCGCGTGCGCGTTATGGGGTTCGCGTTGGCCGGTGTTTTCTATGCCGTTGGCGCGTTGCTGGCGGTGGGCCGGATCGGGATTGCGGAAACCGCGACCGGTTCGAACTTTATGTTTGTGTCGATCACATCTGTTGTGGTCGGCGGCACCGCGCTGTGGGGTGGGATCGGCGGTGTGTGGAACACGCTGATCGGGGTGCTGATCGTCAATGTCATTAACAACGGCATGGTTGTGATCGGATTGCCCGGCTATGTGCAGGACGGTGTTCTGGGCATATTGGTCATCGCCGCGGTGGTTCTGTCGACCGACCGTAAATCCGTAACCTTCGTGAAATAGGGGCGGGCAGATGTACGAACTGATCAATGTCGACAAGAAATTCCCCGGCGTCCACGCTCTGAAATCCGTGGATTTCAAGATCGGACGCGGTGAGATCGTGGGCCTCGTCGGTGAAAACGGCGCGGGCAAGTCCACGCTGATGAAGGTCATCTATGGCGCCTACCAGCCTGATGGCGGCGACATCACCATCGATGGCACCAAAGTCCGGTTCCAGAACCCGCGTCAGGCGATGGATCACGGCATCGGCATGGTGTTTCAGGAACAATCCCTGATCACCAACCTGACCGTGATGGAGAACATCTTTCTGGGGTTCGAGCAGCAATTCGTCAGCTACGGCGTGATCAACTGGAAGGCCATGGCCGAGGCCGCGCGCAAGCAACTCGCCAAGGTCAAGCTGGACATCGATCCGGGCACCACGACGTCGAAACTGTCATTCGCACAGCGACAGCTGGTTGAGCTGGCCAAGGTTCTGACGCTGGAGGAACGGATCGATGGCGATCTGGTCATCCTGCTGGATGAACCGACCAGCGTGCTGGCCAAGGAAGAGGTGGAACTGCTGTTCAGCCTTGTCCGTGAATTGACCAAACGCGCATCGTTCATCTTTGTCAGCCACCGTATGGATGAGGTTCTGGACCTGTCAGACCGTATCTACGTGATGAAAGATGGTGAGGTCGTGGACGTTGTTGCCCATGACGACGCCGATGTGGATGCGATCCAGCACAAGATGGTCGGCCGCGACGTCGACAAGGAATACTACCGCGAGCAAAAGCAGAAGCCCTATCAGGCCGAGGCGAAGCCGCTGGTTGCCTTCGACGACGTGTCGGTTGCGGGCAAGTATTCGAACATCTCGTTCGACCTGCGCCCCGGAGAGGTCCTGTGCCTGGTCGGGACCGAAGGATCGGGGCGTGAGGCGATCCTGCGCACGATCTTTGGTCTGGAAACCCCGTCTTCGGGAATGGTCGCCCTCAAGGGGGAAACGATCACCAGGTTCAACGCGCAGGCCGGGGTCGCCAAGGGCGTCGGCTATATCCCCCGCGAACGTAAGGTCGAAGGCATCGTGGCGGGCATGAATGTGTATGAGAACATGACCCTCAGTCAGATGGGCAATTACGCGAATTCGGGCGTGCTGCGCATTGGTGAGGAGAAATCTCTGGCCAACCAGTGGATTGATCGCCTCGCAATCAAAACCCCCGATGTCTACAAGGATTGCGGCGGGTTGTCGGGCGGCAACCAGCAAAAGGTGGTTCTGGCCAAGTGGCGTTCGGCCGGGTCGGACATCATCCTGCTGGATCACCCGACGCGCGGTCTGGATATTGGCGCCAAGGAAGATGTCTATGACATGGTGCGCGAGATGTCAGATGACGGCGTCGGCATCGTTCTGGTGGCCGACACGCTGGAAGAGGCCATCGGCCTCAGCCACACGATCATCGTTTTGAAAGACGGTGTCGCCCAAAAACGTTTCGATTGCAGCCCGGGGGACAAGCCGTCGCTGTACGACCTTGTCCACCACATGATCTGAGGCCGATCTCATGAGTTTTGAACGTATCAAACCCCATCTGCCCTGGATCACCTTGCTGGTTCTGGTGCTGGTTGTTGGCGCTGCGGATTCCAACTTTCTGCGGCCCGCCAACCTGATCTCGATGGCCGCCGACATCGTGCCCCTGTTCATCATGGCGCTGGGGATGACTTTCGCGATCTATATCGGCGGGATCGACCTGTCGGCGCAGTCGGTGGCCAATATGACCACGGTTGTGGCCACGATTGCCCTGCCGACCTTTGGCATTGGCGCAGCTTTGATCTGTATTCTGGCCGGCGTCGTTCTGGGCGGGATCTCGGGCTTTGTCACGACGCGTTTGTTCGTGCCGTCCTTTATCTCGACCCTGGCTGTAGGCGGTATCGCCTTTTCCGCCGCGCAATACATGTCGGGTCAGCGGGCGTTGTTCATGGATGCCACCTTGCGGGATTCGACCTTTGGCTGGATGACTGGCTCTTTGGCGGGCATCCCCAGCGAGTTGTTCATCGCAGCCGCGCTTGTTCTGGGCGCGTGGTTCCTGCAATCGCGGACCACCTTTGGCCGTGCTCTCAAGGCCGTGGGGGCGGGGGAGCCTGCCGCCGTGGCCTCGGGCCTGAATGTCAATCGCATCAAGATCATGGCTTTTGCTCTGTCCGGCGGACTGGCGGCGATTGCGGGTCTGCTGTTCTCGGTAAAACTCTCCGGTGGTTCTCCCACACTGGCGAACGGGTTCCTGCTGCCTGCAATCGTCGCGGTTCTGGTTGGTGGTACACCGCTGACCGGTGGCGTTGGCGGTGTCATCAACACGCTGATCGGCACGCTGATCGTGGCGGTGATCCGGTCCTCGATGCTGTATTTCGAGGTGGACGCGACTCAGCAGCAGATGGTGTTTGGCCTGATCCTGATTGCCGCGATTGCGCTGACCATCGACCGCACCAAGCTGAGGGTGGTCAAATGACACAGACCATGCGCGCCGCCGTTCTGGTGAAACCGGGTGTGTTCGAGGTGCGGGATGTCCCGCGCCCCGTACCCGGCCAGAACGAGGTGTTGGTGCGCATCACTCGGGTCGGGATTTGCGGCACGGATATTCACATTTTCAACGGGCATTACGCAGCCGAGAACCTGCCGATGATCCCTGGTCACGAGTTCACGGGCACGATTTCCGAACTGGGCGAGGGCGTCAGCGGCTTGACCGTCGGTGCGCCGGTTGTGGTCGATATGAATATCGGGTGTGGCACTTGTTATTGGTGCCGCCGAAATGAGGTTCTGAACTGCCCCGAGATGCAACAGATGGGCATCACGATGGACGGGGCATTCGCCGAGTATATCTCGGTGCCTGCCCGACTGGTGATCCCGGCCTCCGACGCGGTTTCGGCTGAGGTTCTGGCGTTGACCGAGCCGCTGGCCTGTGTCGTGCGTTGCGCGCGCAAGGCAAACATCACCTTTGGTCAGTCCGTCGTGGTGTTGGGGGCAGGGCCCATCGGCAATCTGCATGTTCAGTTGCTGCGCACGATTGGGGCCGCCCCGATCATCGTGGCCGATCTGTCCGAGGATCGCGTCAACATGGCGCTTGAGGCCGGGGCGGATATTGGTGTGACCGACCCCGCCACGCTTGAAGAAGTTGTGTTGCAATACACGGACGGGCGCGGCGCGGATGTGGTGATCGAAAGCGTGGGATTGCCCGCGCTCTATCAGCAAGCCACACGCCTCATCCGCAAGGGCGGACATATCGCGGCGTTCGGGATCACCGGTGCAGGCGAAACGCTGCCGGTCGATATCTTGCAAACCATCCTGCAGGAAAACTCGATCAAAGGGTCCGTCGCGGGCATGGGGCAGGATATGCACGATGCGCTGACGCTGTTGACCCATGGGCGGATCAAGACCGGGCGCTTTACCGGCGCATCCTATCCGTTGGAGCAGATACAACTGGCCTTCGACAGTTTTGCTGACCGGCCACAGGACCTGAAGACTCAGATCGTTTTGACAGACTAGCCAAATTGGGAGGAGCGCACATGACTGTCGAAGTTTACACATCCAAACCCGAAGGCATGATCCCCAACAGCCGGTTTCCGCTGTTGATCCACCGGGGCGCAATTCCCGGTGGCGGGGTCGAAGCGGTCAAGGCGCGGTTTCGCGCAAACGGCTGGGGCAACAATTGGGAATATCCGGGGGTCTACGAATACCCGCATTTCCATTCCACCACGCATGAATGCCTTGGCTGCGCAACCGGCTGGATGGAGTTCAACCTGTCGGTCGAAGGCTGGACCAAGGTTCGGATTTCGGCAGGCGACGTGATCGTCATGCCCGCCGGTGTCAGCCATGAAATGGTCGGCCATTCCGGCGACATTATGATGGTCGGCGGTTATGCCGGGGGTCGCGACTGGGACAACATCCAAGAGGCCCATCTGACACCCGCGATGTTTCAGGCCGCAGTCAAACGGATCATGATGTTGCCGATCCCCGACAAGGACCCCGCCACCGGTGAGATCCTGCATCAATGGCATGACGCGCCGTCGTCCGTGGACGGCGGCTGGAACGATTTCCGCGACGGGTTGGACGCTTCGGCGTAACCTCTCGCCCCAATTCTGGAGCCCTTCTGATGGACCAACAAAGCCACATTCTGACACCGCCCTCCGAGCCGCGCACGTTCGGGTTCTTTATGGACGGCAACTGGGTACCCGCCGGGGATCGCGACGTGTTCGAGCGCGCGTCACCCGGTCACGGTGTCCCGGTCACGCGTATTCCGCGCTGTACCGAGGATGACCTGAACGCCGCCGTTGCCTCGGCCCGCACGGCCTTTGACGGCCGGCGCTGGTGTGGTCTGTCCGGGGCCGACCGTGCGGCCGTGCTGCTGAAAACGGCCGAGCTGATCCGGGCCCGTGTGGATGAAATCGCCTATTGGGAAACGCTGGAAAACGGCAAGCCGATCAGCCAGGCACGGGCCGAGGTTTCAGGCTGCATCGGCATGTTCGAATTCGCCGCAGGTCTGGCGCGCGGCCTGCATGGCGACAGTTTCAACAACAGCGGTGACGGCGCTATGGGCATCGTCACGCGTGAGCCGGTCGGCGTTGTGGGGTTGATCACGCCGTGGAACTTCCCGTTCCTGATCCTGTGCGAACGGGTGCCGTATATCCTTGCGTCGGGGTGCACCATCGTCGCGAAACCGTCCGAGGTGACCAGCGCCACGACCCTGATGCTGGCTGAAATCCTGTCCGAGGCCGGATTGCCCGATGGCGTGTTCAACGTGGTCACGGGTTCGGGCAGCGTGATCGGTCAGAAACTGGCCGAGCATATGGATGTGGACATGCTGTCCTTCACCGGATCGACCAGCGTAGGTCGGTCGGTCGTGGCCGCTTCGGGGCAGAGCAATTTCAAGAAACTGGGGCTGGAGCTGGGCGGCAAGAACCCGCAGATCGTCTTTGCCGATGCCGATCTGGAGGATGCCGCAGACGGCGTGGCCTTTGGCATCGCGTTCAATACCGGGCAATGTTGTGTCTCTGGCGCGCGTCTGTTGGTCGAACGCTCGGTCGCGGACACATTCGCCCAGATGGTCGTCGACAAACTGCGTAAGGTCCGCGTGGGCGACCCGCTGGACGAACGCACACAGGCGGGCGCGATCACGACCGATGCGCAGAACCGTACCATTCTGTCCTACATCGCCAAAGGTCAGGAAGAGGGCGCGACCCTGCTGACCGGCGGTACAACACCCGAAATCTCGGGCGGTCAGTACATTGATCCCGTTGTCTTTACCGATGTGACCAACGACATGGTGATCGCGCGCGAAGAGATTTTCGGCCCGGTTCTGGTCGTCATCCCGTTTGACACGATTGACGAGGCGATCTCGATCGCCAACGATACCGAATATGGTCTGGCCGCCAGCGTCTGGACCAAGAATATCGACAAGGCGCTGACCATCTCGCGGCGCGTTCAGGCGGGCCGGTTCTGGGTGAATACCACGCTGGCCGGTGGCCCCGAACTGCCGATTGGCGGGTTCAAAGCCTCGGGCTGGGGGCGTGAGGCAGGGATGCACGGCGTCGAGGAGTACACGCAGATCAAGTCGATCCATGTTGAGATCGGCAAGCGCACGCATTGGGTGGAATAATGGCGTCAAACGGATACGACTTTATCATCGTCGGCGGGGGTTCGGCCGGGTGCGTTCTGGCCAATCGCCTGTCCGAGGACAGCAGTGTTCAGGTCCTGATGCTGGAGGCGGGCGGCAAGGACAGCCACCCGCTGATCCACATGCCGGTCGGCTTTGCCAAGATGACGGATGGCCCGCACACATGGGGGTTCAACACTGTCCCGCAGGTCAATGCGAATAACCGTGAGATCCCCTATGCACAGGGGCGCGTCTTGGGGGGCGGCAGTTCGATCAATGCCGAGGTGTTCACGCGCGGCAATCCCGTCGACTATGACCGCTGGGCCAATGAGGAAGGCTGCGAAGGCTGGTCTTTCGACGACATCAAGAAATACTTCATCCGGTCCGAACGCAACGCCATCCTGTCGGGTGACTGGCATGGCACCGAGGGGCCTTTGGGTGTCTCGAATCTGGATTCACCGCAGGAAATGACCCGGGCCTTCGTGCGCTCGTGCCAAGAGGCGGGCATTCCATACAACCCTGATTTCAACGGTCCTGTTCAGGAAGGGGCGGGCGTTTATCAGACAACGACATGGAAGGCCAAACGGTGCTCGGCTGCGGTTGGGTATCTCAGGCCGGTATTGTCGCGCCCGAACCTGACCGTGAAAACCGGCTGTCAGGTGCACCGGGTCGTCATCGAGAACGGCCGCGCCACCGGCGTTGCGTTCGATCAGGGCGGGCAGGTGGAGACCGTGACGGCGGATCAGGAGGTTCTGGTGACCTCGGGCGCCATCGGAACGCCGAAGCTGATGCTGCTGTCGGGCGTCGGACCCGCGGCGCATCTGCAGGAACACGGGATCACAGTCCAACACGACCTGCCGGGTGTGGGCGAAAACCTCAACGATCATTTCGGCATCGACATCGTAGCCGAGTTGAACGGCCACCACAGTCTGGACAAATACAACAAGCCCCATTGGGCGGCATGGGCGGGTATTCAGTATTACCTGTTTGGCTCAGGCCCCGTGGCGTCAAACGTGGTTGAGGGCGGGGCTTTTTGGTACGGCGATACATCCGCACCGGTGCCCGACCTGCAATTCCACTTCCTGGCCGGGGCAGGGGCCGAGGCTGGCGTGCCCAGCGTGCCCAAGGGCAGCTCGGGCATCACGCTGAATTCCTATACGTTGCGGCCCAAGGCACGTGGAACCGTACGCCTGAGGTCAAACCGGGTTGAGGACATGCCGCTGGTCGATCCCAACTTCCTTGGCCACCCGGATGACCTGAAAACCTCGGTCGAGGGGGTGAAGCATAGTATTGAGATCTTCCGTCAGAAAAGCTTGCAGCAATATGTCCGGCAGATCCGCTTTCCCGATGACAGCGTGAAAACGCAGGCCGATTACGAGGCATATGCCCGTCAATACGGTCGCACGTCTTATCACCCGTCCTGCACTTGCAAGATGGGTGTGGATGAAATGGCCGTGGTTGACCCGCAGATGCGGGTGCATGGGATCGATGGTCTGCGGATTTGCGACAGCTCGGCCATGCCCAGCCTGATCGGGTCCAACACCAATGCGCCGACCATCATGATGGCGGAAAAGGCATCGGACATGATCCGGGGAAATCACTAAGCCATTACGCTCTCAACGGCTTAGTGTGTTCCCGAAAAAAGGCGGTGCTGCTCAGGGCACCGCCTTTTTTGTTCAGTCCCACTTGGGTGCCCAGGGCACCAGGTCTTCGCCCACGATCCGGAAACCAGTGTGGGTTTTGGCATCGATCCGGTCCATGTCGTTGCTGGACAGGGTGAAATCCATCACGTCGAAATTCGCGTCGATATTGGCGCGTTTGGTCGACATGGTGTTGATCGACACGCCTTTTTGCAAAATCCATCGCAACACGATCTGACCGGCTGTTTTGCCATAGGTTTTGCCGATCTCTTCGAAAATCGGGTGTTTAAAGACCTCGCCACGCGCGACCGAGCAATAGGATGACAGCGGAATACCCGTCTCGGTCGCCGCGGCCAGCAGGGTGTCCTGATTGAGCAGCGGGTGGAATTCAACCTGATTGGTCACCAGGGGTGTATCGATGATTTTGACAGCATCGCGCATCATCTGCGCGGTATAATTCGACACACCGATGTTCTTGGCTAAGCCCTTGGCATGCGCCTGTTCCAGCAGTTTCAGCGAGGGCGCAATGTCCCCGCCAATCGGGGGCCAGTGCAGCAGCAATACGTCGACATAGTCCAGTTGCAGCTTTTTCAGGCTTTCTTCAACTGACGGAAGAAAGGCCTCTTCGGTGAAATTGTCGGGGTGAACCTTGGTGGTGACGCAAATCTCGTCCCGGTTCAAACCCAGCTCAGCCAGCGCATCGCCGGTTTCTTTTTCGTTTCCATACATTTGCGCGGTATCGAAAGACCGGTACCCGACCTCGGCGGCGATCCTCATCGCGTCGCGAAGCTCGCTGCCGGTCAGGGGGAATGTGCCAAATGTACGCTGATTGGTTTTTTCAAAGTAAATGTTCACGGTGGTCCTCCCAAAGAACAAATTTGAAAGTAACCTAATAGTTACTTAATGTCAGGTCAATTGCCGTGGCATACTAATTCCTGTTGATTTCCGAACGCCATCGCGGCATAACTTAATAACCATTTAGTTACTTTGGTGAGGATCGCATGAGCAAGCAGATGACGGCGCGCGAAGCAGCAAATCTTGTGCCGGACGGGGCAACCGTCGCGGTGAATTCGTCAAGCGGTCTGTGCTGTCCGGATGCGGTGCTAAAGGGCCTTGGCGAACGTTTTGAGGCCGAAGGCGCACCGCGCGATCTGACAACGATCCACCCGATTGCCGCCGGGGATATGTTTGGCACCAAAGGCGTGGATCATATCGCCAAGCCGGGCCTTATCACGCGGATCATCGGGGGCTCGTACCCCTCGGGGCCCAGCAAAGCCGAGCCGCCATTGATTTGGCAGATGATCACCGCGGAACAAGTGCGGGCCTATAACGTGCCCTCGGGCATCATCTTTGACATGCTGCGCGAAGCCGCCGCCAAGCGCCCTGGTGTTCTGACCAAGGTGGGGATGGACACGTTTGTCGATCCCGACATCGAAGGCTGCGCCATGAACGCCTCTGCCCGGGCCGAGCCCATCGTCAAACGGATGGAGTTCGAGGGCGATGAGTGGCTGTATTTCAAATCCATGGCCCCGAATGTTGCCATCATCCGTGCAACGACAGCGGATGAAAAAGGCAATCTGAGCTTTGAACACGAAGGCGCCTATCTGGGCGCGATGGAAATGGCCCTGGCCGCCCGTAACAACGGTGGTGTCGTGATCGCGCAGGCAAAACGCATTGCGGCGGCGGGCAGTATCCGCCCCCATGACGTGCATGTGCCGGGCATTCTGGTGGACGCTATTGTCGAAGCCCCGGATCAACTGCAAACCACGGCCACCGAATACGACCCGGCCATTTCGGGTGAATTGACGCGCCCCATCGAAAGCTTCCGCACCGCCGAATTCAACGTTGGCAAGGTGATCGCGCGCCGCGTCGCGCACGAGCTTAAGGATGGGTGGGCCGTAAACATCGGCTTTGGCATCTCGGCCAATGTTCCCCGCATTCTTGTCGAGGAAGGGCTGCATGGCTCGGTCACCTGGATGATCGAACAGGGCGCCGTGGGTGGTGTGCCGCTGCTGGACTTTAAGTTCGGCTGCTCAGCCAATGCCGAAGCCTTCGTCGCCTCGCCCCACCAGTTCTGCTATTTTCAGGCGGGTGGGTTTGACGCCTCGCTGCTGTCCTTTCTTGAGGTGGACAAGAATGGCTCGGTCAACGTCTCGCGCCTGTCGGCCATCCCGCACCGGACCGCAGGGGCAGGGGGCTTTGTCGACATCACGGCGCGGGCGCGCAAGATCGTCTTCTCGGGCAATTTCAACGCCGGGGCCAAGATGGAGATCGAAAACGGTCAGCTGAAAATCCTGCAAGAGGGCAAAGTGGCCAAATTCGTGGATGAGGTCGACCAGATTTCTTTCTCGGGCAAGCGCGCAAAGGCACAGGGGCAGGATGTGACCTATGTGACCGAGCGCTGCGTCATCAAGCTGACGGATCAGGGGCTGATGGTCACGGAAATCGCGCCCGGTCTGGATGTTCAGCGCGATGTGCTGGATCAGGCGGCGACACCTTTATTGGTGTCAGATGACCTGAAAACGATGGACGCGTCCCTGTTTGACCCCGCGTTGATGGGGCTGGAACTGGCGTCTGCGTGATGGAGAATTTCCTGCTGGATATCACCGATGGTATCGCCCGTCTGACGCTGAACCGGCCCGAACGGCTAAACGCCCTGACCGAATCCATGATGGATGAGCTGATGGCCCTGTGCCGTCAGATCGAACGCGCCGAGGGTGCGCATGTGGTGATCCTGACCGGGGCGGGCAAAGCCTTTTGCGCCGGGGGTGATATTGATGCCTGGGCGGCGCATACGGCTGACGGTTTCGGACGGCATTGGCTGCGGGACGGTCATCAGGCATTGGACGCTCTGACCCGCTTGCGGCAACCGATCATCGCCGTGTTGAACGGCCATGTCCTGGGTGGCGGGCTGGAGCTGGCGGCCTGCGCTGACTACAGAATTGCAGAAGATCACATCCGCATTGGACAGCCCGAACCCGCGCTGGGGATTGTGCCCGGCTGGTCTGGTACACAGCGGACCGTGCGCCGCTTTGGCTCGCGATTGGTGCGGCGGATGGCTGTATTTGGACAGGAGTTTTCGGCCAGTGACGCCCTGTCGGTTGGGTTGGTTGATGAGGTGGCTGAGAAAGGTCAGGGCATGGCTGCTGCGACCGAGCTGGCCAATCGTATGCGCCATCGTGGACCTGTTGCGACCGAGCTGGTGAAAATGCTGATCAATGCCGCCGAAGGCGAAGAGCGTGAACGGGTCTATGACGCGCTGGCCGGTCGCGTTGCCATTGCCCAGCCCGAACTGCAGATCGGGCTGACCGCGTTCAAAAACCGTAAGAAAGCGGATTTCTGGTAATTCCCCAACAGAGGAAGACAATTATGATACGTCATCTGGTGCATGTGCGCTTTGAAACAGATGTTTCCGAGGCAGAGAAGACAGCGATTTACAATGATCTGGAGGGGTTGAAGGCGCATATCGACGGCATTCTCGATTTTCAAAGCCGCCGGAACGTCTCGGTCGAGACTGATCTGGTGCGGGATTTCAATGATATGTTCTGGTTCGATTTCCGCGATGCGGCTGTGCGGGATGCCTATCTGGTTGACCCGACCCATCAGGAAATTGGCGGTCGGATCGTTGCCAAAACTGCCGGTGGGCTGGACGGCGTTTTTGTCTGCGATATTGAAATATGACACTTGGGCTGGCTGAGATTTTTCGACGAAAAATCTTGGCGCCTAGCAGCAGCGGCGGAACCGGTCGACGATAACGTCCAAAACCTCGTTTGGGTCGCGTTTCCACCAGTTTTCTGCCGAGAATATCTCGACCTCACACAAGCCATCATAGCCCGCGTTTTCCACCGCCTCTCGCAAGGCTCGCAAATCTGCCACGCCATCGCCCATCATCCCCCGGTCCAGTAGGACGTCCGTGGTGTCGGCCAGCCAGTCGCACAGATGATAGCCGTAGATGCGCCCTTTGCCACGGGCCGCCAGGGTGTCGGCAAGTGTCGTGTCCCACCAGACGTGATAGACATCTATGGCCACGCCGACATTCACTGCACCAACCGCATCACAGACATTCAACGCATCCGCCGCAGTCATCAGGCAGGTGCGGTTTCCGGCGGTTGCCGGATTCAGCGGCTCTAGCGCCAGTTTAACCCCACGCTCTGCAGCGTAGGGCGCAGCACGCGCAACGCGGTCCGCAAGGATTTTCTGACTTTCCAAAACGCCCTTTGTGCCCGGCTCTGGCCCGCCGGTGACGATGGTCAGCACATCGGTTTCCAGCGCGGCGGCCTGATCGATCGACAGGTGAAAATCATCCATGATTTCCCGATCGGTCGGCAGCGCCAGAGGCCCCGTCAGGAACGGCGTGCGGCACAGGCCTACCACCTGCATGCCGGCCTCCCGCACCCGCTGGCCGATCTGGGTGGCACGCTTGTCCAGTTCACGCCGCCAAAAGGTGATCCCGCCATAGCCACGTGCCGCGCAGGCATCGATGACCTGCTCAGGGCTCCACCCCGCACCATAGCCATCGAGATTGTGGCCCAGCGTTGCGGTGTTCAGTGCCAGCGCCGAGTGATCCTGCGAGAAATCGCGCATCCGGGCTACACCCCGTAGAGTTTCAGCATGTGGCCCATGCGCTGAACCGCCAAATCCGGGTCACGCAGCAGGCCGCATTCATCCGCAATTTTGAAGCAATCCGCGAAATACGGCAAAGAGCGCGCCGCCTGCGCGCCGTTCAGCATGATGAAGTGATCTTGGAATCCGTTCAGCCAGGCCAGAAACACGACCCCGGTTTTGTAGTACTGGGTCGGTGCGCGGAAGATATGCCGCGCCAGCGGCACGGTTGGGTCCAGCGTCGCGCGGAAGGTCTTGGCATCCCCTTCGCTCAGCTTGCTGACTGCATAAGCAGCGGCCGGGGCGAGGGGGTCGAAAATGCCCAGTAGCGCATGCGAATACCCCTGATCATCGCCTTCGATCAGTTCGGGATAGTTGAAATCATCCCCCGTATACATGCGGACGCCTTCGGGCAGGCGGCGGCGCATGATGATCTCTTTCCCGGCGTCCAGAAGCGAGATCTTAATCCCGTCCACCTTGTCTACATTGGCGCCGATGATCGACAGCACGGTTTCCAACGCGTCTTCGAAATTGTCCGATCCCCAGTACCTGGCAAGCTGCGGGTCAAACATCTCCCCCAGCCAATGCAGGATGACGGGTTCATCACAGGCGGCCAGAACATCGTTGTAGACCGCAATATAGTCGTCCGGTCCGGTCGCCACTTTTGCCAAAGCGCGCGATGCCATCAGGATGATGCGCCCGCCCAGTTTCTGGATCGCCTCGACCTGTTCCAGATAGGCGCGGCGCACGTCGTCTAGCGATTTGGCGTCAGCCGGGTCCAGATGATCCGTGCCGCAGCCGTTGCCGACCAGCGCGTCGGGCAGCTCTTCCTTGGTGCGCCGGATCAGTTCCAGTGCGCCGTTCCAGTCCAGCCCCATGCCACGCTGCGCGGTGTCCATTGCCTCGGCAATGCCCATTCCCATTCCGGCCAGATAGTGGCGGAATTCCATGGTCTTGGCCCAGTCCACATGGGCTGGGCCGGTGGGATCGTGGTCGCCGAAGGGATCAGCAACGACATGTGCGGCGGAATACAGGACCCGCGCCGAATTCGGTGTCAGTTTGGAAGGCGCAACCGGGGTGCCAACCAGCGCGTAGTCATGCAGTTTTCCGGTGGTATCAGGCAGCTGAATTTTCATGAAAGCACCTCAGAAACGGGGAACGAGCATTCCGGCATCGGCGGAGATTGCCTGACCGGTTGTGTAGGGGAGTTTGCCGCTGGCCAGAGAGGCGATGATATTGCCCATATCCTCGGGCTGGCCGACGCGTGGGAACAGCGTCAGCCCATCCTTGGCGCGCTGGTCATACATCTCGATCACCGGGGCGGTCATGTCGGTTGCAATCAGGCCGGGTTGCACGTCATAGACGGCGATGTTTTCCTGCCCTAGCCGAACCGCAAAGGTTTTCGAGATCATCGCGGCTGCGGCTTTCGACGCGCAATATTCCGCGCGTGGCACGGCGACGGCGACTGCGTTTGACGAGGTCACATTGACAATGCTGTGGAACAAACCAGCGTCCCGGTCGCGTGCCACCAACCGTTTGGCAAAGGCTTGTGACAGAAAGAACATGGCCTTGGTGTTGATCGCCATGCAGCGGTCATAGCTGTCTTCGGTCACCTCAAGCAAATCGCCGCGTTGCAAGACGCCGACGCCGGCATTGTTGACCAGCGTGGTGAGCGGGCCGATTTCAGCCTCAATGGCGTCCAGCTGGGCGTCGTGGATGTCGATGTCCGACACATCAAACGCGGCGGCGACGGCGGGCACGCCAAGGTCGCGGATAATGTCTAAGGCGCCTTGCAGTTCCGCATCCATCACGGGGCCGTTTACCGCGATGGCGAACCCTTCGCGGGCCAATGCGACGGCGGCGGCCAATCCGATCCCACGGGACGAACCCGTGACAAGTGCTGCGGGGCGGCTCATGCGGCGGCCCCTTTTGCCAGAAGCTCGCGGGCGATGATCATGCGTTGAATCTGGTTGGTCCCTTCGTAGATCTGCGTGATTTTGGCATCCCGGTACAGGCGTTCAACCTCAAACCCGCGAATATAGCCCGATCCGCCAAAGACCTGCACCGCATCCGAGGACCGCTGTACCGCCATATCCCCGGCAAAGCACTTGGCCATCGAACACGCTTTGGTCGCGTCCTGTCCGGTGTCGATTTTGTACGCTGCCGATTGCACCAGCAGACGGGCGGCCTCGACATCCTTGGCAATATCGGCCAGCAACCATTGAACCCCTTGGAAATCGGCGATGGATTTTCCGAATTGCTTGCGCTGTTGGGCATAATCTGTTGCGGCCTCAAGCCCCGCCTGACCGATGCCAACCGCCAATGCGGCGATGCCGACGCGGCCCTTGTCCAGAACGCTCATCATCATGTGGAACCCGCGCCCTTCGGTGCCCAGCAGGGCATCGGCGGGCAGGCGGACATCATCAAAGGAGAGCGGCCCAACCTGGCTGGCGCGCTGACCCATCTTGATCTCTTTCGGGCCGCGGGTGACGCCATCGGCGTGCAGATCGACCAGAAAGATCGACATGCCCCGATGCCCGGCCTCGGGGTCGGTGCGGGCCAGAACAAAGCCCACATCGGCCACGGGCGCGTTGTGAATCCAGATCTTGCCGCCATTCAACACCCAGCCATCGCCGTCTCGCACCGCCGTGGTGCGAATGCCGGATACGTCGGTGCCCGCCTCGGGCTCGGTGATGCAATAGGCGGGCCGGACTTTCGCAGACAGCAGATCGCCCAGCCATCTGCTTTGCTGGTCCGGCGTCCCGTGCCGTACCAGCAAGGTGGTGACCAGTTCCAGCAGCCCACATTGATCCGCGATCGAGGCATAGCCGCGCGACAATTCCTCCATCACCAGCGCATAGGTGATGGTGTCAAAGCCGGGGCCGCCCAACTCTTCGGGGACGCCGATGCCAAACAGGCCAAGCTCGGCCATTTGTTCGTAAATCTCGGCCGGAAAGCGTGAGTCCCGATCCAGCTCCTCGGCCGCAGGTCGGATAACATCCTCGGCAAACTGGCGGGTCATATCGCGGACCTGAATGTGGGTTTCCGTCAGAAACATTGTAGCGCCCCGTAATGTAACCAATTAGTTACTAATATGCGACCCATAGAGCACTCGTCAAGTGGGTTGATTGGTTTCACTGAATAGGGTAAATAACCAAACAGTTACTTAATGACTGTGCAAATTTCGGCGATCCGGTTTGCATTTGGGAGGCTTGCATGAATCCGAATACGATGAACAAATTTGGCCGGGTGGACCTGAACGTCTCGGCCTTTGGCTTTGGCACCGCGCCGATTGGCAACATCTTTCGCGAGATTGATGAGCAGACCTCGGACGCGATGATCCAGCATGCCTGGGACAAAGGTGTGCGCTATTTCGACACCGCCCCGATGTATGGTCACGGCCTGTCTGAAATGCGCACGGGACACAGCCTGCGCTGGAAGAACCGCGACGACTTTATCCTGTCTTCCAAAGTTGGCCGGGTGCTGAAGCCAGCGCGCCGTCAGGACATCAACTTTGAGCCATGGACGAACGCTGCCCCGTTCACCATGCATTTCGACTATAGCTATGATGGCATCATGCGCTCGTTCGAGGACAGCCTGCACCGTATGGCGCTGGAGCGGATGGACATCTGCTTTATCCATGACATTGACGTGTTCACCCGCGGCGATGAACAGCCCGAAGTGTTCAAACAGGCCATGGACGGCGCGTGGAAGGCGCTGGAGAGCCTGCGCGATCAGGGCGTTGTCAAGGCCATCGGCGTTGGCGTCAACGAATGGGAGGTCTGCCATGCCGCGCTGGAACAGCGCGACTTTGACTGCTTCCTGCTGGCGGGCCGCTATACCCTGCTGGAACAGGATGCCTTGGATAAATTCCTGCCCTTGTGTGAAGAACGCGGCGCGGCGGTTGTTGTCGGCGGTGGCTTCAACTCGGGCATTCTGGCGACGGGGGCCAAAGAAGGCGCCAAGTACAACTACGCTCCGGCCCCGGCGGACATCATGGACAAAGTCAGCAAGATTGAGGCCGTTTGCGCCGAATACAACGTGCCCCTGCCCGCCGCTGCGCTGCAATTTGTCGTCGCCCATCCGGCGGTGCCGACCTTCATGGCCGGAACCCGGACGGTTGAACAGCTGGACCAGAACCTGAACTGGTTCAGCCACGACATCCCGGCCGAATTCTGGGCCGACCTGAAAACCAAGGGTCTGCTGCGCGAAGACGCTCCGGTTCCGGTATGAGCGCCGACCCTCTGACGGCAGGGGTTTATGGGTATCACGACCTGCAGGTCGGGGATGTGATGAAAACCGGGTCTGCCGAAATATCGGCGGACCTGATCAAGGCCTTTGCCGAGCTGACCGGCGACAAATACCACCTGCATCTGGATGATAAGGCCGCGCGACAGCTGGGTTACAAGGCGCGCGTGGCACATGGGTTGCTGGTCCTGTCCGTGGTCGACGGGTTGAAGTTCCAGTCCGCAGCGCGCCCAGACGGCCTGGCGTCGCTGGGCTGGAACTGGCGGTTTGAGCAGCCCGTTTTTGCGGGCGACACGATCCGGGCCGAACTGCATGTCGTGTCAAAGCGCGAAACCTCTTCGGGCCGGAGGGGGATTATTGCCTTCAGGTTCGACGTCCTAAATCAGGATGGTCAAAGGGTTCAGCAAGGAACCAATGATCTGATTTTTGACATCGTCTGAGACGTGCACGGGTCATCCTGGGCAGATCTTCGGGGCGTGTCTGCGGCTCAACGAGATATACGAGCCGTTCAAAGCGGCCTGCTGCGCGTAAAACCATGTGGCTCAGCCCAGACCTGTCAGGTGTTTGCAACACCTGATCACAACTGCGTAAGCGGTTGGCGTGCGGCTTTGTAATTCATTGTCTATGGGTCAGGCTTTCAGTATGTCCCCCTGACCCGACACAGTTCGAAAACCGCTGATGCTTGACACCCATATCCGCCCTCTGATCGACCCGCCTTTGAACGCGTTGGGCCAGAGGCTTGCGGCACGGGGCATGTCGGCCAATACGGTCACTCTGGTCGGTCTGGGCTTTGGCCTGCTTGCAGCCGCGTCGATTGCTGCGGGCTTCCCCGGTGTGGCGGTTGTGCTGATTTTGCTGTCCCGCCTGGCCGACGGGCTGGATGGGGCCGTCGCACGGGCGCAGCAAAAAACGGACTTTGGCGGCTATCTGGATATCACCTGCGATTTCCTGTTTTACGGCGTCATTCCGATGGCTTTTATCTGGGCCGATACGGCCGTAAATGCGATTGCGGGCGCATGGCTGCTGACCAGCTTTTACTTCAACGGGGCAACATTTCTGGCCTACGCGATCTTGGCTGAAAAGCATGGGATGAAATCCCGCAAGCACGGCTCAAAGTCGCTGTATTTCACCGGCGGGCTGTTAGAAGGGACCGAGACCATAGCCTTCTTTGTCCTGATCTGCCTGTTGCCCGCCTGGTTTGCCCCAATGGCCTGGGTGTTTGGCGCGGCGTGTTTTATCACTGCTGCCTCGCGCATCCTGCTGGCCCGTCAGGAATTCGCCCCCTCAGACACTAAGGCCCCCTCTGGAATGAAGGAACGTCCATGAAACACTTTATTGCCGCCGCTCTTACCGTTTTGGCCGGAGCCGCCTGGGCGGAACCCGACCCTGCCAATTGGGAGGATGTGCTGTCCGAGGCAGACGGTCAGACGGTCTATTGGAACGCCTGGGGTGGATCGACCACGACCAACGACTTCATCGAATGGGTTGGAACCCGCGTCAAAGAAGACCACGGCGTCACGCTGGAACATGTGAAACTGACGGACACGGCAGATGCGGTCAGCCGCGTGATTGCCGAGAAATCCAGTGGCAAGGACAGCGGCGGCGCCATTGATCTCATCTGGATTAACGGGGCCAATTTCAATGCGATGAAACAGGCCAATCTGCTGTTCGGCCCCTTCGCCGAAGCCTTGCCCAACTGGCAGTTTGTGGATGTTGACGGCAAGACTGTCACCACCGATTTCACCGTCCCCACCGAAGGGTTTGAAAGCCCGTGGGCCATGGCGCAGGTGGTCTTCATCTATGACAGTGAGGTTCTGCCGGAACCACCGAAATCCGCAGCCGCCCTTCGCGAATGGATCGCCGCGAATCCCGGGCGTTTCACCTTTCCGCAGCCACCCGATTTTCTGGGCACCACCTTCCTGAAACAGATGCTGATCGAACTGGTCGAGGACCCTGCGGTACTGCAGCAACCGGCCGGAGAGAACTATGCCGAGGTCACAGCTCCTTTGTGGGGCTGGCTCAAAGATGTCACGCCAGACCTGTGGCGCTCGGGTCGGGCCTATCCGCAAACCGGACCGCGCCAGTTGCAATTGATCAATGATGGTGAGGTTGACATGGCGATCAGCTTTTCGCCGGGTGAGGCAACCGCCGCCATCGAAAACCAGCAATTGCCCGAAAGCGCTCGCACCTTTGTGCTGGACGGCGGCACCTTGGGCAATGCCAGTTTCGTAGCCATCCCCTATAATGCCTCCGCCAAGGCCGGAGCTATGGTCGTCGCCAATTTCCTGCTGAGCCCCGAAGCCCAACTGCGGGCACAGCGCCCTGATGTTCTGGGCTATGGCACGGTGCTGGACATGGACGCTTTGCCTGCCGAAGATCGCGCCGCCTTTGATGGGTTGGAGCTTGGCGTCGCCACCTTGTCCCCGGCTGAGCTGGGTCAGGTTCTGCCTGAGCCGCATCCAAGCTGGATGACCAAGATCGAAAAAGACTGGGCCGAGCGTTACGGCGTTGGCAATTAAAACCAAATCCGGCGTAGGGCTTGGCCTTGCGCCGGCTGTGACCATCGCCGTTCTGCTGGGGCCGATCGCCGCCGGATTGTTCGGCACGATTGTCCCGGCCTTCGGTGGCATGCGTTTTGGCGGCAATAATGCACTTTCTGTCGATCCGTGGCGTCAGATGTGGGCTGAGCCGGGGTTTGTACAAGCCGGTTGGCTGTCGTTGAAGACCGGGATTCTATCCACCCTCGGCGCGCTTTTATGCTGTCTGTTTCTGATCGCTGGCTGGCATGGCACGCGGATCTTCATCCGGATTGAGCGGCTGTTATCCCCTTTGTTGTCCGTGCCGCATGCAGCGGCGGCTTTGGGGCTGGCCTTTCTGATTGCCCCTTCGGGCTGGATCGCACGCTTGTCCTCACCCTGGCTGACGGGCTGGGATCGGCCGCCCGATGTGCTGATCGTTCAAGACCCGGGTGGTTGGGCCCTGATGGCCGGATTGCTGGTGAAAGAGCTGCCCTTTCTTTTGCTGATGGCATTGGCCGCGTTGCCTCAGATCAACGCTGCGGATCGGATGAAAGTGGCTCAGGCACTGGGATATGGAAAAGTGCGAGGGTGGTTTCTGGCTGTTATGCCGACGCTTTATGCGCAGATCCGTTTGCCGATTTACGCGGTGCTGGCCTATGCGATGTCGAATGTGGACGTGGCAATGGTTCTGGGTCCGTCGCGCCCGCCGACGCTGTCGATTTTCATTCTGCGCTGGATGACTGATCCCGATCTGGCTTTGCGCGCCCCGGCTGCCGCTGCCGCATTGGTGCAACTGGGGTTGGTCGCCGGCGCAATCATCCTGTGGCGTGGCGGAGAAAAGCTGGTGGCGGTTCTGGTCCATCGCGCAGTCGAAAGCGGCAAGCGCAGCGCAGGATTGCGCGATCACCTGTCGCGGGGTGCGGCGCTGATCGTCTGTGGTGCGGCCGGGTTGGCGATTTTCGGTGGGCTGCTCAGCCAGTTGGTTTGGTCCTTCGCCGGCCGCTGGCGCTTTCCCGAGGGGCTGCCGCAGACATTCAACCTGACTGCCTGGGACAGGTACGGTCCGGATGCCTTGGACCTGACCCGGCTGACGCTTGGCCTCGCCTTTGCCACCGCTTTCATTGCGCTGATCCTTGTGGTCAGCTGCCTTGAGGCGGAGACACGGCGCGGGCAGGCGATGAACCGAACCGGGTTGCTGATCTTGTATCTGCCGCTGATCCTGCCTCAGATCGCGTTTCTGCCCGGATTGCAGATTCTGATGATCCAGATTGGCGCGGCGCAGGGCCTGGTCCCTGTGATCCTGACCCACCTTGTATTTGTCCTGCCTTATGTTTTTCTCGCGCTGGCTGGTCCGTTCCGCGCATTGGACAGCCGCTATGCCCGTATCGGCGCCAGTATGGGGATAGGCGAAACCCAGATTTTGTTCCGCATTCGCCTGCCCATGCTGCTTGCCCCGATCCTGACGGCGCTCGCGGTCGGGATGGCGGTGTCGGTGGGCCAATACCTCGCCACGCTATTAACCTCGGGCGGGCGTGTCAGCACCTTGACGACCGAGGCGCTTGCTCTGTTTTCTGGCGGCGACCGCCGGGCCATCGGAATCTGGACATTGGCGCTGGCCTTGGCGGCCTGGCTGCCTTTTGCGCTGGCATTGCTGATCCCACGGATCGTATTCAGAAACAGGATCGGATTGCGACATGACTAAACCGGGTCTGAGTCTGGATCATCTGGTGATCCGCTATGCAGATGGTCGGCCACTGATTTCGGTTCACACAACTGTACCGCAGGGAGGCGTCGTCAGCCTGATGGGCCCGTCAGGGGTTGGGAAGTCAACGATTTTGGCAGCGATCTCGGGCACGCTGCCACCGACCTTTCAGGCCGAGGGCACGATTGCTTTGAACGGTCGTATCCTGAACGGTTTGCCACCGCAAAACCGCAAGGTGGGTATTCTGTTTCAAGAACATCTATTGTTCCCGCATTTGTCTGTTGGGCAAAATATCGGGTTCGGCTTGCCGCACCGTACTGCTGATCGCCGAGACAAGATCCGGACAGCCTTGTCTGAGATCGAGTTGGAAGGGTTCGAAGATCGCGACCCAGCCACCTTGTCGGGAGGTCAACGCGCCAGGGTGGCCCTTATGCGGATGTTGTTGTCCGAACCCGAGGCGCTGCTGTTGGATGAACCTTTTTCCCGATTGGATATCACTCTGCGTGCGCAGATGCGCGCCCTTGTATTTCAGCGTGCAAAGGCCGCGAGGCTGCCTGTGATTCTAGTGACACATGATGCTGCGGATGCCGAAGCGGCAGAAGGTGAAGTGATCGAGCTTTCGGTAGGCGGTTCGGAATGATCTTTGTGAAGTGTAAACTGAAATGAGGGCCCTTCAGCATTTTACGTCTGCCAGGCCTTACCGACCTGTTTTTAAGAACACTGCGACCAGAGTTTTGGCAAGGATGACGATGTCGAAAAGGAAACTCTGTTTGGCGACATAGCTGACATCCATTGCAACCCGTTCGCGGTAGCTTATGCCATTTCTTCCCGAAACCTGCCAAACTCCCGTAATTCCCGGTTTCTGTGCAATATATGCCGGAGCAGATCTGCCATATTTCAGCAGTTCTACTGCAACCACAGGGCGCGGGCCGACAAAGCTCATGTCTCCTTTCAGCACGTTCCAGATTTGCGGCAACTCATCGAGGCTGGTTTTGCGCAAGATATGACCCAAGCGATGAATCCGGGGGTCATCGCTGAGTTTATGGTCGCGGTCCCATTCCGCCGCCGCTTTGGGGTTCGTTTCAAGATGGTGCTTTAGCTGGGTGTCTGCATCCACGACCATGCTGCGGATTTTCCAGCACTTGAACAGTCTGCCGTTCTGTCCAACGCGGGTGTGGGCGAAGAAACCCGGCCCCCCGTCACGACGCACCAGATACCATAGAAAAAGAACCGCAGGGGCGACTATCGGTACCAAAAGCAAGGCCAGCATGATGTCAAAAATACGTTTTCCAACCCATGTGTAGATTTTTGAAACGGATCTGGGTGGGGTAGCCGGTTTCAGGGAAAAATCGTGCGGATGCACAGATTGAGAAAAGTCCAACATCACAAAACGCTCTCAGACCTGAACCCGATCTTGGCTGGCCAAGACGGGTTTCAAACGCTGACCCGGACAGGCCAGTGTTATGAAAGATTTAAGAAAAAAGTGAACTTTTGGTTAATAATGTATGTACTTACGTGTGCGTATGACGGCAGTGATCGATCATGTTGCCGATTGACGCCTGAAACCTGTCGGCGGCGCACACGCGTTCAGTGCGGCTGGGGAAACGCAAACCAGACCTTCTGTAGGCGAGGCAGATTTGTTTTGCCGGTTCGGAACCAGACGTCAGTTATTGTAGTACTTGTTCGCGTAACTGCCGTAGGAATACCTGTAATGTTTGGCCGTTCGGGCATTGATCTGTCCCAGAACCAGACCGGTCAGGCGCTGGTTGTCGGTGTGGAACAGGCGCATGGCCTCGGCGATGTCCTGTTCGGATGTTGCATCCCATTTGACGGTCAACAGCACCGCATCTGCGTTGCGTGCGATCAGGCGCGCGTCTGATACCAACAGCACCGGCGGCGTGTCGATCAGGATGATGTCGTAGTGCTTGCGCACCTCTTCCAGAAAATGGCGGAACCGGTCCGAGGCAAACAGGTCCGCGGCATTGGCCGAGGTCTTTTCGCCAGCCATAATATCACAGCCCAGAAGGGGGTCCTGAAAGATCGCTGCGGGCGCTGGGATATCACCGGACAAAACCGACACGATCCCACGCTCGGGCGCGCCCTCAAGCTGTCCGGTCAGGGTCAGGCGGCGGATGTCGCCCTCAACCAGAAGGACTTTCTTGCCAATACCGACAAAGTTCTGCGCCAACGCCAGAGCATTGGTGGTTTTCCCTTCACCCGGCAAGGAGGAGGTGATCACAACAACCTGTGGCGGCTGGTCCACATTGGACAGCATCAGCGACGTGCGTAGATTTCGAACCGCCTCGGCCGTGGCGGATGAGGGCTTGTCGGCCAGATATTGCAGAACTTTGTGGCGGTTGCGGGCCGGGAATGTGGGGATTTGACCCAGAACGCTGTAGCCTGTCTTGCGCTCCAACTCTTGCGCCGAACGATAGCCTTTGCGGCGCATTTCGATCAGCAACACGATACCGGCACCCAGCATCAGGCCCAGAATGCCCGACAGCGCCAGAATGCGTGATTTCTGCGGAGAAGCGGGCACAGAGGGAATGACCGCGTTCGACAATTGGCGGCTGTCTGCTTTCTGGATACCTTCCTGCGCCGAGGTCTCTTTCAAGCGGGCCAGAAAATACTCGTATAGGAGCCGAACGGCCTCGGCTTCGCGGACGAGTTGCTGAAGGGTGATCAGGTCGGC
Organism: Ruegeria sp. CH10; assembly: GCF_056537125.1. NCBI lineage: Bacteria > Pseudomonadati > Pseudomonadota > Alphaproteobacteria > Rhodobacterales > Roseobacteraceae > Ruegeria > Ruegeria sp. CH10. The sequence continues at coordinate 265,375 of NZ_JBQFQY010000004.1, read as the reverse complement.
GCTTTGCCGACCGATCTGCCGGCTCAATTCATCTGCGGATTGCGACAGGGTCTGTGCCTGTTGGGTGGCCCGTTGTGCCTCAAGCGCGGTGCGCGCGACCAGACGTTGAAGCGCGATGTCAAAGGCGGCCTCACCCGATCCGTTGTTCTCGACCTGAGCGTAGAGGCGTCGCAGCTGCGGATCGTCGCTCGCCTCGGCTTGCGCAGCCCGGCTGTCTGCCACTTGCAGGGCGTCGTACCGCGCCTGAGCCGCAACCCGGGTCGCCTCGGCCGAGACCCGCCGTTCGCGCAGTTCCTTAAGCTGAACTTCCTGCAATTGCAGCGCCTCGGGTGAGATCAAAGCGGTGGTCGCATTGAACTCATTCACCTTCGCTTCGGCGGTTTCCAGATCAACCTGCAATTCGGACACGCGCCCGGTCAGCCATTCGGTGGCCTGTTCGGTGGCGTCAAACTTCACTTCGATCTGGTTGAGGACATAGAGTTCGACGATCGTGTCTGCGATCAAGGCGGATTTGCGGGCCTGTTCCGTTTCTACGGTGACGTTGAACACCAGACTCTGGCGTATGTTCTGGACCGATACCCTGTCCAACAAGGCGCTGATCACGCTGTCCCGTGTCAGTTGTGCCGACAATGCCTCGGGAAGCTGAGGTTGCTCGGGCTGTGCTCCAAGCGTGGATTTGATGAACAATTTGGCCTGATGGATGGTCGAAACAGGCCGCAAGTCACTATTGAATTCAGGGTCCGAGATCAGGTTCAGCCTGTCGACGACTTTCCCCATCAGACCACGGGATTTCAGCACTTCCAGTTCGGAATTGACCTCGACCGTGTCACCGGCCAGACCGCCTACGACGCTTTGCAAATCCACCACGCTGGCCTGTTCGGTTTCAAGCATGACAACGGCTGTGGAACGATAGAGCGGGACCGCAGCGACATAGGCATAGTAAACACCAATCAAAAGGGTCGCGATGGTCGCCAAGCCAATGATCCATTTGTCGCGCCACAGCGTTCCCAGCAGGGCCATAAGGTCAATCGAGTCGTTTTCGGAGACATCGTTCATCGAAGCGGGGATGGATTGGAATTGCGCTTCGTTGATTGGCGTTTGCTTCATTTCAAAGTCAAAATCCTGAGTGCGGAAGGGCGCAACACTGTTGCGATTGTGCTCTCTGCATGGCTGCACGACATAAATAAAGGCCCGCGTAAAATTGGCTACCAGTTCTCGTCTTTGCAGAAGGTCGGCAATGAAAAGTGTTGTTTCAACACAAGATTGGTCTTCGACGGGACCGAGTATAACTAGGCTTTACTGATGGTCTTGATTGTTACTTTGTGTGTTAAAAAACAGATAATTACTGTCCGGGCATACAAAGCGAGAGCAGGTTTTGCTGAGCCTGGACCTCATAGTTTGATGCAATTTTCTCAAAAAACTGTTCCAGCGTTAACCTTTTGGAAACGAATAGTTCTATTGGGGCGGCAAGGATGATGTGTTTCAGCTCTGTAGCCATTTACCGACCCTCCGCGCCCTGTGGCCCCGGCAAAGCGCCGCGCCACAGGAGACGCATATAGGTGACCTTAGTCCTGAGACTCGGCCTGGATGTAGGCGATGACGTTAACCACATCTTCGTCTTTTTTCAGGCCGGGAAACTGCATTTTGTTACCCGGTACGGTGCCCTTGGGGTCGGTCAGAAACGCCGTCAGAGTTTCCGGGGTCCAGACAAGGCCCGACTCTTGCAAGGGCCCTGAATAGCGAAAGCCCTCGACCTGACCTGCAGTTGCGCCGATGATCCCGTGCAGTGACGGGCCGACGGCATTGCGACCCTCTTTCAGCTGGTGGCAAGCCTTGCATTTGCGAAACACTTTTTTACCGGCTTTGAGATCACCCTCTAATGCGGCGATCGCGACCGGAGCAGCGGATGCTGCTGCGGCCTCTTTGTCATCCAGGTTGAACACCAGACGGGCGGTGATCGGAACGGTTCGGGTAATACCGGGCAGGCTGGCCAGCTCCATCAACTTGTCCACTCCGGCATTCACCCCGGCATCTTCGGTGCTGAGGAAGACCATGTCGTTGGTTGAAACCATCACCGATGTGTCAGAAATACGAAGCACGAACATCTCGGCATCAAACTCGACATCTGTGCCCACCAGTGACAGAGCGGCCTCGACGTCGATGACGGCGGTTTCACCGACGGCCAGCGCCTTGACTTCATCCATATCGAACTGAGCCGTCAGGGCAGCGGTGCCCGCATTGCGGAACACATGTTCGATCATGCGCTCGTTGCGGATGTCGATATTGGTCTCGACCGAGGACAGGTCGATCTCGATCTCGGCCTTGCCGTCGGGGCTGACATGGCCGCTCAGATTGGTGAAAGAATTGACCTCGCCAACGGTGTCTTTCTTTACGGTGCCATAGGCCAAATGCGATGCGTCAGGGGCCAGGGTCCAGGTTTCCGCCAGCGTTGGGGTTGCAACAATTGCCGACGCAATTGTGACTGCCTTCAACAGAAGTTTCATTTCTTTCCTCCAAAGTATATGTCAGTCCTGACCCCACGGGCCCGGTCCGTGAAAGACAAACACACATAGGTCGCAATTTATTCGATGGACGTTGAAATGAATTCCGAACAGGCGGTGCGCGGCGCGATCCAGACACATTCGAAACGTGTCTGGCGGTTCGGGCTGGCCCTGTCGGGGGCGTCCGACGTGGCCGATGATCTGCTACAATCCACTTGTCTGCGCGCGTTGGAGCGCCACCATCAGGTCACCTCGCATGATCGACTGGACAGTTGGCTGATGACGATTTGCCGCTCGATCTGGTTGAATGAGGTGCGCGCGCGTTCGGTTCGCAAGGCGCAGGCGCTGTCTGTCACGCCCGAGGTGGAATTAATTGCACCCGGACCGGATTCTGAAACGAATATTTTCGCGGCTGAGGTGTTTACAGAAGTGATGCACCTGCCAGAAGCGCAACGAGAGACAGTTATGCTTGTGTTTGTCGAAGGCTATAGCTACCGCGAAGCCGCTGCGTTGCTGGAGGTGCCGATAGGAACCATCATGAGCCGGTTGTCCAACGCCCGGCAGAAACTGAAATCCGTGATGCAGCACGATGCTGCGGACGCCGTTCGACGGAGTGGCAAATGAAGTTTTCCGATGAGGCGCTGACAGCGTATCTGGAAGGCACACTGGAAGAGGCCGAAGCGACCGCGATTGAAGCAGCAGTCGAGGCCGACCCCGAGCTTGAGCAGCGTCTGATGGCGCTGGACCCGTTTGCGCAAGTTGTGCAATCGGTCTTTGAGCATGTGCCCGCCGAGGCACCTGTTGTTGATCTGCCTGACCCGGTGCCAGCGGCACCAGTACGCGCTGCGGGCGGCGGGTTGCGCCTGCTGGCGGTCGCCGCCTCGGTGGCCATTGTCGCTGTGTCGACCACGGTCTGGTTCACCCGGCCGGAGCCACTGGGATGGGCACAGCAGGCGGCCATTTACCAGTCGCTTTACGTGCCCGACACAATTGCTTCGCTAGACAGTTCACCCGAGGCGCTGGACGCACAGTTTGCGCTGGCCGAGGCGGAACTGGGCCGTTCGCTGAACCGTGAGGCGCTTGAGGCGCTGCCGGGGATGGAGCTGAAACGCGCGCAGGTTCTGTCCTTTAAAGGCAAGCCGCTTATTCAGGTGGTGTTTGCTGATGAGCAGGGGCAGCCCTTTGCCTTCTGTGTGATCCGCCAGGGCGAAGGCGCCCCCAGCAAGGATGTAAAACAGGCGGTTCTGAGCGGCTTGGCCACGGCAACATGGGCGCAGGACGGATATGGCTACATGCTGATTGGCAGCAAAGGGCAATCCGATCTGAGCGGTCAGCTGGACCTGCTGAGCAAGACTTTCGCGGGCTGAGGGCCGGGGCTGTAAAAACGCCTTGTGAACCGCGGCAAATCCTCGAAATATACGGGGTATGACGCCGAAACCTGCCCTGCCTGATCCAGAAGACGACGCGGATGCGGTCGGTCCCGCCAGTATTTATGACGTGGACCCGCCCGAGGACGACGATCTGTGGTTCTTACCGCCTTCGGATGAAGAGGCGATTGATGAGTTTCTGCCGCCGGGCCCAAAGGCGGACCGGCGTCTGCTGTTCGATCCAAGGGAATGGCGCGCGGCACAGGCAGAACTGTCTTATGAGCTTGCCGATCTTGCCGCGATCTTCGGAGCGCTGGATGAGCGTTTGCGCGCAGGTCCAAAAGGATGGGGGCATCGTCTTGCTTTGATGGATGTGTCTGATCTGGGCTGGTGGACCGGCGACCGGATCAGCGTGGACCGGCTGGCTTTGTGGACAGGTCTACGGATCGGGGCGACCGGGGATGACGTGCAGGCCCTGTTCCGCGCCGGTTGGGCTGTGCGTCGCTTGACGGCGGGTTCTGGCCCATCTGACGGCGGCTGGGAAACCGGGCTGACAGCGTTTCTGGACCGTATGGCGCAGGGGATCGATGACATCCCCGAAGCGGTTGCCGATCTGGCCGAGGTTATGGGCAACACCGAAGGGCTGCACCCTGTCACCCAGGCCGCAATAGCCTTTCACGCCTGGCGGGCCCTGTCACCAGGAATTGGTCAGGACACCGAAGCTGCCATCATTGCCGCCCGTCACGCGGCCACGATGGGTCGCGGCGGTGCCATGTTCATGCCGCTGGCCCTGTCCGGCCCGGGCGCGCTGCGCGGGGTCGGGGAAGTGGATGAAAAGCTTTCCGCCTGGGTGCGCGGTTCGGGGCAGGCCGCGTTGGCCGCATTGATGCATCTGGACCGTGTAAGCGCCTGGGAACAGCGCGCGCGCGAAGCCACAAGCGGGCTCAGCGGGCGCACGCCGCCCTTGCTGATCGACGTGTTGACGGCCTGGCCCATGGTCTCGGCGCCGTTGGCCGAGGAATTGACCAAAGCCTCGCGCGCCGCCGTTCAGCGCAACATCGATCGCTTTACCCGGCGTGGCCTGATCCGCGAGGTGACAGGGCAGGGCCGCTACCGAGTCTGGACAGCGTCGCTTTGACGAAGCAGACCGGATTTAGGGGGAAAAGCAGGAAGTTGCCGTCAGTGGAACGGGTTCAAGGTGGTCTTGGGTTGCAATTCGCCCATTCTTGCTGTTTTTGAGCCGTCAAAGACGCACCAATATTCCGTGGGACGAAAAGATGACAAAAAAGGCTTTGATTACTGGAATTACCGGGCAGGACGGATCTTATCTGGCCGAATTTCTGCTTGAAAAAGGATATGAAGTTCACGGGATCAAGCGCCGGGCATCGTCGTTCAACACCCAGCGGATCGACCATATCTATCAGGACCCGCATGTTCCGAACCCGAAACTGCACCTGCACTACGGTGATCTGAGCGACACGTCGAACCTGACACGTATCATTCAGGAAGTGCAGCCGGATGAGGTTTACAACCTCGGCGCGCAATCGCATGTGGCGGTCAGCTTTGAATCCCCCGAATACACCGCCGATGTCGACGCCATCGGCACGCTGCGCCTGCTGGAAGCGATCCGCTTTCTGGGGCTGGAAAAAAAGACCCGGTTCTATCAGGCGTCGACCTCAGAGCTTTACGGTCTGGTGCAGGAAATCCCGCAGCGTGAAACGACACCGTTCCACCCGCGCTCACCCTATGCGGTGGCCAAGCTCTATTCCTACTGGATCACGGTGAACTACCGCGAAGCCTATGGGATGTATGCCTGCAACGGCATCCTGTTCAATCACGAAAGCCCCCGCCGGGGCGAGACCTTTGTGACCCGCAAGATCACCCGTGGTCTGGCGAACATCGCGCAGGGGCTGGAACAGTGTCTCTATATGGGCAATATCGACAGCCTGCGCGATTGGGGCCACGCCAAAGACTATGTGCGGATGCAGTGGCTGATGCTGCAACAGGACACGCCCGAAGATTTCGTGATCGCAACCGGCGTGCAGTATTCCGTTCGTCAGTTCATCGAATGGTCGGCGGCCGAGCTGGGCGTAACGCTGGACTTCACCGGTGAGGGTGTGGATGAGATTGCAACCGTCAAATCGATCGAGGGCGACAACGCGCCTGCCCTGAAACCCGGCGACGTGATCATGCGCATCGATCCGCAGTATTTCCGTCCGGCTGAGGTGGAAACGCTGCTGGGCGATCCGACCAACGCCAAGACCAAACTGGGCTGGGAGCCGGAACTGACCGTTCAGGAAATGTGTGCCGAGATGGTTGTCGAAGACCTGAAAACCGCCAAACGCCACGCTCTGCTGAAAGAGCATGGCTATGAGTTGCCGGTAAGTCTGGAGAACGGCTGAGGAGAGCCCCATGCGCAAGATCTATGTAGCAGGCCACCGTGGCATGGTTGGCGGCGCGATCCTGCGCCGTTTGCAAGACCGCAAAGACGCCGGCGAAGCGCTGGAGCTGATCACCCGCACCCATGCCGAGCTGGACCTGACCGATCAGGCCGCCGTGCGGGAGTTCATGCAGGCTGAACGCCCCGATGTTGTGATCCTGGCCGCCGCAAAGGTGGGTGGGATTCACGCCAATAACACCTATCCGGCGGATTTCATCTACGACAACCTGATGATCGAATGTAACGTGATCCATCAGGCGTTTGCGGCGGGTGTAAAACATTTGCTGCAACTGGGCAGTTCCTGCATCTACCCGCGCGCTGTACCGCAGCCCATGCGCGAGGATGCCCTGCTGACCGGTGTTCTTGAGCCGACCAATGAACCCTATGCAGTGGCCAAGATCGCCGGGATCAAGCTGTGCGAAAGCTATAACCGGCAGCACGGGGTCGATTACCGCTCGGTCATGCCGACCAACCTTTATGGGCCGGGGGATAATTTCCACCCCGAAAACAGCCATGTTCTGCCCGCCCTGATCCGCCGGTTCCACGAGGCGCAGCGGGACGGTCTGGACGAGGTGGTAATCTGGGGCACCGGCAAACCTCGGCGCGAATTCCTGCATGTGGATGACATGGCCGAGGCATCCTTGTTCGTGCTCGACCTTCCCCACGATGTCTACGCGGCAAACACGGAACCGATGCTGAGCCATATCAATGTTGGCTGCGGCGAAGATGTGTCGATCGCGGAACTGGCAGCATTGGTGGCGAAAACCACCGGATTTAACGGCAAGATAACGCAGGATACCAGCAAACCCGATGGCACCCTGCGCAAGCTGATGGATGTGTCCCGTCTGGCGGATATGGGCTGGCGCGCGCGTGTTGGCCTGGAAGATGGTATTCGCGAAACTTATGCGTGGTTCCTGGACCAGGCGGACGCCGATCTTCGCGCCAAGTGAAGACCTGCAAACCAACAAACCCGGAATCAGCTGCCCTCACCTTTGGTTGCTGATTCCCCCGCGCCAGTTACCTGTGACTTCTAACCCAACGGCGCATAGTTTGGCCTGTTCGGCTTAGAAAAAGGCGTCTTTTGGCCGCCTTGTTTCGTCTGAGACCATCATAAATCACGGATTCTGATGCCAGCGCAAAGCGTTGGGCCGTTCGGTATTCGCGTTGCTCAAATCAAAGGCATTCCACCGCAATCGGGCGAGGCGGGGCGAAAAAAGACGATCATGCGTTGACAAGCAGATTTCAAAAATGCAACCAATCGCATAAAGGTTACATGAAAAGGTTGCAATCGTTGCCCGACCGCGCCACCAGTTCTCAGCCAGTATCGGACGGTTCGATCCTGAAACTGTCCGCCTTCAGCCTGTCATTTCGTGGTCAGCCAGCGGCGGCGGTTGACGGGCTGAGCCTGTCGGTCCAGGCTGGCGAAACCCTGTGCATCGTGGGCGAGTCCGGTTGCGGGAAATCGGTTACAGCAATGGCATTGATGGGGTTGCTGCCGCGCGACGTGATCGACATCCCCTCGGGGCAGTTGGAGTTTGAGGGCCACACCTATGACCTGCGCACCCAGCAGGTTGACGCGGAAACGCGGGGCGACCGGATGGCGATGATCTTTCAGGAGCCGATGACCTCGCTCAACCCCGCGTTCAAGGTCGGCGATCAGATCACCGAGGCCGTCCTGCATCATCGCAACTGCAGTCGGGCTGAGGCGGACGCAAGCGCGCTTGCCATGCTGCGCCGCGTTGGTATCCCGGCTCCGGAACAACGTTTGAATGAATATCCGCATCAGCTTTCGGGTGGCATGCGGCAACGGGTGATGATCGCGATGGCGCTGATCAACAACCCGTCGCTGCTGATCGCAGATGAGCCAACAACGGCGTTGGACGTGACCATTCAGGCGCAGATTCTGGACCTGATCCGGGAACTTCAGGCCGAAACCGGCATGGGCGCTGTGTTCATCACCCACGACCTTGGTGTCGTGGCTGAAATCGCGACCAATGTAGCCGTGATGTATGGTGGCCAGATCGTCGAAAGCGGCCCGGTGGATGCGGTGTTCGACGACCCACAACACCCCTATACGATTGGCCTCATGAGTTCGGTTCCACGGATGGCCGGCGCGCGGGATCGGTTGATCACCGTTCCGGGGACGGTGCCGTCACTGGCCGATATGCCGAAAGGGTGCCGGTTTCGCACGCGCTGTCCCTTTGCCACCGATGACTGTGCCGAACGTCCAAGCCTGTCAGAGATAGCGCAGGGAGAGCATGCCGTTGCCTGCCACTATGCCCCGCTGGAACAGCTCAAGGGGGTCCGATGCGCGATGTAATCCTTGAGGCGCGGAACCTCACCCGTCATTTCACGCTGGGCGCAGGGTTGTTCGAACGCAAGACGGTTGTGCGCGCGGTTGATGGGGTATCCTTGTCGGTGCGCAAGGGCGAGACCTTTGCCATCGTCGGGGAATCCGGCTGCGGGAAATCCACGCTTGCCCGCCTGCTGATGCGTCTGGATCGCCCGACATCCGGCCAAGTTCTTTTTGACGGGCAAGAGGTTCAGGACCTCGCGCGCCGCGACATGGCCCCGCTGCGCCAAAAGATGCAGTTCGTGTTCCAGGACCCGTTTTCCTCGCTCAACCCGCGCATGACCGTGGGCAAGCTGGTTGGTGAACCACTGGAGATCCACGCGCCGGAACTGGACGAAGGCGCGCGCCGTCAGAAAGTGGCCGCGCTGTTGGCGCAGGTCGGGCTTTTGCCGGACCACGCAAACCGTTACCCGCACGAATTCTCGGGCGGTCAAAGGCAGCGGATCGGGATCGCCCGTGCGCTGGCCTCGGGGCCGGAGCTGTTGATCGGGGATGAACCTGTCTCAGCGCTTGATGTGTCGGTGCAGGCGCAGGTGGTCAATCTCCTGAACGATCTGAAACAGGATCTGGACCTGACACTGGTGATCATCGCCCATGATCTGGCCGTGATCCGGCATATGAGCGACCGCATCGCGGTGATGTATCTGGGGCAGGTGGTCGAAACCGGCCCGGCGGATCAGGTGTTCGAAGAGCCGCGCCACCCCTATACCCACGCGTTGTTGTCGGCGATCCCGGAACCCGAACCGGGCCGCGCGCGTAATCACATGGCTCTGACGGGGGAAACGCCCAGCCCGTCTTCTCCGCCATCGGGGTGCCGGTTTCATACGCGTTGCCCCTTTGCACAGGATGATTGCCGGGCGCAGGCCCCGGTTCTGGATGACGCAGGCGGGGACCATCACGTCGCCTGCCATCACTGGAAAACCATACCAGAGGCCGGAAAACCGGCCCCGCCACGGCGTCGCAGCGCCGGAGCAGAAGAGCGGTTCGCGCTGTATCGCGCGGCTGTCCAATCTTCGCAGAATTCTGCCAAAAACAGAGAGGAATTATCATGAATGTCTTGAAAACCGGACTGATAGCCGGATTACTTGGCGCCACGGCACTATCCGCCCAGGCTGCCGATCTGCGTATCGCCCTACAATCGGATGCCGATGTGCTGGACCCTGATCAGTCACGTACTTTCGTGGGGCGCATTGTCTATGCCTCGATGTGCGACAAGCTGGTCGACATCACCCCTGATCTGGAACTGATCCCGCAATTGGCGACTGGCTGGGAATGGAGCGAGGATGGCACATCCCTGACCATGACGCTGCGCGAAGGCGTGGTGTTCCATGACGGCACGCCGTTCAACGCGCAGGCCGTGGCGGACAATATCGACCGCTCGCAAAACCTTGAGGAATCGCGCCGCAAGTCCGAGTTGAAATCGGTCACCGGTGTGGATGTGGTCGATGACTATACCGTCCGCTTCAACATGGCCGCACCTGATGCGACCCTTCTGGCACAATTCGCCGACCGGTCGGGCATGATGGTTTCCCCCACCGCAGCCAAGGCGGCCGGGGCCGATTTTGGCCTGAACCCGGTCTGCTCCGGCCCGTTCAAGTTCAAGGAACGCGTGGCGCAGGACCGGATCGCGCTGGAACGGTTCCCGGATTATTGGAACGCGGACGAAATCCACTTTGACAGCGTCACCTTCCTGCCGATTCCGGACACCACCGTGCGTCTGGCCAACCTGCAATCGGGTGACATCGACATGCTGGAACGTCTGGCCGCGACCGATCTGGCGCAGGCCGAAGGCGATGGTGGTATCAATGTCGAACGCGCCGTTTCGCTGGGGTATCAGGGCATTACCATGAACGTGAACAATGGCGACAAGGGCGACAACCCTTGGGGCAATGACAAACGTTTGCGTCAGGCGCTCAGCTACGCTCTGGACCGCGATGCAATCAACCAGGTCGTGTTCGAAGGGGCGTTTGCACCGGGCAACCAACCTTTCCCGCCCACGTCCCCGTGGTATGACGCCGACCACCCGGTGCCTGCGCGTGATGTGGAAAAGGCCAAGGCCCTGTTGGCCGAAGCGGGCTATCCCGACGGCATCGATTTGGAGGTTCAGGTGCCCAACACCACCGTTCCGCTGCAACTGATGCAGGTGGTACAGGCGATGGCAGCCGAGGCCGGGATCAATATCGAGATCACGTCCAAGGAATTCGCCACCCTGCTGGCCGATCAAAGCGCCGGTGACTATCAGGCCAGCCAGATCGGATGGTCGGGGCGCGTGGACCCCGATGGCAATATCCACCAGTTCATGACCACCGGCGGCGGCATCAATGACAGCCACTATTCCGATCCAAAAGTGGATGAGATGCTGAACAACGCCCGTGCCTCGACCGATTTCGACGCGCGCAAGGCGGATTATGACAGCGCGCGGGACATTCTGGCGCAGGACATGCCCATTGTGTACCTCTATCACCAGACATGGATCTGGGCGCTGGATGATGGCCTCAAAGGGTTCACCCCTTACCCCGACGGCATGATCCGTCTGGAAGGCGTGAAGCTGGAGAAATAAGCCACTCACCCCCCGCCCGGTCCTATGGCCGGGCGGGTTCCCTAGACCGAAAGCCCTGATCCCATGCTGTCTTTCATCCTCCGCCGCATTCTGATTGCGATCCCGACGATCCTGCTGATCTCGATCTTCGTGTTCAGCCTGCAAAAACTGCTGCCCGGCGACCCGGTCCTTGCCATGGCGGGTGAGGAGCGTGATCCCGAAGTGCTGGAGTTCCTGCGCGAGAAATATCGCCTGAACGATCCGATCCCGGTGCAATACCTGACATGGGTGGGCAATGCGCTGCAGGGCGATCTGGGGATATCGCTGCGCACCAATCAGCCGGTGACCGAACTGATTGCGGAAAAGCTGCCGGTGACGATTCAATTGGCTGTCATGGCGATCCTGTTTGCACTGGTGATCGGAATACCGGCGGGCATCTTGTCAGCGGTCAAGAAAGGCACGGTCACAGATTACGTGGCCAATATCGTGGCGCTGTCCGGGCTGTCGATTCCGAATTTCTGGCTGGGGATCATGCTGATCCTGCTGGTGTCGGTGAAACTCGATCTGCTGCCGGCCTCGGGCTATGTGCCGCTGTCAGAGGATCCGGTGAAATCGATCACCACCATGCTGATGCCCGCCTTTGTGCTGGGCACCGCGCTGGCCGCGACACTGATGCGGCATACGCGGTCGGCGATGCTGGGCGTGCTGAAATCCGATTACGTGCGCACCGCCCGGGCCAAGGGTCTCTATGAACGCCGCGTGGTGCTGAAACACGCCTTCCGCAATGCGCTGACCCCGATTGTCACGCTGACCGCGCTGCTGTTCGGAGAACTGATCGCGGGCGCCGTCCTGACCGAGCAGATTTTCACCATCCCCGGCTTCGGCAAGATGGTCGTGGATGCGGTGTTCAACCGTGACTATGCCGTGGTGCAGGGCATCGTGCTGGTCACGGCCGTTGGGTTCATTGTGATGAACCTGCTGGCGGATGTGGCCTATGTGCTGTTGAACCCCCGTCTGAGGAACGCCTGATATGGCTTTAGCTGATCCCATCCTCGCGCGCCGTCCTGAAAATCGGGTCTGGAAGAAATTCCGCACCCACAAAAGCGCTATGCTGGGCGGTTTTCTGGTCACGTTCTTCGTGCTGATCGCCCTTCTGGCCCCGATCCTGCCCGTGCCCGATCCGGCGGCCACCGATTGGGGCGCGGTGCGCAAACCACCTACCGCCGCGCATCCGTTTGGCACGGATGAGATCGGGCGGGACGTGCTGTCGCGTATGATCTGGGGGGCGCAGGCGTCTTTGCTGGCGGGTGTGGTATCCGTCGGGATCGCTGTGCTTCTCGGCGTTCCGCTGGGCATCATCGCGGGCTATTTCGGCGGCTGGATTGACGCGATCATCTCACGCTGCACCGAGGCGTTGCTGGCCGCGCCGTTCCTGATCCTCGCCATCGCGCTGGCGGCGTTTCTGGGCCCATCTTTGACCAATGCGATGATTGCGATTGGCCTGTCGGCCACCCCGATCTTCATCCGCCTCACCCGAGGGCAGGTCCTGTCGGTACGGGCCGAAGACTACGTGACCTCGGCACGTGCCATCGGTTTGCCGACGTTGAAAATCCTCAGCCGCTACATCTTCCCCAACGTGCTGCCACCTGTGCTGGTGCAGGCGACGCTGACCATTGCCACCGCCATCATTGCCGAGGCGTCGCTATCTTTCCTTGGCCTCGGCCAGCAACCGCCCGCGCCAAGCTGGGGATCGATGCTGAACACCGCCAAGAACTTCCTCAACCAGGCCCCGTGGATGGCCATGTGGCCGGGCATCGCGATCTTCCTCGTGGTGCTGGGGTTCAACCTTTTGGGCGACGGGCTGCGCGATGCGCTGGACCCGCGCGAACATTGATTTCGGAGAGCTACCATGACTGAATTCACCACCCGCCCCGAGATCCGAGGCACTTTCGGCGTCGTCACCTCGACCCACTGGATCGCCTCGGCTGTGGGGTTCGGTATTCTGGAAAAGGGCGGCAACGCCTTTGACGCCGCCGTGGCCACCGCGATGACACTGCAAGTGGTCGAGCCGCATCTGAACGGCCCGGCAGGCGACATGCCAGCCCTTTTCCACTCGGCCAAGACCGGTAAAACGCAGGTGCTGTGCGCGCAAGGCCCCGCACCCGCAGCGGCAACGATTGAGCATTACACCGGGCTGGGCCTGAACCTGATCCCTGGTTCGGGCCTGTTGGCGACCGTGATCCCCGGAGCCTTTGATGGCTGGATGCTGATGCTGCGCGATCACGGGCAACTGCCGCTGCGCGAGGTGATGGAACCTGCCATCGCCTATGCCCGCGACGGCCACCCGGTTCTGCCGCGCGTCGCGCACACGATTGATGGATTGTCTGACTTCTTTGAGGACGAGTGGCCTTCATCTGCCGAAACATGGATGCCGGATGGCAAAGCCCCCGAGCCGCACAGCAACTTTGCCAACCCCGCGCTGGCGGCGACCTATGAGCGGCTTGTGACGGATGCCGAGGCTGCCCATGAGGATCGCGCAGATCAGATCGACGCCGCCCGCCGGGCGTGGCGCGAAGGGTTCGTGGCCGACCGCATCTTTGACTATCTGGCCGATGCCAAGATCATGGATGTCTCAGGCCAGCGTAACGCCGGTGTCATGACGCGCGCGGATATGGCCGATTGGCAGGCGACCTATGAGGATACGCTGACCTACGACTATCACGGCTGGACCGTCCACAAGACCCACGCCTGGAGCCAGGGTCCGGTTCTGTTGCAGGCCTTGGCGATCCTTAAGGGCATCGACCTTGGGTCGATGGACCCCAACGGGGCCGAATTCGTCCACACAATCATCGAAGCGATGAAGCTCGCCTATGCGGATCGCGAGGCCTATTACGGTGATCCCGATCACAGCGACATCCCGATGGAGTATCTGCTGAGCGACGCTTACGCTGCCGAACGGCGCGCGCTGATCACTGCGGATGCCTCGCAGGAACAACGCCCGGGCCGGGTGCCGGGATATGAACATCTGGCCGACGCCTATATCGCCCGTGCGGCGCGCGATTTCTCGGCCAGAACCGGGGCCAGTGCGGGGGAACCCACCATGTCGCACTTATCCGAGAAACGCGGTGACACCGTGCATCTGGATGTGATCGACCGTTGGGGCAACATGGTGGCCGCGACGCCCTCGGGCGGGTGGCTGCAAAGCTCGCCGGTCATTCCGGGGCTGGGTTTTCCGCTGAATAGCCGGGCGCAGATGTTCTGGTTGGAACCGGGCCTGCCAACCTCTCTGGCACCCGGGCGCAGACCGCGCACGACGCTGACGCCCAGTTTGGCGGAAAAGGACGGGGTGCAACTGGTGTTCGGCACACCCGGCGGCGATCAGCAGGATCAGTGGCAGCTGATCTGGTTCCTGCGCTTTGTGCATTTCGGCTTGGGTTTGCAGGAATGCATGGACGCGCCGCTGTTCCATTCGATGCACTTTCAGGGTTCGTTCTATCCCCGTGCCGCCGCCCCCGGCGAGATGATGATCGAAGCGAGTTTCGGCGAGACCGTGATCGAGGACCTGCGCGCGCGCGGCCACAAAGTCACCGTGGCCGAGCCATGGACGGTGGGCCGCCTGACCGCCGCCTTGCGCGAAACGGATGGAACCCTGCGCGCGGCGGCGACGCCGCGGTTGATGCAGGCTTATGCGGTGGGGCGGTGACATGACCTATTCCCTGATCGCAAAAGACCCCGAAACCGGTGCCATTGGCCTGATCGTGGCCAGCCGTTTCTTCGCCTGCGGAGCGCGGGTGCCCTGCGTTGGCGCGCGCAGCGCGATTGCCTCTCAGGCGTTTTCCAACCCGGTCTGGGGGACCGAAGGGTTGAGACGTCTGGAGGCAGGCGAAGCAGCCCAGGATGTTCTCGATGACCTTGTGCAGCGCGACGAGGGGCGCGCTGCACGCCAGGCGCATCTGATGGACAGCCAAGGGCGCTTCGCCGCCTTTACCGGGGCAGATTGCATCGACTGGGCCGGGCATCGGATCGGGGCGCAGCATTCGGTTGCGGGCAATATGCTGGCCGGGCCGGACGTTGTGGATGCCACCTTTGAAACCTACGCCGCCGAGACCGCGATGCCCTTTCCCGAACGCCTCATGACCGCGATGGAGGCGGGCGAGCGCGCAGGTGGTGACAAGCGCGGCAAACAAGCCGCCGGTCTGGTCATCCACCGGGGTCAATCGCACGCGTGGCTGGATATGCGCAGCGACGATCACGCCGACCCATTGGCCGAGCTGCGGCGGCTGTATGATGTGGCCGGAGAACGGTATCTGCATTTTGTCGAGGCGATGCCCAGCGAACAGAATTTTTCGGGCAACCCCGACCGGACCGCACTGGATGCCGCGATTGCGGAGGCCGAAGCGAAACGGCGGGCCGAGGGGCGGGTCAGCCGCTCGCTGGCCAGCGATCCCGCGTGATGCATGGGCGGGATTGAGCTTTCAACCCTTGCGACCCTGATCGCCATAGCGGGTGCCGCCGGCGTGTTCGGTGGCATTCTGGCTGGCCTGCTGGGGGTTGGCGGCGGCATCGTCATCGTCCCGGCGCTGTATTTCGCGCTGTCCCTGACCGGCAGCGATCCGGCGCTGACCATGCAGGTGGCGGTCGGGACCTCTTTGGCCACCATCGTCTTTACAGCCTTGTCCTCCAGCTGGGGCCATTACAAACGCGGCGCACTGGACATGGCTCTGCTGAAACGCTGGGCTCCGGCCATTCTGGTGGGCGTGATCATCGGCGGGCTGCTGGGCGGTGTGGTCAGCGGCTATATTCTGGTGGCCGTCTTCGCCACGGTCGCCGCGCTGGTGGCGCTGGACATGATCTTTCGCAAACCCGGCAACTCCGACACGCCGCGCAGCTTTTCGCCTCGTGTCTGGGCCGCAACCGGTGTCTTTGCCGGGGCGATTTCGGCAATGATGGGCATTGGTGGCGGTACGGTCTGTGTGCCGGTTCTGAACTTTCTGGGCTATGACATCCGCCGCGCCGTTGGGACCTCGGCCGCTATTGGGTTCGTTATCGGCCTACCGGGGGCGCTGATCTATGCGGCGACGGGGCTGGGGCAAACCGGCTTGCCGCCATTCTCCGTCGGTTATGTCAACCTGATCGCCGCGGCGCTGATCATTCCGCTGACCACCAGCTTTGCCCATGTGGGGGTTCGCATTGCGCATACGATCTCGCAACGTGCTTTGCGCCTTGCCTTTGGGGGCTTCCTGATGCTTACGTCGCTGCGCATGTTTTACGACCTGATCGGAGCGTTCTGACCTTGGGGACCTGTCCTACCGATACCGAGCTGACCGCTGCCCTGCGTGCGGGGATCGACACTGGCGATTTCCTGAAGAACGGCAAACTGCTGCCTGAACGCGCCTTGGCCGAGGCGCTGGCCGTGACCCGCGCCCGCATGCGTCGCATTCTGGACCAGCTTGAGGAAGACGGCACCGTGTTTCGCAGGCACGGGCAGGGTACATTTGTGTCGCCGCCCCCTGCTGTGGGTGCCAGTCCCTTTCGCACCGTTGCGGCCAAGGTGATGCCCCGCGATGTGATGGAGGTGCGACTGGAAATCGAACCGGCCCTTGCGGCCCTTGCGGCACAGCGCGCCACGGCCAAAGAGTTGCGCACGCTGGAACAGCTAACGCGGGCCACTTTGGACGCGGCAGATACTCAGGCCTACGGGGTCGCGGATGACGTGTTTCACTACAAGATCGCCGAGCTTGCCCATAACCCGCTGTTCCTGACGGTCTATGATTCAATCCGCGCCGTGCGCAAGCAATCGGCCTGGACCCAACAACGGGAAACACATTACTCGCCCTCGACACTCGTGCGTCTGGGCGAACAGCACGAGCAGCTGTTCAGCAGCATCGCAGCGCGGGACAGTCAGGCCGCTGCCGAGGTCATGCAATCGCATCTGCTGTCCGTGTCGAACGCCATGCTGCGTGACAGGACCTATGGCCAGACACCCAGCATGATTGAGGATTAATCCGACCGCCGCAGAGGCGTAAGAACAGGTTTGAACAACGAAATGCCCAATCTTTTCAGCAGCCTCCAGCTTCGCGATGTCACCTTCAAGAACCGCATCGCGGTCTCCCCAATGAGCCAGTATCGCGCGCAGGAAGGGCAGGCCAATGACTGGCATCTTGTGCATCTGGGACGGTTCGCCATGGGCGGTGCAGGGCTGGTCTATGCCGAGGCCACCGCGGTCACGCGCGACGGACGCCGCACTGCCGGCGATCTGGGGCTGTGGGATGACAGTCAGGTCGAACCGCTGAAACGCATCAGCGCCTTTATTGAACAGGAGGGCGCAGTGCCGGGGATACAGTTGAGCCATGCGGGCCGCAAAGCGTCCGAGCGCCGCCCCTGGCACGGCGAAACGCCACTGGATGATGTGGACGCCTCAGACCGGGGCGAAGAGGCGTGGCCTGCGATTGGGCCCTCGGCCCTGCCTTATGCCGATGGATGGCCGACCCCGCGTGAGATGACCGAAGAGGACATTGAAACGGTCATCGCGGCCTTCGGGGACGCCGCCAAACGTGCCCATTGTGCGGGGTTCAAAGTGATCGAGGTCTACGCGGCCCATGGTTTTCTGGTGCATCAGTTCCTGTCCCCGATCACCAATCAAAGGCACGACAAATGGGGTGGGACGGCCAAAAACCGGATGCGGTTCGCGGTTGAGGTTGCGCGGGCGGTCCGCCGGACCTGGCCCGATGATCTGCCGCTGGCTTTTCGGCTGTCAGCCACTGATTGGGTGGAAGCCGGTCTGACCGTCGAAGACACGGTAGGCATCGCCAAAGCGCTGAAAACTGCGGGAGTGGACCTGATCGATTGCAGCTCGGGCGGGATCGGGGGCAAAGAACGCCCGCAGCGGATGACAATCACCCAGGGTTTTCAGGTACCCTTTGCCGCGCAGGTACGGACACAGGCGGACATGCCGACCATGGCCGTCGGGTTTCTGTGGGACACCAACACATGTAACGCGGTGATCGAACGCGGGGATGCGGACATGGTTGCCATCGCCCGAGAGATGCTGGACGACCCCAACTGGCCGCTGCACGCCGCCGCACAACTGGGGCTGGGTGCCAATCACGCGCTCTGGCCGGTTGAGGCTGGCTGGTGGCTGATGAAACGCGACAGGCTGCTGGCCAAGCTGGGTCTGCGCGAGGGCTGAAGGGCCGGGCGATTTTTCCCAGTGAATATGTCTCGCCATTAGTTTTACATCGCTGGTCATGCCATTTACCGTTGCAACTCAGTCAATCGGAGTTGACGCAATGGCTGGTCCCGACGGCACGCTAAAAACAACCGAATTGCGGATCGCGGTCACGCCGTATTTTAACATGGCTGCCACGATGTCGTTGCTCGACCCGTTTCGTGCCGCCAATTATCTGGAAGGTATGCCGCTGTTTCGCTGGCAGATCGTATCCGAGTCCGGAGGTATGGTTGTTGCAAGCAACGGCGTGGATATCAGGACCAGCGGGTTTGCCGAAGCGGAAATGAACATTGCCGATATCGTTTTCGTTTCTTCCAGTTGGGAACCGGAGCGTCACGTCTCTTCTGCGCTGCGCGCTTGCCTGAGAGATGCGGCCAAACGGCAGGCCATTCTGGGGGGCATAGATACCGGTGCCTACATTCTGGCGCGCGCCGGTTTGCTGGAAAACTACACGGCCACAGTGCATTACGAACATATGGACGCGTTTCAGGAACTGTTTCCGAACACCGGCATCAGCGAGGCGCTGTGGGTCATTGATCGCCGCCGCGTGACCTGTTGCGGTGGGGCGGCTTCGCTTGATCTGGCGTTGCATCTGATCCAGCAATCCCATGGCAGTGCTTTGGCCAATGCTGCCGCGCGCTATGTGTTTGCACCACCGGTGCGCGGCCATGGCGCGCGGCAATTTCCCCAAGACGCTGAGCCTTTGGGGAATTCGGTGCCGTCCGCCGTACGAGCGGCTATTCAGGTGATGGAGACCAACCTTGAGAACCCCTTGTCGATTGCTGATGTCTGTCAGCGCGTGGGCCTGTCCCATCGGCAACTGGATCGCTTATTTGCCCAATGTGTGCGCAAAACCCCCAGGTTGTACTATCGCGATATTCGCCTTGATCGGGCACGGGGCTTTGTCACGCAAACCGATCTGACCATGTCCGAGATCGCCTTTGCCAGCGGCTTTTCCAGCCAGGTCCATTTCAGCCGCGCCTATAAGGATCGGTTTGGTCATCCCCCCAGCAAAGACCGGATACAAGGCCGTATACCGTTCGAGTTCCGGGCGTGGCCGATGCACCGCGCTCCAAGGAGTGTGGCGAAATAAGGAAAACAGATGGCCAGCCATGTAAAGCCCCTGACACTGATCCGGGAAATGCTGACAGGCAGACATTCTGATTCTCGTCACAAGGACAGCACATGGCCCAGTTTCCAGATCAGCGCGCGTTTGAGACTATCAAACAGGGCTACGATCCAGACCCAAACCGTGCCCTTTCGCTGCGCAAAGAAGCATATGTTGACCCGGAATGGTATGAGGTCGATCGCAAGGGCATCCTCGCCACGTCCTGGCAGTGGGTCTGCCACGTGGAAAAACTGCGCACGCCGGGTTCTTATGTGACGACGCAGATCGCAGGGCACCCCATTGCTGTCCTACGTGATCGTGAGGGCGAGCTGCGGGCCTTCTACAATGTCTGCAAACACCGCGCGCACGAGTTGTTAAGCGGCGAGGGTGAAACCACGCGGATCATGTGCCCCTATCATGCCTGGGTTTACAAGCTGGACGGCCAGCTTGTCCGCGCGCCTGAGACCGAGCATCTGGATGGATTCAATCCGCGCGAAATTTGCCTTGATACGGTGCAGGTCACCGCGTTTGCAGGCTTTGTCTTTGTGAACCTTGATCCCGACGCAGAACCGCTGGCCGTGCAATCGGGCAATCTGGAAACCGAAATCCGCCATTGGGCACCGGATATAGAGCAGCTTACCTTTGGCAAGCGCCTGACCTATGACATCCGGTCGAATTGGAAAAACGTCGTCGATAACTTTTTGGAATGCTACCATTGTCCGACTGCACATAAGGATTTCTGCGATCTGGTGGACATGGATACCTATAAAGTTACGACCTATGGCATCTATTCCAGTCATATGGCCGAGGCCGGGCAGAGCCCCAATTCCGCCTATGACGTTTCAAACGCGACGGTGCGAACCCACGCGGTCTGGTGGCTTTGGCCGACCACGTGCCTGATGCGCT
The DNA here is from genome assembly GCF_056537125.1 of Ruegeria sp. CH10. Taxonomy (NCBI): domain Bacteria; kingdom Pseudomonadati; phylum Pseudomonadota; class Alphaproteobacteria; order Rhodobacterales; family Roseobacteraceae; genus Ruegeria; species Ruegeria sp. CH10. The sequence goes on along the minus strand of NZ_JBQFQY010000004.1, from coordinate 244,933 downwards.
ATCCCGGCAGGTCCAGCATGATTGTGCTGAACATTATCCCGGTGGGCCCTGATCGCACCTTGGAGACTTATGATTTCTTCCTTGAAACACCCGAACCCGACGCAATGGAGGTAGATGCCATGCGCTATCTGGACGAAGTGCTCCAGGTTGAAGACATCAGCCTTGTCGAAAGCGTGCAGCGCGGGATGGAGGCACCTGCCTTTACCCAGGGTCGGATCGTCTCAGACCCGTCGGGGTCGGGTAAGTCGGAACATGCCGTGCACCATTTCCACGGGCTGGTTCTGGATGCCTATGCGCAGGTGTCCCCGTGACGCGGCCCAATATCGTCGTCGTGATGGCCGACCAGCTGGCCCCACACTTCATCGGCGCATATGGCCATAAAACCGCCAAAACACCCAACATAGATGCGCTGGCGGCGCGGGGGGTGCGGTTCGATGCGGCCTATTGCAATTCGCCGCTTTGCGCGCCCTCAAGGTTTGCTTTCATGTCGGGCCAGTTGGTCAGCCGGATCGCGGCCTATGACAATGCCTCTGAATTCCGAGCCAGCGTGCCAACCTTTGCCCATTACCTGAAATCACTGGGGTACCGCACCTGCCTGTCCGGCAAGATGCATTTTGTCGGCCCCGATCAGATGCACGGGTTTCAGGACCGCATCACCACGGATATCTATCCTGCGGATTTCGCCTGGACCCCCGATTGGGAGGCCCATGATGAGCGGATCGACAAGTGGTACCACAACATGCAGACGGTCAAGGAAAGCGGCGTGGCCGTCGCCACCTATCAGACCGACTACGATGACGAGGTTGAGTTCGCCGCCCGAAGGTGGCTGATAGACCGGGGCCGCGATCATGCCGCGGGGCGGGCTACGCCGTTCTGTTTGGTGGCCAGCTTTATCCACCCGCATGACCCCTATGTGGCCAAGCCGGAATTCTGGGATCTCTACAACGATGATGAGATCGACATGCCCGAAGGGCTGCCTTTGGACCAGCATGACCCGTTTTCACGCCGGGTAATGGAGGGGATCGAGGCCTCGACCGTCGCACTGACCGAGGAAGAGGTCCGCCGCGCCCGTCGTGCCTATCTGGCCAATGTCAGCTATTTCGACAGCAAGGTCGGCGCGATGGTCAAGGCGTTGGAGGAGACCGGCCAGATCGACAACACGGTGATCATTGTGACGGCTGATCACGGGGACATGCTGGGTGAGCGAGGGTTGTGGTACAAGATGACCTTCTTTGAACACTCGGCCCGGGTACCGCTGATATTTGCCGGTCCCGATGTGGCGCAGGGATCGGTTTCCAATGCCTGTTCCCTTGTCGATCTGTTGCCGACATTTCTGGAACTCGCCGGGGGTGGGCGCGATATGCTGGGCGAACCTGTCGATGGCCGATCCCTGATGCCCCTTGCGCGCGGCGAACCTGCAGCAGAGGACGAAGCGATTGCTGAATATTGCGCCGAAATGACGCCCTGGCCCGTTTTCATGATCCGGCGCGGGGCGCTGAAATACGTTCATTGCGACGTGGACCCGCCGCAATTATATGACCTGACCCGCGACCCTGAGGAACGGACCAATCTTGCCGTTCACCCGGATTATGCAGCCGTTGCCGCCGGTTTCGCGGCTGAGGTGGCCGAGCGTTGGGACAGTACCGCGCTGCGGCAGGACGTCATGCGAACCCAAAAATCCCGCCGCGCCCTGCATGCCGCGATGGAGGCAGGTGCGTGCGAGCCATGGGACTATAACCCGCCGCGTGATGCCAGTCAGGAATATGTGCGCAACCATATGGATTGGACTGTGGCAGCCGCGCGCTATCGCTATCCGCCCACTGAAGGAACATCATGATGGGCATGCAGGCAGGCAAAGTGGCGCTTGTGACCGGTGGGCGCGGCGGCATTGGACGCGCCATCGTGGATCGGCTGACACAGGAAGGGGCGGTTGTCTACGCAGCAGACCTCAGCGAAAGCGGCTCGATGTCAAATGCGGGTGAGTCGGCGAGCCGTTTTGTCCGGCTCGATGTTACGTCGGAACCCGAAACCATCGCCGCGATGGGGCAGGTTCGCAAGGAACAGGGTAAGCTGGACATTCTGGTGAACGCTGCAGGGATCGAGATCGAAAAGACCATCGAGGACACCACCCTTGAAGAATGGAACCGGTCCTTTGCGGTCAACGTGACCGGCACGTTTCTGACCTCGAAACACGCGCTGCCCCTGATGCGGGTAGCCGCGAAAGAGGGTCACTCGGCATCGCTTATCAATTTTGGGTCCTATGACGGGTTCATCGCCGATCCCGGTCTGGCCGCCTATTGCGCCACCAAAGGGGCCGTACACGCGCTGACCCGGGCTATGGCCTGCGATCATGGGCCTGAAGGTATTCGGGTCAATGCGATCTGTCCGGGGTATATCGACACGCCCATGCTGCAGAGCTTTTTCACCGGCGACGGCTCGGGCGCAGGTGGCAAAACCATCAACCAGTTGCAGCAGGCGGTCCGCGACGTGCATCCCATGCGCACCTACGGCACGCCGCAGGATATCGCAAACCTCGTCAACTGGTTGGCCAGCGACGAGGCGCGCTATGCCAGCGGGCAGCTCTGGGTTCTGGACGGAGGGCTGAGCGCGCAGGTTCAGCAGATGCGGCTATGATGCGGCTGGCTGGAAAGCGGGCTTTTGTCACCGGCGGACGCCAGGGGATCGGACGCGCCATTGTCGAGGCTTTTCTGACCGAAGGCGCCGAGGTGACCACCTGTGGGCGCGGGGCAGGGCCGGCGGATTTGCCCTGTGACTGGCTGAGCCTTGATGTAACTGACCCGGCTGCAGTGGATCAGGCGGCCCGACATTTGGGCGATTTGGATATCCTGGTGAACAACGCGGGGGTGCAGGTCGAAAAGACTGTAACAGACAGTACCGATGCCGATTGGGATCTGGTTATCAACGCGAATTGTCGGGGCGTTTTCAACTGTTGCCGCGCCTTTATCCCAATCCTGCGATCCGGGGCGAGTATCATCAATATCGGCTCGATCTCGGGTCAGGTCGCGGACCCGTCCATGGCGCTTTACAATGCATCGAAAGCCTTTGTTCACGGGCTGACACGCTCCATCGCTTTGGATCATGGGCCTGATATCCGGTGCAATGCGATTTGCCCGGGATGGATCAATACCGGCATGCTTGAGGCCGGGTTCGACCTTGCAGACAATCCCGCTGCCGCAAAACGCGACGCGATTGCGCGGCATCCTGCGCGCCGGTTCGGCCAGCCGCGTGATATTGCATCAATGGCGGTTTGGCTGGCGTCAGACGAGGCAGGTTTTGCCACCGGTCAGCTTTTCACTGTCGACGGGGGCATGACCGCCGCGTCCCCCCTAAATCCCGGGTTATTTTGATGTCTGATGTCTCGCATACAGCTGTTCTTGGGGGCGGAGTGATCGGGGCCAGCTGGGCGGCCCTGTTTCTGGCCGCAGGCCGCTCGGTCACCGTTTATGACCCCGCACCGGACACCGAAGAAACCATCCGCGCCGCGATCGAAAACGCCTGGCCCACTCTGGATGAGTTGGGCCTGACCGAGCGCGGCACACCCGATGCGCTGCGTTTTGCGGCCACAGCTGCGGACGCCGTTGACGGCGCGGCGTTCACACAGGAAAACGTGCCCGAACGCGCCCGGATCAAACGCGCGCTTTATGCCGAAATCGAGCCCGCCTTAGGCGCGGATGCGATTGTCTCCAGCTCTACGTCGGGAATGACCTTAGAGGCCCTACAGGCTGGTTGGGCCGACCCGGCGCCGCTGATCTTGGGCCACCCTTTCAACCCGCCTCATCTGATCCCATTGGTGGAGCTGACAGCAAATGACCGGACAGGGCAGGGCGTATTGGAGCGTACCGAGGCATTCTATCAGGATATCGGAAAGGTCACGATCCGGATCAAAAAGGGCCTGCCCGGCCATGTGGCCAACCGTCTGCAAGCCGCCGTCTGGCGCGAGGCGGTGCATATGGCGGTGGAAGGCGTGGCCTCGGTCGAAGACATCGACAAGGCAATGTGGGCCGGCCCGGGTCTGAGATGGGCGGCCATGGGCCCTACGATGCTGTTCAACCTCGGCGCGGGCGATGGCGGCCTGCGCGCATTTTGCGACCATTTTCGCGATACGTTTAACGGGTGGTGGGACGGTTTGGGCCAACCTCGTCTGACCGATGAGGTCATCGAGACGCTGGTCCAGGGCGTTCAAAGCGAAGCAAACGGCCGATCCACTCGGGAACTGGCGGCAGAGCGGGACGCATTGATCGTGGCAATGCAAAGATCGTTGAGCGACTTGCGAACCTGATCGAGCGGTCAAACCCCTGCGTTGCGGATCAACTATCAGAAGGGTTTCAAATCAAACTGGAGTGTGAAGAAATTCGCCACAGAACTGAAAGTTGATTGTGAACTGCGGCCATCTTCGTCCGTGGTCATCGTCACAAACTGGCCGGGCAATAGCGCTGTGTCGGTTCGTCGAATTTCAGCGGGTTCAAAAGGCGGTTTTGGTCGAGTAAAACCGGTGGAACAGAGCTCAAAAAAACGGGCAACCCCATGACTTTGCAACACTGGAGCAACGCGATCCTTGATCGGCTTGAGGCTGAGGGAAAGCAGATCGAAATCAAGGACTGCGCTCGGCTGTTCGCCCCTGGAGCCTATGGTGAGGTGTTCCTGATCGTGCGGGCGGGTATTGTTCGTGTTGAACAGACCAGCCCATCTGGCCGCACAGTCGTTTTGTATCGTGTGGGGCCGAATGAAAGCTGTGTGATGACGACCTCATGCATGCTGTCCGACATACCTTATTCCGGGTTTGGCTATGCCGAGGGGCCCGTGACTGCGCTGGCCATCGGTCGGGAACGGTTCAACACGTTGCTGGCCGAGGATGAGGCGTTTCGGGCGGCTGTCTTTATGGCCTTTTCGCAGCGCATAGTCGAACTGTCCCAGGTCATTGATGACCTGCTGTTGAACCGGATGGATCAGAAGCTGGCGCTTTGGTTGCTGGAGCGCAGCGCGGATGCGCCAGAAATCCATACCACGCATCAACGCATCGCAACCGAGCTTGGCAGCGCGCGCGAGGTCATGTCCCGTATCCTCAAGGATTTTGAACATCGCGGATGGGTGTCGCTGGAACGGGGGGTGATCCATTTGCAGGACCGCGCAGCCCTGCGGTTTCATGCCAAAACTGGGTCTGTGTGATCTGGTCACATATCGCCCGCGGGAAACCTGCGATTCTCCGGTCAGATGATCAAGGAGATTCGACCATGCAATTCACATCCAATGTAGGCTCGATTGACCGGGTGTTGCGTTTGATTCTGGGCTTTGCCCTGATCGTTCTGGCGTTGACCGGAACCATTGGGCTTTGGGGTTGGCTGGGCGCGGTATTCGTTGTGACGGCCTTCATCAAGTTCTGCCCGATCTATGCAATGCTGGGTTTGTGCACTGACAAAAAGGCCAGCCAATGACAGGGCGTGTCTATCCGTCACGGCGGTCGATTCTGAAACTGGGATTGGCCAGCGCCTTGTTTGGCTCGCCTTTGCTGGCTGCCAATCCGATAGAAACCAAGGTCGATCCGGGGCAATTGTCGGATCGGCAACGCACCCCGCTGGGGCTGTATCTGACCCCATCCGAGGCACATAACGCGTTGCAGCGCGATCCGGACATCCTGTTCGTGGATGTGCGCGATCCAATCGAGATTTCGTTTGTCGGCCATCCCGAGGGCTTGGACAAGATCATCCCGCTGGGTCTTGTGACACATCAGGTGGACCCGGTCAGCGGTCAATACCGGATGCGGAACAACGCCAATCTGGTGGTGGAATTCGATGCTGTTCTGACCGAACAGGGAAAATCCAAAGACGAACCGATCTTTGTCACCTGCCGGTCTGGCGCGCGATCGGCGGTTGCTGTGCGCTTGTTGGCCCAGGCGGGCTACACGAATGTCTGGAACCTGATTGAAGGGTTCGAGGGCGACAGGGACGCTTCTGGTCGCCGCTCAGTCAACGGGTGGCGCAACGCCGGATTGCCGTGGGGCTATCAGTTGGAGCCCGGCGTTGCGTGGCAAGGGTCACGCTAGATTGGCCGCTTTTGAGGGGCAGGGTGGCCTTTGACCACTTTTGCCCCCGTAAGCGTGGCCAGGGCAGGGGCCAGATACGGGTGAATGAAAACAAAGCCTTTGGCCTGCAACACATTAGGCAGGACACGCTGACCGCTCAATAGGGTTTCGCGCCCCATTTCACCTGCAAGCGAAGTGATCAACCAGCCGGGTGCCCGCAAAAAGACAGGGCGGCGCAGTGCCCTGGCCAGTGCGCGGGTGAAATCGGAGTTTCGCACCGGATGAGGGGCCGTTGCGTTGACAGGGCCACTGATATCCGGGCGCGACAGGGTAAAGGCGATGGCCCGCACAAGGTCATCCAATTCAATCCACGGCATCCATTGCCGCCCGTCCCCCAATTGGCAACCGCCGCCAAACTCGAACGGGGTCAGCAGGCGGCCCAGTATTCCGCCCTGAACGCCCAGAACAAGCCCAATGCGCAAGTAGACAACGCGCACCCCTTGCTCTGCGATCGCGCTGGCCGCCGTTTCCCATGCGTCACAGACCTGATGCACAAAGGCGGGGGAGGGGGGTGCGGCCTCGGTCAGGGGCTCGTCACCCCGAAGCCCGTACCAACCAACCGCCGATCCGTTGATCAGGCTGGCTGGTTTGTGGTCCAGCCGTCGGATCAGGGCGTTCAATGCCTGCGTTGTATAAACCCGCGACTGGATGATGCGCTTTCGCTTGCGGGCCGTCCAAAACCCATTCGCCACAGGTTCTCCGGCCAGATTGATGATGGCATCAAAGCGTTCCGTAGTGCTGATCTGGCTAAGATCAGAGATCAGACGCACCGGGTGGGGCAGGCCCTCGGCCCGGCATGGGTTGCGAGTCAGAATGGTGACGTGATGCCCCGCCACGACCAACGCCTGCACCAACCGTTGGCCAATAAAGCCGGTCCCTCCGGTGATCAGCAGGTGCTGATGGGGCGCCAGGCTTGCGACCAGTGCCGCAGGTTCGCCAGTGACCAGCCGCGCGCTGCGTTCAGCGGCCATAAAATCGCGCAAGCTGAACAGACCGACACCCAGCGCGGCCAGCGTGGCCATTGCGCTCCAACCCCCATAGCTGACCAGTATCAGGGCCGAAGGCAGGGCGGACCACGCCCAAAGAAAGGGCGCGGCCAATGCCAGAATGGCACCATAGTTCAGCGCCAGAAGGGTATGGTTGACCCGCTCGGTAGCGGGCAGACGGCGGGTCAGATCCTCTTCTACGAAATCCCAAAGGGTGATCAGCACCTCAAGGATCAGGATCACGGTCAATACGATGGTGAACGCGCCATGTGGTTCAAACCAGGCCAGACACAGGAAAATGACTGCATAAAAGGCGTTGCGGATCGCATGCAGGCGCAGCTCGGTCTTTTGTGAAGGACGCCAGGCCAACCTTTCTGTGCCTTCATGATGCACCAGAGTGTCAAACGCGCCCATGAAAATCTGGATGGAGATCAATGTCCAAAGCAGGGGGTTGTCCATGGTAAATCCTTATCTGTCGTGAAAAAGGGCGTCTTGCCGGATGAGTTCTCCGAACAGGCGGCTGTGCAGGGATAGGGAAAACAGGAATTGCCCATTGCCCTTGTCCTCATGCGTTATGGTCAGATGACCGGGCTGCAACCAACGGGGCAGCCGCATCTTGCGGGACCCGATGTGCAAAAAGTAATGCACGCTGTGAAAGCGGATACCTTTGGGATTTGCGCTGACCCGCAGGGCCATTCCAATACCGGCCCCGATGTATTCCTCGATCCCAGTTGGCCCTGCGAAGCGTTTTGAACTGTGTATAACCTGCGGGAACCCACCTTTGCGGCCGTATTGGCGTACCCAGAACTGGCCACAGCCGGCGCGATCTTCGGTCACGGTGACAATTGCGGGTTGCCCGACGCAGGTTGTGTCAATTGGCAGGGGGCCACCGATCAGCCGGGCTATTTGCGCCAATACCTTGTCCATGAATGACATGCGCATCGACACCACCTTGCCCTGGTAAACCACGCTTGCGCCATCGCTCAGGCAGTGGCCAAACCGGCGCTGTACGGATCGGGGCAGAGTGGACCATGCGGCGGCACCGATCAGGTCGCGAAAGCGGGCGTCTTCGGTTCCGACTGCATGTGGCGAGAAACTGCCTTGATACACCATTCAATACCTCCTGATATTTCTGTATAAACAGAAATAAATATCCAAAATTTTTACGTCTTGGTTTTCTTTCCACCAATTTTCAAAAGAGAGACGACCTTGTCGCCCATTTTCATCAAGGTCGAGAGTTTGGATTTCGGCACAGACAACATCTGATCCGACCATTTGTCTGCGGTGTTCAAAAAGTCTTGCATGTTCTGCATACGCTCAAGCACGACGGGATTCAGATTCCGTTCCGTCTCGGCCTGCGACACGCACAAATCAATGGCGCGCATGGCGGGGTCAATCTCGCGCTCTTTGCGGCCTTTGGCGATGAGCAGGGCCATCTCCCAAACGTCGGTTTCAGCGCCAAAATGCTCGCGTCGATCACCGGGAACCGGAACACGGTGGATCAGCCGCCATCCGACCAGTTCCTTGAGCGAGTTTGATACGTTCGACCGGGCAATGCCCAACTCTTGCGAGATCTGTTCGGCATTCAAAGGCGTATCGCTGAGGTATAAGAGCGCGTGAATCTGCGCGACCGAACGGTTCACGCCCCATTGGCTGCCCATATCGCCCCAATACAAAATAAACTTGGATCGGGCAGACGATTCGGATATATCTGTTATTTCTGTCATAACAGAAATTAAGGGCAGATCGATAACGGAGTCAACACTCAGACGTTCGATTGACGTTTGCTGCCGTCAAAGTTGGGGTGGTCAGGTCACGACGATGCTCTTTACAAGTATACAAAAATACCCCATAAAAGGGATATTCAGGTATACTTGATCTATGAAAAGCACAGACGCGCATCGGATTTTGTCAGATTGGGGACGTAAGGGCCGGGTGGTCTTTACCACAGCTGACTTGCGCAAATTGTTCCCGGATGACACGGATCGGGCTTTTCGCAAGGGGCTTGATCGCCTGATAAAGTCGGGTGACCTCGTGCGGGCGGCCAATGGTGTTTTTGTCCATACAAGATCAAACAGGACAGGCATCGACCTTATCGAAGAGATCGCTGTCGCCATCCGCAGGGGCAGCTATTGTTATCTCAGCCTGGAATCTGCTTTGTCGGAGTATGGTATCATTTCTCAGATACCACTGGCGGGAATTACTGTGATGACCACAGGCCGGTCCGGGGTATTTCAAACCCCTTATGGCCGCATAGAGTTCACGAACACCAAGCGCAGCCCCTTGGACATTTTGGAAAACACGGTGGATGTGGGTCGGCCCTTGCGTCTTGCCACACCTACCGCCGCTCGGCGGGATTTGCTGCGTGTCGGGCGCAACACGCATTTGATTGATGAAGAGGCCTATGAAGACGTGATGAACGATGGTTGAGCAGGTTGACCTGAACGCGTTGGTTACGCTGGCCCTAAGGGAACAGCCTGACATGGCCGGCCTTGCGCCTGTCGTGACCAAAGAGCTGATACATTATGAAATCCTGTGGTGTCTGGATCGCGAGGGTTTCCTGAAAGATCTGGTGTTTCATGGCGGGACTGCCCTGCGTCTGTGTTATGGTGGCAACCGGTTAAGTGAGGACTTGGATTTCACCGGAGGACCGGACTTTAGTCAGGCGCAAATCGACGGCGTTGGGGCGGCGCTCGAAAAACATCTGACGGCCCGGTATGGGCTTGAGGTGTCGGTGCGCGATCCAAAGGCGCGGACTGAGGATGGCCGACCCGTCGAAGTGGACACCTGGCAGATCTCGGTCATTACGGATTCCGGCCGAAGGAACCTGCCGCGGCAGAAGATCAAGATCGACATCGCAACAATGGTTGCGCAGACCCGCGATGCCCAAGCCATCCTTAGCAATTACCCGGTGCTCCCGACCGGTCTTGGAAATCTTCTGGTTCCCACGATGAGCAAGGACGAGATATTTTCGAACAAGCTCGTCTCGCTTCCGGCGTCTGTGCATCAAAGGCGCATTCGCTTTCGCGATATCTGGGACCTTGGCTGGCTGCAACAAAATCAGGCTACGCTGAACCCCGATTGGCTTAGGGCACGGGTCGATGAATTTGGTCTTCAGGATTACCCTGAGCGCATAGACAGGACGAAATCCATGTTGCCCGCGTATTTGCAGGAAGGCGCGTTTGCTTCGGAGATGCGGCGGTTCCTGCCGCAGGACGTCGCATTGCGTACCATCGAGGACAGGGATTTTTTGACCTATCTGGAACGGACCGTTTCCGATTTGTTGGACAAAGCAGTGCGGGCCTATACTGGTGAGACGGCTGCCCAGGCGGACGCAATCCGGTTCAGGATGTAGGATTCACTGCAAACGCACACTGCCCGCGGTAAAAGACGGTCAGAGGCGGTTATCCCCAATTGTTTCGATCAGCGGTTGCAAGTGGGCCTCGTAGCGGCGCCATTTCTCTTTTGAGGTGGCATAAAGCGGCTGGCGTACTTGCTGAACGCTGGCCGTGCGTACCCGGCGTTTTCCAGTGTAAAACTCAAGGCAGTTGTCCGACCATTCCAGCCCGCAAAAATCGGTGATTCCGCGCGCGACCGTGTCAATGTCGTCGACCAGATCCTCGTACCGGATCGTATGAATTGCGCCCTCGGGCAGAACAGCCTGCCAGTGCTGCATCAGCCGCACATAAGAATTATAATACTGACCCAGCTCAACCTGATCATAGCTGTGTAGCTGGCTGCGTTCGAACAGGCGGGTGTAGCAGGACAGGCAGATATCCAGCGGATCGCGGGTGATGTGAATGATGCTGGCATTGGGCATCAACGCGTGGATCAGACCGACCAATTGGAAATTCGCGGGCATTTTGTCGACAACATGCGGCGCATCGGCGCCAAGCCGCGTGAGCATGGCGACGTAATCCTCGGCCCGCCGGGTCAGGTCAGCGCCTGTCATACCCGCAATTGCCTGCGGGACATTGGTGCGCCCGTCGGGCAGGTTGCCGAAAAGCTGCTGCAGATCGTTCAACTCGCCAGCCCCTGTGACCAGCGGATGGGCGTCCAGAATGGATTCCGTCAGAGTGGTGCCAGAGCGGGGCATGCCCAGTACAAAGATCGGCTTCGCGCTTGGAATGGCGCTGCGGCGCAGTTCGGCGATGCGATCTGCGTTGAAAGTTGCGATCAGAGCCTCGGTTAGCTTTTCGGTCTCGGCCGGATCGTAGTCGATCAGCGACCGTTTCAGCTTGGCCCCTTTTTCGAACTGCGCGAACGCCTCGTCATAGCGTTTGAGCTTTTCATAACTGTCGCCCATCGCGAAATGATAGGATACGGCCTTTTGCGGCAGCATTGCGTCGGCCTTTGGTAACGCGGCCTCAAGCGCCTGAAAGACGGGGCTGTCTTCGGTGATCTTGTCCAGCCGCACCAGCGCGATCTGTGCGCTCAGCGGATCATCCGAGGCGTCAGCTGCTGCATTGAACACTGCGCGCGCGCTGTCGAAGTCGCCCTGTTCCATTGCCAGATGCCCCAGAGCCAGCCGGCTGGAGGTCATGTCCGGTTTGAGCTCAAGCGCTCTGTTATAAAGGCGCTTGGCGGCCTCTACGTCCCCCAGATGCGCCTTGACCAAAGCCATTTGATGACAGGCGGCGGCGTTATCAGGGTCCAGCGACAGGGCCTGCTCGACTTCGATCAGGGCCAGTTTCGGATGGTTCTTTTCAAACAGAACCTGCGAGAGGCCCACAAAGCTGTCGGCTTTCTTTCCATCCAGGGAAATCGCATTGCGAAATGCGTTCTCGGCCTTGTCCAGATCGCTTTGCAGCATGAAGATCCGGCCGAAATTGCGATGAAGCTCGGGATCGTGCGGTGCGGATTTGGCGTGGGATTGGGCCACGGAACGCGCCGCCTCCACGTCTTCGAGTTCGATCAGGACGGAAATCAGGTTATTTGCCGTCTCGGAGGAGGCCGGGTTGATACGCAGGGCCTGCCGGTACCGCTCGGTCGCTTTGGCACGATCACCCAGATCGCGGGCGATACTGCCGAGGTTATTCAGTGCGCGGTCAAATTCCGGCGATATAGCCAGGGCCCGTTCCTGCGCCTGGCGGGCCGATTCCAGCTCTTCAAGGTCGTAGTAGACCAAGCCAAGGTTCGAATGCGCGGCGGCATGCCCCGGGGCCAGACGTACCGCCCGCTCACCAGTGGTCCGGGCTTGGTCCAGCTGTCCTGCGCTGCGCAAAATCTCGGTGTAATTCGCCAGGTAATTTGCATTGTCGGGGCGCAGTTGAATGGCTTGCGCCACCGCCTTGACCGCCGGATCGCTCTGGCCGGTCTGGAACGCAATAAGCCCCAGCATATGATGCGCGTCCGCGTGGTTGGGTGCGGTTTTGACGATTTCAGACAACAACGACACCGACTGTTGCAGCGCGCCTTTCTCATAGTGCGACATGGCCATCGCAAAGGCGTCCTGAATCGAAATCCGCTGCTGCTGCGCCGTCATGGATCGGCCTCCTCAAACTCGTTGCCCAATTGATTTGGGTGGTCGCTTATTACGCGTCAATTCATGGCTGGTAAACCAGCCCCGGCCCAGCGTCCATCGCTTTGAGTGTCAGGTTTGCCTCACCTGATGCCAGGCGTGAGGAATCCGGTGCTTGGGCAACTGCTCGCCTGCGCTGACAAGGTCGCCGACGCCTTTGCCGACTTCGACAATCCGCCCTGCAAAGGGCGAGCGCAGGATCGAGTTCTGTTAAATCGCCTGTTGCAGGATCTCAATCTCGTGCTGCGCGTTGTCGACGCTTTGGGTCAGATCGGCAATTTCCTGAGTGTTTCAAGCCCGGCGCGGCGCACGATGATGCTTTCGCCGGTGACTGTGGTCGGGATTGAGCCATACCAGCCCCATACCAATCCTGCGGTGATCAGTATGCCCAAACCGGTTAAGTCAAACCCGGATTTCGGCGGGATCACCGAACCAGCGTGTCCAGCTTATCAGCCGAAGATAGACGGTCGAGCGCGGCAGCACGGTAGATTTGTTCTTATCCCGATATATTTAACATAATACGCGTTACCCGATATACGCGATAGTTGACCGGATCACGGCGATCCATCATCCTGCACAGACAAAGACTGGCCCGGCGCTGAGATTTTGACGTTGCGGTTATGAATTTCAGCAAGGTCATATTATGCCCGATATTTCGCAAAAGCAGTATGTGTTGGACACACACAGGCTGCGTGATCCTGAACAGACGTTGCAGATCGTCGAACCGTTTCTCAAAACCATGGGCATTACCCGGATCGCAAACCTGACCGGGCTGGACCGGATTGGATTACCGACTGTTATGGTGTCCCGTCCCAATTCGAGGTCCGTCGCCGTATCGCTGGGCAAAGGGTTGTCCTTGGTGGCCGCCCGAGCCTCGGGCGTGATGGAGGCGGTTGAAGCGTGGCATGCCGAACGTGTTCAGGCCCCGCAGCGTCTGGCCCGGTTTTCAGATCTGAACGAAGAGGCATCCGTGGTTGACGTCGCGGGCCTGCCCCGGGTGACGGGTGGGCGATTTGATCCGAACCGCGATACACTTTGGGTTCAAGGCACGGATTTGGCCGCGGATCAGCCGTGTTGGGTGCCGCTGGAAATGGTGGATACGGATTATACGACGTCGCCACCTGCCGGAGGGCAAGGCGCTTTCCCACGCACGACCAACGGGCTGGCCTCGGGCAATAACCGGATCGAGGCCACCTGCCACGCAATTTGCGAACTCATTGAGCGGGATGCCACTACCCTATGGAGTCATCAGCCGGGCCTGCCACGTCTTGATCTGAGCAGCGTTGACCATCCGCTCTGCCTTGAAGCGATCGGCATGATCAAAAAGGCAGGGTTGGAGATTGGGGTTTGGGACACGACCTCGGACATCGGGGTTGCGTGTTTTCGCTGTGTGATCTGCGAGTCCGACGGACAGCCGGGGCATATCGGGATCGGGGATGGCTGCCACCCGGATCGGGCCATCGCCTTTCTGCGCGCCGTGACCGAGGCCGCCCAGACGCGGCTGACATATATCTCGGGTGCGCGTGATGATCTGGACCCGGCTGAGTTTACCGATCAGGCGAAAACAGAGCGGGCCCAATACATACGCGATCTGATCGACGACACCAAAGCGGATCAGAGCTTTCTTGACTGTCCTTCCATTGCGACAGGCTCTTTCGAAGAGGACCTTGCCGTGCTGTTGCAACGGCTGGCTGCGGTTGGGATCACGCAGGTTGTCTCGGTCGATCTGTCGCGGCCCGAGTTTGACGTTGCCGTGGTGCGTGCGGTTATCCCGGGTCTTGAGGCCCCCCATGACGATCCCGATTATGTAGCGGGCCCCCGGGCCGAGCGTATTCTGGCAGGTCAGTTATGAAGCCCGTTGTTTTTGTCGGCCCTACCCTGTCGCCCAAGGCCGTGTCCCAGCATTTGGATGCAAGGCTGTTGCCGCCTGTCCGGCAAGGGGATGTCTATCGGGTGGTCAAAGAAAACCCTCCGGCCATAGGCATTATCGATGGGTTTTTCGACGGCGTGCCCTCGGTCTGGCACAAGGAAATTCTCTGGGCGATGGAACAGGGCATCCCCGTGTTTGGCAGTGCAAGCATGGGCGCTTTGCGCGCCGCCGAACTGGCTGATTTCGGTATGATCGGTGTTGGTGCCATTTTTGAGGATTACCGCAGCGATGTGCTGCAGGATGATGACGAAGTGGCCGTTCTGCACAGCCCGGCTGAGCTTGGGTTTCAACCTCTCAGCGAACCCATGGTGTCGATCCGGGCCACGGTGGCAAAGGCCCAAAGCGACGGTGTATTGCCGCCCGATACAGCCACGCAAGTGCTAAGCCGCGCAAAGGCATTGCACTATCGCGAACGCATCTGGTCGGATATCCTTGGGTCCCTTCAGGATCAGCCAGGCGTGGATGATTTTGCGCACTGGCTGAAAGATGGGCGCGTTGATGCAAAGGCGACGGATGCGGTCGCCATGCTGCAAAAGATGGCTGATCATTTGGCAGGCACTCCCCTGCCCCCCATTGACACGGTCCGAACCGAACCAACGGTGATGTGGAAGGCGCTGCGGTCGCGCGTCGATGGAGAAACCGCATCAGATGCGGATGCCGTGATCGATGAGCTGCGGCTGCGGCCTGACCTTTATACCTCATTTCGCGACCGCGCCGTTTTGGCGCTGCTGGCCCGCGAAGAGACCACCCGACGCGGTCAGACGCCCGACCGTGCCGATCTGATCCGACAGATGGAGGCCCATCGCGGCGCCGCGGGTTTGACACGACGCGCTGATCTGATGGGCTGGATCGAAGACAACGATCTGACCCCCGAGCGCTATGAGGCAATGTTGACTGAAAGTGCCCAGACCGAGGCCGCCATCGCCGCGCGGGCCAACAGGTTACAGACGCAGCTGTTGACCCAGCTACGTCTGTCGGACGACTATCCAGAATTGCGCGACCGGGCCCGGAACAAGGCCCGATACACCGGTTCCGCCGGTCAGTCCGACGTGGATCGGTTAAGCCTTTTGGTTTGGTATTTTGAATCTCATCTTGACCAGGAGGTGCCCGATGATCTTGACTCTTACGCAGTGGCGCTGGGTCTGACCGGGCGCGATGCGTTTTATGAATTGATAAAAGCCGAGTATTTGTATCGCCAGAGGTCCTGCGACTAGGGGCCCGGCACCGGAGGGTATTACATGCACGACCCTGATCAGATCGAGGAGGAGCCGGGAACCCGGTTTTTACTTTACCCTCAGTCTCCTTTTCTGGAACCCGATGCACCGCTGGAACTTGTCGAAATTTCCGCCCCGCAGGGCAGTATTGGCCCGGGTCCGTCAGGCCCGCGCATGTACACGGTCAACCCGGTCGGAAAAACCACGCCCTATGGGGCGATTGTTCCGGGGCCCAACGGACCCGGTATGTATCTACCCCCCTGGGATGGATACATTCATCCCCCTGCCATGCCGGATGAGCTTGGCAATTTCATCCATATAGATCCGTCCGATCCCGCATTCGAAGCGGCCCATCTGTTTGGCTCGGCCCATTTTACCATGGATGTCTGGCAAGGCTATTTCGACCGCCCGATCCCCTGGCATTTCGCGCGGGATTTCGACCGGCTGGAGTTATCGCTGCTGCCCAGCCTCGACAATGCGCATATCGGATGGGGCTTTCTGGAAACCGGGGGAACACATGAACATGGGAATGAATACCGCCCCTACAGTCTGAACTTCGATGTGGTCGCGCATGAAATCGGGCATGCCATCATTTACAGCGTGATCGGAATGCCCTCGGACGGGGATGCGGGGGGTGAGTATTACGGGTTTCATGAATCTGCCGCAGATTTGGTGGCTTTGCTGGCGTCGTTGCATTTCGGGTCCGTGGTTGACGCATTGTTGGAGAACACGAAGGGAAACCTGTATTCGTTCAATCGTCTTAGCCGCTTTGCCGAATTGTCGGACAACGCCCAGATCCGTATGGCGGCCAATACCCGATCGCTGTCAGAGTTCGCTTCAGGATGGTCCAGCGAACACGCGCTGTCAGAACCGCTGACCGGAGCCATGTTCGACATATTTGTCGATATCTATCACGAACGGCTGCTGGTGCATGACCTGATCTCGGCCGAAGAAGAACACCTGTCTGACCAGTTGGAGGACTCGCCCAATTACAGCGAGGTGATGCAGGGCATTTTTGACGCCAGGTATGCAGAAAACCCCGAAGGGTTTCGCGTCGCTCTGCTTGAGGCGCGGGATTACCTTGGCACCTATCTGGCCGATGCATGGGAACGTCTGGATGCGGATATGCTCAGCTATTTCGGGGTAGAAAAAGCGCTGTTGGCCGTTGATCAGGAAATCACCGGCGGTGCCTTTCGCCGCATCATCGAAGGGAACTTTCGAATGCGCGATATCGGCCTGACAACCGCAGGACCGCGCGTGCCTGATCCCGAAGAAGACAGCCACTCAAACTCGGTCCGTACGCAGGTGCCGGGTGAATGACCAATTCCCTTTATTTTTGAACCGTTTTGTGGCATGCAAACCTAGGATGATTTTTGGATAATAAGCCCGGATTTTCTTGTTCGGGTGCATTTTAAAAAGGGGGAGATGAGGGTTCGGACTCCGTCGCTCCCACAATTGGGAGAGAGTGTTATGTCTGAGTCCCTTCTCAGTTTTTCAGAAGTGTTATTGTTTGGGCGAACAGTCGAAGAGATTAAAATCGACACGCAGACCAAGGTAAAAGCGGCGACCACGGCACCGCTCGACCCTTTGCAGGGTGACACCGTCGATGGTGTGCCGCTGAATGCCGGGGATCGTGTGCTGGTCAAGAACCAGGCCAAAGAGTCAGAGAACGGCATCTACACAGTTGCAGATGACGGTGACAATTCATGGTTCAACAAAACGCAATTCAAACGCGGCACGGTCATCAAGGTTAGACGTGGTACCCAGAAAGGTCTTTGGTTACAGGATGGTAACTTTGGTCTGGGCGAACAGAAATTCAAAGAAACGGACAAGCCCGGAAAACGGCGCGGTCAAAACAATCATTTGGCCGAACAACTGGATGATGATGCCCGGTTCGCCAGAATTTATGGCTTTGCCTATGAAGGCACGTACTATGAATTGCCTGAGCCCTGCATTTTCCTTGTGCATGGTGAGGGTGAAACAGCCACGATGGATAACGCGCCAGACACTCAAGGGGCTCGTGCGCCTGTCTCGCCCACTCTTTCAGGCGTTGCTTCTGCCGAGTACCAGATGGCCAACGATATCCGCGTCTGGGACTATGACAAGGCCGATTTCACCATCCGCATGGACGTGATGACTGGCCAGTTCGAACAGGTTCTGCTCGACATCTATTTCGGCTTTGACAGTCCTGCAATCAGCGGCGCCAAAGTATCGGGTGCCAAGGTGAGCGGTGCGAAAGTGTCCGGGGCCAAGGTCTCGGGTGCCAAAGTCAGCGGCGCGAAGGTCAGCGGGGCCAAGGCGCGCGGCGGCGACTAAGCCCGGCTGTTCAAGTTTCAGACCAAGGGCGCGTTGTTCACGCGCCCTTTTCTGTTCAGAACCCTGCCTTTTTCAGACCTTCGACAAAGTGCTGGGTGTCTTCTTCAAGACGATCCGGCAGAACCGCGCCCCAACGTTCGAGCGAGAAGTTGGGATGAGCAACCCGGTGTTTGTCCGCGATCTGACGGGCCAGGTCGGTTTGACCCAGCTGGGCGTAGCTGGCGGCCAGCATCCGCTGCCCCTCCGTCGGGTTGTTCATCTTGTTGACGGTTGCAATCACGTCGTCGTAGCGGCGCAGATTGTAGTAGGCCCCACCCAGATGCCACAGGTACTGATCCGGGAAATAGGGGTTCAGCCGCATCGCCTGCTGGATATGCGTGATCGCCGTTTCATTGTCGCCCGAATGGGCCAGAGCATCGGCAAAGTCGGAATGCATATCCGCATCGTTGGGATTAAGCGCCAAGGCCCGGCGATAAGACTGTAGCGCGGCGTCATGTTCCTTGCGGTACAGATGCACATAGCCCAGCTCTCCAAAACCGCGGGCATCGGTCGGGTCCAGCTCGATCGCGCGCTGCGCAAAGCTCAGCGCCTGATCCAGCGCGCTTGAGGGGTCCTCGGTCCAGGAATACCGCCAGTCGATATTCAGCGTACGTGACAACGCAGCGGCGGCGCGGGCATAGTTTTCATCCCGCGCCAAAGCGGACTGATAGAAATCCTGCGCTTTGCGATTGTCGTTCCGGGTGTATTTGAAAATATGATACTGGCCCTGCAACACCGACCCATATGCCTCAAGATCGGATGGGATCGACTGGATCATGCGCTGTTTTTCGTGGGATTCGATCATCACAGCTGTGGCCGCGACGATGCATTCTGTCACCTCGTCCAGAATATCGAAAATATCGTCGATCTTGCGGTCAAACCGCTCACCCCAGATGGTTCGTTCCGAGGTTGCGTCCACCAGTTCTGCAGAGATGCGAATGCGGCTGGCCGAGCGTCTGACGCTGCCACGGGCGACATAGCGCACGTTCAGCTTTTGCGCGGCCTCCTTTGGCGACATGGACTGCGTTTTGAAGAAAAATGACGAGTTCCGCGCAATGACGAAAAGATTGCGGAACTTGGACAGGTTCATGATGATGTCGTCGGTCAGACCTTCGGCAATCCAGCTGTCGGATTCGTCCCCGCCCTGGCTGCTGAAAGGCAGAATGGCGACCGAGGGCGTATCGGGGCGTTCCAGAATGTCGCCCGGCACATCCGGACGCATTGTCCCGGCCATTGTTGCCCCGGCGACCTCGCTGCGGACGCAGTAGGTCGAGACGGGCGAGAGGATGTTCTTGAGCTGCTTGGGCCCCAGAAACTCATAACCATAACGCAGCCGGTTGCAGACCTGATCATAGACAGCTGAGCTGACATAGACCCGTTCCGGTTCCGCGATTTCCTGAAGTCGGGCGGCGATATTGACGTTGTCGCCATGGATGCCGCGATCGTCGATCAGGATTTCACCCAGATGCACACCGGCCCGGAAATTGATTCGCTGATCATCGGGGCGGGATTGATTGTGCTGGCTGGCGATGCGGTGCAGCTCTACACCGAATTCCACCGCGCTGGTGGCCGTTTCGAACAGCGCCAGAACGCCGTCCCCGCGCACCTCGACCACGCGGCCCTGAAAGGCCGCGCAGGTTTCTTCCAGCTGCGTCATCAGTGATTTCAGCGCGTTATATGTATCGAGCTCATTCTCGCTCATGAGGCGAGAATAGCCGACAACATCGGCGAACAAGACCGCGCCCAGCTTTTGTGTAATTGATGGATTTGAACTTGAAGTGTTCACAATAGATACTCGTCTGGTCGTCCGTACTCGAACCCTGCCGTCATTTTATAACAAGAAATGCTTTTGCAATCTGAGAGCAAAATCACACCTGTTACGAACCATTGCCGATTTGCGGAGGCCAGGACCACGTCGATGCGTCGCCTGATCCAAACGTCACGACCGTTTTCGGGTCAAGCTCCTGCGCCAAAGCCGCGCGCCGGTCCAGCCAGTCCTGCCTGAGAATGCCGACCACGACCATATCGTGAAATGCCCCATCCGTATACCAGGCTTGCCGCATGGTCCCTTCAACCCGACATCCCAACCGTTCTACCAGATCACGGCTGATATGATTGTCATCCCGATAGTAGGACGTTAGCCGGTTCAAGCCAAGCTGCCGAAATGCGAAGTCAACCAATAGCGCGGTTGCCCGTATCGCAATTCCAAGACGCCGCGATGATTTTTCGACAAACATGGCCATGATGGCGTCGCGGTTGATGGGCGAAATCGCCTCAAGACCAGTTAGCCCAAGCAGGTCACCATTTGCCGACTCGACGACGAACCAGGATTTTCCCTTGCTGCCGGACGGGTCAAACGCATCGGACCATGAATCTTCGGTTTGGGCTTGGTTGAATGGAATGCGGGACGTGCGGTCAAATCTGGCCAGATCATCAATGTTCTGAAACCAGGGTGTAATGACCTCTAGATCCGCCTTCTCCAATGGACGCATTCTGAATACGCTGCTGGATGTATCTGGCAATGGATCAACTACCTTTAAATGAATTTTGAGAATATGGGCGCAACCCTAACACAATTATCCGAAAAACATGAAATCCCAAAATGAGTGTTCCGGCGGAATTGCACCGACCGTGGTTTTCGGGGACCAAAGCCCAAACGGAAACCGGCCCGCCTGAAACAGGCGGACCAGTCTACCGTGAGCTATATGTGTCTTTTTAGCATTTCGGGTTTCACCTTAGACAGGTAAAACCCCAAAGCTTTAGTCGTACAAAACGGCCGAGATTTTCGGGTCGTCCATGTTCGACGCGTCATAGTAGTAGAAGCCGGTGTCGATCAGTGATGGAACCTCTTCACCGTTCAGCGCGGCAACCGCTGCCTTGACCGTTTCATAGCCGATGCCAACCGGGTTCTGCGTGATCGCACCCGTCATCAGACCGCTTTTGATTGCGTCTTTCTGGGCCTTGCCGCTGTCATAGCCGATGATGACCAGACCCTCGGTGCCCAGTTCCTGCACACCGTTCACCACACCGATGGCCGAGCCTTCGTTGGTGCCGAAGATGCCATTCAGGTCCGGGTTCGCGGTCAGGATCGCCTTGGTCACCTCGGTCGATTTCAGGTGGTCACCCTGTCCGTATTGAACGGTGACAACTTCGATGTCCGGGTATTTCTCGGCCATGCGATTGACGAAACCGTCGCGGCGGTCGATCCCGGTGCGGCTGGTCTGGTCATGTGCCACAACGGCCACTTTGCCTTTGCCGCCCAGTTTCTCGGCCATCTTGTCTGCGGCCAGACCGGCCGCTGCAAGGTTGTCGGTTGTTGCGGTCGAAAGCGGGATGTCGCTGTCGACGCCACTGTCAAAGGCGATGATCGGAATACCCTTGTCATTGGCCTGCTTCAGCAGCGGGATTGCCGCCTGACTGTCCAGTGCCGCAAAGCCGATGGCCTTGGGGTTGTTGGCCAGCGCTGCCGCCAGCATGTCGATCTGGCGGTCTACCATGGTCTCGTTGTCGGGGCCTTCAAAGGTGATGGTGACGTTGTATTCATCGGCGGCCTGTTCGGCGCCCGATTTCACAGCCTGCCAGAACTGGTGCTGAAAGCCTTTGGAGACCAGCGGGATATAGATATCCTCAGCTGCCGCCATCGAGGCCGGGCCCGCAATCGTGGCCGCGCTGAGCGCACCCAGTAGGAAACGACGTGTAAACATGTTTTTCTCCTCCACTGTTTGTCGTTGTGTCTTTGCTTTGTTCAACCGGATTTCTTGCGCCGCGCCATGTCGGCGTAGACGGCCAGAATGATGATCGCGCCGGTGACAACTGTCTGCCATTCCTGCGCCACGGACAGGACGCGCAGCCCGTTGGTCAGCACCGCCATGATCAGCGCGCCGATCAGAGTACCCAGAATGGTCCCGCGCCCACCCGACAGGGACGTGCCGCCAATCACCACGGCCGCGATGGCCTCAAGCTCGTATCCCAGACCCAGCGCCGGTTGCGCCGAGTTCAGGCGCGAGGCGATCAGGATGCCGCCGATGCCGCAGATGGCGCCCGCCAGTGCATAAATGCGCATCTTCCACGCGTCGGTGTTGACACCCGACAGGCGCACGGCCTCTTCGTTCGATCCCAGCGCAAAGGTATAGCGGCCCAGAACCGTGCGGCTGAGGATGTAGGATGCCGCAATCGCCACCAGGAACAGGATCAGCACGCCGTTCGGGATAGGCAGTGCCGGAAACACTTCTCCGATCAGTGACCCGCGCGAGATTTGGTCGAATCCCGGCGTGTCATTGAAATAGATCGGTCGTGTGCCCGAGATGACCAGCGACAGACCCTTGAGGATCAGCATCATGCCTAGTGTGGCAATAAAGGGCGGGATTTTCATCTTGGCCACGAATGTACCCGAGCAAAGCCCGCAGAAAGCCCCCGCCGCAATCGCTGCTGCGACGCCCAGCAACAAGGGCATTCCCAGATAGGTCAGCACGACCCCCGCGATCACTGCGCAGAAGGTCATCAGCGTCCCCACGGACAGGTCGATCCCGCCGGTGATGATGACCAGAGTGGCCGCCACAGCCAAAACTCCGTTCACCGAGGTCGCCTGCAGAATCGCAATCATGTTCGAGGTTTGCATGAAATTCGGCGACGCGATTGAAAACCCGATCAGCAATGCGATCAGACTGGCGAAGGCCAGCAGCTTTTGATAGGCGCCGCTTTCCGACAGACCCGCAAGGGGTTTCTTTTTGTCGATATCCGTAGCTGTGGTCATTGGACTGTCCCTGTTACCTGCATCGCCGCCTCACGCTGGGTGGCCAGATGCATGATGTCTTCCTGAGTGGTGTCTTTTCCGCCGGGCAGGATGCCGGTCAGGCGGCCTTCGCACATCACCGCGATACGATGGCTCAGCCGCATGATCTCGGGCAGTTCCGACGAGATCACGATGATGGTCTTGCCCTGTTCGGCCAGTTCTTCGAGCAGTTTGTAGATCTCGGACTTTGCACCCACGTCGATGCCGCGAGTCGGTTCGTCAAAGATCAGGATGTCGCAATCGCGCAGCAGCCATTTTGCAATGACAACCTTTTGCTGGTTGCCGCCTGACAGCAGCCGCACCTCTTGCACATCTGACGGGGTGCGAATGCCCAGCTGGGCAATATAGCCTTTGGCGGTGGTGCTGATTTCACTGTCGTTCAGAACCCCTCCGGTCCCGGTGAACAGGTCCATCGACGCCAAGGCGATGTTGTCACGCACGTTCATACCCGTGGCCAGACCAAAATGCTTGCGATCCTCGGACAGGTATCCGATCCCGGCGCGCACGGCGTCTTTGGGCGATTTGATCGACACCTCTTTGCCATGCACCCGGATTTCGCCGCCCTCTTTCGGGTCGGCCCCGAATATGGCGCGGGCAACTTCGGTGCGCCCTGCCCCCATCAAACCGGCAAAGCCCAGAATCTCGCCCTTTTGAACGGAAAAGCTGACATCCCTGATCTCTTTACCGCGGGTCAGACCCTTGATTTCCAATGAGACCTCAGCACCCCCCAGATCGGGAACGTCCAGCGGTTCTTCGTTCACCTCGCGGCCCACCATCATCGCGATGATCTGGCTGATCGGTGTCTCAGACGCCCCAACGGTGCCCACATATTCGCCGTCGCGCATGACGGTGACACGATCGGCGATCTGCTTCAGCTCATCCATTTTGTGGCTGATATAGACGATCCCCACGCCTTCGGCCTTGAGGCGGCGGATGATCACGAACAGCTCGGCAATCTCGGCGTCATTCAGGGCTGCCGTGGGTTCGTCCATGATCAGAACCTTGGACCGATAGGACAGTGCCTTGGCAATCTCGACCATCTGCTGTTTGGCGATGGTCAGGCTGCCAACCAGCGTTCTGGGGTCCAGATTCAGGTTCATCGAGGCAAAGATTTCGGCCGTTTGCGCATTCAGCGCGGCCTCATCCAAACGCCCAAAGCTTTTGCGCGGTTCGCGTCCGATAAAGATGTTCTGCGCCACGGTCAGATCGTTCATCAGGCTCAGTTCCTGATGGATGATGCCGATACCCAGATCCTGCGCTTCGCGCGGGGTGGTCGGACTGACCGACTGACCCCCGATCACCAGATCACCGCCATCCCGCTGATAAATACCCGACAGGATTTTCATCAGCGTACTTTTCCCGGCCCCGTTCTCGCCCATCAGCGCGTGAACTTCGCCCGGGAACAGATCGAACTGCACGGATTTCAGCGCGTGCACGCCGGGGAAATACTTTTCGATCCCCGTCATATCGACCAGTTTTGTCATGTCTTCTCCCATATTGCCCCTCTCCCCAAGGGCGTGACGCAGGCTACATCACTGCGCCGATCTGCCAGGGCACGAACTCGACCCCGCCAAATCCAAGTTCCTCGCTTTTGGTTTTCTCGCCCGAGGCGACACGGATCAGAATCTCGAACAATTCCTCGCCCTTGGCCTCGATGCTGACCCCGTCGGTGACGATGTCCCCGCAGTTCAGGTCCATGTCGTCGGCCATGCGGGCGTACATTTCGGAATTGGTCGCCAGTTTGATGCATGGCGTCGGCTGGTAGCCAGAGACCGAGCCCCTGCCGGTCGTGAACACGATCAGGTTCGACCCCGACGCCACCTGCCCGGTGACCGAGCACGGGTCGAAACCGGGGCTGTCCATGAAGACAAAACCGGATTGGTCCACGATCTCGCCAAATTTGTAGACGCCGCGCAAAGGGGCGGTGCCGCCCTTGGCCACTGCGCCCAGCGACTTTTCCAGAATGGTCGTCAGCCCGCCGCGCTTGTTGCCGGGGCTGGGGTTGTTGTCCATCTCACCGCCATTGCGCTCGGTATAATCTTCCCACCAGTGGATGCGCTCAATCAGCTGTTCACCGACCTCCACCGTTTCGGCCCGCCGGGTCAAAAGGTGTTCTGCGCCGTAGATTTCCGATGTCTCGGACAGGATCGTGGTGCCGCCATGGCGCACCAGAAGGTCCGACGCATATCCCAAAGCAGGATTCGCGGTGATCCCGGAATACCCGTCCGATCCGCCGCACTGCATCCCCACAGTGATATGACGGATTGGCGCGGGTTGCCGCGTGACCTGATTGGCCAGCTCGGCAATCCCTTGCACCTCTTTCAGCCCGCGTTCGATGGTCCGGCGCGTGCCGCCCTCGTTCTGGATCGTCATATAGCGCAAGGCGCCATCTGGCCGGATTGGGCGGCCCCCCACCAGATCGGCGACTTGCATCACTTCGCAACCCAGACCGATCAGCAGAATACCTGCGAAGTTCGGATGCTGCGCATAGCCCGCCAGGGTGCGGAACAGCGTGGCATAGCCCTCATCGGTCGCAGACATGCCACAGCCGGTGCCGTGAACGATCGGAACGATGCCATCCACGTTGGGATAGGCATCCAGAAGGCCGGACTTGTTGGCGGCCTCGGCAATAAAGCGGGCGACCGATCCGGAACAGTTTACCGTTGTCAGAATGCCGATATAGTTCCGCGTCCCGACCTTGCCATCCGCGCGGTGATAGCCCTGAAAGACGCGGTCGGACTGGATGCTTGGCAGCGGTGTATTGGCGCTGGCATGGGCATAGTCCTGCTGGTGATCGCCCATACCAAGGTTCTGCACATGGATATGTTCGCCTGGCGCAATATCCGCTTTGGCCTGCCCGATGATCTGCCCATAGCGAATCACATTCTCGCCCGCAGCAATTGCGGCGGTTGCGATTTTGTGCCCGCGTGACACCGATCCCAACAATGGAACCGGTACGCCCTCTGGCTGATCGCCCGAGGACAAGTCCCGCAAAGCAATAACAAGATTGTCATCCGGGTTCAGCTTGATCACGTCCCGCATACCGGCCGTTGCGTCTTTTGTTTGTTCGTCTGCTTGCATCGTTTTCCCGCTTGCTTGCCCAAACTGCTAAGCCGTGAAGACAGTCTTGTCAACTAACATGTTAGTATGCTAGGCCAGCCGTTATGAACAAACCTCAGGATATTGATGCGACCCTTCTGCGGGACATCACAACGACCGAAGGGTCGCTGGCGCAGCGCGTTTATCTGGCGATCAAGCAAGCGATCCTCGCGCTTGATTTTCCGCCTGGTGCGAATCTGAGAAAGGCGCCGATCTGCGAACAGTTGGGCGTGTCGCGCGCACCTGTTTCCGAGGCGATCGCGCGATTGGCTGCCGAAGGGCTTGTCGATGTGGTGCCGCAATCGGGCACGCGCGTCTCATATTTCTCGATGACCGAGATTCATGAGGGGGCATTCCTGCGCGAAGCGCTTGAGCTGGCCGCTGTCGCCAAGGTTGCGCGCGACCTGACCGATGACCAGCGCAAGAAACTGAGCCGCAACATGCGCCTTCAGGAACTGCTGATTGAAGATGACGACATTCCCGGCTTTTACCAGGCGGACGAAGATTTCCACGCGCTGCTGATGGAGTTTACCGGTATCACACGCCTGCCAGACGTGGCGCAGACGGTCTCGCTGCAGGTGAATCGTGCGCGTATGTTGTTGCTGCCGAAACCGGGCCGGATTGCGGAAACTCTGGCCGAACATCGCGCGATTCTTGAGGCGATCAGCAACAACGACGCGTCTGCGGCGCAGCAGGCCATGCATGATCATCTGGGGCAGTTGATGCCCCGGATCGAACTGCTGCAACAGCAGCAACCGCATTTGTTCAACACCACTCCCCAACCCAGACGAGAGGCAGGATGACCGTTTCGCAAACCGAATTACTGAACCACCGGACCGCACGACCGGTGCCTCTGACCCGCATGGGGTTTGGCGGCGCGCCGTTGGGCAATCTTTATCGCAAAGTTTCGGACGAAGATGCGCAGGCGGCGCTGCAAGCAGCCTATGATGCAGGCATCCGTTTTTTCGACACGGCGCCGCAATACGGGCTGGGCCGGTCCGAACACCGTTTTGGCGAGGCCATCGCCCGGTTTGGCCGTGAAAACATCCAGCTGTCGACCAAGATCGGGCGTCTGTTGCTGGATTGCGAGCCGCATGAGGTCACACCCGAAGCCTTCGTGGATGTGCCGCAAAAACGCATTGTGTTCGACTATACCTATGACGGGGTGATGCGATCCTATGAGGCCAGCCGCGAGCGGATTGGCGTGGCCAATGCCGATATTCTGCTGGTCCATGATGTCTGCGTCTTCAGCCAGGGCAGTCAGGAAATGTCCGATGCAAAGGTCCGAGAGCTGTTCGACGGCGGCGGCTACAAAGCCCTGACCGAACTGCGCGCCGCCGGAGAGATTGCCGCGATCGGTGCCGGTGTGAACGAATGGCAGGTCTGCGAACGGCTTTTGGGTCTGGGCGATTTCGACGGGTTCCTGCTGGCCGGTCGCTATACGCTGCTGGAGCAGGAGGCGTTGGACAGTTTCCTGCCGCTCTGTGAAAAGCGCGACGTGGGGATCATTCTGGGCGGGCCCTATAACTCCGGCATTCTGGCGACCGGCGCAGTGCCCGGAGCCAAGTACAACTATGCCGATGCGCCCGATGACATTTTGGACCGCGTGCGCAAGATCGAAGCGGTTTGCGCCGCGCATGACACCCCGCTGATTGCGGCTGCGCTGCAGTTTGTACTGGGCCATCCCTGCGTCAAAACCGTGATCCCCGGTGCCGTAAACGCGGCTGAGGTGCAGGCCAATGTCGCCCTGCTGGATCGCGAGATTCCGGCCGCGCTGTGGTCTGATCTGCGCGGCGAGGGTCTGATCCGCGCAGACGCGCCGCTGCCGGGTGAAGCCGCCCATGCTGCGTAATATCGACCCCATCCTGTCGCCCGAACTGCTGCACGCCCTGCGGGCCATGGGCCATGGCGATGAAATCGTGATTGCGGATGCGAATTTTCCGGGTTCAAGCACTGGTCCAACCTGTATTCGCGCCGATGGGTCCTCGGCCAGTGAGATTCTGCGCGCGGTGCTGTCGGTTATGCCCTTGGACAGTTTCGTGCACGACCCGGCGCTGACCATGCAGGTGGTCGGCGATCCGGACGCGGTGCCCGAGGCGGTTGCCGATTTCCAGACCATCATCGACGCCACGGCGGACAACCCGGCCCGCGTGCAGGGGCTGGAACGCTTTGCCTTTTACGATCGCGCGGCCAGTGCCTTTGCCATTGTGCAGACGGGTGAGCGACGCCTGTACGGCAATATCATCCTCAAGAAGGGCGTCGTTGGATGAGGATCGACGCACATCAGCATTTCTGGGCTGTGGCACGGGGTGACTATGGCTGGCTGACACCAGAACTGACGGCCCTGTATCGCGATTTCACACCTCAGGATCTGACGCCTTTGCTGGCAGCCGCAGGTATTGACGCGACTGTGCTGGTACAGGCTGCCCCCACGGTGGCCGAGACGGAATACATGTTGTCTCTGGCCGATCAGAACCCGTTTATCAAAGGTGTGGTCGGTTGGGTCGATTTTGAGGCTGCCGATGCCCCCGCACAGATCGCGGCATTGACCGCGCATCCGGCCTTGGTCGGGTTGCGGCCGATGATTCAGGACCTTCCGGACCCGAACTGGATGATCGCCGACGCTTTGACCCCTGCCTTTGAGGCGCTGCATAGCCACGATCTGACCTTTGATGCCCTGACCCTGCCGCAGCATCTGGCGCCCTTGCGCCAATTGCTGGCCCGCCACCCAAAGATGCGTGTGGTGATCGACCACGGATCGAAGCCGTTGATCCGCGACGGCGTCCTGTCGGGCTGGGCCGAAGACATGGCTGCTTTGGCCCGCGATACCGGCGCTTATTGCAAGCTCAGCGGTTTGGTGACCGAGGCCGCAGGCGACTGGACCATCGACGATCTGCGCCCCTATGTGGATCACTTGCTGACCACCTTCGGGCCCCAGCGTCTGATCTGGGGCAGCGATTGGCCGGTCTGCACCCTGGCCAGCAGCTATGACCGATGGGTCGCCACAACCGATGCGCTGCTTGCGGCGCTGACACAATCCGAACGCGATGCGATCCTGGGTGGGAATGCGGCGCGTGCCTATAACCTCAGGACCTGACATGACGAATATGAATTTGGACTCTGCCGGGCTGTGGCTTGGCCGAATAGAGCGGCCCGGTATCGGCCCCTGCGTTGTAACCCTGCGGGATGGCCAGTTGGTGGACATCACCGCCAAGGCTGCCCCGACAACACGCGATATTCTGGAGCGCGAGGATACTGCAGATTATGTGCGCTCTGCGCCGGGTCAGGCGATTGGGCCGCTGGACGGCGACCACATCTGGCTGGCCCCCTGCGACCTGCAATCTGTCAAAGCCTGCGGTGTGACCTTCGCCGGATCAATGGTTGAACGGGTGATCGAGGAACAGGCCGCAGGCGATCCCGCCAAGGCCGAGGCCATCCGCACACGTATCGGGGCGCGGATCGGTGATAGCCTGTCAAATGTCGTGCCGGGGTCCGAGGCTGCGGCAGAGGTCAAACAAGCTCTGATCGAAGAGGGGTTGTGGAGCCAGTATCTTGAGGTCGGCATCGGCCCCGATGCCGAGGTGTTTTCCAAGGCACAGGTTCTGTCCTCGGTGGGCTTTGGGGCGGATGTGGGCCTGCACCCGATCTCGACCTGGAACAACCCCGAGCCCGAGGTTGTTCTGGCGGTCACCTCACAGGGTCAGATCAAGGGCGCGACGCTGGGCAATGACGTGAACCTGCGCGATGTCGAAGGGCGCTCGGCCCTGCTGCTGAGCAAGGCCAAGGACAACAATGCCTCCTGCGCCATTGGCCCGATGATCCGGCTGTTTGACGACAGCTACACCTTGGATGATGTGCGCCAGGCGGAACTGACGCTGACGGTTTCCGGACCGGATGGGTTCGTTCTGAACGGTAGCTCATCCATGTCGCAGATCAGCCGAGACCCTGCCGATCTGGTGGGCCAGACCGTCGGGCGGCATCATCAGTACCCCGATGGGTTCATGCTGTTTCTGGGCACACTGTTTGCCCCGACGCAGGATCGCGACACGCCCGGTGGCGGGTTCACCCATAAGCTGGGCGATGTTGTCACCATTGCCAATGACAAATTGGGCGCGCTGACCAACACAGTGCGCCTGTCGACAGAGTGCCCGGAATGGACCTTCGGGGCCTCTCATCTCATGCGAAACCTGGCCCAACGCGGCCTGCTATAAGAAAGCGAAGATCATGTTGATCGGAAAACACCTGATTGCCGGCGACTGGGTCGGCTCGGACGCAACCTTTGCCTCGGAACCCGCGCATGGCCCCAGCCATGACTTTCCCGTTGGAACCCCCGCGCTGGTCGATGCCGCCGTCGAGGCAGCGGAAGAGGCATTCGCCACATATGGCTGGTCTACCCGGGGCCAGCGCGCCACCCTGCTGCGCAAGATCGCAGATGAGATCGACGCGCGGGGCGATGCCATTACAGAGATCGGCACTCAGGAAACCGGCCTGCCCGAAGCCCGTCTTCAGGGCGAACGGGGTCGCACCGTGGGTCAGCTGCGTCTGTTTGCCGACCATATCGAACAGGGCGGCTATTTGGACATGCGCCACGACCCGGCCATGCCCGACCGCGCGCCCCTGCCCCGCCCTGACCTGCGAATGATCCAGCGCCCACTGGGTCCGGTGGCAGTGTTTGGCGCATCGAACTTCCCGCTGGCCTTTTCGGTCGCGGGTGGGGATACCGCTGCGGCCCTTGCCGCGGGGTGCCCGGTTGTGGTCAAGGGCCATTCGGCCCATCCCGGCACGGGTGAGATCGTTGCGCAGGCCATCGACGCGGCGATCAAAGCCTGCGGCGTGCATCCCGGCGTGTTCTCTCTGGTGCAGGGCGGCAAGCGTGATGTGGGCACCCGTCTGGTGCAGCACCCGCTGATCCGTGCGGTGGGTTTCACCGGCAGTCTGGCGGGCGGGCGCGCGCTGTTCGACCTGTGCGCACAGCGCGACGAACCCATTCCGTTTTTTGGCGAGCTGGGCTCGGTCAACCCGATGTTCATCCTGCCGCAGGCCGCATCCGCACGTGGGGCACAGATCGGGACAGGTTGGGCCGGTTCGCTGACCATGGGTGCGGGTCAGTTCTGTACCAATCCGGGCATCGCCGTCATTATCGACGGCCCCGAGGCGGATGCGTTTCAGGCCGCGGCCGAGGCGGGCCTAACGGCTACCGCCGACCAGACCATGCTGACCGACGGTATCGCCGATGCCTATCGCGATGGCGTATCGCGGGTTGCCGCTGGCACCGGCGTGACCCAGATCATGGGCACAAGCTGCGAAACCCGTGACGCCGCGCCCTATCTGTTCTCGGTTTCCGGCGATGACTGGCTGGCTGATCGCAAGCTGCAGGAAGAGGTGTTCGGCCCTCTGGGTATCGTCGTGCGCGTCCGTGATGCGGCCCAGATGCAGCAAATCGCCCGCGCCATCGAAGGGCAACTGACCTGTACGCTGCACCTGGACGATGGCGACACCGCCGACGCGCAGGCCCTGCTGCCGTTGTTGGAGCGCAAGGCAGGCCGTTTGCTGGCCAACAGTTTCCCCACCGGGGTCGAGGTCTGCGACAGCATGGTGCATGGCGGCCCCTACCCCGCCTCAACCAATTTTGGGGCGACATCCGTGGGTACGCTGTCCATCCGGCGGTTCCTGCGGCCTGTGTGCTATCAGGACATCCCGGCCAATCTGCTGCCAGAGCAGGTGTAACCGACGCGGAATATGTTCTGACGCTCAGAACCATGGAAACAAAAAAGCCCCGGCTCGAACGACCGGGGCTTTTTCTTGGTTCAGAGCGGGATCATTCCGGCCATGGCAGAGAGTAGGTTTTGACGTTTGTGAAGAACTTCATCGCTTCGATGACGCCTTCCTTGACGCCGTTGCCGCTGTCTTTGATGCCGCCGAAGGGGGACATTTCGATGCGGTAGCCAG
Source organism: Ruegeria sp. CH10 (assembly GCF_056537125.1). NCBI lineage: Bacteria > Pseudomonadati > Pseudomonadota > Alphaproteobacteria > Rhodobacterales > Roseobacteraceae > Ruegeria > Ruegeria sp. CH10. Next base: position 212,987 of record NZ_JBQFQY010000004.1, on the reverse strand, counting down.
GTTGTTCCCAGATGTTGCAGGTGCCCACGTCCAGACCGTTGATATAGGCAATCGCGCGGTTCAGGTCGTTGGTGCACACGCCCGAGGACAGGCCAAACTCGGTGCTGTTGGAAATCGCCATCACCGCCGCGTCATCGTCCGGCACGCGGACGATGGGCACGATGGGGCCAAAGGTTTCCTCCATCACCAGCTCGCTGTCATGGGGCACCTTGTCGACCACGATGGGCGGCAGCAGCGCGCCCTGACGGCCGGGGTGATAGAGGATTTCCGCCCCTTCCTTTTCAGCCTGATAGACGCGGTTTTCAAAGATCTCGGCCGCCTTGTCGTCGATCACGCAGCCCAGTTCGGTCGCAGGGTCCTGCGGGTCGCCGAACTTGATCTTTTTGGCCTTCTCCAGCACCAGCGGCACGAACTTGTCCGCCACGCTGTCCTGCACCAGAATGCGTTTGATCGCGGTGCAGCGCTGGCCCGAGTTGCCGGTGGCCCCGGCCACGGCGATGGTGGCGGCCTTGTCCAGATCGGCATCACTGAGGTCGTTCAGTACGATCAGGGGATCATTTCCGCCCAGCTCCAGCGCCTGCCGTTTGTACCCCGCTTTCGAGGCGATCATCTTGCCCACCGGCACGCCACCGGTGAAGGTGATGATGTCGATATTGTCATTGGTGATCATCTCGTCGCCAATGTCTTGCGGCCAGCCGGTGACCACCTGAAACATCTCGGGCGGCAGGCCGGCTTCGTACAGAATATCCGCCAGCGTCAGGCAGGTCAGCGGCGTCAGCTCGGTCGGTTTGCATACCATGCAGTTGTTGGTCGCAATGGCGGGCGCGATCTTGTGGCTGACCATGTTCAGCGGGTGGTTGAACGGGGTGATCGCGCTGATGGCCTTAACCGGCTCGCGCTTGGTGAAGATCTTGCGCGCCTTGCCGTTATGGGTCAGGTCGCAGGAAAAAATCTCACCATCATCCTTCAGCGCCTCGGCGGCGGCGAACTGGTAGACGTCCTGCGCGCGCTTGGTCTCATAGATCGCGTGCTGGTGGCAGATACCCAGTTCCAGCGTCAGCCATTTGGCCAGGTATTCGCGGCGCTCGCCGATCAGCTCGCCGGCGCGTTGCAGAATCTGGCTGCGCTCATACCGGGTCAGTTTGGGGGTGTAGTTCGCCGCGATCTCAAACGCCTTGCGCGCGTGCTCGGCCGTGCCCGCGGGCACATGGCCGACCACCTCGTTGGTATAGGGATAGTGCACGGGGACGGTGGCCTCGGTAAAGACCACCTCGCCGCCGATGCGCATGCCCTCATTGCGGATTTCAGAGCTGTTCATGGTCCCGTCCATTTACTGAGCCGCCGCTGTGGTGGCGTAGAAAAACGCGTCGAAATTGCGCAGCTCGGGCGCGTTGCCCAGATCGATGACGCGGTTGACGATAAAGGGAACCTCCTGCTCGGTCAGGCCCCCATGGCTGCGCAGCGGCTCTTTCAGCGCGGCCAGATCGTGGCGGTCGGCCGAGGTGCCGATGGTCATGTTCTCGCCCGAGATCATGACGATGTCCCCAATCCGGTCGGCGGGCAGCTCAAAGCGGCGGATCGCCTCTTCCTTGTCGACCACCAGGATCATGTCGTCAATTGCATCGAGTTTGGCCATGATGTCGGCCTTGTCCGCACCTTCGGGCAGATAGGCGGTGGCGAACGCGCCAAGCGCGCCGTGATGCACCACATAGGGGTCGGTGATCGGCAGGATCACACGGGCCTGACCTTCGCCCAGCCATTCGTCCATCAGGTCCTGCGCATAGATCACGTTTGGCTCGCCCGCTGCGTTATGCTTGGGCTTCATGCCGTGGTCTGCGGTGACGACGATGGCCGCACCCAGCTCATCCAGCTGCGCCAGATACTTGTCGAACATGGCATAGAAATCCAGCGCGCCCTGCTGTTCGGGGGCGAATTTGTGCTGGATGTAGTCCGTGGTCGACAGATACATAATGTCGGGCTTGAATTCCTTCAGCAGCTTGACGCCCGCGGCAAAGACAAATTCGGACAGCTCAGCGGAATAGACCTCGGGCACCGGCATGCCCAGCCAATCGCTGGCATTGTCGATGCCGTGCTCGGCCTTCGTCGTCTCACCCGAACGTTCGGACGAGAACGCCACCGCGCGATCTTCGTCGAACTTCAGCCCCGCGCCCAGCAGCGCGCGCAGCTTGTCCTTGGCGGTGACCATGGCAACGCGATACCCGGCCTCGTAAAACTGCGAGAAGATGGTCGGCGCGCGCAGGAACCGCACATCGTTCATCATCACCTCTTCGCCGCTGTCGGGGTCGATCAGGTAGTTGCCGCAGATGCCATGCACGCTGGGCGGGCGGCCAGTTGCGATGGACAGGTTGTTGGGGTTGGTGAACGACGGGATCACCGAATGCGCCAGACGGTCGGTGCCGGTCTCGCGAATGCGCTTGAGCGTCGGCATCAGGCCCTTGGCGATTGCCACTTCCAGATATTCCGGCTCGCATCCGTCCAGACAGATCGCAATCGCAGGAACCTTGGGTGCAGGGTAAACCCGCTCATTCGCTGTGATAGGGGTGTGAATGGTCATTTGGGGGTCCTTGGTAAGGGCGCTTTTGCGCCTGAGTTGGATTTGAATTCAATCACGCCACTTTGGGGCGTTGGGTCTGCATGGCTTTCTCGGCTTCGAGAAAGGCGGCTTTGGTTCCGGCAAAGTTTCGGCCCCGCTCACCCGCGAAGGCCGCGTCGATAATGTCTGCCCGCTGACTGTCAGAAATGCCGTATTCTGCGAACCGGGTGGCAACGCCGAGGCTGGTCAGAAAGCTGTTCAGCGTGTCTGCCCCTGCGATCAGGTCCGGCCCGAACACTGCATGCAGCGCCTCCTGCCGAAATCCGCCAATCCCGGCGACCGAGCGCAGGATCATCGGCAGCGTAAAGGAACACGCGATGCCGTGCTGCACCCCCCATCCCAGCGTAATGGGATAGGACAGGTTATGTGCTATGGCCGTTTTGGTGTTGGAAAAGGCGAGCCCGGCGCTCAGCGACGCCTCGGCCATTCGGGCGCGCAATTGCAGGTTGCCCAAATCGCTGAGCAGCGCGGGCAAAGTGTCCAGAACCTGCCGGGCGGCAGCGACAGCATGGCACGCCGAGATCGGATTGGCGTTGACGTTCCAGATGCTTTCCAATGCGTGCGACAGCGTATCCAGACCGGTAGCCAGCGTCAGCCCATACGGTTTGTTCACCATCAGCGCCGGATCGATCACGGCGGCTTCGGGATAGAGGTCGGGCCGCGCCAGCGAGTATTTCTTGCCCGTCTCTTCTTGCCAGACCGTGGCCCAGCAGGTGACCTCACTGCCGGTTCCCGCCGTTGTGGGGATGGCGATGATCGGCGTGGCGCTTAAGGTTTCACCCCCTGCCTTGGTTTCCAGATATTCGGCGACCTTGCTAAAATCACCGTCGGCAGCGGCGAAGACCTTGGCCGAGTCGATCACAGAACCGCCGCCCAAAGCGACGATCACTTCGACTTTTTGCGCGATTTGCCGGAAACGCGCGCATTGAGTCCGCAACAGGCGATAATCCGGGTTCGGAGCAATGTCATTTATCACCAGCGCAGCAGGTCCAGCGGCATCTGCCAATTGTTGCGTCAATGCCAGCGATCTGTCGTCTGGATAAGTGATCAGCGCATAGCGGCGACCAGCGATCAGTTTCGGAACCTGATTGAACACCCCACTGCCGAACAGGGTTTTGACCGGGTTTGAATATGTCCACATCCGGGGCCTCTTGGAATATGAGGATTCGCTGGTTTGGCCGCAATCTGGTGGAAATCGTTTCATCGGTCCAATAGATTGTTTTGATGTTTTGTATTGGCTGGAACTATAGGAAAAACACGCAACGATCCGCGCGCCAAACTTCGCAATTTGAAGGGCTTGGAAACCATCCTCTCTCTTTGTATTTTGGATACACTTTCCTGATGCCCGAGGCCGATCAAATGCCCAAAACCCGCGCGATTGCCCGGCAAAGCCTACCCCAAGCCATTGCCGATGATCTGCGCGAACGGATTCTCAGTGGTGAACTGGCCGAGGGCGAAGCTATCCGTCAGGAGGCCCTGGCCGAAGAATATGATGTCTCGCGCATGCCGATCCGCGAGGCTTTGAAACGGTTGGACGCCGAAGGGCTGGTGCAATTGACCAACAACCGGGGGGCCTCGGTGACCACGCATTCCATGTCGGAAATCGGTGAGATTTTCGATTTACGCACCCTGCTGGAGGTTGATCTGTTCGCGCGGGCCATTCCGCAAATGACCGAGGCTGACTTTATAGCTTGCGAACGCCTTCTTGAGGATATGGAGTCATCCTATGACGCCCTGGATGTCGCACGGTGGGGCAGTTTGAACACACAATACCACGCGGCCCTTTATGCTGCGGCGCATCGGGGGTTGAGTTCCGAGATTCTGCAGCGGCTCAACATTCAGGCCGACCGCTATGTGCGCATGCACCTGAGTGTTATGGAGCAGCGCGACCCGGCCAAGAAAGACCATCGTGCGTTGCTGGCTCTGGCCCGCGCCAGGCAAACCACCGAGGCGTGTGAGCTGCTGACCCGCCACATTCAGCGCACCAAAGATGAACTGTTAGAGATGGTACGGGCCACGCGCAAAACCTGACTAGGGCGTTTCGGGTTTTACCTGAATCACTCTGCGACACGAATGTCCCGAAAACGCCGCAGGCGTGGCAGGGTACACGTGTGTCAAGTTAAACCCGAGACGCTTTAGGGAAAGTGACCGTTATCAGCGCCCGATAATAGTCAGCTCTTTGGGAAAGCTGGTCAGGGACCGGCAGCCATCTTCGGTCACCAGCACATCATCTTCGATGCGGACCCCGAAATTACCCAGATCGTAAAGTCCGGGCTCGTTCGTCCAGACCATGCCGGTGCGGATTTCCTGATGGTTTCCGCGCATGATATACGGGGCCTCGTGCACGTCACGCCCCAACCCGTGGCCTGTCTTGGTGCGGATGCGATCCGCATAGGCCGAAGCCTCAAGCACACGGGTGACGGCGTCATCGATGTCATGGGCCGAAACGCCGGGGCGGCAGGCCTCGAACCCGGCCAGGTTGGCCCGCAGCACCGTGTCATAAACATCCCGGCCCTCATCCGAGACCTCGGCAACAAAGAACGTGCGCGTGATGTCTGCGGCAAAGCCATCCTTGCGCGCGCCGAAATCAAACAGAAGCGCATCGCCGGGTTTGATCTGATAGTCCACGCGGGCCGCGCCATGGGGCCGGGCCGAGTTGTCACCCGCGACAACGATTGGCCCGAAAGCCAGCGATTCTGCGCATTCGGCAAACAGGGCTTGAATCAACGCCTGTTCAATCTGCTTCTCGGTCTGGCCAACCCGGACATCCGCGATCACACGCTCAAGCGCCCGTTCCGAGATATCTATCGCAGCCTGCAACGCCTGAATGTCCTCTGGGGCCTTGATGATCCTCAGGCCGGAGATTTCGCGCTCGGCATCCACGATTTGCAAACCGGGCATTGCCTGAGTCAGCGCCTTGGACACAAAAACGCGCATCACCTGCCCCTCGACGGCCACGGATTTAAGCGGCATCGCCTTGGCCAAGGCGGCAAAGGCATCGTCGTACCCGGTCTGGTCCATCCAGTCAAAGACCTCACCCTCGAAACCGACCAGCGCCCATGTTCCCAATTCAAGATTGGGCATAATCGCAGCGGGTGCGCCCTGGGCCGGGATGACCACCACAATAGGGCGCTCATGGCTTGGAAAGGGTTTTCCAAAGGCCCGTGTAAAGTTTGGGCCGGGCACCAAAGCTACGGCATCCACGGACATGATTTGCGCCAGTTGGCGGTATTCGGAAAGATCCGGCATCAGGGGCGGCCTCCTGTTTTGTGATTAGACCGCGCATGGCATGGCTGTGGTCTGGAAAAGGTGTCTTGTCCGATGCTTACACCAATTCAGATGTATTCGCCCAGCGGTTAGATGGCATAGCCCCAAAGACCCATTGGACGGGGGAATATGATCTCAGTCCTGAAAGGTCGGCGTCACGCCGACCGGAGGGTTTTCACGAATATACTGGCCGATACGGTCCAGCAACGGCCTGCGGGGACAACCGGGCCGGGTCGCGGCGCCAAGGTTGCGCAGGTTGCCGGGGGCGTCGAAAGGAATAAAGCACAAGGGCCAGTTGTCGCCCTTGAACTGCTCGGCCGCCAGCGCCGAGACGATGGTGCAGTCATCCGAATGGCAAATATGCCGGCAGATCGTTTCGAACCGCAAAGCGCTCAGATCAAAGCGTTTGCTGGCCCGGTTCGACGGGTCCGATTTGGGCAGGCGATCTTCCAGATCATAGCCGAAACTATGGGGTAGCCGGATAAAATCATGCGAGGGCACGTCCTCGGGTGCGATCGAGGGCAACTGACACAGCGGATGCCCCTCGCGCACAGCAAGAAACAGCGGTTCGGCCCAGATTGAGGTGAAATCCAGTGCGGCAGAGTTGTTCACCTTGGCCACCAACGCTAGGTCCAGCGTATGGTCCTCGACCATTTGCAGCATGTTATGCGGCAGGTCTTCGACCATCTTGACCCGCATTCTGGGGAACAGTGTGCTGAACAGTTCCGAAAAATACTGAGTCAGATAAGGGGCCAATGTGGGCGTCATGCCCACGTGAAACGGCACGGCCTCGGGGTCGCGGAACTGGGTTGCAGTGTCGCGCAGGGTCTGGGCGTCGTTCAGGATACGCTCGGCAATGGCGATCACACGTTCCCCGCACAGTGTCGGGCGCACCTCATTGTTGAGGCGCAGGAACAGGTCGGCGCCCAGTTCCTGTTCAAGCTTTTTGATCTGGTTGGACAATGCGGGCTGAGACACGTTGCAGGCGACCGCCGCCTGGCTGAACTGACCGTGTTTGGCGATGGCCAGAACGTATTCCAAATCTCTGAAATTCATGATTGCGGCTATTTGATACTCTTATCAGTCCCGTCGGGTTCAGGGGAGTCATAGCCTAACGGAGGCATGCCTGCATCAAAACCCGATCACTTCGGCTCACATAAGTGTCAATAATCGCCACTGAATAGTATCTTAATGGCGGATCGAATTTCCTAACTTATTGAATTTAAAATATACATCTTGTCATCAATTCACGCAGTTCGTGAGTATTTGCATTTGTTATATGCCTAATTCGCAGGATGTATTTTAGCTGACCAGCGGTGGTGACTACCCCTTTGCTATGCGACGCGCCCAGACCACCGGGTGAGCCGTAAAACGCAAACCCATGATGGAGTCCCTCATGCTGTCCCAATTCATAGAAGGCATTCGTGCGCGTCTGTTGACCTCGTCAACGCTGGCGCAAGAAACAAGCCGCGACGGTCAGACCCTCGTTAACAATTTCTTCCAAAGTACCGTGGTCGATGACACCCCGGCCTTTGTACTGGCCAATGACTTTTCGCGCCTGCTGAACTTTGGCGAGATCATCACCAACAACGCCGTGGCGGCCGTATTGGCCGAAGGTCAGGATGTTGAAGTGTTCAACTTCAGCTCGGGCCTGATCGAGGCGAATAACGGCCCCGAAGTGAATGCCACAGGCGTTCAGGTCACAGGCAGCGCGACGATCCGCAACTTTGGTGAGATCGCGGGTGAGTTCAATGGCGTTCAGTTTGCCGGTGCAGGCAGCTCGGGCAGCCTGGACAACTTCAGCGGCGGGGTCATCAGCTCTGACAGCCGTGCGGTTGATATTCAGGGTCAGGGCATTGATGTCCGCAACTTTGGCGACATCATCGGTACCGGCGATCAGCGCAATGGCACGATCTACACCAACAGCACTGCCGAAGATGTCACCATCTCGAACTTTGCAGGCGGCACTATCGACGCGGGCGTTGGAAACAGCGGCGCAGGTATCTCGTTGCAGGTGGGTGATGAATTCGGTGACCGGGTGGAAACCGACGTGTTCAACGGCGCAGGCGCGACCATTCAGGGCCGCGGTCAGGCGGCGTCGAACACCGCGCTGGCAGGCGACGGCATTCGGATCGATGAAGGTGTTGAAGGCACCATTCTGGAGACCGAGATTGTCAACAGCGGCCTGATCTCGACCGAAAGCAATCAGGGCACGGCCGCCGGTATCCGTATTGCCGACGGGGCGAATACCGAGGGCGAGATCCTCAACACCTCGACCGGCGTCATCGAAGGCCCGCGCAATGGTCTGTATATCGGCGATGCCGAACATGATCTGGATGTACTGAACTTTGGCACCATCCAATCCGGCAGCCGTGCCGTGAATATCGACGGCTCGGGCGTGGATCTGCTGAATGGCGGTGATATTCTGGGCACCGGCGATCAGCGCAACGGCACCGTGTATTCGGATGATACCGCGCGTGACTTCTCGATCAACAACATCGCGACCGGAACTATCGATGCCGGTGAGGGCAATCAGGGCTCGGGTATCTCGCTGTCGCTGGACGAAGACGGCAACGGTGAGGTTTCTGTTGAAAACGCAGGCACCATCGCGGGTCGCGGCAACGCGGGCGCGGGTCTGGGCACCGCCGGTGACGGCATCCGTCTGGAAGGTGCGCGTTTGGAAGGCGGCGGCTTTGGCCCCGGTCTGTTCGAAGGCACCATCAACAACAGCGGCACGGTCACATCCGAGGGCGCCAACGGCACCGTCGGCGCGTTCCGTGCGGTGAACAACGTCAATTTCCAGGGTGAATTGGTCAACCAGGAAGGCGGTGAGTTCGCAGGCGTTCAGAATGGCGTCTATTTCGGAACCGGCGATCACACGGGCGGTTCGTTCCTGAACCAGGGCACCGTCTCGTCCGACAGCCGTGCGCTGAACATCGATGGCGAAGGTCTTGAGGTTGTCAACGAAGGCGACATCCTGGGCACCGGAAATCAGCGCAACGGCACCGTGTATTCGGATGACACCGCGCGTGACTTCTCGATCACCAACGCCGAATCCGGCACCATTGACGCGGGCGAAGGCAATCAGGGCTCGGGCATTTCGTTGTCGCTGGACAGCGAAGGCAACGGCGACGTTTCCGTTGACAACGAAGGCACCATCGCCGGTCGCGGCAATGCAGGCGCAGGTCTGGGCACCGCCGGTGACGGCATCCGCCTGGAAGGTGTGCGCCCGGAAGGCGGCGGGTTTGAACCCGGCCTGTTCGATGGCACGATCACCAACAGCGGCACAGTCACATCCGAGGGCGCCAACGGCACTGTCGGTGCGTTCCGTGCGGTGAACAACGTCAACTTCCAGGGTGAACTGATCAACGAGGAAGGCGGCACATTCGCGGGTGTTCAGAACGGTGTCTACTTTGGCACGGGTGACCACACGGGCGGCTCGTTCGTCAACCGTGGGACTGTCTCGTCGGACAGCCGTGCGGTGAATGTCGACGGTGAGGGGCTGAGCGTCCAGAACGAAGGCGACATTCTGGGCACAGGCGATCAGCGCAACGGCACCGTGTATTCGGATGACACCGCGCGTGACTTCTCGATCGCCAACGCCGAGACAGGCACCATTGACGCAGGCGCAGGCAATCAGGGCTCGGGCATCTCGTTGTCGCTGGACGAAGAAGGCAATGGCGACGTTCTGGTCACCAACGATGGCACTGTTGCGGGACGCGGCAATGCGGGCGCAGGTCTGGGTACGGCGGGTGACGGTATCCGTCTGGAAGGTGTGCGTCTGGAAGGCGGCGGTTTCGGCCCTGCCCTGTTTGACGGAACCATCCTGAACAGCGGCACGGTCACGTCCGAGGGTGCAAACGGTACCGTTGGTGCGTTCCGCGCTGTCAACAACGTCAACTTCCAGGGCCTTCTGGTCAACGAGGAAGGCGGTGAGTTCGCAGGCGTTCAGAACGGTGTGTACTTCGGCACCGGCGATCACTCGGGTGGTTCTTTCGTCAACCGTGGGACCGTGTCCTCGGACAGCCGCGCGCTGAACATCGATGGCGAAGGTCTTGAGGTTGTCAACGAAGGCGACATCCTGGGCACCGGCAACCAGCGCAATGGTACGGTCTATGCCGATGGTACGGCTGACAACTATACCTTTACCAACAGCGGTCTGGTTGATGCAGGCGAAGGCAATAACGGTTCCGCCGTTTCGCTGCAGACCGGCGACGAATCCGGTGACGTCGTGTCGGCGGTTGTCCTTAACGATGGTGTCTTCCAGGGGCGCGGCGACGCGGTCGAAGGCAATCAGGTCGGGGACGGTCTGCGCCTGTTCACAGGTCAGGACGATGCAGGTTTTGCAGGTGTTGTTGTCAACGAGGGCCTGATCGCAGGGTCCGAGGACTCGGACGCCGCGGCTGGTATCCGCGTCGATGGTGGCCTGAACCTGTTGGGCGCGATCCTGAACGAAGGTGAAATCCGCGGCACGGTCAACGCGATTGACGCATCGGACGCGGGTGTTGTGACCATCGTCAACGACGAGGAAGGTGTGATCAACGGCAACGTTCTGCTGAGCGATGGCGATGACATCTTTGTTGATCTGGGCACCACCAATGGTGACATCTTCGGCGGTGCCGGTGATGACGTCCTGATCGCCGGCGATGCCGACAACGTTCTGACTGGCGGGCTGGGTAATGACTTCATCAACGGTGGTGAGGGCATCGACACGGCCGACTTCTCGGATCTGGATGTTGCGGTTGAGGTCCGTCTGGACGCCGATGGCAACGGTACAGCAACCCGCGATACCGGCTTCAGCGTTACTGTGACAGATGCGCTGGTTGCAGACCCGGATCAGTTCGGTTCGGCCATCGCAAACGGTGCCCAGTTTGTCGAGCAGGCCGTACAGGGCAACCTGTACTATAACATCCACACGGCGCAGTTCCGGGGCGGGGAAATCCGCGGGCAGCTGCTGGTTGAGGATGACGTCACAGTGGATGGTATCCGCACTGTCACCCTCAGCGGCAGTCTGGATGCAGCGCAGGAACCGGGGCCGCTGTCCAACAGCGAAGCAACCGGTGAGGCGACACTAGTCATCACGCAGAACCTGAACACGGGTGAGGTGACCTATTCCAGCCAGCTGGACGTTGTCGGCATCAGCGAGGCCGAACTGTTCACCCCGATCCCTGGCGTTGTCTCTCCGATCCATCTGCACAACGCCCCGGCGGGTCAGAATGGTCCGGTGGTTCAGGACACCCTGATTGATGCCGGTGCAACCCTTGACCCCAACCCAGGCGATGGCATCGGGCCCAATGGTGTTATCAACGGTGTGCTGGGTGTGATCGGCGAAGACGTGATCGAAAATCAGGTTGAAACCGACACGCTGCAATCGATCGAAAACGTGATCGGTTCCGATGATAACGACGTGATCATCGGCAGCGATCTGTCCAACGTGATCAACGGTGGGGCCGGTGGCGATGTGATCTCGGGTGAAGGTGGCGATGACATCCTCATCGGTGGTCTGGGTCGCGATACGTTCTCGTTCGGTGAGAACTTCGGCAACGACACGATCCAGGATTTCGAGATTGGTCGCGATGCGTTGCAATTCGGTGACTTTGGCCCCGATTTCGGTGGTCAGGTGAACGTTGCCCAGGATGGCAATGACACGCTGATCTCGTTCGGTGACGAAGGCACGGTGCGTCTGGTTGGCATCGACAGTGCTGATCTGAACGACAACGACTTTGTTGCGTAACTGAACCCTGACGGGGCGGCCTTGGGTCGCCCCGTTTTTCTAGCCGGAAAGGGCCCAAGACATGTTCCAGAACCACAATCCCGTCAAATCCGCCTGGGGATCGCTGCGCAAAGGTTTTGTTGCGGTTGCGGTCTTCAGCCTGTTTCTGAACCTTCTGATGCTGGCCGGGCCGCTTTATATGCTGCAGGTCTATGACCGTGTGCTGACCAGCCAGAACCCCGACACACTGATCGCCCTGTCCCTTCTGCTGGCTGGCGTTTTTGTGGTGGTTGCCTGTCTGGATTTGATGCGGATGCGCATTCTGGGCCGCCTGGCCGCCCGGTTCGAGATGACCGTCGGCGCGCCTGTGCTGGGTGCCGCGATGCGCCGTCGCGTCGAAGGCGAAAACGAAGCAGGTGAAAATCTGGTAGAGGATGTGAATGGGTTCCGCGAGTTTGTCTCGGGCACAACCCTGACCGCGTTTTTCGATGCGCCCTGGATTCCGATCTATCTGATGGTGCTTTATGTGCTGCACCCGTTGCTGGGTCTTCTGGGCCTTGTTGGGGCGATCACCTTGACCATCATGGCGCTGGTCAACAATGCCCGTGCCCGCGAGCCGATGAAACAGGCCACGCAAACCCGCAGTCGTTCGGACGCGTTGTTCAAGACCAGCGACCGGAACGCCGAACTGGTGCGGGCGCTGGGGATGAAATCCGACCTCGTGCGCCGCTGGACGGCTTTGCAGGCGGATGCGCATCAGCACAAAACCCGCGCCGCAGATCGCATCGCCAGCTTTTCCGTCATGTCCAAGACCATCCGAATGGGCCTGCAATCCGCCGCCCTTGGCCTTGGCGCGGCGCTGGCCATCACCGGGGAAACCACCGCCGGTGTGATGATCGCGGCCACCATCGTTCTGGCGCGCGCTCTGGCACCGATTGATCAGTTGATCGGCCAGTGGCGGACCTTTCTGGCGGCGCGCGGTTCCTACACCAAAATCAAGAAACTGACCGAAGATTTTGCCGAGGCACCGGCCAACCTGCATCTGCCGCGCGCATTCAAATCGCTGGACACCCGCATCGCACAGGCGGCCCCGCCGCGCGCGATGAACGCCACGTTGCGCGGGATCGATTTCAGCCTCAAGGCCGGGGATGTTTTGGCGGTGATTGGCCAAAGCGGGTCGGGCAAGACCACGCTGAGCAAGATGCTGGCCGGTATCTGGAACCCGCAGCGCGGCGAAGTTCTGCTGGATGGCAGCCCCATGTCGAAATGGAATTCCGAGGATCTGGGCAAGCAGATCGGCTATCTGCCGCAGGATGTGGAATTGTTTGACGGCACCATTCGCGAAAACATCGGCCGTTTCTCAGTGGAAATCGACGACACCGAAGTTCTGCGCGCCGCCCGTGAGGCCGGAGTGCATGAACTAATCAGCAGCCTGCCCGATGGCTATGAAACCCGCATCGGTCAGGGCTTTTTCCTGTCGGGTGGGCAACGTCAGCGTCTGGCTCTGGCCCGCGCGCTGTACGGCGACCCGTTCGTGCTGGTGCTGGATGAGCCGAATTCGGATCTGGATGCCGAAGGGGAACAGGCCCTGCGCGATGCGCTGCTGGCTGTACAGGAACGGGGCGCGATTGCAATTGTCATGACGCACCGCCCGGCCACGTTGCAGGCCGCCAACAAGGTGATGGTGCTGCGCAATGGCACCCAAGCCCAGTTCGGCGATAAGCAGGACGTGTTGAAAGTGACCCATCGCAACGTGCTGGACACACCAACCGCGCGCCCTGCAAACGAAACTCAGATCCAAGGAGCGGCCCAATGAGCGACCTGATCAAATACGCTTCGTCCCGCAACGCCGTCGGGTTTCACGAAACCCAACTCAAAGAGATCACGGATACCTCTTCCAGCATCACGCGCTATGTCCTGTTCGGGCTGTTCACTTTGGCGGTTTTCGTCGGTGGCAGCGCCTATTGGGCGTTTGCGTCGAAACTGGACGGGGCCGTGGTTGCACCCGCCTCTTTCGTGGTCGAGGGCGACCGCAAAACGGTCGAACATTTGGATGGGGGGATTATCAAAGCCATTCTGGTCTATGACGGCCAATTCGTTGAAGCCGGACAGCCGGTTGTGCAGCTGGACAGCACCGAGATTGACGTAGAACTCAGCGTCCAAGGCAGCCAACTGGGCGAGCTTTCCGTGCGCCGGGCCCGCCTGCTGGCGCAGATGAGCGGGCTGGCCGAATTCGATGAGGCCACCGCGCTGGCTGGGTTCCGCGACGGCATGAACCGCTTGCACTGGGTGTCGCCCTATCTGACGCAAAAGCAATTGTTTCAGGCCGAAGCCCGCGCCCGCCGCACCGAAGAGCAGATCAATGAACAGCGCATTACCAGCCTGCGCAATCAGATCGCAGGTCTGACCGAGCAGCGGCGTTCAACCCGGAACCAGATGGACATCACGCGGGCTGAGCTGGCCAATCTGGAAACGCTGCTGGCCAAGGGTCTGGTGGCGGCCACTCGGGTCAGCGCCCGGCAGATTGAGCTTGAGCGTCTTGGCGGGTCGGACGCGTCCCTGCGGACCCAGATCGCGCAGGCCCAGGACCGCATGCAAGAGCTGGAGCTGTCGCTGCTCAGCCAGAAGAAACTGCGCGATGAGGTCATCGCAGGCGAACTCGCGGTGGTTGAGGCGCAGCTGGACCTGATCCGCCCGCAATTCGCCGGATCGCTGGCCCGGCTTGAGCGGACGCAGGTTTTGGCCCCGACCAGCGGGCGCGTCGTGAATCTGGGCGTGTCGACCAAGGGCGGCGTCATTCGTCCGGGCGAGCCGATCATGGATATTGTCCCTGCCGATCAGGCCCTGATCGTCGAGGCGCGGGTAAAGACCGGCGATATCGACAAGCTGCGCATCGGTCAGAGCACGCGTATCCGCCTGTCAGCTTTCGCTCAGGCGGATGTGCCCGAAGCCAGTGGCCGGATCTTTGACATCTCAGCCGACGCGCTGGAGGACGAGCGCACGGGTGAGCCTTATTATAAGGCACGGGTTCAGTTGGACCCAGAGCAATCGCAAGAGGTGGCCGCACTGGAACTGGTGCCCGGAATGCCCGCCGATCTGTTCGTCAATACAGGCGAGCGTGCGGTGATCAGCTATCTGTCGCAGCCCATCAGCGACCGCTTGGCCCGCACGTTCATCGAGTGAGCCGCGACGCCTGTGCCTATTTTTTAGGCGTGGGCGCTCGGTATGATGTAAAATTCGCCACAATGGATTTACATCGCGCAGCGGCAGTTTTCTACTTTCCGGGTAATGAATAATGCCGCTGCCCCTTCCTTGCCGCTTTTGGTGTTCTCCGACCTCGACGGAACCTTACTGGACCACCACGACTATAGCTGGGATGCGGCCAAGCCCGGGCTGACGCGGTTGACCGAGTTGGGCGCAGGTTTGGTTCTGGCCAGCAGCAAGACTGCCGCTGAAATCCGATCACTACAGCAGGATATGAGCCTGACCCACATGCCCGCGATTGTCGAAAACGGCGCCGGAATTCTGTGGCCTGACCAAGCCTGCGCCGAAGATGACAGTGTATATCGGCACGTGCGATCAACCCTCGCAACACTGCCGCCGGGATTTGTTGGTTTCGGCGATATGACGGATCTAGATGTTGCACAACACACTGGTCTACCGTCAAAACAAGCAACTCTTGCACGTCAGCGCCAGTTTAGTGAACCGGGCCTTTGGACGGGCTCAGACGCGGCATTGGAGGCGTTTTTGGCTCAGGCCGCTCGTGCGGGTCTGCATGCCCGGCGTGGTGGGCGGTTTCTGACCCTGTCGCACGGCAAAACCAAGGCCGATGCTATGGCTGAGGTCATCATGCATTTGCATCCCATGCGCACGATCGCCTTGGGGGACGCGCCCAATGACATCGAAATGATCCAGACGGCACATCGGGGCGTGGTTGTTGCCAACTCGGATGGCCCCCAAATCCCCTCTTTCCCGCCCGAGATTGAAGCGCGCATTCTCAGGACAACGCAAACTGGACCGCAGGGCTGGGCAGAGGCGATTTTGACCCTGACGGCGAGGCTCTGACAAAAGGCAGAAGACATGGCAGATTTTCATCAGAACGGAAACATCACCACCCTCCACAATCTGCGCAGCAGACCGGCCGAGCATCTGGCGCATGAAATCTCGGTCTTTTCGCAAACCCGCAAGATCACCCTGATCCTGCCTTGCCTGTACTCTGAACTGCAAGGGCCAGCGCTGGCGGGTATTCTGAATGAGCTGTCGCAGGTCTCTTACCTGCACCGAGTCATCATCGGTTTGGATCAGGCAGATGAGGCGCAGTATCGCCACGCCCGCAGCTTTTTCGCTGACCTGCCGCAAAACCACGCGGTGATCTGGAATGACAGCCCGCGACTGACCGAGCTGCAATCCCAGTTGCAAGAGCTGGGGTTAGCGCCGCAAGAGCCGGGCAAGGGCAAAAATGTGTGGTCCTGCATCGGCTACCTGCTGGCCTGTGCCGACAGTTCGGTCATGGCGATCCATGATTGCGATATCGTGACCTACAACCGGCAGATGCTGGATCGGCTGGTTTATCCGGTCGTCAACCCGACGTTCCCGTTCCAGATGGCCAAGGGGTTTTATCCGCGCGTCGGCGACGGAAAGCTGAACGGTCGTGTCACGCGCCTGCTGGTCAGCCCGCTGCTGATTGCGCTGAAAAAGGTGATCGGGGATCGCGATTACCTCGATTACCTGCGCAGCTTTCGCTATCCGCTGTCTGGCGAGTTCGCCATCCGCACACCAACCCTGCCCGATCTGCGCATCCCGTCGGATTGGGGGTTAGAGATTGGGGTGCTGTCCGAGGCGTGGCGCAATCTGGCACCAAAATCCGTCTGTCAGGTCGAGATCGCCGACAATTACGATCACAAACACCAGGACCTGTCGCCCGAGGATGCGGGCCGCGGTCTGTCACGCATGTCCACCGATATCTGCAAGGCGATCTTCCGCAAACTGGCTGCGGATGGCACGATCTTTACGCCCAACACCTTCCGCACGCTCAAGGCGACCTATTACCGGTCCGCTTTGGATTTGCTTGAGGGCTACTACACTGATGCTAAGATGAACGGGCTGGAACTGGATCGGCACAAGGAAGAAAAATCTATCGAGCTGTTCGCCGAAAACATCATCCGCGCAGGGCAAGTGTTTCTGGACAACCCGCATGAGACCCCGTTCATCCCTACGTGGAACCGGGTTCATTCCGCCGACCCGGAATTCCTGTTGCGCCTCAAGGCTGCTGTGTCTGACGATTTAGAGGAATTCACCCCGCGTTCGTGATCCAGCGGCACTGATACGGCGCCAACACGATGTCGGGGCCGTTGGTGGCCAAAATCTCTCCGGTCAGGGCGTCGGTCCAGACTTCTTCGGCGATCATGTTGAACTCAGCGGGGCTGACATGGACCTGCTCGGCCGAGACATTGTGCAGGGCAAAAATAGACTGGCTTCGATCCAGACTCTGCCGCCAGATGCCAAACACGCGATCATCCAGCCGCAGCGTGAATTGCGTGGCGTTGGGGTGAAAGGCCGGTTGCTGGGCGCGCAGGCGCAGACGTTTGGACAGTTCCGACAGCACCAGCGCCTGGTTGGAGCCCGGATCGGCCAGCCGCGCCAACAAATCGGGATAGTGCCAGCGGTGCCGGTTGATTGCCCGGTTCATGCCGCGCCGTTCCACGGCCTCATGGTCGTTCGGCGTGGCCAGCAGCGAGTGGATGTAAAAGGCCGGTATCCCCTCCAGCGACATGACGATGGTTTGCGAGCAGATAAATCGCGCCAGATGATACTGATCCTTGCCCGCGAAGGTGGCGCGCATCGCCTCAAAATACCCGCAGTTCAGTTCATAGGGTTCTTCGCGCCCATCCGGCAGCGCGCGCATTGACACCAGACCACCGATCCGGCGCACGGTGTCGATCATGCGCTCTTTTTCATCCGGGGGCAGCAAGCCTTCGGCGGGGCGCATGCCGATGCCGTCATGGCTGGCGGTGAAATTCAGATAGGCACACCCCAACTGCGCGGGTGGCATCGCGGCCTGCCATTCGCGCAGATACTGCGCCGTACCCGACTGCATCGCATGCAGGATCAGCGGCGGCAGGGGGAAGTTGTAGACCGCATGCGCCTCGTTCCGGTTGCCGAAATAGCTGAGGTTTTCGGTGCGCGGCACGTTGGTTTCCGTCAGCAGCACCAACGTTTCAGTCGCGTAGTCGCACAGCAACCGTAGCAGCTGCACGATGGCATGGGTCTGCGGCAGGTGAATGCAATTGGTGCCGATCTCTTTCCATACAAAGGCCACCGCATCCAAGCGCAGAATGCGCACGCCCTTGTCGATATGCAGGCGGATGATCCGCAGCATCTCAACCAAAACCTCGGGGTTCGAGAAATCCAGATCAACTTGGTCATGGCTGAACGTGCACCAGACGTGCTTTTCACCCTGATTGGTGTCGACCTGACGCAGCAAAGGCGTGGTTCTGGGGCGCACGACGTCTGACAGATCATCCTCGGGCGAGGCCTGAAAAAAGAACCTGTCATATGGGGCTTTGCCCTGAAGAAAATCGGTAAACCACGCACCCTGACTGGACACGTGGTTCAGGACCAGATCGGACATCAGGTGAAAGTCATCCGCGATCCGGGTGATATCCGCCCAATCCCCAAGCTGCGGGCTGACGGTGTAATAATCGGACACCGCAAACCCGTCATCCGAGGTGAACGGAAAAAACGGCAGGATGTGCACGCCGTTCACCACACCGCTCAGGTGTCGGATCAGGAAATCATGCAACAGGTCCAGCGGCTTGTGGGCCTGATCCTCGATCGAGTTGCCATAGGTGATCAGAACACTGTCTTTTTCCGACCACAGCGTATTGCCTGGCTTGCGCCCCTGTTTGCGCCTGTGCGAGCCCTCGGGCCAGAAGGCATCCGAGATCTGATGCGCCAGCTTTGCATGATCGTGGGCAGGGTAAATCTGAACAAGCAAATCGTTCAGTCGCCGCGAGAAATTGGTATTCACACTGGTCAAGGGTCACAGGGCCTGAGTTGCATCCGCCCGATGGTTTGCCAGATCGGTGCGTCTGTCAAACATCATTGGCCGGTTTGGCCTGTCTGCCCCTGCGCTTGCCTAAATCTTGGTCAAACCCCGTAGCGTGCCATGAACATATCAACGGCCTGCAACGCGATTTCGTCGATCTCGGACTGATCGAACTTGGATTGAATACCCAGCGCGGCCTTGGTCCAGATGCGCACCTTGCACAACTCCGAGAATTGTTCGGCCGCGATCTGGACGTCTTCGATCGCCAGCTCGCCCTTTTTGACGGCCTTTTCCAGATATTCGACCATGTGGCGCTGGCCGTTCTTCGGCCCGGCTTCGAAAAACACGCTGCCCAGCTCTGGAAAGCGGTCGCGTTCTGCGACGCAAATGCGAAAGACCTGTTGTGAAAAATCCGAAACCAGAAACGCCGCGAGATGTGTTGCAGTGATTGTCAAAACCTCGCGCGCGGGTTTGGAATCATCGATCATCGAGATGACGTTCTCAGCCATCCGTTTGCATTCGGTCTGGGCGACTTCCATGAACAAAAGCCGTTTGTCGGGGACATAGCTGTACAGTGTCGCCTTTGAGACGCCTGCCGCGCGGGCGATGTCATCAACGCTGGCGCCTTCGAACCCATCCGCCATGAACACCTCTCGGGCACCGCGCAAAACCTGATCGAATTTACGACCTGTGCGAAGGATGGCGGCTGTCTCGGTCATGGGTGTTCCTTAATGCGTTGATCCCCTGAAACTATAAACCGTTTAGTTCAGATACAACGATTCGCGTCGCGAACGTGACCTCAACACCATGAATTTTGTTCAATTTTGCGCAATCGACTTGTGACACGGTTCAGCCCTGGCAAGAGGCTTGCCGCGCTGTCAAACAATGCTAACACTCTGGTCATGGTCGATATCTTTCTACGCACGCTTCCGTTTTTTGCGATCATCGGCCTGGGCTATTGGGCCGGGCGCAGCCGGTTCTTTACCGAAGAGGCAACGGCCTACCTGACCAAATTCGTGTTTTTCTTTGCCCTGTCGGCCATGCTGTTCCGCTTTGCCGCCACCCTGCCCTTTGCCGAGATTTTCAACGGGCGGTTGGTGATCGGCTACCTGCTGGGAACGGCGACGGTTTATGCGCTGGCGACATTCGTGGCCTGGATGCGGGGTTTGGACATTCCCACCTCCGCGGTCGAAGCTCAATGCGCCGCCATCGGCAATGTGGGCTTTCTTGGGCTGCCGATGCTGGCCCTGCTGTTGTCCGAGGCCGCCATTGGGCCAGTGATGCTGGTTCTGACCGTCGATCTGGTGGTGTTTTCATCCCTTATCGTGATCCTGATCAATGGCGGGCGCGACGGGCGCTTGACCCCGGCCACCCTGCGGCTGATCGGATTGGGTTTGATCAAGAACCCGATGATCGTGTCAATCTCAGCCGGTATGCTGTGGTCTGCGTTTCAGGTGCCAGTGCCGGGTCCGCTGAACGATTTCCTGACCATTTTGGGCGGGGCCGCCACACCGGGTGCCCTGTTCGCCATAGGCGCTTCGCTGGCTTCGAAATCTGCCGAACGCATGAAGGTCGCCGCGTGGCTCAGCTTTTGCAAGCTGGTCATTCACCCGCTTTGCGTCGCGGTTGTCCTGATATGGGTGGTGCCTGTTGATGCCTTTGCCGCTACTGTCGCCATCGCCGCTGCCGCACTGCCCGTGGCCGGGAATGTCTATATGCTGGCGGCGCATTACGGCGTGGCCCCGCATCGGGCGTCGGCGGCCATCCTGCTGTCCACAGCCGCAAGCATCCTGACCGTGCCTATCGTGATTGCGTGGGTGGCGACGCTCTGATCTTCACCTTTTCGCAAAATACTCTTTTACCGAAGGCTGCCGCACTTTACGTGCGGCTTTGAGGGCGTTAGCCATGGCTCGAACTTAGTGTAAGGATTCAGCCAGATGGAAACCCTTTCGGAAAACGCCTGTTTCGGTGGTGTGCAGGGTGTGTACCGCCATGCTTCTTCAGCTTGCCAATGCGATATGACCTTTGGTCTGTTCCTACCTGCCGAGGCCAAGGATGGCCCGGTTCCGGTGCTGTGGTATCTGTCCGGCCTGACCTGCACCCATGAAAACGCCATGACCAAAGCCGGAGCCCAAGCGTGGGCAGCCGAGCAAGGCATCGCGGTTGTTTTTCCCGACACCTCGCCGCGCGGCGAAGGCGTGGCCGATCATGAAGACTACGATCTGGGCCAGGGCGCCGGGTTCTACGTGAACGCAACGCAGACACCCTGGGCCCCCCATTTCAACATGTGGGACTACGTGGCCGAGGAACTGCCCGCCCTGCTGGCCGAAACATTTGCCATCGACATGGACCGTCAGGCCATCACCGGCCATTCGATGGGCGGCCATGGCGCGCTGACGCTGGCGATGAACCTGCCGAGCCGGTATCGCTCGGTTTCTGCCTTTGCGCCGATCTCGAACCCGACCGGGGCGGATTGGGGCCGCAAGCAGCTCAGCGCCTATCTGGGCAATGATGAGGCAGCATGGGCCAAGCATGATGCCTCGGTCATGATGAAAGAGGTCGGTTTCGATGGGCCGATCCTGATTGACACAGGCGCAAGCGACCAGTTCATGGACCTGCTGCGCCCCGAAGCGCTTGCACAGGCCATTGCCGAGCGCCGCCAGCAGGCGACCTATCGCCTGCAGCCCGGCTATGACCATTCGTATTTCTTCGTCTCGACCTTCATGGAAGACCATATCACCTTCCACGCCGAAGCGCTGTATGGAGACTGAGGCATGAGCAACTACGACTATGACCTGATCATCATCGGTTCCGGCCCGTCGGGTCGGTCAGCCGCGATTCAGGCGGGCAAACTCAAACACCGGGTTCTGGTGATCGACCGCAAGGACCGGTTTGGCGGCGTATCCGTGCACACGGGCACCATCCCCTCCAAAACCCTGCGCGAAACGGTGCTGAACCTGTCGGGCTGGCGCGAGCGGAGCTTTTACGGACGATCCTACCGGGTGAAGGACCAAATCCGCGCCGAAGACCTCAAGGCGCGCCTGCACATGACGCTGGACCACGAAGTCGATGTGCTGGAGCATCAGTTCAACCGTAACCACGTGGACACGCTGAACGGGCTGGCCAGGTTTGTCGGCCCGCATGAGGTTGAGGTCGCCACCGACGCAGGCGACAAAACCCGTCTGACAGCGGCCAAGTTCCTGATCGCGACCGGGACAAAGACCTATCGCCCGGATTATGTGCCCTTTAACGGCAAAACCGTCGTGGATGGGGATGACTTCCTTGAGATGGTGGAAATTCCCCGCTCGCTGGTGGTGATTGGTGCCGGGGTGATCGGGGTGGAATACGCCACCATGTTCTCGGCGCTGGATGTGCGTGTGACACTGATTGAGCCCCGCGACACTTTCCTGGATTTCATCGACAGCCGCCTGATCCACGACTTTACCCATCAAATCCGCGAAAACGGTGTGGACCTGCGTTTGGGTTCTGCGGTGGAAAAGATCGAGGACGCGGGTTCGCATGTCGAAGTGACATTGGAAAACGGTCGCCATGTCCGGGCCGAGATGCTGCTGTTTGCAGCGGGTCGGATGGGCGCAACCTCGGCGCTGAACCTCAAGGCGGTGGGGGTGGAAACCGATCACCGCAATCGGATCAGCGTGGACCGGAAAACCTATCAGACCGCCGTGCCACATATTTACGCGACGGGCGACGTGATCGGGCACCCCTCGCTGGCCTCTACATCGTTGCAGCAGGGGCGCGTTGCGGCCTGCCATGCGCTGGACACCCCTACCTTACCGGAAAGCCCGTGGTATCCTTATGGCATCTATTCGGTGCCCGAAATCTCAACCTGTGGCATGTCCGAGGAAGAGCTACAGGAACGAGGGATTCCCTATGAGGTCGGCGTCGCGCGGTTCCGCGAAACCTCGCGCGGACATATCATGGGGTTGGAACATGGCATGCTGAAGATGCTGTTTTCGCTGAAAACCCGCCGGGTACTGGGTGTGCAGATCGTGGGCGAAGGCGCGACCGAGTTGATCCATATCGCGCAGGCGGTGCTGAACCTGAAAGGTACGGTGGATTACTTCGTTCAGAACACCTTCAACTACCCGACACTGGCCGAAGCCTACAAGATCGCCGGGCTGGATGCGTTCAACCGCATGCCGATCCCCGAAGAGTTCAAGGTGAAGAAAAAGCCCGCTGAACCTGTGAAGAAAGAGGCCAAGAAAGCGTGACCACGCTCTATGTCGATGGCGATGCCTGCCCCGTCAAGGCCGAGGCCGAACGGGTCGCCACACGGCACAAAGTGCCGATGGCGCTGGTCTCGAACGGGGGGCTGCGGCCGTCGGCCAACCCTTTGGTTCAGGTGGTGATCGTGGCCGAGGGGGCTGATGAGGCTGACAAGTGGATCGCCGAACGCTGCGGTCCGGGGGATGTCGTGGTGACGTCTGACATTCCGCTGGCCGCCAAATGCGTTGAGGCTGGCGCGCGGGTGCTGCGCCCCAATGGTGAGGCGTTTACGCAGGCCAATATCGGTCAGCAACTGGCCATGCGTGATCTGATGGCTGACCTGCGCGCAGCAAACCCGTTGGGCGCGGGCGGCGGCGGTAAACCTTTTGGCAAGGCGGATCGGTCACGTTTTCTGGACGCGTTGGAGCGGGAATTGCGGGCCGCGCTACGCCGGTAACCCTCCCGCCGATAGTCAGCGCATCAAAGATGCGCGTCCTCTCGTTGGGCCGGGCAGCGCGTGCCGCGCTGCGGTTGCGCCTTGTCAATCCGGGTTGGGGTTGGTTCAGTCGGCGGCAATGAAAAAGTGATTCAACAGGGGCGTAACATGCCAATTGAAGCTGTGATTTTTGACATCGGGAACGTTCTGATCGAATGGCAACCGGAACGCTATTACGACAAGGTCATCGGCGAAGACCGCCGCCGGGCCATGTTCGATGAGGTGGACCTGCACGGGATGAACGATCTGGTCGATCAGGGGCATCATTTCACCGACACGATCTACAATTGGGCCGAGAAATACCCCGCGTGGCGCGATGAAATCCGTATGTGGCACGACAATTGGATTGAGCTGGCCGCCCCTGAGATTCCGCACTCGATCCGGTTGCAGCGGGCGCTGCGGGTCAAAGGTGTTCCCGTCTTTGCACTGACAAATTTCGGGGTGCAGAATTTCGACTATGCAACAACCGTTTACCCGTTTCTGAATGAGTTTGACCGGCATTATGTCTCGGGCCGGATGAAGGCGGTAAAACCGCATGTTCCGATCTATGAGATGGTTGAGGCAGATTGTGGCGTGCCCCCTCAGGCGTTGCTGTTTGCGGACGACCGGATCGAGAATATCGAAACCGCGCAGGCGCGTGGTTGGCAGACGCATCATTTCACAGGACCGCAGGGCTGGGCTGACCGTCTGGTGTCCGAGGGGTTGCTGACGAAGGAAGAGGCGCAATGAACGTCCTGCAAATCCCTTTTGCGCAAGGCGAAGCCAATCTGGACTGGGTCGAGCTGACCGAAGCCATTGCAGAGGGTCACCAACGGCCCAAAGCACAGATCGAAGACACGTTTCTGTACCGGGGTGAGGATACGCTGCTGTCCCGATCCGCATGGGTTGACGGGCTGGGGATAGCGGTGAAATCCGCCACGATTTTCCCGGGCAACGCTCAGGCCGGGCGGCCGCTGATTGATGGGTCGGTCTGTGTTTACGATGACGCGGATGGTCGGCTGGCAGCTTTGGTGGATTTTTTCCTAGTCACCAAGTGGAAGACAGCCGGGGATAGCCTGTTGGGCGCACTTCGGCTGGCAAATCCCGACAGCCGCAATATCCTGATCGTTGGTGCGGGGCCGGTTGCGCAATCCCTATGCGAAGCGTTTGCCGCAGGGTTTCCGCAAGCCAAAATCCGTTTGTGGAACCGGACAAGCGCCAAGGCTGAGGCTCTGGCCGCGCGGCTTGGGAATATTGACGTCGAATACGATCTGCCCGATGCGGTGGACCGCGCTGAGATCATCGTAACGGCCACGATGAGCACTGAGCCCTTCATCAAAGGCGAATGGCTGCGCCCCCGCCAGCACCTGAACCTTGTCGGGGCCTATCGCCCGGATATGCGCGAAGCCGAAGACCTTGCGCTACAGCGGGCCCGCATCTTTATGGACAGTTTTGATTCAACCGTCGATCATATTGGCGAGATCAAGATCCCCATTGCGCAGGGCGTTATCACCCGCGAAGATCTGGTGGCCGACTATTACGATCTGGACAGGTTCGCACCCGACCCCAATGCGATCACCTTGTTCAAGAACGGCGGCGGCGCGCATCTGGATCTGATGACCAGCCGGTACATTATCAGCAAATATCGGGGCGATTAGGCGGCGGCCATAGCCGGGCGGTTTTCTCGGATGGGAAGGTGAACAATGGCGCTGAACGCTCCGATGGCGACGCCGATCCACCAGACCATCGTGTAATCTCCGTACTGGTCATACATGCGGCCCCCCAGCCAGACGCCCAGAAAACTGCCGACCTGATGGCTGAAGAAGATGATGCCATAGAGCGTGCCCATGTAGCGCAAACCATAGAGATGCGCGACAAGACCGGAGGTCAGAGGCACAGTCGCCAGCCAGAGCGATCCCATCACCAGTGAGAAGGCAATGACCGAGATCGGCGTGATCGGGAAGACGATAAACACCGCCGCAGCCAATGTACGGGCGGTATAGACCGCCGCCAGCAGGTATTTCTTGGGAAAGTGATTGCCAGCCCAGCCAGCCAGCAGCGTACCACCGATATTTGCCAGTCCGATCAGCGATATAGACATGGCCCCCAGGGCAGACGTCGTGGTGATGCCCATCGAATGCAGTACCCCTCCGGGCTGGATGGGGCCACACATCTCGGTGACAAAGGCAGGGAAGTGCGCGGTGACGAAGCCCAGCTGATAACCGCAACTGAAAAAGCCCAAAAAGATCAAAGCATAAGACGGGTCGCGGAAAGCCCGTCCGACGATCTGTCCCATGCTTTCCTGCAATTCGGCCTTTGTTGCCGCCTGAGGGGCGCGCATGAAGGGCAGCGTCAGGATCAGGGCCAGAATGGCAATGGCAAACACGATGAAAACCTGCTGCCAGGGCAGAAAGCTTAGCATCCATTCGGCTGCAGGGGCGCCCAGAACCTGACCAAAGCTGCCCGCTGCTGTCACGATGGCCAGTGACATCGATCGGTTTGCATCCGATGAGGCCCGACCCACAACAGCCAGAACGACGCCAAAGCCAGTCCCCGCGATACCGAAACCCACCAGCCACGCATACATCTGATGCTCGAACGGGGTGACGGACCAGGCCGACAGCACCATCCCGGCAGCATAGATCAGGGCGCCAAGGACAATCGCACGTCGATCCCCGATCTTTTCGGCCATCGCTCCAAAGATTGGCTGGCCAATTCCCCAGGCCAGATTCTGAATCGCAATCGCCATCGAAAAGTCGGTGCGCAGCCAGCCGAACTCATCCGCAATCGGAATCTGGAACACCCCGAACGAGGCGCGCACGGCAAAGCTGACGGTGATGATGATACATCCCACGATCAGGATCGGGTTCAGAAGGCGAGCGGTTTGCGGCATGAGTGTCTCGGATACGGTGGTCTTGTGGACGTTAGGGGTTTTGGGCCGTGCGTCAAATCAGCAGATTTGCGGTCACGCGTAAGGAAATTTGATGCATCGGGAAAACTGCCCGCTTTTCAAGGGGCAGCGTGGGCGCTATGGCTCAGTCCCATGACGGATTTGATTTCGCTTTACGATGCCCGCATTGCCGACGGAACCCTGACGCGCGATGACGCGCAAGAGGCGGTGCTGCCGCATTTTGAGCGTATTCGCGAAGCGCTTGCTACTCCGGTCAAACGCGGATTGTTCCGCAAAGCGCCCCCGCCGCCCAAGGGGCTGTACCTGTGGGGCGGAGTCGGGCGTGGCAAGTCCATGTTGATGGATATGTTCGTGGATGCGCTGGAAGATATTCCCGCGCGGCGCGTGCATTTTCATGCCTTCATGCAGGAGATCCACGCAGGCATGCACAAGGCCCGTCAGGATGGGGTAGAGGATGCGCTGGCCCCGGTTGCGCAGGAGGTCGTGAAATCGGTCAAACTGCTGGCCTTTGACGAGATGCAGATCACCGATATCACCGATGCGATGATCGTGGGCCGATTGTTCGATCTGCTGTATGAAGGCGGGGTTGTGGTTGTTACGACCTCGAACCGGCATCCGGACGATCTTTATAAGGACGGGCTGAACCGGCAGCTGTTCCTGCCCTTTATCGCGCATATCAAGGACCAGCTTCAGGTGTGGGAACTGGTCTCACCCACCGACTACCGCCAAAACCGTCTGGAAGGTGCACCGGTCTATTTCACCCCGATTGGTCCCGAGGCGCGGCAGAGCGTGCGCAGCGTCTGGAACGACTTGTCAGGTGGCGCGGCTGAGCCGTTGATCCTGCAGGTCAAGGGCCGCTCGGTTGAACTACCTGCGTTCCGCAACGGGGTGGCGCGGGCGTCATTTTATGATCTGTGCGGACGGATGCTGGGGCCTGCGGATTATCTGGCGATTGCCGAGGAACTGAAGGTTTTGGTGTTGGAGGATATCCCCCGCCTGTCGCGCAACAATTTCAACGAGGCCAAGCGCTTTGTGACTTTGATCGATGCGCTTTATGAGGCGAAGGTCCGGCTGATCTGTTCCGCCGCAGCGGAGCCCGAGATGTTGTATGTTGAGGGCGAAGGGACGTTCGAGTTTGAGCGCACCGCCTCACGCCTGCGGGAAATGCAGGATCAGGATTGGGGGAAATAGGGGGCTCTGCCCCCGCCGCGCGTTGCGCGACTCCCCCGGGATATTTTTGGACAGATGAAGCTGCGCGGGATTTGTTCAGCCGTTTTCGCGCAGGATATGGCCAGCCAGATAGAGTGAACCGCAGATCAGCACGCGGGCCTGCGGGTCTTGGGTGGTGATGGCCTTAAGGGCCTCAGCAACGCTGTCTGCTGTGGTGGCGGGCAGGTTGACCTTGGTCGCGGCGGCGGCGGTGTCTTCGGCGCTGAGGGTTGCGGCCTCACCCGGGATGGACACGGCGGTCAGGCTTTGTGCCTGCCCAGCCAGCGGGGCCAGATAGCCGGTGACATCTTTGGTGTTGAGCATGCCGCAGATCATATGCGTCGGGCGGGCAGGCAGTTTGGCCAGAACGTCAGCGAGCGCAATCCCGGCAGCGGCGTTGTGCCCGCCATCGAGCCAAAGTTCGGCCTGTGGCGCGGAATCAACCAGCGGGCCGGTTTTCAGGCGCTGCATCCGCGCGGGCCATTCGGCGCGGGTCACGGCGGCCTCATAGGCGTCATCGCCAAGGTTCAGGTGGCGCAGAACAGCGAGCGCAGCGCCTGCGTTCTGAATCTGGTGTGCGCCCAGCAGGTTCGGCAGCGGCAAGTCGCGCAGACCGGTTTCGTCCTGATAGATCAGGCGTCCGTTTTCCTCATGCACGTGCCAGTGCTGGCCGTGGATCAGCAGCGGCGCGCCAAGGCGGGCGGCGGTGTATTCAATGACCTCAAGCGCCTCGTCCTGCTGCGGGCCGACGATGCAGGGCACGCCGGGTTTGATGATGCCTGCCTTTTCGGCGGCGATCTTGCCCAGCGTGTCGCCCAGGAACTGTTCGTGGTCGATTGAGACCGGCGTGATCACCGTCACGGCAGGTTCGTTGATCACATTGGTGGCGTCCAGACGGCCACCCAGCCCGACCTCAAGCAGCGTGTAGTCGGCCTGCGTGCGGGCAAAGGCCAGCAGGGCGGCGCAGGTGGTGATTTCGAAATAGGTGATGTTTTCGCCATTATTCGCGGCGTAGCATTCATCCAGCACCTCGGTCAGGGCGGGTTCCGAAATCAGTTCTCCGGCCAGACGGATACGTTCGTGGAACCGCGCCAGATGCGGCGAGGTATAGGCGTGGGCCGACAGCCCTGCCCCCTCAAGCCCGGCGCGGATCATCGCCTGGGTCGACCCTTTGCCATTGGTACCAGCGATGTGGATCACCGGCGGCAGTTTGGTTTGCGGATTGTCCAGTGCGGCCAGCAAACGCCAAACGCGATCCAAGGTCAGGTCGATGATCTTGGGGTGAAGCGCCATCATCCGGTCGAGGATGACGTCCGAGGTCTGGTTGGTCATTTCTCGGCCGCGTCCTCGGCGGGTGCATCGACAGGGGCGTCTTCGGGCTCGGGCGCAGGCAGGTCGCCTTTGACCGCCGGGGGCTGGTTCATCAGCATGCGAGTGATGGTGATCAGCTCTTCGCGCATCTCGGTGCGTTTGGTCACGCGGTCCAGCATGCCGTGGTCCAGCAGGTATTCGGCGCGCTGGAACCCTTCGGGCAGCTTTTCGCGGATGGTTTGCTCGATCACGCGGGGACCAGCGAAACAGATCAGCGCATTGGGTTCCGAAATATGCACGTCACCCAGCATTGCGTAAGACGCAGTCACGCCACCGGTGGTGGGGTGGGTCAGCACGACGATGTAGGGCAGGTTTGCCTCTTTCAGCATCTCAACCGCCACAGTAGTACGCGGCATCTGCATCAGGCTGAGGATACCTTCCTGCATCCGTGCGCCACCGGCAGCCGAAAACAGGATCAGCGGGCGCTTGAGCTTTACCGCCTCTTGCGCGGCAGCGATGATGGCATTGCCCACGTACATACCCATCGATCCGCCCATAAACGAGAAATCCTGCGCGGCGGCAATGATCGGCGTGCGACCGATTTCACCGGCGGCGACCAACATCGCCTCTTTTTCGCCGGTCTTTTTCTGGGCCGCTTTCATGCGGTCAGGGTATTTCTTTTGATCACGGAATTGCAGCGGGTCGTCTTTGGGTGCGGGCACCTCGACCTCGGTGAAAATACCGCCGTCAAACAGGTGCGTGAACCGGTCACGCGGTGTGATCGCCATGTGGTGATCGCACTGGGTGCATACATTCTGGTTCTCTGCCAACTCGCGGTGAAACAGCATCGTGCCGCATTCGTCGCACTTGTGCCAAAGGTTTTCGGGCACCTCGCGGCGCGAGAAGATCGAATTGATCCGGGGGCGGACGTAGTTTGTGATCCAGTTCATGTCGGAACCTTGTTATGCGGCGTTGACGTCAAATAAGACGCAACGGAAGTAAATGCAATCAACGCCTGAGTGCAAGACGCGCAGCAAGCCAGCAGACGATCATGACCGCAAAATCCACCATCAACCACTGGCGCAGTTGATCGGCCTCGGACATCTCATAGGGCACCAGATACAAGGCCAACCCACTGAGGGTTTCAGGTAACGAGATGAACAGTAAGGCCGACGCATTATTCATGAAATGCAATGCGATAGCAGGCCCCAGTGTGCCGGATCGGGCTGTCAGATCCGCGGCGATCACGCCAAAGACAAAGGCCCAGATCGTGATCAGAACCGCGTTGTCCCCGGACACGCCCGGCGCATAATGACCGGCGGCGAATAACACCGACGGCAGGCCCATCCACAGGATCGGAGACCGGAATCTCGCCGCCAAAGCCTGTTGAATATAGCCGCGAAACAGAATTTCTTCGGCGCTGGTCTGAATCAGGACTGCCGTTACTGAGAATGGCAGCAGCAACAGCCAGCTCGAAAACGTCAGATTCTGTGTCAACGGCTCGCCCATCCCGTAGGGCGGCAACAGCAGCATTGCGATGCCTACGGCCGCCAATGCCAGCAAAACCTGCCAGAACTGGAGGCGGCGCAGGGTACGCGGCCCCAAAATGTCGGAAAACGAACGGTGGTGCATTTTTTGCACGGCAACCGCAACACCGACAGTCAGAAACCCGAAACTGCCAAGCAGCACCAGTGTGGCCAGAGGCGTTGTGCCCCGCAGGAACCCCTGAGCCTGATCCGGCGACAGCATTCCACCGATAGCGGCAAACAGGACCGAGTTCAGCGCCATGTAAAGCGCAACGACTATGACCAGACCTGCAAGCAGACGCCAAAGCTCGGGCCGGGCCCGGGCGGTGGCCACCAGTTGCTCATGCGCGGAATAGGCGGCGGGCTCACGCATTCTGGTCGCTGCTTTCGCCCTGGATCGAGCGCGGCTCGTCCGCGAAGATATCCGACGGGGTTTGCGCGGTGTTGATCCGGTGGGACAAGGTGGTCAGGTACCCGGCCACCGTTTCCAGCAGCTGAACTGCGACCGAGGCGTCGCTTTCGACAACGGCGCGCAGCTCTTCCGCACCGATTCGGAGGAAGGTACACTCGGTTTCGGCAACCAGATCCAATTGGCGTACGTCGCCGGTAATGATCGACAGATCCCCAATCAGACGCCCGGGTTCGATGATTGAGATCGTCCGCGACCCGCCATCTTCTTCGGGCCACATCAGATTGGCCTGCCCTGCAATACACAAATAGGCAGCGTCGGGCACTTGCCCGCGGGAAAAGATCATTTGGCCGGGCGCAACATGAAACCATTGCGCCGAAAAGGCCAGCAGCCTTTGGTTACGTGCGTCAATGCCCGAGAACAGCTCGGTGGAGGCGATGATCTCAAGCTTTTTGCTCAGATCTGCCGAGGGGCTGTCTTCGTGGCGGGTTTGAGTCCGCGAGACACCGTCAATCCGCCCTTCTTTGATCTCGATAAACAGATCATAGGCTTCGGGATGGGCGAAATGGTCCTCCATGAAGATCATGATCGACTCTGGCAGCAACTCACGCAGCCGCAGACGGGTGCGCAGGCGGCTCTCGGAGTCGTGGCTGGCAAGCGCCTTGTCCAGAATCAAAATGTCCGGCCGCTTGATTCCCGCCCGCGAAAACGCCGCGCGTTCCTGAAACACGGTTGGCAGGTTGTTCCCACCCAGCCCCGTCGGCAGATCGAACATGGTCGAGGCCGCCCGCCGTCGTAGCCCGGCCTCGTTGATGGCCTGTGCGACCACATCCTCGATCTCTTCGGCGTAGGCCCCGGCCAACAGGGACACCCGCCCGTAAATCGCGTTCTCCATCACCGTCAGCCGCGGCAGATAAGCGTCCGGCGACAGCGGCACGAACATGTCACCCAAAGCGTCCCGCAGCCGTTCCGAATGGTCGCGGCGGATGGACAGGATGCGGTCTTTGTATTCCTCGGGGAAATCAGGGCCGATCTGTTCCGCCGTCAACAGAAACGGCAGTGTCAGCAATAACGAGCGTTCAAACTCAGTGATTGCCTGGTCGCCTTTTGATTTGCGGCGGTCTTTGATGTCCAGCAGGCGGTGGTACATGTCCTTGGACATGCCAAGACGCAGAAACAGCGGGTGATCCGCACCATCGCGACCAAAAGCCTGATCCAGCGTTTCAAGCACCGAGCTGGTCATGGTCATTGCATCATCGGCAAGGTCGTGCATGCCGAACAGGTTGCGGAACCGATGGTCACCGGCCAGAAAATCGGGGGTGATGTCCCGCGAAGGTGTGGCAAACAGAAGGTTCCCGCCCAGTGGAACCGCCGGGTTAAAGCGGTCCGGATCAAAGCGATAGACATACCCGTCCAGCCCCTTTTCCTTAAGCCGCTCGGCCACCGTGTCGCGGAGTTTCACGACCTCTTCCGCCAAAACCGGATGCACCCGTGGGTCGAACCGTGTCCGCAGCGTCCGGCGCAGCATGAATTCGTCGATACCCATCGCCTCGACCAGTTTGAACCACCAGTCGCGGATGTCCTCGATATCGTCCAGCTCAGCCAGACCCGGATCAATCCATTCGTCGCTGAGCGAATCCGTCGGGTTCCCGGCCCGCGCCGCTTCGATCTGCCAGCGGCTCGGCGTCTCGGTCGCTTCGGCCTCGTGCTGGGGATGCGGGCGCAGCGGCATCAACAGGTTGTCGCCCAAAGTGCCGTCAAACAGGTAGGGGCGCGAATAGGCGTATCCGATCCGCGCCGCGATCACCGATTGATGCAGGTCTTTGAGGTTATGACCCGCCATTATGACCTCACCCTGTACCGGCAGGACCTCGCGGGTCAGAACCTGAGCCAGCGCGTTGCGTTCCGAGGCGTGATCCGACTGAATCGCCACGCGCGCGCCTTTCGGGATCGTCAGATCGATGTCTTCCAGAATGGTCTTGCCGTCATTGTCGCGCACCGTCACATTGTGCAGCTCAATCTCACCGCGCAGGCGTGGGATCACCTCGGGTTTGCCCGTAAACAGCTCTTCGGGGATCATGTTCGAGGGCGCGAAACGTTCGGTCACAACCTCCCACCGCAGCGACATATCCTGCACCTGGTTGTAGTAGGTCAGCAAATCCTTCCACGGGCCGCTCAGGTCCTTATAGGCCCCAAGCGCGGCCACCAGCGCGCCGACGGTCACCTCACCCTTGATCGCCAGATAGCCGCCTACTGAATAGAACAGGAACGGCGTCATCTGCGTGATGAGGTTGTTGAGAAACTTCATGAAGAACTTTTTGTTGTAGATCTTAAAGCGGATCTCGAACAAACGGCCCAGACGGTGGCTGAACTGCGCCAGCCGATAGCGCCAGCCGCCATTGGTGCGCAGATCACTGATGCCCGCCGCACTTTCCCCGATTTCAGAGCTGAGGCTGCGCACTTCCTGGATGCGTTCCTTGTTCAACAGGTTGATTTGGCGCTGAAGCTTCGGGATCAGCCAGGCCTGCAGCGGGATCAGCGCAACACTGGCCAGACCGAACCAGACGCTCTGCATGAACAGAAAGGTCACGATGGTCATCATCTGACCGAACTGGAACACCGGTTGTGCGATGGCATCGCCCATAAGCCCGCCCATCGGCTCGGCCTCGGAGGTGATCATGGACACCAGCTCACCCTGGCTGGTGGTTGCAAAATACGATTTGGGGAATCGCATGGTGCGGTGAATCAGGGTAAATCGCAGGCGGCGCAGCATGCGTTCGGCCAGGATGCCCTTCATCGTGTTGATGCGCATTTTCATCAACCCGCTGACGATCACGGTTGCCAGAAAGGCAAAACACAGGACCATCAGATACTGCACCTGCGTGACCGAGATCCCAAGGACCGTCACCGTATCACTGGGGGCACCGATCGCCCCGTTGATGATCTGCTTGGGCAATTCCAGCGAGGCGTAGAGAAACGGAAAGGACAGAACAGTCAGAAACAGCAACACAAGCTGTTGTTTCTTTGAGTGTTTCCAAATGAATGCGAACAGAGTGGGTTCCATGCCCCGGTCCAACCTCAAATCTAGTGGATGCGTTATTCTGGGTGACCCAAAGCAATCAGGTGTCAGACGGTACGCATTGGATCAGGGGAATGCAAGATTTCGATGCGCGCGCAAAGAACTGTCAGAGGCTTTGACCCTTTTTCCGGTTCACGAATTTGCGAGAATTCGATCTTAATCTGTTTTATTCACCTTTCACCCCTGCACTGTCTTTGACTAAACAGGGGCAACTTCTGAACGATGGGGCCATGGGCAGACTTCTGGATCGCTATATTCACCGCCGAATTGTCGCCCGCTGGCGCAAAGCCCTGACCGATGTCGGGGCACAGACCGAGCCTGGGTTGCGCCTGCAGCGGGATGAAGCGCGCAGATTGCGTTTTGTTCTGGATCGGGTCGTGCACGAGGCGGATGGTCGGTTGGCCCGCCCACGCATAGGATCGGATCAGTTCCCCAAACCATTGGGAACGGACTGGTGCTGGCGACCCGACCTGTGGCGCGGACCTCTGGCGCGATCGGGTGTGGCCTCGGCCGCGCGCAAGACGAGGATGGACCCGCAAACGACCCTGTTTCACGATTGCCCATTGGCCGAAATTGCCCTGCGGCAGGCCCGGAACCGGCACGAAAAGGACCTGGCACCCTTTCGGCTGATGATCGAGGTGTTCGGATTCGAAGGCTCGTTTCTGTCCCTGTCGGTCGAACTGCCGCCCGAGGCCGCGCAGGGGCTGACCAAACAGCACCTGATGCGGATGGATGCTGTGATCGAGTCGGAACACACGTTAGAGGCATTCGCGCGCCTGAACATCCAACATGGGCCAAACACCGAACAGGTTCTGCGCAAGCTGGATCTGTCTCAGCACTCTAATTCGATCGATTTCGATCTTGCGCATTTACCGCTGAACGAGGCGCGTGTCGAAAAGATCTGGTTGGATCTGATTTTCGAAAACCCCGGCATGAATCGCGTTTCATTGCGCGATCTGACTCTGTGCCGCCACCACCGCGCCGATTTATAAGAGCTGTGACCATGATGCATTCTGATCTGACACCCGTTCGGTTCAAAGATGGCCTTTGGCAAGGGCACTTGCGCAGGGCGAGCGAACCCAAACTGGCCGTACTGTATCAGGGTGAGCCTTTAGACGACGTCCGCGTTACCAAAGCACAGGACGGCTGGGATATCCAGTTTACCGTTCCTCAGTCCGCGCTGTCCGACGGAGTACATTGCTGTGTCATCACCGATGCGGACAGTGCTGAAAAGCTGGGTGATGTGACGATCATTTCCGGGTCACCGGCAGCAGATGACCTCCGGGCCGAGGTTGAATTGCTGCGGGCCGAGTTGGACATGTTGAAACGCGCCTTTCGGCGGGTACAAAACAGCAGCGCGTCTGGCTAGAGCGCTTTGGGTTTTACCTGAAACACTCTGTGACACGAATGTCCCGAGAACGCCGCAGGCGTGGCAGGGTATTCGTGTCTCAAGTTAAACCCGAAACGCTTTAGGGGGTAAGTCCCTATCTTTTCAACGGATTCCCGTGCATCCTTGCCTCAGCCGCAACAAACTGGGCAAGCTCATGGATCGCAGCAGCATCGTCAAGGTCATCGCGCTTATGGTGACAGGGTTTGGGATCGGCATCGATTTTACCGGCGCGCTGATCCTGGTTCCAGCGATTGAGAACAGTTTTGACGCCGATATCACAAGCACGCAGTGGGTTCTGAACATCTACGCGCTGTTCTTTGCCATGACCATGGTCGCCGGGGGGCGCATGGGCGATATGTATGGTCATCGCAAGATGATGCTGATCGGGCTGGCGATCTTTCTGTTCTCATCTGTGATGTGCTTTTTCTCGCCCAGCCTGGATTTCCTGATCATCGCCCGCGCGTTACAGGGTATCGGGGCAGGATGCGTCTGGCCCTGCACTCTGGCTTTTGGGGCCACCAAAGTCTCAGCGCCCGAGCATCGCGCAATGGTTATGGGGCTGATCCTGTCTGGCGTCACCTGCGGCAATGTCTTTGGCCCCTTGATCAGCGGTACGGTGGTTACGCTTGGGGATTGGCGGCTGTTCTTCCTGGCCAATGTAGTGTTTTCGGCCATTTCTATGGTGACGGCCCTGTTGCTGATGCAGCGTGAAACCCAACACAAACAAGGAGAGCATATCGATATTGCCGGAATGGTTGTCTTGTCCTTCGCCGTTCTGCTGCTGCTCTACGGTCTGGATGTAGGCGCGGATTGGGGCTGGACCTCGGCCCCGTTGCTGATGCTGTTTGTCGTCAGCGCCGCCTTGTTTGCCTTTTTCCCGCAGGTGGAAAAACGGGTGAAAGAGCCACTGCTGATGCCGCAGATGATGCAGAACCGGGAATTCCTTATCACGCTGGGGCTGAACATGTTCAACGTCTCGGCCGCTTTTGTCGGGTTGATGTATTTCCCGCAATACATGCAAAAGGTTCTGGGCTGGTCCAGCCTTGAATCGGCCATCGGACTGGCCCCTTTGACGGTCTTGCTGGCGGTGGGGTCGATCTTGTCCGGCAGGCTGTACAATGACTTCGGGCCAAAGCGGCTTTTGTTCTGGGGCTATACCTGCGCCACGGTCGGGGCAGCCAGTGTGGTTCTGATGCCGTCGGGTCTTGGGTATTTCCAGATATTGCCCGGTATGGCCATGATCGGGCTTGGGGCAACGCTGACGGTCGGGCCTTCGGGCACGGCAGCCGTTTGCGCCGTGAAACCGGAACGCGCCGGGCTGGTGGGTGGGCTCAGCTTTATGACCCATCTTGTATACGGGGCGATCTCGGTCGCCTGCGCCACGGCGATCATGTATCTGGTCGGCCTGCGCAGTCTTGCCGAAAACCTGACCGCCGCGGGCATTGAGATGTCTGCCGCCGATCAGCGCGCAATCAATGGCAGCACGCTGTCCACGTCCTCGTCCAAGGCTGTGATGGACAAGCTGAGCGCCGCTGACATCGAAAAAGTCCAGAGCGCCATCTCAGCCGGGTTTGAAAGCGGCATGAACATGGCTTTCCTTTTTGCCACACTATCAGTTTCGGTGGGCATTCTTCTGTCGCTGCTGCTGGACGAAGAAAAGCTGCACAAGGTGGAAAGCTGACCACTGAAAAAAGGCCGCCCAAGGGGCGGCCCGATTGGTTTACTGGGACGGCCCGTTCGGATTGAAGGCAGACAATCCTTTGAGAATATCGATGGCATAGGCCAATTGATAATCCTCTTCGCGCAGTTCGGCAGTTGCCTCGGCCCGCTCACGGTCTTCTTCGATCTGGCGGATTTCATCTTCGCTGAGGCTGTCATTGTTAAGACTGCCGCGCAGATCGGCCTCGGAACGCGCGGGACGGTCATTGTCTTCTTCCTCGGCCTCAGGCACAGGGCGCGGTTGTTCGACGATGATGTCCGGGCTGACGCCAAGCGCCTGGATCGAGCGGCCCGACGGCGTGTAATACCGCGATGTGGTCAGGCGCATCGCGCCATCCCCGCGCAGCGGCATCACTGTCTGGACCGAGCCTTTGCCAAAGCTCTTGGTGCCGACCACAATGGCGCGGCGGTGATCCTGCAGCGCACCGGCCACAATTTCCGACGCCGAGGCCGATCCACCATTGATCAGCACAACGATCGGTTTGCCTTCGGCCAGATCACCAATAGTGGCGTTGAAACGCTCGCCCTCCCCCGGATCACGACCTCGGGTCGAGACGATCTCACCTTCGTTGAGGAACGCATCCGAGACCTTGATCGCCTGGGTCAGCAGGCCGCCGGGGTTGTTGCGCAGGTCCAGAACAAAGCCATTGACCTTGTCGATGCCGCCAGCCTCTTCGATCTGCTCTTTCAACCCTTCCTGCAGGTTGGGAAAGGTCTGGTCGTTAAAGGTGGTCACCCGCAGGACAACACTGGTGCCTTCGGTGCGCGCACGCACGGCAGTCAACTTGATCGTGTCGCGGATAATGGTGACATCGAACGGCTCCTGCTCGCCCTCGCGCACAACGGTGATCACAATCTCGGACCCGACAGGGCCGCGCATTAGATCGACCGCCTTGTCCAGCGTCAGGCCCAGAATGCTTTCGCCATCGACATGGGTGATGAAATCCCCCGCTTCGATCCCGGCCGCATCCGCCGGGGTGTCATCGATGGGCGAGACGACTTTGACGAAACCGTCTTCCTGAGTGACCTCGATCCCCAGTCCACCAAACTCACCCCGTGTCTGGACGCGCATTTGTTCGGCATCGTCAGGGGACAGATAGCTGGAATGCGGATCAAGCGAGGTGAGCATGCCGTCAATCGCGGCTTCGATCAGTTCCTCGGGCTCGACCTCTTCGACATATTGCGCGCGGATGCGCTCAAAAATATCGCCGAACAGATCAAGCTGTTCATAGACGCCGGCGTTGTTCTCGGCCTCTTGCGCCAGCAGCGGGCCGGCGATCTGAGTGGTCGCGATCACGCCTGCTATGGTTCCGGCCAGACCGGCCATCACAAATTTCTTCATACTCGTTTATCCATCCTTGCTGGTCCGAAACCACGACTCCGGGTCCACGGGGGTGTTATCTTGTCTTACCTCTATATAGAGCGTTTCTGACCGGTCAGTTCCAGTGCCATCACCTCTTGTTGACAAAATTGCGCCGATTTCCGGCGTTTCGCCCGGCATCAGCCCGACCGGAGTGCCCTCGGGGATCACTTGCCCGGTGTCGCCGTAAACCTCTTGCAGGCCGGAAAACACGAATAAAAGTCCGGGCTGCGGCTCAAGTATCACCAGATTTCCCAAATCCAGCAGAGGACCGCGATAGCGGATCGTGGCGGCGGTGGGCGATGTAACAATTGCCCGCGGGCGGGTGGCCAGTACAACACCGGGGCGGTTCACGCCCGCGGCATCCGTCTGCCCGGCGCGGTGCAGAACCACACCCTGTGCGGGCAAGGCGATCTGCCCCTTCAGATCGGAGATATCAGCGTTGGTTTCCGCAATCTCGCCTTCGGAAATTTCCGAGAGGCCGCTGGCGAACCCTTCCAGAGTTTCCGTGGACGAAATCAGGATGGCCGTGCGCACCGGGTCTTCGACAAAGCGTTTCGGCAGGTCGGTGCGGTCCGCAATGGCCGTGCTAAGCTGCGTGCGTGCCGTCTGAACGCCTGTCAGCCCCTCGGTCAGTGTCTCAGAGGCGCTCTGCTGCAGTTGGCGCAGGGTCCGGACCTCGTGCAAATCATGGGCCAACGCCTGCGCGCGGGCGTTCAGACCTGGCGTGACCTCGGACAACATCATGCCCGCCCGCGCTGATCCCAGCGGCCCCGAGGGGTGCAACATCAGAACAGGCGGAGCCGTTGTCTCAATCGTTTGCAAGACGCCCAGCAATTGCGCGATTTCTTTTTCGCGCACGCGTAGTTCTGCGGTCAACTGTGCCTCTCGCGTGGCGGCACGGCGCAAACCCTCGCGCATCGCGGACAGGCCCGCCTCATAGGCTTGGATGGTATCGGTCAGCGCGCGGACCCTGTCGCGGGCGCGCTCGGCCTCGGTCAGCGCGACAGACGCCTCTTCCAGCATCTGCGCCGCGTCCAACGCTGCTGTCGACGGGTCGGTCTGGGCCTGTGCCTGCGCGCCAACAAAAGACGCCAGAACCAGTGCACACAGCCTCATGACAGCAGGCTCTGCCCGGTCATCTCGGCCGGTTGTTCCAGACCCATCAATTGCAACAGGGTGGGCGCCAGATCGGACAGGCGCCCGTCGCGCAGGTTCGCACCCTTTGGCCCACCGACCAAGGCCACGGGCACCGGGTTCAACGTATGCGCCGTGTGCGGCCCGCCGGTTTCAGGATCGACCATCACCTCGCAATTGCCGTGATCGGCAGTGACGATCATCGCGCCCCCAGCCTTTTCCAATGCTGCAACCACCTGCGCCAGCCCCTGATCCACGGCCTCACACGCCTTGATCGCGGCTTGCAGATCACCCGTATGGCCGACCATATCCGGGTTGGCATAGTTGGTGACGATCAGGTCATACCCAGCCTCAATCGCCTCAACAAATTTGGCTGTCACCTGGGCCGAGGACATCTCGGGCTGCAAATCATAAGTCGCCACTTTGGGCGATTTGGGCATAAAGCGATCCTCGCCGTCCTCGGGCGTTTCCTTACCGCCATTGAGGAAGAAGGTCACATGCGGATATTTCTCGGTCTCAGCCAGACGGAACTGCCGCAGGCCCTTTTTGGCGACCCATTCACCCAGCGTGTTCACGATGTCCCGTTTGGGGAATACGGTAGTCATATAGGCGTTGTGGCCGCCGGAATATTCCACCATGCCCAGCAGCGCCGACAGGTTCGGGCGCGGACCGGTGTCGAAATCGGCAAAACCCGATTCGGCAATCGCGCGCAGGATTTCACGGGCACGGTCCGCACGGAAATTCAGGCAGAAGACCCCATCGCCATCTTTCACGCCATCGAAGCCTTCCAGAACGGTAGGCACGATGAATTCGTCCGTTTCCGACTGATTGTAGGCGGCATCAACCGCGCTATGGGCCGAAGCCGCCGCCCTGCCTTGCCCTTTGATCATCGCGCCGTAGGCCTCGCTGACGCGTTCCCAGCGATTGTCGCGGTCCATCGCGAAATAGCGCCCGCTGACCGTCACGACACGCGCGCCTTCGGGCAGACGCTCTTCAAGCTCGGCAATGTAGGTGAGCGCGGATTTCGGCGCGACGTCGCGCCCATCCGTTACGGCGTGCAGCGCAACGGGCACGCCTGCATCGGTAATTGCCTTGGCTGCGGCAACGATATGGTTCAGATGCCCGTGGACCCCACCATCCGACACCAGCCCCATAAGGTGCGCAGTGCCACCGGTGGCTTTGACCTTAGCAATGAAATCCTGCAGCGCATCGTTGTCGAAGAACGAGCCATCCTCGATGGCCAGATCAATTTGTCCCAGATCCATGGCAACAACGCGGCCCGCGCCGATATTGGTGTGACCGACCTCGGAATTGCCCATCTGGCCACTTGGCAGCCCA
This sequence comes from Ruegeria sp. CH10, assembly GCF_056537125.1. Lineage (NCBI taxonomy): Bacteria > Pseudomonadati > Pseudomonadota > Alphaproteobacteria > Rhodobacterales > Roseobacteraceae > Ruegeria > Ruegeria sp. CH10. The sequence continues at coordinate 172,254 of NZ_JBQFQY010000004.1, read as the reverse complement.
ACCTCGGGACCATGCGTGATTAGAGTCGCGTGCGGCCCCTTGGCCATGATCGCGTCGAATGTCGGTGTGTTCGCCAGATAGGGCGCGTTGGCCTTTGTGTCTTGCGACAGCCCCCAACCATCGAGAATACACAGGACAACGGGTTTGGGGGCGGTCATTTCGGCTCTCCGGGTTTCTGCTCTGCCTTGTCTTGTATCGCCTGACCACCGGCGGGTGAACCGCCTTTTGCCGCCAGCTGCACAGAATTAATGGCGCGGCTTGTCTTTGCCTGTTAACGCGCCAAATGGGCGGGCTTTGCGGCCCCGGTACTTTACCGTCAGATCCAGAGGGATGTCGTTTTCGTCGTATATCCCCAGCACAACGCCCGTGCCCCGGCTTTTGGTGCGCATGTCGATCAGTTGTTGCGCGGACCGGGTGGTGCGCTGCGATGGGCGGCGGGCCCAGGTGAATAGATGATCGTACATCTGGGCGATGACATCGCCATGATCGGGGCTGTCGCCCAGATCGACCAGCTCATCCGGGTCATTTTCCAGATCAAACAGCAGAGGCCGATGATCACCTTCGCAATGGATCAGCTTCCATTTCCTGTTGGCCACCATAAACATCACCGCATCCCGCACCGACGCGTTCAGAATGTCGGCAATGGGTGAGGCCGAGTAGTCATATTCGCAAATCACCACGTCGCGGGGTGTTTCAGCCCGCTGTCCGTGCAGGATGGGCAGCAGTGAATGCCCCTCAAGAATGTGCGGCGCGGCCTGACCACCAGCAACCTCGACAAAGGTCGGGGCAAGGTCGATGGATTCCACCAGCGCGTCGCTGACCGTGCCACGTGTCGCGTCGGCCTCGGGGGACGGGTCATAGATGATCAGCGGCATTTTGGTCGAGGCGTCGTGGAAGAACGTCTTCTCTCCCATCCAGTGGTCGCCCAGAAAGTCGCCGTGGTCCGAAGTCAGCACGATCATCGTGTCCTCCATCCGGCCGGTTTGGTCCATCCAATCGAACAGACGCCCCATCTGGTCATCTGCCTGCTTGATCAGCCCCATATAGGCCGGGATCACCGCATCGCGCACGTCTTTGCGCGAAAACGTCTGGCCGATCAAAGTATCCATGAAGGCCCGAAGCACCGGATGGGCATTTTCGCGTTCCGCCTCGGACCGCACCACCGGCAGCACATGTTCGGGCCCGTACATTGAGGCATAGGGCTCCGGCACGATATAGGGCCAATGCGGCTTGATAAAACTCAGGTGGCAGCACCACGGACCATCGTGGGTTTCCATGAACTCAATGCCGCGTCCGGTCAGATAAGGCGTTTCACTGTCCTCTTCGGCAATATTGGCCGCCTCGGACGCGTTTTTCAGGAACCAGCCTGACAGCACGTTGCCATCCGCATCCAGACCGGAATTGGCAAAGTCATGCCACGGATTATCGCTGTCGTACCCTTTTTCATTGAGGTATTTGTTGTATTCCTTCGCCCCATCCGGGTCGTAAAACCCATCCGGGCCCTCGGGGCGCATGCCGTCGTCACGCTCGAACACATCAAATCCGCATTCGGCGACACGGGCACCGATCAGGCTGTCAGGTTCCAGCCCAAGCCGCGCCATGCCTTCGGCATCCGCGCGCATATGGGTTTTGCCGACCAGCCAGCAATCCATCCCTGCCCTGCGCAGATGGCCGCCCATGGTGATTTCGCCCACCTTCAGCGGGATGCCGTTCCACGACGCCCCGTGCGAATGCACGTACCGGCCCGTATAAGTGGACATGCGCGAGCTGCCGCAGATGGGGGACTGAATATAGGCGCGATCGAACCGCACACCCCGCGCGGCCAAACGGTCAATATTTGGGGTATGCAAATGCGGATGGCCGTAACAGCTCAGGTAATCCCAGCGCAGCTGGTCGAACATGATGAACAGAATGTTTTTGGCTTTGGCCAAGGCAGCGCCCCCCTTTTAGTCAGGGGGCAAGCTAACCAATTCTCGGTCTGCGGCGAAGCGTAAACTACGCCTGCGCTTCACGCTCCATCTGCTCTAGCATTTTCTCGGCGCGTTTGCATTGAAGCTGATCGCGAAGAGGCGAGTCTGGATCTACATCCTTCTGGCAGACAACACACTTGTCTGCGCCCGAAATCGCATTCAGGCCGCCACAGCTGCCCTTGATGGTCTTACCCATCAGCATCACACCCAACGACATCCCCACCATCACGAGGGCAAGCAGAATGAAAGCCAGAATAAAGGTGCTCATTTTGGGTCCTACCGGTCAGTTGGTGCCAAGCGCGTCTTTGAACGCAGTGCTGTGTACCGTGATATAGGCATCTTCGCCACCTGTCACATCCCGCGAGATGAAATACACGGCAAGTTTATGCTTTTCGGCCAGTTCCAGGCCCTTTTCCTGACCCAATGCCAGCATCGCCGTGGCCCAGGCATCGGCCATCATGGCGTTTTCGGCCAGAACCGTGACCGAGGTGGTCCTATGCGTGATCGGGCGGCCTGTTGTCGGGTCGATGATATGCGAATAGCGCACGCCGTCCTGCTCAAAGAAATTCTTGTAGTCACCCGAACTGGCCATCCCCAGATCACCGACCGAGACGATCAGCTGAGGGGTTTGCGCGCCGGTCTGCGGCTTTTCGATACCGATCCGCCAGGCTTCGCCCTTGTCGTTTTCACCCTTGGTGACCAGATCGCCGCCGATCTCGACCAGATAATCCTCAATCCCGGCGTCGCGCAGGGTCTTGGCCACCGCGTCAATGCCATAGCCCTTGGCAATCGCGGAGAGGTTGATCCCGACCGCAGGGTCGGATTTCACCAGCGTTCCCGCGTCAGTGTCCAGCGACAACAGGCGCGATTGGCCCACACCGCTGAGCGCTGCGGCGATCTCGGCGTCCGAGGGCACCGGGTCTTCCGGTGTGCGCGGCCCAAAGCCCCACAGTTCGATCAGAGGGCCAAGTGTGACGTCAAACGCCCCGTCGGTTTTGGCGTGCACGTCATTTGCGGCCGCCAGGACCAGTGCAAACTCATCCGACACCGCAACAGCATCGGTGCTGGTTGACGCGGAAAATACCGAAACCTCGGAATTGGGATCCCAGTTCGACATCTTGGCGTTCACGTCCGCCAGCGTTTCCTGAACCGCAGTCGCAAGGGCGTTTTCGTCCAGATCCTCACCAATCGCTGTGATGTTGAACGTTGTACCCATGGTTTCGCCCGACAGGCGCACCACTTCGGGCTCGCTGTCAAACAGGCAGCCGGACAAAAATGTAAGGACGGCCAGCACAGGCACAAGACGCATCTGAGGTCTCCTGAATACAAGTGCCCGGCATATGCCAGCCACCTTTGTCAGAGTCAAACCAGCCCTACAATTTCAGCGGCAAAAAGCCCAGGACCAGCAGACCAACCCCCGCAGGCACCCCAAACAGCCAGGCGCGTTTTTTCCAACCCGGAGGCTGTCGTTTCCAGGCCATGCGGAAATTATGGCCGCAGACCACCACCACAAAGAAAATCAACACGGCTACAGGCGGGGTAAGATACAGATCGCTCAAAGGCTTACGTGTCCTTTTTTGGCCAGGGTTTCTGCCGATCAGCAAAAATGCACCCTATACAGGTCGTTTAGCTGCGCTAAGGTGAAAGGGAAAGACTTTGCAAGAACCATAAGGAGATTGCCCATGGCCCCAACCTCTTACCAGTCCCCATCGCGTGGCGACAAGGCTGACAAGTCCACATATAGCCAATCGACAGAGTCAAACCTGTCGACGTCGCAAACCACCGTGGCCAAGCTGCTTGAAGGTAAAGGGGATGCGGTATTCTCGGTCCGGCCCGCCGACACGATCCATTCGGTGGTCAATACGTTGCGGGACAAGCGGATCGGTGCCGTCCTTGTGACGGATCAGAACGGGGCGTTGCAGGGTATTTTGTCCGAACGCGACATTGTGCGGCGGATGGCTGATACGCCGGGTCAGACCCTGCCGCAATCCGTCGAGGATCTGATGACGCAGGACGTTAAGACCTGCACGCCGGATGACCGGCTGAACGATGTTCTGAAAACCATGACCGAAGGCCGTTTCCGCCACATGCCTGTCTTGCGCGACGGCAACCTGTGCGGGGTCATCACCATCGGAGACGTGGTGCATTTCCGCCTGAAAGAGCTGGAATATGAGGCACTTCGGATGAAGCAGATGATCGTCGGCTAACCTGCCGCGCTGATATTTCCCTTGACCTCGGCACGGCAACAGTATCCCTGATGCGTCAATAAAGGATGTTGAGGTCAAGGATTCAATGAAGCGGGTTCTGGTCACGGGTACGGCGGGTTTTATCGGGTTTCACCTGGCGAAATTGTTATTGTCCGAAGGATTTGTCGTACACGGCTTTGACGGCATGACGGATTATTACGACGTCGCCCTCAAACAACGTCGCCACCAGATGCTGCTGCAATCACCCGGCTTTTCCGCGACCGAAGCGATGCTGGAAGATCATGAGCGCCTGATGCAGGTCGCCGACACCTTCCAGCCGGATGTGATTGTGCACCTCGCGGGTCAAGCCGGGGTGCGTTACAGCTTGGAAGACCCTCGCAGCTATATCGACTCGAACATCGTGGGCACCTTCAACGTCATGGAGGTCGCCCGCGTGCATGAGGTCGACCACCTGCTCATGGCCTCAACCTCATCCGTGTATGGCGCAAATGAGGTGATGCCCTTCACCGAAACGGAGAAGGCTGACACGCCGCTGACCATCTACGCCGCCACCAAAAAGGCAAACGAGGCGATGGGCCATTCTTATGCGCATCTGTGGAACCTGCCGACCACGATGTTCCGGTTTTTCACCGTATATGGAACCTGGGGCCGCCCCGATCTGGCGCTGTACAAATTCGTCGACGCAATCCTCGAAGATCGTCCGATCGACATTTACAATCACGGCGACATGCACCGCGATTTTACCTATGTCGATGATCTTGTGCGGGGCATCCGTCTGCTGATTGACGTGCCCCCGGTCCGGCCCGCCAGCGCCGAGGATATTGAGCCCGGAGACAGCCTTTCGCCCGCCGCGCCGTGGCGCGTGGTCAATATCGGCAATGGTGACAAAGTGCGGCTGATGGATTTTGTCGAAGCCATTGAAGAGGCGCTGGGAAAGAAAGCCATTCGCAATTACATGCCCATGCAAATGGGAGACGTTCCGGCCACATGGGCCAATAGTGATCTGTTGCAAAACCTGACGGGCTATCGTCCTCAGACGGATTTCAAGGACGGAATCGCGCGCTTTGTGGCGTGGTTCCGTGACTATCATGGTAAGTGACGCCAATGTTTGAAACAGACGCAAACGCCCGCAAGATCGCCGTGATCGGACTGGGCTATGTTGGCCTGCCGCTGGCGGTTGCTTTTGGCAAGATCGGCCCGGTTGTGGGGTTTGACATCAACGCGGACCGGATCGCCGACCTGCGCGCCGGTCATGACGCCACGCTTGAGGTTGAGCCCGAAGACCTGACCGCCGCCAAGGGCCTGTCCTTTGCCACGGACCCGGCAGAGTTGGAGGGGTGCGACACCTATATCGTGACCGTTCCCACCCCGATCACCAAGGGCAAACAGCCGGACCTGTCGCCCTTGCTGCGCGCGTCGGAAATGGTGGGCGGGTTGCTGAAACCGGGTGATCTGGTGATCTATGAATCCACCGTTTACCCCGGCGCGACCGAAGAGGATTGCGTGCCCGTTCTGGAACGCGCCTCGGGTCTGGTGTTCAACCGCGACTTTTTCGCCGGCTACAGCCCCGAGCGGATCAATCCCGGCGACAAAACGCACCGGATTGCGGATATATGCAAGGTCACCTCGGGCTCGACCCCCGAGGCGGCAGATCTGGTCGATGCGCTTTATGCCCGGATCATCACAGCAGGCACCCATAAGGCCGAAAGCATCCGCGTGGCCGAGGCCGCCAAGGTCATCGAGAACACTCAGCGCGATCTGAACATTGCGCTGGTTAATGAGCTGGCGATGATCTTTGGTCGGATGGATATCGATACCGAAGCGGTGCTGCGCGCGGCGGGGACCAAATGGAATTTTCTGCCCTTCCGCCCCGGTCTGGTCGGCGGGCATTGTATCGGTGTCGACCCCTATTACCTGACCCACAAGGCCGAGGCGGTGGGCCATCACCCGCAGATCATTCTGGCCGGGCGGCGGCTGAATGACAGCATGGGGGGGTATGTCGTTTCGCAACTTGTCAAACGGATGATGCGCGACGGGATCAATGTTGCCGCTGCCCGCGTGCTGGTGATGGGGCTGACATTCAAGGAAAACTGCCCCGATCTGCGCAATACCCGCGTGGTCGATATCATCGACGAGTTGCAGGAATATGGCGTCTCTGTCGACGTGCACGACCCCCATGCTGACGCAGAAGCCGCGCAAGAGGAATATGGGATTTCATTGGTCGCGCAGCCTGAAACCCGGGCCTATGACGGTATCGTTCTGGCGGTTGCACATCAGGAATTCCTGGCGCTCGATCCCGCGCAGGTGCGTGCTTTTGGCAAGGATCAAAGCGTGTTGTTTGACGTCAAATCCTGCCTGCCACCCGAGGCCAGCGACCTGCGGCTGTAAAAAAACCGGCGCGGGATGCGCCGGTTTTTTTTCTCTTACCCGCCGAAATCGTCGAGCATGATGTCTTCGCGGTCCACGCCCAGATCCAGCAGCATGTTGATGACCGACTGGTTCATGATCGGCGGTCCGCACATGTAGAACTCGCAATCCTCGGGCGCGGGGTGGTTCTTGAGGTATTCCTCGAACAGAACGTTGTGGATAAAGCCTGTGTGGCCTTTCCAGTCATCCTCGGGTTGGGCATCTGATAAGGCGACATGCCAGTCGAAATTGTCGAACTCTTCGGCCAGACTGTCGAAATCTTCGACAAAGAACATCTCTTTCTTGGAGCGAGCCCCGTACCAGAAGCTGATCTTGCGGTCGCGGTTTTCCAAGCGCTTGAGCTGATCGAAGATGTGGCTGCGCATGGGCGCCATACCCGCGCCACCGCCGATGAACACCATCTCTTTTTGCGTCTCGCGCGCGAAGAACTCGCCAAACGGACCCGAGATCGTCACCTTGTCGCCCGGCTTCAGGTTGAAGATGTAAGACGACATCTGACCCGGAGGGATACCCTCGGACCCCGGAGGCGGTGAGGCCACACGGACGTTCAGCATGATCATGCCTTTTTCATCCGGGTAGTTGGCCATCGAATACGCACGCTCAATCGGTTCGGCCACTTTGGATTCGTATTGCCAAAGATTGAACCTGTCCCAATCTTCGCGATACTCTTCCTGCACGTCGAAATCGGTGTATTTCAGCTGGTGCGCGGGGGCCTCGATCTGGATATAGCCACCGGCGCGGAAATTCACATCCTCACCTTCCGGCAGATCCAGTGTCAGCGCCTTGATAAAGGTCGCCACGTTGTCGTTTGATCGAACGGTGCATTCCCATTTCTTGACGCCAAAGACCTCTTCGGGGACTTCGACTTCCATGTCCTGCTTGACCGCCACCTGACAGGACAAACGGTCGCCGCAGCCTGCCTCACGCTTGGTGATATGGCTTTCTTCGGTCGGCAGGATCGACCCGCCGCCCGAATGCACCCGCACCCGGCACTGCGCACAGGTGCCGCCGCCACCACAGGCCGAGGGCACAAAGAGCTTCTCGGCTGCCAGCGTTTGCAGCAGCTTGCCACCGGCGGGAACCGAGATGGTTTTCTCACCATTGATGGTGATGTTCACATTTCCGGTCGAGACCAGCTTGGACCGTGCCGCCATGATGATGGCGACCAGACCCAGAACGATAACGGTGAAAAGGGCTACACCTAAGCCAAAGGTTTCCATGTCGCCCTCCTTACAGTTTCACGCCCGAGAAGGACATGAAGGCCATCGCCATCAGACCAGCGGTGATGAAGGTGATGCCCAGACCCTGCAGGCCGTCGGGAATGTCCGAATACTTCAGCTTTTCGCGCACACCCGCCATTGCGGTGATTGCCAGCGCCCAGCCAAAGCCGGAGGACAGGCCATATGTCGCCGCCTCGGCAAAGTTATAGTCGCGTTCGACCATAAACAGCGAACCACCCAGAATGGCACAGTTCACCGTGATCAGCGGCAGGAAAATCCCCAGCGCGTTGTAAAGCGGCGGGAAATACTTATCCAAAACCATCTCGAGGATCTGAACCATCGCCGCGATCACGCCGATATATGAGATCAGGCCAAGGAAGGTCAGGTCTACATCCGGAAAGCCTGCCCAGGCCAGCGCACCCGGTTTCAGCAAGTAGTTCAGCAGCAGGTTGTTGGCCGGCACGGTGATGGCCTGCACCACCATGACCGAGATGCCCAGACCCAGCGCGGTCGAAATCTTCTTGGACACGGCGATGAAGGTACACATGCCAAGGAAGAAGCTGAGCGCAAGGTTTTCGACAAAGATGGCCTTTACGGCCAGTGAGATCAGACCTTCCATCAGTGGGCCTCTACCTGCTGAATTTTGTATTCACGTTCTTCCACCTGGTTCGGCTTCCATGTGCGGAAGGCCCAGATGATCAGACCGATGATGAAGAACGCCGACGGCGGCAGCAGCAGCATGCCGTTGGGCACGTACCAGCCACCGTTGTTGACGGTCTGCAGGATGGTGACGCCAAACAGCGATCCGGCCCCGAACAGCTCGCGGATAAATCCAACCAACAGCAGGATCAGGCCATAGCCCATCCCGTTGCCCATCCCGTCGATAAAGGACGCAACGGGCGGGTTCTTCATCGCAAACGCCTCGGCCCGGCCCATCACGATACAGTTGGTGATGATCAGACCCACAAAAACCGACAGGGTTTTCGAAATCTCAAACGCATAGGCTTTCAGCACCTGATCCACCAGGATCACCAGCGAAGCGATGATCACCATCTGCACGATGATCCGGATCGAACCGGGAATCTGGTTGCGAAGGCACGAGATGAAGAAGGACGAGAACGAGGTCACGAACGTCACCGCCAGCGCCATCACGAAAGACACCTGCAGTGACGAAGTAACCGCCAGCGCCGAACAGATGCCCAGCACCTGCAGGGTGATCGGGTTATTGTCGACAAGCGGGTCGACCAGCATCTCTTTCTTGGTCTGAGACATCAGAATTCTCCTGCTTGCAGTTTGGCCAGGAACGGAGCGTAACCCGCATCCCCCATCCAGAATTTCACCAGGTTATCGACACCGACCGAGGTCAGCGTGGCCCCAGCCAGCGCATCGACATAAAAGTCGGGGCCAGCGGCGGGCTGCGATTTGGCGACGGTGATCTGCAGATCGCCTGCGTCATCGCGCAGACGTTTGCCGTTCCACAGCGCCTTCCAGCGGGGGTTGTCTACCTCGGCCCCAAGGCCCGGAGTTTCGCCATGCTGATAGAATTGCAGACCGTAGATATCGTTGCCGTTGTTTTCCAGTGCGATAAAGCCATAGAGCGTGGACCACAGGCCATAGCCGTGCAACGGCAGGATCACCTTGTCCAAATCGCCAGCATCGTCGCGCAACAGATAGATCACGCGGTATTTAGACTGACGGCCAATCCCCGCCGGGTCATTGTCCAGCGCGACGCTGAGGTCCGGATCACTGGCCGCCGCCAGATCATCGAACGTGGCCGGATCGAATTGATCATCAACAAAGTCGCCGGTGGCCAGCTCCAGCACATGCGGCTCGAACGCGGCGAAGGCTTCGGTCACGTCGACGCCGGGTTCATAGACGCCTGCCACCTGCAGAACGTTGACTTGCTTGTCCTTCAGCGCGTTGGCTTCCTGCACCGGGCGCAGGCTGACAGCGGCCGCGGACACGACCATGGACGCGACCAGACAGACGGCGACGGCAACAAAGATTGTTTTGCCGACCGAATCCGGCGAGGCCGCCAGAAACTTGGCGATCGCGCCTTTGGGCTCTTGGGATTGCGTATCAGACATGGCGACGCGCCCTCCGTTTGATGTTGGCTTGCACAACGAAATAGTCGATCAGCGGAGCGAAAACATTCCCGAACAGGATTGCCAGCATCATGCCTTCGGGGAAAGCCGGGTTGATCACGCGGATCATCACAACCATGACACCGATCAGCGCACCATAGATATAGCGGCCCATATTGGTGTGGCTGGCCGAAACAGGCTCGGTGACCATAAAAGCCAGACCGAAGGCATAACCGCCGATGACCACGTGCCAATACCAAGGCATCGCAAACATAGGATTGGTGTCCGACCCGATCAGATTCAGCAGCAGGGTAAAGCCGATTGTACCGGCCAGACAGCCCACGATCAGACGGTAATTGGCGATCCGCGTGGTGAGCAGGAAGGCCAGACCGATCATACAGGCCAGTGTCGATGTCTCACCAAAGCTGCCCTGAATTTGCCCCAGGAAGGAACTCATCCATGTGATGCCGTCAGCGGCCAGCGCCTGATACCCGTCTGATGCCGAAACCGACAGCGCCGTAGCGCCCGAGAACCCGTCAACCGGGGTCCAGACCGTGTCGCCGGACATGTTCGCAGGATAGGCGAAATACAGGAATGCCCGCCCCACAAGCGCGGGGTTGAGGAAGTTCTTGCCCGTTCCGCCAAATACCTCTTTGCCGATCACGACGCCAAAGATGATCCCCAGCGCGACCTGCCAAAGCGGTGTGCTGGCGGGCAAAATCAACGTGTAAAGCATTGAAGATACAAGGAAGCCTTCGTTCACTTCATGTCCGCGCACGGTGGCGAAGATGACCTCGAAAATACCGCCAGCAACCAGCGTTGTGATGTAGATCGGCAGGAAATACATCAGCCCGTGCATCATGTTGGCAAACACACTGTCGGGGTTCAGCGAAATTCCGAACATCTGCAGGATGGCGATCCGCCAGCCTGTGGCCGAATCCGGCCCCAGCGCGGCAATGGCCGTGTTGGCCTGATAGCCGGTATTGTACATCCCCCAAAGGATACAGGGGATCGTGGCGATCACGACATAGGTCATGATCCGCTTCATATCCACGTAAGACCGCGCATGAGGCGCCACGGTGGTTACGGTTTTCGGAGTGTAGATAAAGCTCTCCACCATCTCGTAGATGGGGAAATACTTTTCGTACTTGCCGCCCTTGGTAAAGTTCGGCTCGATCCGATCGAAGAAGCTGCGCAAACCCATTTGGATCAGCCCTCCTTTTCAATCTTGGTCAGGCAGTCGCGCAGCGCCAGCCCGTATTCATATTTCGCCGGACAGGCAAAGCCGACAAGACCCAGATCCTCTTCGTCCAGCTCCAGCGCACCCAGCGCCTGCGCCGTGTCGGTGTCCATGACCAGCAACGCGCGCAACAGTTGCGTGGGCAGATAATCCTGCGGCATCAGCTCTTCGAACGTACCTGTCGGAACCATCGCACGGCGTCCACCATTCAGGTTGGACGTTAGCGCATATAGTTTCTTTGCAAAGGCTGAACCCAGCACCGGCTGCACAGCGAATTTCGAAGGCATCGGACGAATCCAGCCCATCGGAATCTGGTCGTGATCCTCTCGGATGATGCTGATCTGGCGCGCAAAACGCCCCAGATAGGCCGTCGGACCATCCGCATGCGTCCCCGACAGGATCGAGCCCGAGATCACGCGTGCAGTGCCCTCAACATCAACCTCATCGCGGGTCAGATCTTCGGTCGACGCGCCCATGACGGTGCGGATCAGGCGCGGCTGTCGCGCGCCCGGCCCGGAAATGGCCACAACCACGTTCGGGTCCAAATGGCCGGTTTGCACCAATCTGCCGATGGCGATCACATCCAGGTAGCCAATGGTCCAAACCTGCTTTTCACCCGCCAGGGGTTCAAGGAAATGGATATGTGTGCCGGCAAGACCCGCCGGATGCGGCCCCGAAAACGCAGCAGCTTCGACGTTCGCCACATCCACGCCGGGGATCGTATCCCCGTCTTTGTGGCACAGATAGGTCTTGCCATCGGTCAGCTTGGCGATGGCCGCCAGACCGGTAGCAAAAGCGTCCCCGGCGTCTTCGATGATCACCCGTGCATCCGCCGCCAATGGCTCACTGTCCATGGCCGTCACGAAAATCGCAGCCGGCTTCGTCCCCGGCTCGGGCATTTTGGAGTAGGGACGTGTGCGAAAGCTGGTCCACAGACCCGCAGCGCACAGTTTCTGCGTTACACCTTCGGCACTGTCGGCATCGCCCACGCCCGAGAAATCGACGCCCGTGTCATTTGCATCCGAAACCTCGATCACGACGCTTTGCAGCACACGGCGGGCACCACGATTGATCGCGACGACCTTACCGGTCAACGGCGCGACCATCATCGCATCAGGCACATCCTTGTGGCAAAACAGCGGAGTACCGCGTTGAACCATATCGCCTTCCTGAACCAGCATACGCGGTTTCAGGCCCAGGTAATCGCCCCCCAAAACCCCAACTGAGGTAAATTCCGGTCCCGGGTGAATTGTCTGGTCCGGGGCCCCGGCGACCGGCAGCTCCATCCCCTTTTTCAGTTTGAAAGTTTGCATATCGCTACTGTCTTCCAAGCCTCTTTATCTGCGCCAGCCCTGCCGACACCGCCATGGGGCCGGACAATAACGCGGAAATCTTGTCACGTCGTCGCAAAAGCGCGCAAAGGCGTCCAAAATCCGCAGGCGTAATTCTGATTGGGGCCCCTTTACGCGGGGATGATACCAAAAGCAAACCTGTTACCGCCCAAAATACGCAGCGAATCTCACTTTCCTTTGAAAACTCACATTTTTGCTGCGTAAATTGCGTGTCGCGCACAGTTTGGTTCCGGTGTAAGCACAGCGAATGGAACAAAAGCGCGAACTTGAGATTTTTCTGGTGGCCACCCCGGGGCTTGAGCCCCCCCTGCATGCCGAGGCAGTTGAGAAGGGATTCGCCGGGGCGAAAATCGTGCCGGGCGGCGTCAGTTGCCGCGGCACATGGCCCGAGGTCTGGCGCGCAAATCTGTGCCTGCGCGGGGCCAACAAAGTTCTGGTGCGCCTCGGCGGATTTCCTGCGGTGCATCTTGCCCAGCTCGACAAACGCGCGCGGAAATTCCCTTGGTCCGACGTTCTGCGCCCCGATGTCCCGGTAAAGGTCGAGGCCACCAGCCGCAAATCCCGTATCTACCATGCGGGTGCGGCAAAACAGCGTGTCGAAAACGCGATTTCCGAGACACTCGGGGCGTCAGTATCCTCTGACGCAGAGCTCAGAGTTCTCTTGCGCATCGAAAAGGACTTTTGCACCTTTTCGGTCGATACATCGGGGGAGTTGCTGCACAAGCGCGGTCACAAACCGGCTGTCGCCAAGGCTCCGATGCGCGACACGATGGCTGCGATGTTCCTGCGCCAATGCGGCTATGACGGGTCAGAACCCGTTCTGGACCCGATGTGCGGGTCGGGCACCTTTGTCATCGAAGCCGCCGAAATCGCCTTGGGCCTCAACCCCGGACGATCCCGCAGCTTTGCGTTCGAAGCGTTGAACGGGTTCGATGCGCAAGCATGGGCTGAGATGCGCCAAGGCCAGAACGCGCGCGAAACAGACCTGGTATTTTACGGCTCGGACCGCAACGCCGGAGCGATAGACGCGTCCTGCGCCAACGCAGAGCGCGCCGGGGTCGATACGATCACACGGTTCCAATGCAAATCGGTCAGTGACATCAAACCACCTGCTGGTCCGGCGGGTCTGATTATCGCCAACCCACCGTATGGTGCCAGAATTGGCGACGAAAAGCGCCTGCGGTCTTTGTATGGCAGTCTGGGCAAAACCCTTGCGAACAGGTTCAGCGGCTGGCGCGTCGGCATCGTCACCAGCAATCAATCGCTGGCCCGGGCAACCCGCCTGCCCTTTCTGGCACCCGGCCCCGTGGTAGACCACGGAGGCACCAAAATCCGCCTCTATCAAACGGGCCCTCTATCCTGATCAGGAAATCCTGCCGCTGCCCCGAGAATCCCCCTTGCACATCCCAATCCCCGGGTATAGATCACCCGCCACGGTCGGAGTGTAGCTCAGCCTGGTAGAGCACTGTCTTCGGGAGGCAGGGGTCGGAGGTTCGAATCCTCTCACTCCGACCAATAAAACAAGGCGCCCAAGGGCGCCTTTGTTGTTTTCTGCGGATCGGCCGCAACGATATCCGCAACGTTTCATTCGCTAGATGTGCTCAGTTCGTTCGCAACCGGCATCCACCAATTACCGCAGTTTTTTTTCAGATCTTCCAGTCCATAATCTCCGTTGCGTTCTTCAGCGCATCTGGGCTGTACGACCTATAGACGTTTTCCAGGGTCTCGCGCGAGGTCGCAAAATAGGCCGTGGCGTCCTCCAGCGTCATGCCGCGCATGAACGCCCAGGTAACCGCTGTGTGCTTCAGGGTGTGCGGTGTCACGTCCTTAAGACCGGCTCGCTGGACGGCAGCACGGAATGCCTTGTCGATCCGATCTATCGGCACGCCCTTGAACGACACCACGTGGCTCCCCTCCTGCGTCCAGGTCTTCATCTCTGCGTGGAGCGTGCCAGGCATCTTGATCATTCCCTTGCGCTTCTTGGTCTCGGCCTCGGCCTTGCCAAGGAAATGGATCACCCCACTGTCGAGCTCGACCCAGCCGCTATCAAGGGAGGGCATCCACTTCAGCCGTGTGATCGCGGTCTTCCGACGCCCGGTGTATAGCGCTATCTTGATGAATCGCTGGACGTGAGAAGCAGAGGCCTCCAGCAAGCGCTGGACCTCCTCCTCGGTCAGCCAGCGGTCATTGGCGACTCCCTTCTCAGGCAGGGTAACAATCGGTGCATGGCTGATCCTGCGCGACGCCAAGGCGTATTTGACGGCGGCGTTCAGGGTGTTCATCTCGCGCCGGACGGTCCATGCGGCGCACCGTCTCCAAGCCGTGTAGCCGCGACACCTGTCGATGTCGATCTGGGACACCTTGAGGTCGCTCCAGTAGGGCGACAGTGCCTGTATCGTGTAGAGCAGACGTTCCCTGTCGCGGACCACCTTTACCTTGGCCTCGCCGTAATGCACCAAGATTTCGCCGACGGTGATCTCGTTCGGGTCGCGGACGCGATCATCTTGCCGCTTTTTGCTGGCGATGTAATTGCTCAGGACTTCTTCCGCTGCCTCATGAAATCCATCACCAAAGCCTGTCCGGATCTGCTGTCCTCCGTCGAGGATGACCCATGCGCCATCGTCTTTGCGTTGGAAGAGCCGGGCCGGTTTGCGTTTACGTGGCATGTCGTTGTGAACCTCTTCAATTCCTCGCGGGTCATGTAGTATCGCTTGCCGAGGCGAACCGCATTGATCTCGCCCTGGTGGATCATGGTCCGAACCGTTCTGGGGGTGATCGTGCGATGTAAGGCGGCCGCGAATTCCTCGATTGTAAGGAGCGCTTCGTCACTACTCATTACGTGACCACCCGGAGGGTTGTATCCATAACCCAAATGTCAGGGTGGTGTTCAGCCATCGAAGTTTTGGACTCGGGTGCCGAATTCCTGATCTGCGTGCGCATTGCCGGGAGGCTCCTTTTTCGTGTGATCAAGAAGTCTATAGCAAGCACAACGTCGGATGCGCGTTGTAGATCGGAGAAAAATCATAAGCTATTAATATATTTCGAAAGAAAATTTTGGATGGTGCCGCGCCCCACCATTTTCGATAGTGATTTCGATAACCCAGGGACTAACTACAAGTTCAGGCTGCCGCTCCCTAGCGTGCTTCCCGCTCCGACTTCTGCGCCCAACTAAAACAAGGCTGCGTAACTAAGATGATCCTTTGGCTGAAGTGCCCGTCCACACTGCCTTGACTACGCGGCTACTGATCATCATCAACGATAGCTGTCCTGTTTTCTGCACACTCTTAGAGAACAAGTTCGATCCAGCGGTTGCCGGTAGTCGAAGCTCTCCTTTTTTAACCGAGCGCGGAGTAGATATGTCCACGCGATGTTGGCCGTCACGATTAACAAATCGGCACGGAAGGTCGGGCCGACTGAGTTGAAGAGGTGAACAGTAGCGATCATTACCTCATTATTATCAATTCAAGTAGAAGCGTATTCTTAGAACGCGGCAGAGAACCGTTTTGTAAGACAGATCACCCGCCACCGGATGTTCACTTCGGCATGTCACAAAGTTCAAGGTAAAAAAATTTCGCAAAAAGACGTAAGTCGACAGCCGCAGCGCTATAAGTAAGTCGGGCAATAAATAGATCGCCCGCAAAAATTTCACTGCGAAAGGAATCCTATATGGACGCCTCACCCAACCGCCTTGGCGGAACAAAATATGTTGGCAAACTGACTGCTCCCAACATCGACCTCAAGAAGGATATCTCTGGAGAAAATCACGATTTCATCGACAAGGGCACAGTGTTTTTCTTGCTGAAGACGATGGCCGATGAGCTTAATGGCGACAAGGATGCTCCGGAGCTTGTCAGCTGCCTTCTGGGTATGACCAATGAATTGCTCCAGATGCTTGAACACCAGGAGTTAACTCATATAACGCCCACCAACATCGACGGAACAGGATCGGTTACCGAAACCCCGTTGTTTCCGCCGCAGATTCCGCCTTTGCCCCCGCTTACCGCACTGCGCCAGCTTTCTCGTGAAGATCAGGCTCGCTTTCTCGATAAGCGTGCCAGTGATCTCATGCGCGAAATCGAAGGTCTGCGTTTAGGTTACTATGAGGCACCGGATTACCGGCAGAGCTATCGGATGATCGAGCAGGCTCGTCGCCGATTTCGCAAGTTGCGCGACACCGCCATGAAGCTGGGTCACTGGACTGATGGACGCTGGAACGCAGGTTCAGAAGAAACCTACCTCGTCTGATCTGGCGCTAGCCACCTCCCACCCAACTCAAGCACAAAGACAAGACCGGGATTTCGACCGCAAGGTCGGTCCCGGCCCGAAGGAGATGTGTTAAATGATCAAACCTGCACACGACATCCGGCTGACCAAACTCAACCGCGTTCTGAACCTGATCCCTACGAGGTATCGCGCACGCGAAGCTGAGCTGATGCCGAATAAATGGCCGGAATATCGTTTTCTGACCCCCATGGATGCCACGAAACAGTTCCATCGTGCCTATATCGAAGCATACAAAGATTACTATCGTGAGAATATGGGAACAGCCGTGTGGTGCCGGACGGGAGTCTTGAGATCGATGAGATATTGGATGCGGACCAGCTCCTTGCCGGTAGGAACGTCACTCGTTCCCACTACAACGAAGAAATCCGCAGGGCCTTGGGACGCACCAGCGACCTGCCTGAGATTGGCGACCGCCTTGTGTGTCAGCACAATGACCATGGCCTTGGTATCGTCAATGGAGGCATGTTCACTGTCGTCTCAGAACCGAAGAATTCCCGGTTTTCGGGGACTTTGTCGTTGGAACTGAAATCGTGCGACTTCCCGGACCATGAAAACTACCGCGTACGGGTGCATCCGGAGTATTTTACTGACGACGAAGGGAGATTGGCGGACAAGGAACGAAAAAATTCTCAGCAGTTTAAATATGGCTACGCGTTGACGGTTCATAAAGCCCAAGGCAGCCAGTGGGGCCACGTGATTATAGAGGACGAAAGTCACATCTTCGACAAATATGCGAGGAATTGGCTCTATACCGCTGTTACACGGGCTTCTGAATGCGTGACCTTGGTTACACTCCTCTAGAAGCATTTCCACATTGAAGGCATCATTGGGCAGGCACTTTCTGCCCAATGAAGATGTTCCCTGACGCTATATCAATGGGAGCATTGAACCTCAAAGTCTTGTGGCAGCCAGAATGCATCCTATTCGTGTCCAGAGGCGACTTCTAGGACTTCGCCTTGACCAGACAAGGCTTGCTCAGATGTTTCCTGAAATAACGTTTCAGAAATCTGACGGAAGATTGCCAGAAGCAGAATGACAGCTTACGATCAGGGCAGCATATGGGCCGTTCGATACACGTCAGAGTTTGACAGAAACCGGACTTTCGTTG
The DNA here is from genome assembly GCF_056537125.1 of Ruegeria sp. CH10. Taxonomy (NCBI): domain Bacteria; kingdom Pseudomonadati; phylum Pseudomonadota; class Alphaproteobacteria; order Rhodobacterales; family Roseobacteraceae; genus Ruegeria; species Ruegeria sp. CH10. Next base: position 154,362 of record NZ_JBQFQY010000004.1, on the reverse strand, counting down.
CGGTGCGAGCGCGTTATCGGCAACACGCGAAAGCAGACATTCGCTGCGCTTAGTGCCAATGACCGCATTGCGGACTTAGCTGCCGTTAACTTTTAGCGGTCAAATGTCCGCTTCCCTCGGTGTTCTAGTGGTCTCTGTCGCACAAGCCGTGGTCGGCCAACGATGCTAATACGTAGCAGTCTTCGGAAACGCCTTTACCATTGCAGCCCTTCGATATCCGGTTGAGTTCCTTTTCAAGTGTTCGGAGGCGTTTGATCTTGGTGCGGACCTCTTCAAGTTGAGATGTTGCGATATCCGTCGCAGCCTCGCACGACCGGTCGGGGTGCTCCTGCAATTCGATCAGCGAAGAAATTGCTTCAATTGAAAACCCAAGATCACGCGCATGGCGGATGAAGCTCAGCCGCTCTAACCCAGCTTGGTCGTATCGTCTTTGGTTGCCTGACGTGCGCTCTGCCTCGGGCAGTAGTCCCATTTCCTCGTAATACCGGATGGTCGGAACTTTGACCTTTGTGCGCTTAGAAAGCTCGCCAATGGAAAACATGAAGAAACCTCTTGAACCTCTAGTCGCTAGAGACATTACATCATGAACAACCAAAGATGAAAGAGGATTCCCATGGCTGGTTGCTGCGGACATGACGCCAAGTTTGACGGTGTTTCAGATGACTACAAAAGACGGCTTTGGATCGTGATCGCGCTCAACGCGACGATGTTCTTTGTCGAGATGACAGCGGGTCATTTGGCCAAATCCCAAGCGCTGCAGGCAGACGCACTCGACTTCGCAGGCGATGCGCTCACCTACGGCATTTCGCTTGCTGTTATCGGGGCCTCTCTCCGCGCAAGAACGAATGCAGCACTGTTCAAAGGCATCAGCCTTCTGATGATGGGCCTTTGGGTGTTCGGATCGACTGTCTATCGCGTCTTCTTTGTGGGCGTTCCAACTGCAGAGATAATGGGGGGCGTCGGCTTTCTCGCGTTGCTTACCAATCTAGCAAGCGTCTTGCTTTTGGTCCGCTACAAAGATGGTGATGCCAATGTTCGGTCGGTTTGGCTGTGTTCGCGCAATGACGCGATTGGGAACGTGGCAGTGATGTTTGCAGCACTTGGTGTCTGGGGCACGTCAACAGGTTGGCCTGATCTTGTCGTGGCAACCGTCATGGCCGGGCTCTTTCTGTCGTCTGCCTTCCAAATTGTGCGCCAAGCCTTGGCTGAGCGCCGGGAAATGACCGACCATAAGCACGCGGAAGCATGATGCTGCCGACCAAGCGCAAAAACAGACCTTCGCCATAGCGCGGCTTCTTGGGGGGTATAGGCTCGAAGTAGTTATTCGTGAAATGACTGCTCAGCGGACAAAGCTGACATAGTCTTTTTCCTGTTGAATTGCTGCTACGGTAACTGAAGAAGAGCTCCAAATCAGCCGTCAACTGTTGTGTTGTGCACGCGTTCATCCTATGTGCAAATAATCTGAAATGGAGATTTCATGTCCCGGTAAGGAAGGGAGGCAGCGCGCCTCCCGGAGCACATTCAACATCTGAAGAAACACCGTCACATTATGGCCGACGGTGAGTCTTGATGTGCAAACTTTTTTCTCACCAACAGCGCCCAGATCAGACTTGGGCCAGAGACATGAAAGTGACACCCTATGATAAGGGATTACTCAGACTTCCTTCCGCTTCGCGCACGCAACGCCGGAAGACACTCCGACTTCAACCCTCTTCAGGCATTGGGATGGCAACCGTTTTTCGCCCAGCAGATCAGCGTAGAAGATTTGTCGGTGACACCGCCCGTTCGAATTGTCGAAGTGCATCGCAATGGCCTGCACGCCCTCGGTGACGGCATCGATACGATACTTCCTCCCAGAGCCGATGTAACTGTAGGGGACTGGCTGATGCTGGATCCTTTGCGCCCGCGATCCAGTCGGGTTCTAGAGCGCACGAGCCTCATCAAACGGCGTGCGCCCGGAACCGACCGGCAGGAACAACTGATCGCGGCGAACATTGATACCGCCTTTATCGTCACGTCCTGCAATCAGGATTTCAAAGTGGCCCGGCTGGAACGCTATGCAGCTCTCACTTTTGAGGCAGGGATCACGCCTGTCATCGTCGTCACAAAGACCGACCTCCTGACGGACTCGCAAAGCTACATCGACACGGCCCGCACGGTGTCGGACATGATCGATGTGGTCGCACTTGACGCCCGCGGAGACGCGCCCCGGACAAAACTGACTTCTTGGTGCAGGCCCGGCAAGACGGTGGCGTTTCTCGGCTCATCTGGCGTTGGGAAATCGACGTTAGCCAATGCATTGCTCCAGAGCCAATCCATCGAGACCCAATCTATTCGCGAGGACGACGCCAAGGGGCGGCATACGACAACGCGGCGCGAGCTCCATGCAATGCCCAATGGATGTCTGATACTGGACACCCCGGGTATGCGGGAATTGCAGCTCACCGATGCAGCTGACGGCATTGATGATCTCTTTGCCGACATTCAGGAGTTGGCCGTGCGGTGTCGATTCAGGGACTGCCAGCACGAATCCGAGCCGGGATGCGCTGTTCTGAAGGCTATCGATGAGGGTGCTCTTGATGGCGGTCGTCTTAGCAGATGGCGCAAGCTCATGGCCGAAGACGCCTTCAATTCCGCGAGTCTTGCGGAACGAAGGTCGCGCGACAAGGCGTTCGGGAAGATGGTCCGCGGTGTCAAAAAGCTCAAAGATGTCAGGAAGTAAGACGATGACACAGTCGAAAGCAGGTCAATTCGTATGGCATGACCTTTTCACATCGGACAGGGCGTGTTCGATGGCATTCTACCAGCACGTCGCCAACTGGACGTATGAAGTCGAGCGGGCATCGGATTTTGCATGGGGTGGCGGCGAGCAGGATTTCGTCCTTGCCCTTTCCGGTGACGAAGCGGGTGCGGGATTGATTGAGACGCCCCTGGAGCAGGAAAATGGCTGGATCTCTTACATCGAAGTTCCCGATGTGGACATAGCGATCAACCGCGTCGGTACACTCGGAGGTAAGATCGTTCGGGAGCCATTCGAGGTGCCGGGTGTCGGTCGCAATGCGCTCGTCCGCGATCCGCTCGGTGCTCTAGTGGGGATTTCTTTGTCTCGGCACACTTTCCCCGTACCGCAAAGGCAGTTCGGCCCTGAAGTGTATGTCAGCAACGGGAATGACTTTCCGCAAGCGTTCTACATCGAACTCTTCGGATGGCAGGTTTCTCCCCAGCGGGGCAAGGATTGCGTCACCCTCCTCGAGCCTCAGGGCCAACTTGTTGCAATCCAGCATGCCGCGACTTGGTCAACTGCCTCAAACGCATCTTGGGTTCCTTGCATCAAGGTTGCTTCAGTCTCCGATGCCTCCCGTGCTGCCGAAACCAAAGGGGCACGTCTGGCTTCTGTGAATGATAATGAAACCGTTCAAGCCGATAGCCCCATCCTGTGTGATCCAAACGGTGCGCCGTTTGCTCTCGGCGTTAAGCAGACAACGAATCTCTATTAGCTTGCCAAATTCTTCACAGGAATTGCAGAGCGGACATTTGCCCGCTCTGCAGCATCCGTGACTCAGGGCTCACTGCGGTCGTCCGCTGCAACTTGCTTGAGCGTCAACTTTGCGGACAAAGCGATCTTTCGCCGAGCAAGTGCCAAGGTCAGCTTCTAGATTTTTAAGATTTTCGAGCGTTTCTTCTTTGGCTGAATAAGGAGGTGATTGCGGCTTCAAAAGCACCAATGTCGGCGATCTCGCTTATGCCAGCATCGATAAAGGCGTCCTGTGAAATGCCTACTTGCCACGCCACAACAACCAATACGTGACACCAAACGCCAGACCGAGTCCAGAATACCCAACGAAATAAAGCGGCTCCAGGTCCGTCGTGTCGAGTGTGATGACCTTTCTGGCAACGGCCATCAGGGCAGTTGCAACTACCAGCTTCACATGTATGACATCGGCAGTCAGGTAGAGCGTGACATTCGTGTAAATCTCGATGGCGATCAGCACGACAAGCGCGGCCGCAAAAACCTCCAACAGATCACTGACGTCAAGAATCAAGACCGGCGGACTTACAAGCTTGATATAGAACGAGTAACCGGCGTCGATGACGGCAAATCCGATCACAACGACCATGAACAAAGACATCACCCGAACGGCCTGCCGAATGAGCCGATTGCAGCTTCTGACAATCAGATCCTCATGGTCTGGGTCAAGCTCGACATGCGCTTGCGCATTGCGTTGCATCTGATCAGCCATCAAGACCTCCCTATTTTCGACGTATCATGAACACTGCTTCAGCCAAACGTCAGCGCCCTTTGGGCAAGACGACCTGAGCCTGCAATCGCAAGCGAACGCCCTCGGCACCCACCTCGGGCGCTTCCAGCCAGTAGCCCGCCCCCGCTTGCAGATTGACCGGCAGCGCCCCCCATTGGACCAGCTTGGAGACCGAAGCGTTTATAGGCACAGCCCAGGCTTCAGTTTCCCAGTCATAGGTGCTTTCGCTTTGCAGCGAATAGGTCCACGCACCTTCGGTGGAATAAGCAAGAAAGGGCTGGATAAAACTCACATTCGTGGGGGTGTCGGGGTTGCTTTCCAAGTCCCACAGATGATTGGCCAGTGCACCATAGGTCCACGGCCCCGTCTGCCGCAGGGCAATCCCGGTGATCCCAGCGGCCCATGTATCACTCGATACGTTGCTAAACGTTGGAAAGCGCACAACGGGACCAACGCCCCACGTTACGTCCCCGGTTCCGATTGGCGAGAACCACGCAGAGAAAAGGATATCTCCGAACCCCTCCTGGCGCGTGCCAGGCACAACGTCTTCCTGCCAGATGTAAGGAATGATGGTTCGGGTGATCAGGTTAAGGTCATCGTTCAGTTGAAAAGGCACCACTGGTTGAAAGTTCAGCGTGGTGCGCGAGCCCTGATCAGAGACGCCCAGATTTTCATCATAGTTCAATTGAAACGGAACCGAGACGATTGCCGCAAGTGGGTTGGCCAGTTCCTGGGCCAGATCGGATGCCTCGTCTGCAACGGTCGTGGTTCCGGCACTGGCTGCAAAAAGCAGCCCCCTAAGAGTATGGGATCGACGCATCGCCGTGTACTCCTTTTAAGATGCGGGTTGGGCGAGTGGCCTAGTTGATCGGCTCTAACTTCGGAAAGGCCCAATTGCCGTTCAGGATTGCATCCTCAGGTTCATAGAGGCGGATCGCGTAGTTCCAGCCAGGAGTAATCGGCAGACAGTTTACGCGGCCATCGTCGCACCCACCGAAATGAAGCGTTACTGAACCGTCCTCTGCTGCTTCGGCTGTGTACCCATTGTAGCTGTTTACGCCCAGATCATTGGCTTCCAGAAAGCCGTCACTGTTATAGACAGTCACCGACCAGAACGCCCGAACCGGCACATCCTTGACCGTTACCGCATGTGGTGTTTCTCCGTCATTCTGATCGACCGCGTCCAACAGATAGATCGCGGCCTCAGGCGGAAGACCGCCCCAACCCGAGAACGCACCGACCAGAAACTGAACCGGATCAATCTCGTCCTTTGTTCTGCCAAAGGCACGGGCTGAATCGGTGCCCAGCAAGGATAAGTCGTTTATCGCCTGACGCGCGGTGGCTAGTTGTTCGGTGTTCCAGTTGGGCGCATCAAACGGGCCCGTTCCACCGCCGCTGACGACAATTCCATCCTGTGCCGCTTGTGCGGCGGCAATATCATCCGGGTCAGTCACATCGACGAATGTGCGAAACGCGATGAAACCAAAGCGCGTACCAAGGTCTTCCTGTGTGATTTGATACGTGCCGGGCTCTGCCTCGGCATACATGAAGTGGTCCTGATTGATGACATGCATCGAGATATAGCGGCCATCCGCTTCGGGCAATGTCACTTCGACGGGTTCGTTCAAATCCAGCAGAATGCCTGAGTAGAGTGTGTCCTGATTCATGCGGATAACCGGCTGGTTGTCCGGTGTGGTGGCTTCGCGCATATGCCCCAACTCGCCAACAGCGAGGCCGAGATTGGCCATGTTGGTCCGAAACATGTGATCTGTCTCGGCGCGCACAAGGGTGTCGACGGTCACATCGACCATGTCTTCGGCCCAAACGCCTGTCGGGAGTGTAAGCGCGACTGTCAGAAGAAGCTTTTTCATCATAAGCATCCTGTTGTTCAGTTTGCGGGTTCTATAGAGGGGAAGACCCAGCTTCCGTCGATGACCTCTGGGCCCGGCTGATATAGGCGCACGGCATAGTTCCAGCCATCCATGATCGGGAGACAGTTCACGCGTCCGTCGTTGCAACCGCCGAAGTGTACGGTCACACTGCCATCGTCATTCTTGATGCCTGAGACCGAATTGACCACATACGAGTCGAGGGAATTGAGTTCAAAAAAACCGTCTGCATTATAGAGGCTCACGGACCAGAACGCGTTCACTGGCACATCCGCTGGAACCTGGATTTTGTATTCTCCAAGCGGCAGACCGGGCTCGATATTGAGGTAAAAGGCCTCGTCTTCGGGCAGTCCACCAAAACCGACTGCTGTGCCAAGGAAATGGCGTAATGGGTCTACATGATCTGCCGTACCAAAAGTCCGGACGCTGTCTGTGGCGAACCTGCCCAGCTCAACTGCGGCTTGGCGCAGGGCCTCAAAGCTATCCGCGTCGTAATTGGGCATCTCGAAGGGCGTCGCGGAGGCGGCATCAATGGTGAAACCGTCCTGAATTGCATTGACCGCCGCAACATCCTCAGGGCTCTCGGCATCCACCAGTATTCTCATGAAAACAAGTACGTAAGGGGTATGGAATGTGTCCATGTCAAGCTGGAACACACCGCCACCGTCGAACACTTCATTGATGAAATGATCCTGATTGACCACCATCGTCGTCATGTATCGGTCGCCCACATCGGGCAGAGTCAAGGTTGCGCCTTTGCTGATATCAATTACCGCAACGCTGTAGAGCGTGTCGCGGTTCATCCGAATGGTGGGCTGATTGTCTATGGGGGTGGGTTCTTTGAAGTGAAAGAACTGATTGACGCCTCCGGCCAGGCCATTGTACGCCTTCAGTTCGTTGTCTGTAGCAGCCCGAACAAAGTTGTTTATGGTAATGGGCACTTCGTATGTCTCGGCAAGTGCATCGACCGTGGTATCAAAGCTCTGAGCGGTCGCTGTGCTTCCAATCAGGACAGCTAAAGCAGCAAGTTTCCAGCGTTTGTGCGTGAGATTCATAGTTTGCCAACTCCACTAGCCAATTGCAGAAATGCATTGCTTGATGGTCCCGGCACCTGATCAAAAGCGCACTCTCGCGCCTCTCATTGTGTTGTTTTTTGAAATGCTACAATTGGAGCCTTGGCCATCTCTCTCCAACAAACCACAAAGTTCGAATGTATGCCCTGACAGATTGGAGCGACCGCCTCCGAAAACTGGTCAAAAATGACAGGTAGCGATAGCGCTTCGGCCAACAACTAGAAACTCTTTTTGCATATTGACCCGGCGGCGGACCTATTATTTTATTCATGTAGTGATGTCAGTTTGTTAGAGCGCACTCTCTGCGGGTAGTGTGGTTCCATTCGATTGAGCCTCTAGCAGCGGGCACCTGACTTTTTTATCTCAAAAAGTGACTTCAGCTTTGACGCAGGTCAGGGACACTGAGCCGCGCTGGTCTATGCTTGACGTGCCCGGCCTTTCAATTGCGGTGCCTTAGGGAGTTACGATGACAGGGCAGGACGCACATGCTCAACACAGAACACCGCCGCTTACACGCGGGCGGGTTATCATGCCGCTTTTGCTTGCGTTTCAAGAATCCGGTCAATCTGTAGAAAACCTCCTTGCGGAATTCGATCTATCCTTCTCGGAGTTGAGCGCTCCGAGTTGTTTCATTCCGCACGACACTGTTTATGCCGTGTTTGAAGCCGTCGCACAAAGGACATCCCCAGACTTTCCAGCACTTGTTGGTCAAACTTCAGATCCGACCGTTGCATCCCCATTCGGACAGGCCTTTCGCGTAGCAAAGTCGCTGGCCGATTTCATTGCCAGGTTCTGCGTTCATGCGGGAAACAACACAAATGCGGTCACCATGACACTCGATGTCTCTGGAGAATTCGCCGTGCTGTCCGCCAAACGCAGGTTCACGCCATGCTGTTCGCCCGCCTATATGGATGCATTTCAGATCAGCCGATGGGCTACGTTGCTACATGAAACCGCAGGTCAGCGTTGGGAAGCAAATAAGGTTCTTGTGCGTGTGAACCGTCCTGATCTGCTCCCGTCTTACTTCTACGGCATCCGGGCGGTAGGTGCGGGCTCAGACGGGTATTCCATCCGCTTCCCAAGTGCCTGGCTTTTATTTGAACTGGTTAACCGAACCTCGACCGAGTACGTGTCGACCACTCAGGACGAAAAAAACCCAGTACCTACAGACCTGTTGAGTTCGATCCAAAGCGTTGCCAATTCAATGGTCGGGCGCACGGACTTGTCGGTTACGACGCTCGCCAAGGCATGCGGCTTTAGAGGCGCGGCTCTAAATCGACGGCTTGCTGCCTATGGGACATCACTGTCTCGCATCGTTATCGAAGCTAAATGTGACCGGGCGAAGCGCCTGCTTTCAAAGTCTGAAATCTCAATGGGCGATATCGCGGCTCAGTTGGGGTATTCTGACGCGACGGCCATGACACGGGCCTTCAAGAAATGGACGGGTCAGACACCCTCAGAGTTTCGCACCCGTGAAATGAATGGCGTTGAGGCATCTGTTCCGATACTCGACCCGGTCGAATGCGATTGTGAAACGTAACAGGAATACGACGCGGCTCACGTTTTTGCCGCGCTTCAATCTTGGGATCAAAAAAGGGGAGCAGATCGTGGACTTCACACAAGTAAGGAGTATCGTGTGTAGCTTTCTAGTTGCGCCGACTACGCTGCTCTACGGATCTCCAGCAGTGGCTCAGGACTCTGGCTGGAGCTTTTACGGCAGCTTCTACATCTATGGCGCAGATACCGAGACAACCATTGGCCCCTTAGAGTCGGAACTGAGCTTCAGCGACGCACTTGATAATCTAGACCTCGCCTTTATGGGCACGGTTGAGGCGCGACACGGTCGATGGTCACTGATCGCAGACTACATGCGCACAGATCTGACATTTAAAGGCGACACCCCTGGCCCGGTGTTCAGCGGCGCAGAAACCAGCCTGAAGACACAGTTCTTCAGCGGGTATGCGGCGTACACGGTCTATCAGGACCAAGCTCTGGACGTCGATCTCGGGGGTGGGTTTCGTTGGTTTGATACCAGCAGCACAATCACTCTGGTCGGTGGCCCCAGCCCGGCACCAAGTGCAAGAACAAGTGACGATTGGGTAGATCCCCTAATTGCAGCCCGTATCCGGTATCAGATCAATGACCGCTGGTCAGCAATTGCCTTGGCTGACTACGGCGGATTTCGCTCAAATCGCGAAACGGCGCAATTTGTAGCTACAGTGGGGTATGCCATCACTCCAAAGTGGAATTTGCGCGCAGGTTATCGCTACATCATGGTCGACAAAGGTGAAGGTGATAGCAAGTTCAAGCTCTCACAATCCGGACCCGTGTTGGGTGTGACATACAGCTTCTGAGCAAGGGCATTATGCGAAAGGCGGCCATGCCGAACACAAACAGGTCTGAAGTGTCGAAATTGCACCAAGGCGCGAGCAGCGGTGCCGACATGCTTGGGACAGACAATTGCAGTTGGATGCGAACAGTCGGACAAAGGCAATTGAGGAAAGGAACGACGAGGCGACTGATTACCAGAGCTTTGCCTACGGCAACCGTGTGTTCGTTCTGTATCCTGGCTGCCTGCGGGCCAAATATCTATGACGAAATTGAACTGATGCCTTCACCAACGGTCTATGCCGAGGCTGCTTTTGACCCTTACAAGGACATCACGGCAGACAACTTCGTGCAGCGTTCGCAGCTATTCTACGCCACAGATCGGCTGCCCGCGGTTCCCGGCGACCCACAAGCCTATTACAACAATGAGCGCGGTCACATTCTGCGTACCGGCATTGCCGAAGTGCAAAGCAACCCCCCATTGGCGACGTTGGAAAAACTTCGCCACGTTACTATGACGCGCGACCGCGCTAAGGACTACACGCTCAGCTTGTCTGACGTACAAGAGATTGGTGTCATGCCATTCAGCGTCACGCGCTACATGAACGATCCACCTTCGCAACAGGAGATGAAGGCAGCTGGACTTCGGTTTGCCCAACGGATTGACGATCACCTTGCAGCCTCTCGCAACAAAGACATTTTCATCTATGTCCATGGCTACAATGTCGATTTTGATTACTCGACCCTTGTTTCCAAAGAGTTGCAGCACTTTCTGGGCTATCAGGGCGCCTTCATCAGCTACAACTGGCCCGCTACACCCAATCGCCTGGCGTATTTTCGGGATCAGGAATCTGCATTGGCGACGCGCCGCAATTTGCGGTCTCTTGTCGAATACCTGTCGGCAAACACCAACGCCCGGCGCATTCACCTTATAGGATACAGCGCTGGGTCGAGGCTCGCATTTGAAGCCGCCTATCAGATTGCTTTGCGGCCTGAGCCAAAGCCACGGCTGGGACGGCTGATCCTGATCAGCAGCGATCTTGATCGAAGCTACTTTTTACAATCAATTGAAGACGGTCTTCTGGATGCCGTTACAGATGTGACACTCTATCAATCGCAGACCGATTCAGCGCTGGCGATGTCACGGTTGGTCTTCGGTCGCGACCGTCTGGGTCAGGTTTCCGATGAAGCAATAAATGGGTCTCTGTTCCAGCGTCGACTGTCTGAGATGAAAACTCTACATATCATCGACGTGACCGAGGCCGAAGCGGCCGATACAGGAAACGGGCATTGGTATTTCCGATCTTCGCCATGGGCCAGCAGTGACCTGTTCATTTCTCTGCTTACAGACCGAGATCCTCACGCGCGCGGGCTTGTTCGTGCCCCGGGCGAAGCTGTCTGGAGTTTTCCGCCGAACTATCCGCAGACACTACAACGCTATCGAAATGACAGCTAATACTGGTACTCGAACGGGCGACAACCATCAGAACCAGTTTCTGATCATATTTTATGAGCCTGACAACGCACCGAGAATTCTTCAGCTCAAAGTCGACGTTCGAGCAACGCGCAGCATCGGTTGAAGTGGGCTCGATGCAGACGTTCAACCAAGTCGTCAGAAGGTCGGTTCTGCGGGACTTTGCAGACATCCGCACTTTTTCTCCGAAGGACCGCAGTCAGCCCGAAGCGGACCTTCGCAACCAAGCTTTGCTAACTCCGAAATACACAACGAAACGGCCAGTTGCAGAGGTTGTATCGGCGGTGGCAACCAACCATTCATGTCGTCGACTAACCTGTTCAACGTCGCACTACAACTTCTCCGAACTGATCCCACGAGGACCTAATCTTCGAAGCGTTCATTTGGCTCGACCACATTTACTTGCTTCGGAACTTGGTCGGTGTCATTCCGGTCTGACCTCGGAAAAAGCGAGTGAAATGGGACTTGTCAGAATAGCCGAGCATCAGTCCGATCTCTGCAATTGTCATCTGGTTTTGTTTGAGGTGCTCCTTGGCGACATCGATACGCAGCCGTTTGATTTCGCGCGGTAGCGTTGTGCCTTGTTTTTGAAGCGCTTTCAGAAACCGTTCCGGTTGTATTCCCAGCATTCCAGCCACCATCTCTGGTCCCAAATCGGTTTCATCCAGTTTGTCGCGTAAACCCAGACAAACAAAAAAAATTTGACGTAGCGCGTTTATGGGAGGATCCAACCACCGCGACGCGGCGGCGCCAGAACCCTTCCCCTTATTCATGCGTGGAGAAACCTAGGACTTCGACTATTCTAGGGATCAGTCGAACGGGCTTGAGCGAGGCGCTGAGCCATTCCTCGCCCACTTGCGTGATTGGGCCCATTGTTTGTGACTCAACACCCATCAGACAGATCCAGCTGTTGCTGATCTCCATTTTTTCAAACCCGAATTGTCCCTTCGATTCACGCTCTGGCCGACCACAACAGAGCCGATAACTATGGCTGCTCCGATAGACTGGGTGAGGCTAAGCGTTTGTCCCAAGTATACCCAGCCGAGCACGACAGCTGTTACAGGACTCATCATCCCAAGCATCGAGACTGCACTGGGCTCCAGACGCGCTACACCCCGGAACCAAAGAGCATAAGTAGCTGCGGCACCAATCAACCCAAGCCAAATCAGCCCGGTGACACTTGTTGCGCTGAGCGCAGGTAGAACGAACGGTTTCCAAGCTACGCCAAAGACGCCGTTCTCAACGGTTGGCTTTGCTCCATGGGCAAGGACGTCGTATGCCGCCAACAAGTCGGCATCCTCTGTCTTGTCCAGCGTTTCGGAATTCTCGAAGTTGACCGTGAAGACACGGGACTGGACGCCGGACTTGGCATCCGCACCTTCTGCATCCAACCGTGTAAGCAGACCGCGTTCTGTGCTGATACCCATTGCCCCATTCCAGCTATTAAGCTCCTGCAGCCCTCCCGTGGTTGTGCCGCGCCCGCGTCCCATCTGGTTGGCATATTGGTAGATTTGCCGTTGTTCATCATCGGCTGAACGTTTGGACGCCCCCGAGTCGTCCGGCACCATGGCAGCGCCACTGGCCTTCACGGCCATGGCTTCGAAGGCGGTTTCCGTAGCGTTCGCTGAGAACATGAGCCCATGAACAGACGCAATAGCGATCATAGAAACGCCCGCCATGAGTGATGTCGTCTTCGCGGCTTTGGGTTCCTTCGCCACCGGTGCTGTCAGTTCCAGATCAGCCACATCCGCCCGATAGACCGACCCGCCACGCCCCTTGGGTTCGATCCCATGACATTCCATTATAGTTTCCAAAATAGTGTCCCCTATCTCCTCAGAAATTTCGGAAGTTCCATGATAGGCTTGCACATCTGATATTCACTCTATGCCGTCAGTTAAGGCATCTCATTGGCCGGATCGTTGCCATTGGTAAAAGTTCGGTCGCCGGTCGTTTGGCGGAGTACAACGCGCAAGTGCAGCTAATGTCCGCTATGCGGCCTGCGACTGCAGCATCAAGACAATGTACTGGATGTCGGCTTCGGGCCGTTAGCGCTTGTCATCAGGACATAGTTCTGGATCGTTTACCAGATGTTCAATTAAGGCGCGTACTCGGGTTGTGAGGCGCCGGTTTTGTGGGAACAGCGCAGCAACGACATATGGCGAAACTCGGTGCTCCGAGAAAAGCTCGACCAGCTCTCCGGATTTCAGGGCTTCTGCGACGGTATAAGCCGGACACCGCGCGATGGCTGCGCCCTGAGCTGCGAGGCGTTCTGACGCGGCGGGTGCGTTCATCCGGAAGCGCCCGTTGACGTGGACGGTTTCTTCCCGGCCACCGATATCAAACCTCCACACTGTGGGCTCGGCCATATTGCCATCCAGTATGCACTCATGCGTTGTCAGCGCCTCCGGGTCGTTTGGGCGTCCTGCGCGCTCCAGATAGGCTGGCGAGGCGCAGACAACCAAAGGCATGCGGCCCAGTTGTCGGATTTTCAAAGAGCTGTCCCGCATAGGGCCAATCCGGATCGCAAGGTCGAGGCCCTCCTCAACAATCGATGCCCGCCGATCCGAGAACCTCAGATCAAGCTCCACATGCGGGTGTGCCTCTGCGAATTTTGCAAGTGACGGGACCAACCGCACCGCGCCAAAGCCCGTGGGTGCTGAGATATGAATCGCACCGCGCAACGAAGCTTGCTCGTTCCTGACCCGGTCTTCGAGCTCGTCAAACCCGTCCAAAAGCGGCTCGCACAGCGTCAGGTATGTCGCGCCTGCATCCGTCAAAGAGACGCTTCGTGTTGTTCGATTGAGCAACTGCACCCCGAGCGCGTTTTCCAGATCAGCCACGTATTTGCTGACCAGGCGCGCGGACCGCCCCATGTGCTGCGCCGCGGTGGTGAAGGATGCGTTCCTTGCAACAAGGGCAAAGGCGCGCATGCGGTCGATCTTGTCCATCTTATTGCGCCTTCTGAGGGCTTAAACTTAGTAAGGATTAGGTGATTATCGCTAGCCTATGCAAGGTGTATTGCTGGGCCAACATCCAAATCCAAACCGGAGAGACACATGTCCAACGCTGTTCGCATTCACCACTTTGCCAAATCGGGCCATGCGCATCGCGCCTTGGTCTTTGCTAAGCTTGCTGGCATTCCGCATGAAGCTGTTCCCGTCGATTTGGCCGCAGGTGAGCACAAATCGCCTGAATTTCTGGCGATGAACCCAAATGGCCAAGTGCCAGTTCTTGAGGATGGTGAAGTGGTTGTGTCCGACTCGAACGCGATCCTTGTCTATCTGGCGCGGACCTATGCGCCGGATTGGATGCCAAGCGACGCGGTCGGGGAGGCCAATGTGCAACGCTGGCTTACTCTGGCGGCTGGAGAGATTGCTTTTGGCGCCTGCGCTGCACGGTTGATCACCGTCTTCGGTGCGCCGCTGGACCCGGATTTTGCCGCCGCGACAGCTGCAAAAGCGATGCAGAAGCTAGAACACCGGCTCGCGCGTCATGATTGGCTTGTCGGTGACAGGCCCACAATCGCAGATGTGGCCAGCTATTCATACACGGCGCACGCGCCTGAGGGGAACGTTTCGCTTGAGCCGTACCCGCATGTTCGCGCCTGGCTTGCCCGGTTTGAAGCGTTGCCCGGTTTCGAGGCCATGCCGTCAACAGCCGTTGGCCTGGTTGCCGAGTGAAAGGGCATACGCATGACACCCGAAGCCTTGCGGCATCCCTTGCCTCCATTCACAAAAGAAACTGCTATCCAAAAAGTGCGTCTTGCAGAGGACGGTTGGAACAGCCGCAACCCGGCGCAGGTCGCGCTGGCCTACACGCCGGATAGCAAGTGGCGCAACCGGGCCGAGTTTCCCGAAGGGCGCGATCAGATTGAATCATTCCTGGCCCGTAAATGGGCCAAGGAGTTTGACTACCGTCTGGTCAAAGAGCTCTGGGCCCATGACGGCAACCGTATCGCGGTGCGCTATGCCTACGAATATCACGACAACAGCGGGAATTGGTTCCGCGCGTATGGCAATGAGAATTGGGAGTTCGACCCGGATGACTACATGGAGCATCGCTTTACCAGCATCAATGAGCACCCAATCGAGGAAGCAGACCGCAAGTTCTGCTGGCCGATCGGGCACCGTCCGGACGACCACCCCAGTCTGAGCGATCTTGGGCTCTGACTGAGGACACGCGGTAGGGTCACGTAATGGAAAAGACACATAAATCTCACAAGGGGGAGTTGGCGCTGCAAGCGCGGCGTCACACGCCGCGGGAGCTGAGCGATGCGATCCCGCACTATATCTACAGCGAAATGCCGCAGCAGCACGCCGACTTCTTTGCAGGACTAACCTATTTGCCGCTGGCAACGCTTGATGGGCAGGGGCGCCCCTGGGTGAGCCTTTTGGTCACACGATCTGGCAGCGACCCATCGCTTGGTATTAAGATCGTGGGCGAGAACGCGATACAGGTGGTGGCAGAAACAAATCCCTTTGACCCGTTTGTGCGCGCGTTCAGTCAAGATCACACTGCCGTCCGCGAAGCGCAGCTCTTCGCGGGGGTGGGCGTCGATTTCAGCAACCGCCGGCGGAACAAGATGGCAGGTTCGATCAAAGGTGCGTCGGTCGAAGGTTCGGGAAAGATCAGACTGAACCTGATCTCAGATCAACACCTCGGGAATTGTCCGAAATACATCACGATCCGCTCATTGGAGCATATGCCGCGCAATGCCGAAGTTGTTCATGACAACTTTGATGCACAGTTTTCGTCGCTGCCCGATGAGGCAAAGTCCGTCGTAGCACGGGCCAGCACCGTACTTCTGGCGACCAAGCACACGAGCGATGGCAGCGCTCAGACCGACATGGGCGTAAATCACCGCGGCGGCGCGCCAGGGTTTGTCCGGCTTTACGAGGTGCGTGATGGCGGCACGTATTTGGTCTTGCCGGATCATTCCGGCAACCGATTTTATCAATCGCTTGGAAATATCGAGACCGACCCACAGGTCGGGCTGGTCTTTCCTGACTTTGCAACGGGTGAGGTTCTCTACATAACCGGGGACGCTGAAAACCTCCTTGAGGATGACGCGGATGCGTTGATGCCGCGCACAAGTTTGCTGACGCGCATCAAGGTGACGGGGGCAGTCTTTGTGCGCGGAGGGCTGAACCTAAAGCTCACGTCCCGAGAAGAGCTGTCGCCCTATAACCCGCCGATTAAATACTTACGCACCGAGTTGGAGCGGAATGGCCATGCGATCGAACCGCATGTCAGCGCAGAGGCGCTGACGGCCACGCTTGTCTCGACAGAACCTCTGTCCAGTACGATCACGACTTTCAATTTCGAGCTTTCCGAAGCGATCCAAACCCCACTCCCTGGCGGGTTTGGTGTCTTTGATTTCTCCGGCCTTGTAAATGGGGGCTATGCCCACTTGAACGACGCGCACCCGCAGCTTGTAAATGAAGACTACGTCCGCACTTGGACGCTATCCAGCACGCCGGATTTTGATGCAAAGAGAAATGGTTTTGAGCGGACCAATCAGGTGCGTGTCACTGTGAAACGCAAACCGGGCGGTTTGATGTCGAACGTTTTGCACAACAACGGAGACCAATTGATAGCGCAGGCGCTTCCCGTTCAGTTCAAAGGAACTGGCGCTGGTTTTACGTGTTTCTCAACCGGTGCTGAGGGGGGGCATCCGACCATCCCCGGCAAGATGCTTTGGATCGCAGGGGGTGTTGGCATCACACCGTTTATGGCGATGTGGGACGGGATCCAACAGGTGGCAATGGCCCACCCCCCGAACCAACCAATCGATATCGTGCTGCTATATTCTGGACGGGACGATGATATCGCGATTTTACAGCACTTTCTGCCGCGAAATTGCTCTGTATTGGATCAGGTGCGACTGCAAATCGTCGCGTTTCAGAGCGCTGGTGGAAACCAACGGGCTGGGCAGTCCGCATGGAATGAACTTCGCGAGGCGTTCGCCGGTCAACCGCTGGAACGAAAGCCGCGACGCATGCAGCGCGAAGACTTTCGGGCGGTTGAGCAAATTGGAATGCGAGATGTGTATATGTGCGGTCCGGACACCTTGATGACGAGCGCGGAAGCGGCGCTTAACGAACTGAGCGTTGAGGAAACACGGCGGCACCGCGAGACGTTTGTCTTTTAAAACATCGCCGGTTTGGACGTCACCAGTATTTGCATGGTGTCCGTCCGGTGAACTTGACCAGTTATTGTTGGGCGGATAGCTCTGCGTAACGCCATGGCATGAGTTCATCGAGGCGTTTGATTTTGTGATCCGCGATGTGCTCCAGAACCCAGCTCAACTAGGCTTGCGGGTCGACGCCATTGAGCTTGGCGGTCTCGATCAGGGTGAAGGCGATGGCCATTGCTTTGCCGCCGCCCTCTGATCCGGCAAACATCCAGTTCTTGCGTCCGATGGCGACGGGTTTGACGGCGCGTTCGGCTGCGTTGTTGTCCAACTCCAGACAGCCGTGATCCAGATATGCTCTGGCTTTTGGCAAACGGCCCAATGCATAGCGGACACGTCCGGCGCAAAGCGCGGGTCTTTCAGCCATTTGAAAATCAGATTGGCATTCACTGCGTAACGCCGCGCAACCTGAGCTACAGAAACCCCAGCCATCGAGGCCTGATGGCAAATCTCGCGCTTCTCTTCATCCGACCAAAACCGCTTCTTCCGCTTACTCATAGAGTGTCGAATGGCTGGCAGATCAGAGAATGGATCATGTCCGAGGCGCACCATATCACCCACAGACCCAAGGCAAGATCGAGCGCTGGCATCAAACCCTCAAGAACCGCATCCTATTGGAAAACTACTATCTGCCTGACGATCTCACGCAGCAGATCGACGCCTTCGTCGAGCGCTACAATCACCGTCGCTACCACGAAAGCCTGCAAAACCTTACCCCCGCTGACGTCTACTTCGGACGCGGGCAGTCCATTCTAAAACAACGAGAAATGATCAAACGAAAGACCATCGAAACCCGGCGCTTGCTTCACCGCAAATCCGCCACATAATCAATCCAACCAGATGCGCCAGATCCTCTCTTAGCTCACGCCGCCGACGCCAGACTAACAAGTTTTCCAACAGACATTGCATCAATGTGTATTGTTGAATTCCTCTCGCACGTTCATTTTCTGTTCATTTTTTGAATATGCGCACTTCACTTGCACGCGCCATGTTGTCCTACTGGACCAAATAAAACACCGGTTTCGGCTTAGGGTCGTTGGGTAAAGGAACACTTGTGTCGGGGAATGGATGTAGGGCAGCCAAACGTTGGTTGCGGGCAATCTGTCGTGGGGTCTGCATTATATGCGTTACGTGTATTTTATGCGCCGGGCTGGGTCACGTCGGAACGGCTGAGGCACAAA
This sequence comes from Ruegeria sp. CH10, assembly GCF_056537125.1. Lineage (NCBI taxonomy): Bacteria > Pseudomonadati > Pseudomonadota > Alphaproteobacteria > Rhodobacterales > Roseobacteraceae > Ruegeria > Ruegeria sp. CH10. The sequence goes on along the minus strand of NZ_JBQFQY010000004.1, from coordinate 135,965 downwards.
CTGCGAGCTTTCGCTCGGTCGATACGAACGGGGATGGCGTTCTGAGTTTTGATGAGCTTGTCGCCGCCTTTGGCAGCGCCGGGGCAAGGAAATTGCTTCAGGATATAGATCGCAACGCAGACAATCGCATCACCATCATTGAACTGCGCGGCGGACGAGACAACGGGCGGGACGAACGGAACGACCGCGGTGCACGTGAGCCCGAGAGGGGCGAGCGGGACGACGATGACCGTGATTCCGGCGATCGGGGCGAAAATGATGGTGGCGACGACGGAGGAGATGATGGGGGAGATGACGATTGACCGTCACCCAGCGCGTTCATTTGTCGTTCATCTGATCACGCGCTGCCGCTTCATCCGGTTTTGCGATTTTTCTCACATGGGGCTGGCAAAACAAATGCATCGAACAGCCAGTCATGGAGTTAAGAATGACACAGTTTCCAAAAACCTCTCTTGTCGCCTGCAATACTGCAAAATGGGCCTTCACAACCCGCAGGGTCGATCGGTCCGACGTGCGCGGACTTTCTACGCGGATGGACGCCGCAAAGGCGGGCGATCTCATCCTGTGCGAGATTGCCGAAATCGGGCACCACAAGAAAATCCAGTTGGCCGAGCGCCGCGCCTCAGCTAGTTATCCGGGCGATTTCGTAGTCCTATGCCTAGGGGATCGCTATGCGCCGGATCAGTTTCTGGCCAGCGCTATCGTTGATGACGATTTGATTGATCTGGTCGCAGGCGGCGGTGTCGCGGGGCGGGTGGACGCTGCCCATGGACGCTGCCCATGTCCGCATGGAAGACCCCACCCGATTAAAGCCGCTCGGCTTGCTGACGAATGCGGAGGAGCGGGTGATCAACGTGGCAGACTATGCCCTGCCCAGCCTGCCATGCAATGATCAGGTTACAGTCATTGGTGTTTTCGGTGCCTCCATGAATTCGGGCAAGACAACCGCCGCGTCGAGCCTGGGGCACGGCCTGATGCGGGCGGGCTTTGCCGTCGCGGGCATCAAGGCCACCGGAACTGGCGCCTTTGGCGATTTCAACAGTTTCGAGGATGGTGGTGCTCCGGCGCTCGATTTCACGGATGTCGGGATGGCCACCACTTACCGGATGCCGTTAGCGCAGATCGAAGCGGGGTTTGACACGCTGGTTGCAACGGCCGCCACGCGCGGGGCCGAGGTTGTGGTGGTTGAGATAGCCGATGGCGTGTTCCAGCAAGAAACCCGGGCCATCCTGCAATCATCGCGCATTCGCGACCGTCTCGATGGTATCCTGTTCGCAGCACCGGATGCGCTGAGCGCGCTTGGAGGTGTGACGGTTCTGGAACGGGCGGGTCTCAGCCCCTTTGCGATTTCGGGGATGGTCAGTTGCTCACCTCTGGCTGCCGCCGAAGCTACCGAGGCCGCAGGCCGCCCGATCCTGTCGCGCGAAGACCTGTGGTCTCCCGAAGTCATCAACCGGCATGTCGTGCCGCTGATGCGCCGCGCACCGGAAGATGTGGCCGCATGAAACTCCTCCCCGGATTGGCCACAAGGGACCGCATCGTCGATGCGGTCCTGGTGGTATCCAGCAGTATCTTGCAGGCCGGCGCATTGGCTGTTGCCGCCTTCGCAACCCGCGATGCGTTCGCGGCGCTGCACGCAGGCAATACCCTTACCGTACAGACCATGGCGCAACTGGCCTTGTCCGGCATTGTCGCAGCGCTGTGTCTGCTGGTATCGCGATATCGAGCCGAGGCACTGGGGCAGAGCTATGCGATATCGCTGCGCCAGCTATTGTATCGGAAGATCGCGCGCCTTCCGAAATCCCGCCACGAAGAACGTCGGCTGGGGTCCCTCTCTCTGCGTTTCGTGGGAGATCTTTCGGCGGCACGCCTCTGGTTTGGCCGTGGCCTGCCTGATGTCTGGTCTGCTGCTGTAGTGATCCCGGGCGCCGCAGCCATTCTTTATGTGCTGAACCCGGAGCTTGCGATCATCGGCGTATCTGCTTTGGGGCTTTCTCTTGCTGTGATGGCGGCCTTAGCCTGGCATCTTGAGCGGCGACATCGGACCCTGCGCCGCCGCCGGGCAAGTATCGCGATTTCCATGATCGAGCGCATTGCGATTGCACCGGAACTGGACCTGATGGGCCGCACGGACCGAGAGTTGCGTAGGTTGAACACTCAGGGCGCATCGTTGCGCAATGATGCGATGGCACGCCGGGGCCGAACCGCCGGTCTTCTGGCAACGCTGCAACTGGGGGTGGCCTTTGCGGGTCTTGTGGTGCTCTGGCAAGCCGGCCAAACCGGCATAGCACCCGCCACGGTTGCCGCTTGCCTTTCGGTCATTGCGCTGGTCGCCTACCCCCTGCAGAGACTTTCCAGTGCCTGGGATCAATACTGCGCGTGGCGTGTGGCGCGCGAGAAGGCTGAGAGGTTGTTGTCAGAACCCGAGGTCTTGCGGCTGGCAGCGCCATGCATCGGACTCAAAACAATCGAAGTCACCGGAGAAGTTGATCAGACGCCCATCGCGTTCATTGCGGACCACGGCACCGTCTCGGCCTTGACAGGCCAGCACGCATTGACAATCGCGCGCTGTATCGCGGGGCTCGACAGATGCGCTGACGTCTATGTAAGTTTCGGCGGGCAGGATATCCCCCCGAAAGTTGCTTTCATCGGGGACGATCATATCGGCCTTCAAGGCAGTTTGCGCCGATCTGCAAGTTTGATGTGTCGGAAACGACCTGGCGACAGACGGATATCCAAAGTCATACGGTGCTTTGGTTTGTCTGATCTTCTGTCTGAGCCTCGCGGCCTTGACCAACGCCTGGCAGAAAACGGCAGTGGGTTGTTGCCGCATCAGACATTGCGGCTGGACTTGGCTCGCGCTGTTCTTGGCAAGGCGGATGTCATTGTCATCGCCTCAGTGCGGTGGGCATTGTGCCAATCCTATCAATCTGAATTGCTTGCAACATTGCGGACTCTGTCCAGTGCCACGATCATAGTGGTCGCGGAAGCCGCGCCCGGTCATCGGGAAGAGAACTCAAAGGTCGTCTGACATGCGCTCATCTACTCTGTTTGGTATCTATGCAATTGTTCTCGTCGGTTTTCTCGGGGGGCTCGCGGGCCTGACCTTATACAGCCTCGAGAAAACCCGATGGTGGGATGCGCGGATACAGCTGGCGCAGGACTCGTACGGGCTGCACCTGCGGTTGGAAGCGGACCTCTACCGCCTGTTCAAGCAGCACGGTGACGCACTGCTCATCGGAGATCGGGACGATGGCGTAAGTGAACTCGAACTGCGGGCAAAGATCGCCCAGACGCTGGAAGCGATCCGTATGACCATCGCGCGTGAAATCCAGATGGTGGGCGACGAAGAGATCGAAGAGTTGGAGTTGCTTGATGAGATTGAGGACGACATCGAATCCGTAAACGCAGCCATCGCCAGCCTGTCGGCCGAAGGCAACCCGGTTGAGACCTTGGTCCAGATCGAACGTCTGGCGGCTTTGCTTGATGGAGATATCGATGACCAGCTTGATCGGAAAATTCAGGCCGCGCTGGATGAAGAGGTTGAAGAGGTCGAAGAGGTTCTGGCCGAAGCAATCGCGTTTCGGCAATGGAACGAACGGCTGGTCTATGTGATTGTATTGGCTGCAATCGTGGTCTTGCTGATCGGGCTCGTGTCGTTCAACCGCCAGATCAGAAAGCCGCTGACACGGTTGGCGGAAGGCGTCGGTCGGCTGCGCAGGGCAGACTATTCCGAACCGGTCCGTCTTGGGGGCAGCCGCGAGTTTCGCGAGCTTGGTATCGTGCTGAATGGAATGGCCGAGGGTCTCGCCGCACGTGAGGCAAACCGCGCCGAACAGAAGAAGCGGCTTGAAGATACCGTTGCAGCCAGAACCGCCGAACTGCAGCAGCTTATCGACAAGCTTGAAGCTGGCGAGGAAAACCGCAAGCGGTTGATGGCGGATATAAGCCATGAACTGCGCACACCGCTGGCTATCATTCTGGGCGAAGCTGACGTGACCTTGCGGACATCGAATTCCCTGCCTGACGAGGCCTCGGATTCGCTTGCGCGCATTCGGGATTCAGCTAAGCATACCAACCAGATCGTAGACGACATGTTGACCGTCGCGCGGTTTGAAGCCGGTCAGCTAAGGCTGGATCGTACACAAACTGACTTGCGCAAGATCATCCACGACGCGGTGGCGATGTTCCCCGATCCGGTTCAGGTCGATAGCCCGGACAGCAAAGTGATGGCGTCAGTCGACGAGGTGCGCCTCCGTCAATCTGTTCTGGCCCTGCTGCAGAATGCGCGGCGCTATGGCGGGCCGACGATTGTGGCCAGGCTAAATGAGGGGCTTGCCTCGTGCACGATCGCCATAGAGGACGATGGGCCCGGTTTGAGCGCGACCGAGAAATCCCAAGCCTTTGATCGGTTCTTTCGGGGCTCGAACGCGTCGGGTCAAGGTATCGAGGGCAGCGGCCTTGGGCTGCCGGTCGTAAAATCCATCGTCGAGGCGCATGGTGGGACAGTTGACCTTCAGGATCGACCCGAGGGTGGCCTGCGGATCGTCATAACCCTGCCCAAGGCAGCCCAGACAAGAGTTGTACAAACCAGCACAATGCAAATGATTGGTTGACGTGCATGTACCAGAACAACGCTGATTTATTCGGCGCAGTTTCGAATAGGGAAAGAGTTGAGGCACATCATGAATATCTTGCTTGTCGAAGATGAGGCCCGCGTTGCCGATTTCATCCGTCGCGGTTTGTCCGCCGAGGGCTGGGCAGTGGATCACGCCCCGGATGGTGAAGATGCCTTGGAACTTGCCGCGACAAATACCTATGACGTCATTCTTCTGGATCTGATGCTGCCCGGCATTCAGGGTCAGGATGTGTGTCGCAAGATGCGTGCCCGTAAATCGAAGACGCCAATCCTGATGTTGACCGCGTTGGACAGCCCCGAAGAAAGGGTCGAGGGGCTGAAGATCGGCGCGGACGATTACTTGCCGAAGCCGTTCGATTTCGACGAGCTGATTGCGCGTGTCGAGGCTTTGCATCGCCGCGCCAATGGCTATGCACGCCATCTCAGCGATACCGAGATTACCTGTGGAGATCTGAAGTTCGACCGGGCGTCTCTTCAGGTTTCGGTGGCCGGGCAAGAAGTGAAACTGTCAAAGAAAGAGCGCGACCTGCTGCTTCTCTTTTTGACCAACACCGGCCGGGTGCTGTCGCGCGAACGTATCTTGAATTCGGTCTGGGGTTTGAACGAGGACCCGTTGACCAATGTAGTGGACGTCTATGTTGGCCGACTGCGCCGCAAGATCGGGGCGACTGGCCAGCGGATCGTGACACTTCGAAATGTCGGATACCGGATGGGCTGAACCTAGTACCGGTGTGGTGCAGAAAGTGACCCGCGAGCACAGAATCTGGAAAATTGTCACGATTTTGAATTTGATGAAAAGTGTCTGTAAGAAAGTGCGCGCATTTTACTGGAAGAGTTGATTTGCAGAACTTCGAGGACTGGTGAACACACAGCCCGTTCGAACCGGGCCACACTGGCATCTACGGATGCCGCTCACTCTACGAACCCGCCACTCCTCACGGCGGCCCTCCCTGCACGCTTCGTCGTATTGGGAGGGCCGCCTTTTTGCGATCTGGTAGGCTGCCGCAAGCTTGTGAATTAGCATTCAAGTTACCAATGTTTAAATTTCACAAAACCAAAGTTATTTTAGAGAGACGCGCTGACGTCCACGCTGAACAGTTCAGGATATCATGACGTAACGTTAAGAATTCGCATCAAAAGGAACTGTGGATAGCACGTTACTTTTTGATTCATATACGTAATTTTTGAGTCTGAAAGAATACTCAAACCTATTCCTCTGCCCGTAAGCGTAATTCTTACATATTTTTAAAGTAACTGAATAATTCAGTTAAACTGAATGTCGCCTCTACCCTCATCTGTTAATTTGTATGAGTCGAAGGCAAGCATGCTGAGCATCATCATTTGTGGGGCAGCTTATGTCAGCTTTGAATACGCCTCCCTGTGGTACGTCCTTGCAGGTGAAAAAGGCGATACGATCTCATTGCTGCTTGGCGGTCAGATGCAGCTTGGGTATCGACCGGCGCTGATTGCTGCCCAGATGCTGTGGAAGGCTACCGCTGTCGCACCGACACGTCCTGCACCACCGTTCCAGTTACAAGCCACCATGCTTTCCCATCCACGAGGGCCTGCTGCGCCAAGGGAGCTTCCGCAAATCGACGAGCAACTCATAGACACGCTGTTGCACCATACGAACCGGGTAATGGCGCCAGGCGCGAAAGCTCGAACTCCTGCGGGGGTGATTTGAGCGATGCGGGTTTCCCCCACACCAGAACCGAAGAGTGACGAAGATGGCTAAAAACAAACAGACCTCTCTCTCGGCTGCCACGCGATTATGCGAACGTTTTGGGCTGGTCCGGACATACACAATTAGGATCCCGGGCACCGTCCCTGCGAATGAAGAATCTGAGCCGCAACATGGCAGTTCTGACACCAAAAGAGCTGCTGGAATTAACCTAACGAAGGAGAAGATCATGTCTTTGGACATATCAAAACTTAGTGAAATCAAGGGTGTGATCGGCGCCTGCCTGGTTGACAGTGACACTGGCCTGACCCTTGCCACTGAAGGCGGAGCCAAGTTCGACCTTGAAACCGCAGGCGCGGCGAATGTGGAAGTCGTGCGCGCAAAAATACAGGCGATCGACGCGCTGAAACTGAGCGACGTGATTGAGGATATTCTCATCACTTTGGGCAAGCAGTTCCATTTGATCAGGCCCCTGGAAAAAAGTCCGAATATCTTCGTCTATGTCGCTCTGGACAAGAAGACAGCCAATCTGGGGCTGGCCCGTCTTCAGGTAAAAGCCGTCGAAGAGACGTTGAGTTTATAAATACCCCCCCTCGCGCCAACGGTTCAGGCGCAGTAATGTGCCTGAACCACCCGAACGAGGGTTTGTTGCGTCAACGTTGCTTTCCGCAACGTGATGGAAAGCCAGTACAATGAAAATTCTAGTCGCCGAAGACGATGTCAAAACTGCAGAGTTCGTGATCTCAGGGCTCCGTTCCAGTGGGTTTACGGTTGAGTGGTTCGAGGATGGGCGCGATGCGCTGTCTTATTGCCTCTACAACCAATGCGACGCGGTGATCCTTGACCGGGTGCTGCCTGGTATGGACGGTATGTCGATATTGAAAGCTCTGCGTGCAGCGCAAAATCAGACGCCGGTGTTGTTTCTCACCTCAATTGGCGACGTGAGCGATCGCGTCGAAGGTCTGACCGAAGGAGCAGATGATTATCTGGTCAAGCCCTTCCACTTCTCAGAGCTTCTGGCTCGTTTGCAAACCGTTCTGAAACGGCGCACTGAAAGGGTGGCAGCGACAGAATTGCATGTGCTGGATCTTTCGATGGACCTCTTAAAACGTCTGGTTCGCAGACAAGATCAGACCATTGAGTTAAAGCCCCGTGAATTTGCACTGTTGGAATTGCTGATGCGCAACTCAGGCAGGATCGTGACCAGAAACATGATCCTCGAGCAAGTTTGGGATTACAATTTCGATCCGAACTCAACTGTGATCGAGACATATGTCAGCCGTCTGAGAGCTAAAATCGATAAACCGTTTGATCCCCCCCTTTTGCATACGGTGCGAAACATAGGGTACAGTCTCCATGGACCGCGCTAGTATTTTCTCGGGGGCCCCGTTCCGAACCGCGTGTTACGCCGCGCTTGTTGTTTGGATCATTACGGCAGTGTTTGGATACGCTGCTTATGTTGCATTGAAAGACACATTGCGGGCCAATCTCGAACAGCAAATTCTGGAAGAGGAACTGCTGCTGCACGAAATCCTGCTGGATGGCGGCACCGATGCGGTTCAGCGCGCAGTCGAACATCTAAATAGCCCAAACCGTACCGGGCTGCACATGATCGCGCTTTTTGACAAACACAACTCCGCCCTTGCCGGCGCGGTGGCCAAGATACCCCAAACAAATGGCTGGCACGAGGTTGACCCCGATTTTGTCGAGATTGGGGGCGGTAGCCCTGTCTATCTTCTGAAAGCGTCCGACTATCTTGGTTACCGCACCGTCGTGGCGCGCAGCATGACGTCCATGAACCAAGCATTGACCACACTCTGGGAAGGGTTGTTGCTACTGACGGTTGCAACCACCGTGGTTGTTCTAGGGCTTGGCTATTGGGTGAGTTCTTACAGCTACAGCAAACTCAGGCGTATTGAGAAAACGCTCGATATGGTGTCCAAAGGGAACACTGAAGTCCGCCTTCCGGTTTCCAGGACGAACGACCAGATTGACAGAGTATCTCGACTGATAAATCGACACTTGGACCGGTTGTCCAGCCTGATGATCAGTACGCAGACAACCGCAGTCACGATTGCGCACGACCTGAAAACGCCCCTGTCTCATGGATTTCTGGCCTTGCAGCAGGTTTATAGTGAGCTTGACTACGGTGGCGATCCCCGACCCAGACTTCACGAGCTCGAGACAGAGCTTAAACGGCTCAGCGCTGTGTTCGACACTATTCTCAGAATATCACGAATAGAGGCCGGAACATATAAGCAACCATTCTCTACTGTTAATCTGAGCGCATTGGTTGCGGATGTTGTCGAAACGTTTTCGCCCGTCGCAGAAGATGCACAAATGAGCGTAACGGCTGAGTTCAACGCCGATACCATATTGGTCAGGGGTGATGAACAGATGTTGAAACAACTCCTGGTCAACCTCATAAACAATTCGATCAAGTATTGCCCACCCGAGGCGTGGATACAGGTCTCACTTGTAGCTAGCAAAGACTCGGTTGTGCTGGATGTTTCGGACAATGGTTTTGGCGTGCCCGGTCCGCTTCTTGATAAGATATTCGACGCTTTCTATCGCGTTGAAGGATTTCGCAGAGAAAGCGGAAATGGTCTGGGCCTGGCCCTGGTCAAAGCCGTTGCCTTACGACATGGCGCCAAGATTTCAGCGAGTAACAACGATCCCGGCCTTAAAATTAGCGTCAGCTTCGGCAAAGCAAAATCGAACATCCTCGAAGAGGAAAACGCACGATGGTCGTCGTAGACACAACACGTAGAACAAGGTGAAAAAATGCTGGCAAGATTGGTTTTTATTGGTGGTGTAGCCTGTGCTTCAAATGCACTTGCGGGCGTTACCGAGTTTCGTTGCTCGTCAGATGTGACGGGAGATGAGATCAGAATCTCACAACCAGAAGAAGGTACAGATGCGCAAGTTGATTTTCATGGTATCGAAGGGGCTGCGACGGTTGCACATGGCCTTGATGGCGTAACTTTCATCCATATCAAAGAAAACGAAGTTTGGACGCTTGCGCTGCATTTTCCCACAATGAAGTATGAATTGTCCGCGCATGGGGCTGAAAATCTCGAAGATCATGGCCAATGTGTACAAAGAATTGATTGAGTAGAGATAAATAAACGGTGATCCTCGCTCTTAGCAATCCAAGCCAATCAAAAGGTAGTGGGCCCACTGAAGTGGTCCCAGCTTTTCGGACAGTTTTGCAGCTTCGCTAGGCTCCAGCCTCATTGATTTACAGCCGGAACAAGATGGTAGCCGCGAGTGCAATTGCTGATAGGAAGGCCTTTGGGCATCTGTCATATCGGGTGGCAAATCGCCGCCAATCCTTCAGGCGCCCGAACATGATCTCGATGCGGTTACGGCGTTTATAGCGTCGCTTGTCGTACTGGCCGTGCTTGTCGCGCGATTTTCGACCAGGGATGCAAGGCCTTATTCCCTTGTCTATCAGAGCTTCGCGGAACCAGTCGGCATCATAACCGCGATCACCCAGTAACCAATCAGCCGATGGCAGACTGTTCATCAGTAAACCAGAATAGATTGCTTACGATACACCCCTGAAACTCAGAGACTTGAATCGTGCAGCCGAGATGGCGGCAACCGAATTAATAGGACCAGAACCTAGTGAAACCCAAACATAAAAGGGAGATAGGCAAACTATCCATCTGCAAGAGGAACTGAAAAACTAAATGTTGCTCCTTCTCCAGACACTGAGTCTACGTGAATCTTGCCACCATGGTTTTCTACGATGGCTTTCGATATTGCCAACCCAAGGCCGCTTCCCCCAACCTTGCGCGTGTCGCTACTATTCTCTTGGGTGAACTTGTCGAATATGACGGTTTTGAATTCTTCAGAGATTCCTGACCCTGTGTCTTTTACATAGAATACTCCGAACGTGTCTTCTTGCTCTGCGGCTACTTCAATTGACTGCCCAGCTTTTGAAAACTTGGCGGCATTCGAAATCAGATTCGCAAACACTTGCTGAATTCTCTCAGGGTCCGCCATCACCTCAAACCGGTGGTTTCCGGGGACAACTTTGATGTCAACGTCCATGCGGCTGGCGTATGATTGGTTAGCTGCGACCGCGTCGAGCAGGATTTGTTCGGCAGACATCGGAACGGGATGAAGCGCCAACCCATTGGCACCATCTCTCTGAATGCTGATAACATCGTCGACCAATAGCTTCAGGCGGCGGGTGTTCCTGTTTGCCAGGGTAAGCAAGTGTTTGACCTGGTCGTCCAATTCTCCGGCGGCACCTGACAACGCCAGATCAATCGCCCCGGCGATAGAGGTCAGAGGTGTGCGAAACTCATGGCTTACGGTCGAGATGAACTCATCTTTCATAAGCTCGGAATTCTTCTGATGATCAATATCTAGAATAACACCAACCCATCTTGGAGTACCCGAATAACTCACCATTTTGCCGATGGAGCAGACCCAGAAAATGGACCCGTTCGGTCGGACGATACGGCATTCAAACTTGTAATCCTCACGCGCTTGTCTGGCTTTTTGAACAAGCTCCTGAACCCGGTTTTGGTCTTCTGGATGCACCACTGTCAAAAATGACTTCAGAGTGGGTTCGTGGGTTTGGGCATTCAGACCAAGTAGTTTGTAACAACTGTCGGACCAGGCCGATGCTTCCGTGTCTATCGCCGCCTCCCAAACACCGATTCCGGCTTCCTGGGTTGCAATTTCGAACCTGTATTGGCTTAGCTTGAGTTCGTGAATGTCATACAAAACCTGCATGGTGCTGCCATCTGGCAGCTTGTTGAACGACAGCAAATACCACCGGCCACCGCAATTGATCTCAACCGGTACTGCACCTGCCTGATAGGCGCTCAACCGGGCCTTTTTTCGCGCTTCATCCTGCTTTTTACCTTCTGGCGTCATATTCGCTGCATCGTTGCTGCACAGCCAGTTTTCGAATTCGACGCCGGGCGTCGTAGTACGCCCCCTTGATCGTGAAATCTCTTTGAAAAGTGAGTTGCAAACGACCAACCGATCGTTCTGGTCCCAAAGCGCGAAACCTTCTTTCAACTGATCGATCGCCTGTAAAAAGCTGTGGTTGAACTTGTTAATCTGTGCGGTTTCCCGTTGAGAAAACAACAGCATCACCAGAAACACGAGCAGAAAGACAGTTATCGCAACCGCAATATCGTCAAGTTCATATTGCTCATGCGATCGTGTAAAGTCGTAAAAGGTTTCAAAGGCGTCATTGCCTATTAAGAAGATGGCGAGAATGATCGAAACAATGATCAGAGCCGCCAAGCGGAATTTGGTGAAAACGCCGGGTACCCTCAAAGGTGTTATGAGCGGCCGAGTGTCCTTCGGCTGCGATTGGAAAAAATACCTGATGGGATTACGTTTTCTCACAACGCAGCCTTTCAATTCCGCTAAACGTGGTGTGATCCTCGGCGAAGATACTTGCGCCAGACAGCCAATGGAAGCTGACAGTGTCATTCAGACCGCTGGTTGTGATGATTTTGCTGTCTACCCTGACTGGTCTGTTCGAAAGCAGCTAAAATCGGAACCGCATGCAAGGCATCGATGTTTTGTGCGACGTATTTAGACTGTTAGGCCAGAACAGCGATTTTTTCGGCTGATGTCCGCAGGCTGGCAAACAGGTGGTCGACAAATTCATCTGTCCCAACCTTTGAAAAGATCGCAGGTTTCAGAATCTCGATAGCGTCAAAACTGACTTCAACACTCTCGCCGTTTTGATAGACGGGTCCTAGCGCGTGCAGTGCCTCATCAATACGGTACAACAATTCCTGCGTGCTCTCGACCGATGCATGATCTGTTGCGACGCCATACACACCGCCGCCAAAGTACGAGATGAGTGTGGTGTCCCAGCCGTGGAAACTGTCCGAAATTGCCTCGGCTATATCGGTTATCTGATCACAAAACTCATGATCGGAGCACCTGTCGTAAATCCAGAAGATGTTGGAAACTGACACCGCAAAAAAGCGGGTACGAGACAGGCTGATCTTGGTCAACTGCTTGAGATAGCTTTCAAGTGCATGCATGCGGATAACACGCGGCACGTCATCTATGGGTAAAGGGTCCGAAATCTTGTGGAGTTTTCTGAGCTGTATGGAATCCCGCGCCATACGAACGCTTTGAACACTTCTGGCCAACTCGGCCGTCTGGAAAGCATATTTTTCGGCGACGGCGATGCGGTGTTTCAGTTCCAGAAAATCAAATGGTTTGGTGAGGTAGTCCGTTGCTCCGGCCGCGAATGCACCATCAATATAGTGCTTCTCCGTCATGGCTGTCGTCATGATAATTGGCACATGGGCATAGGCAGAAATCGCACGGACTTCCCGACACAAGTCTATCCCACTCATGCTGGGCATTTGAATATCCAGTAGAAGAACGTCAAATGGCACAGAGGCCTGTTCTATGCGGATCAGCGCCTGACCACCTGATGTGGCGGTCGTGACCTCGTGGTTCCCTAACTGGCGCAAGGCAATGACACTCAGTTCCAGAATGTCCGGTTCATCTTCGACAAGAAGTATTCTCAAGACAGGCCCCTCCCGACGTATGCTGCCGACAATGCAACAAGAGCCGTTTGAACTGCGACAAACTTTGTCCCGTTGAGATCAAGGCTCAGGTATTGCGCTCAAAGGCTCGATACGTGTTGTTGCCAGTGGACACCAGTCAACCGGGACGTGCAAGAATTTCTTGGGGTGTCTAATAACAAAAGACTGAGAGTAGCAGCGGTCGCCGATCTCATCAGAGCATTTTCCGATCAACCCCACGCGATTGACAGGTTGGTGACAGGTTTTCCTTTTAAGGTCTTCTGATTAACGAATGAACAGCCAGCTACGTTGATAGCTCTGGTTTTGGGAGGACACTATGACAACACTCAAACTGGGCCGTCGCGCCCTGATCGCAGCTGTGGCTGCCCTTGGTCTGACTGGACCTGCACTTTCCGAGGAACAGGTGGTGGACAGCATCCACTTTCTTATCCCTGGTGGCGCCGGCGGCGGTTGGGACGGAACTGCACGTGGCACCGGAGAGGCGTTGACGAATGCGGGTCTCGTTGGAACCGCATCCTACGAAAACATGTCAGGTGGCGGCGGCGGTAAGGCCATCGGCTTTCTGATTGAAAACGCCGAGAGCAACCACGGTACACTGATGGTTAATTCGACGCCAATCGTGATCCGTTCGCTGACGGGCGTCTTTCCGCATAACTTCCGCGACCTGACATTGGTGTCGGGGACAATCGGGGACTATGCGGCGATCGTGGTTGGCAAGGACAGCCCGATCAACTCGATGGACGATCTGCTGGCCGCATTTGACGCCGATCCCGGTGGCACCGCGATCGGTGGCGGTTCGGTTCCGGGCGGTATGGACCATCTGGTTGCAGCCATGGTGATGGAAGCAGCTGGCAAAGACGCGCTGAGCGTCAAATACATCCCCTACGATGCCGGTGGCAAAGCTATGGCAGCCCTGCTGTCTGGCGAGATTGCCGCATTGTCGACCGGTTTTTCGGAAGCCGTCGATTTGGCCAATCAGGGTGAGGTAAAGATCATTGGTGTGACCGCAGAGGAACGCGTGGACGCCGCCCCTGATGCGCAGACAATGAAAGAACAGGGTATCGACACCACTTTCGTCAACTGGCGTGGGTTCTTTGGGGCACCCGGCCTGCCCGAAGACAAACTGGTGGCCTACCAGGAAGCCATAACAAAGATGTATGACACCCCCGAATGGGAAGAGGTACGGGCCCGTAATGGCTGGGTGAACATTCACAACTCGGGCGCTGATTTCGAGTCTTTCCTTGAAGATCAGGAAAAACAGATCAGTGACCTGATGAAGAAACTCGGCTTCCTCTAACGGCACCATCGGCAGAGCGGGTCTCCGCTCTGCCCCAAAACACAAACTGAAATGGGAAGGGACACGATGGCACTGGATCGCTGGATCGCGCTCGTTATGCTGGGGATTTGTCTGACCTACGGTTATGCGGCCTGGTTTACGATGGACGGCAGCCTGCCCCCTTTCATGCAAAGGAATCCCATCTGGCCAAGTACCTTCCCCAAGGTTCTGTCCATATTAGGCATCATCGCTTCGACAATCATCCTGTTGGGATTTGAAAAAAGCGAACTGAAAGAGGCGGATATCGATTACCGCCGTCTGGGCGAATACCATCTGGGTCAGGCGATTGCGCTGCTGGTGTTGATGGTCGTTTACGCACTGTGCCTGCGCCCGGTCGGCTTTCTGATTGCCACCTCGGCCTTTCTGATCATCGGGTCTTACATTCTGGGCGAGCGCAAGTGGCACATCATGATCCCCATCGCCCTGATCGCCGCCGGGTTCGTCTGGTATCTGGTTCAGGAAGTTCTTGGAATTTACATGCGCCCGCTGCCGGGCATTTTCGGAGGCTGACATGCTCGAAGGACTGCTGATTGGCCTGCAAACGGCATTCTCTCTCCAAAATCTTCTGATGGTTGTGGCCGGGTGCCTGATCGGGACGTTTATCGGCATGCTGCCGGGGCTGGGCCCGATGTCGATCATTGCGATCATGATCCCGGTTGCGATTTCGATGGGCGACCCCTCGGCTGCGCTGATCCTGCTGGCAGGTGTCTATTATGGCGCGATCTTCGGGGGATCGACCTCGTCCATCCTGCTAAATGCGCCGGGGGTCGCAGGCACCGTGGCCTCAAGCTTTGATGGCTACCCGATGGCCCGGCAGGGTAAGGCTGGCAAGGCGCTGACCATCGCCGCCATTGCCAGTTTCGCTGGCGGAACCGTGGGTGCGATCCTGCTTATGGTCTTTGCACCGGCCCTGTCTTCGGTTGCTTTGCTGTTCCATTCGGCTGAGTACTTTGCGCTGATGGTTGTCGGCCTTTCGGCCATTGCGGCCTTTGCAGGCTCAGGACAGGTGGCCAAAGCGTTGATCATGACCATTCTTGGCCTGATCATGGCGACCGTCGGCGAAGGCGCTTTGTTCAACCTGCCGCGTTTCACCATGGGTATCATGGACCTGCAATCAGGCTTTGGTTTCATCACACTGGCGATGGCGATGTTTGCGTTGCCAGAGGCTTTGTTCCTTGTTCTGAAACCCAAGGATCTGAAAGGGGATGACGGTGATATCAAGGACCTGCGCATCACACGGGATGAGGCGAAAGCCATCGCGCCGGTTGTTGGGCGCCAGTCCGCGCAAGGTTTCTTTATCGGCGTGCTACCGGGTGCGGGTGCGACCATTGCCAGCTTTCTTGGCTATGCGGTCGAACGCAATATCGCCCCGAAGGAAGAACAGGAAGAGTTTGGCAAAGGCTCAATCAAAGGTCTTGCCGCGCCAGAAGCCGCCAATAACGCTGCTTGCACCGGGTCCTTTGTTCCGTTGCTGACTTTGGGCATTCCGGGATCAGGCACCACGGCCATCCTGCTGGGTGCACTGATCGCCTTGAATGTAACACCGGGTCCGCGCCTTATGCTGGATGAGCCTCAGATTTTCTGGGCGGTGATTATGTCGATGTTCATCGGCAACCTCGTTCTGCTGATCCTGAACCTGCCGCTGATCCCCTACATCGCCAAGGTGCTTGCCGTTCCGCGCAACTTCCTGATCCCGTTCATCCTGTTCTTCACCCTTATGGGCGCTTATATCGGCCAGAATAACGCGACCGAGCTACTTTTACTGGTCGGTTTCGGGGTCTGTGCAACCGCGTTGAAGTTTGCGGATTATCCCCTTGCACCGCTGCTGATCGGTTTCATTCTCGGCGGGATGATGGAGGACAATTTCGCGCGCTCCATGCAACTCTATGATGGTATCGGCTTCATCTGGGAGCGCCCGATGACTTTGGGTCTGCTTGTGATTGCTGCCCTTCTGGTGCTGCTGCCCAGTTACCGCGCACGCCGGGCCAAAGCCCGTGCAGCCGGGATTGCAGACGGGGATTGAGAAAGGAACCTTTAAAAGAACATTGCGGCTTGGGATGGCGGTTGTAGTCTGTGCCCTCTCAATAAACTTGGTCGATGACGCGCATCCAAGCTGCTCTGTCGCAAACTTTTGGATGGCGGAACATCAGTGGAGTTGATTGGCAGTTTACATTGCCAATTGGGAGAACCGCTGAAACGGACGGAATCCGGTCGTGAATTGACCTTTGCGGATCATGTTAACCAATTCGATACCTGCCAGGACAGATGCGGCTGAAGTGAAAGACTTGAATCCCAGTAACGGTCTGATTCTTCATTTGATACATGTCAACGGCGGAGCAAAATTCGTCCACTGTTTTGGTGACCGGCGCCTTGGTCCGCGAGGACCAATCTCTTCTGTGTCTTAGGAGTTCTGCCGGGCCTTGCTCTTTGCCAGGCGATAGCTTTCTCCGTTCATCTCCAAGATACTGACATGGTGGGTCAGCCGGTCGAGCAAGGCGCCGATGAGGCGCTCCGATCCAAAGGTTTCCGTCCATTCGTCGAATGGCAGGTTGCTGGTGATCAGGATCGACCCGTGTTCCGCCATGATTTCTTATAGATCCCGGTTGGAAACACCGTAACGCAGGTAGAAGAAGACCGCGTACAAGACCACGTCTTTTGGAAAATGCGCGCCCTTGAATGAAATCGTCATAGCCCGCTCCTGTCATTTTCCGGCGCGCGTTACCAGAAATGGACTCGACCGACAGGTAGGGGCGAAGTTTGCGACAGAACCCAGATGAGGCTGCTCAGCGGCATGTGAACGAGACTGCGCCGACCATGAGACCGCACTGAAGCTGCTACGCAGGAAACCGGTCTCTCCACACAACCTCCACACAGCCTCAACAAGAATCCGACGCCAACGCTGCACCTTGCACTCATGGGACTAGAGCCAAAGTGCAGATCACAAATATCTGAAGCAGCTAAAAACCCAGGTAACAGTGCCATCTTTACCTGTTGGGGAGATTTTCATTGAAAAACAGCCACTTCGACCCAATGTGGTTCCGCGACAAGAAGCTTTGCGAAACTCTCCGCATCGAAGCAATGAGAATTCGCAAAGACTCTTTGCCACGGATAACAGTTGTAACCCCTGCTTATCGTTCAGGGATCTACATCCGTGACACAGTGGAGTCGGTGCTTCATCAGTATTATCCAAACCTGGAGTACCTAGTTTACGATAGCTGTTCTGATGACGGAACAGCCGAAATACTTTCGAATTACTCCTTTCTAGACGCTACAATTGAGAAGGATAACGGGCAAGCTGACGCTCTTAACAAGGCGTTCAATCGAGCAACGGGAGACATTCTAACGTGGCTTAATGCAGATGACGTATTCGCACCTTGGGCTTTGTGGCGGATGGCGCTCGCTTTCGAAAAGTCTGACGCAGATTTGGTGGCCGGTCAGGTTGTTGTCTTCTCCGATGAAACGTCGATTTCGCGCCACACTTACAGCCTGGCGGACGGACCACTGGTCGAGCGCGAACTTCTGGACCTCGACGGAATGTGGAACACAGGCCAGTATTTTTATCAGCCGGAAGTCTTCTTTACACGAGAAATCTACGAGAAAGCCGGAGGATACGTATCGGAGGGCCTTCACTATAGCATGGACTACGAACTCTGGTTGCGGTTGGCCGGCGCTGGTGGAAAAGTATCTGGTATTGGCGCGCCTATTTCCTTCTTTCGAAAGCATGACGAGCAAAAGACCCATCTGGAAAAAGCATTCAAAGCCGAGCTCAAGGAAGTGGTACGCGGCTATACGCCGAGACAAATTGGACCGTCGGCAAACCCGGGGTTTAAGTGGTCCAACAAGCGCCCTCGAATTGTGTTGATTAATGATGTGGGATTTCAGCATGGTGCCGGAATCGGACATCGGCGGGTTGCTGAAGCGTTGCGTCTGCAAAACTGCGAAGTCTTCTGCTTCTCGTTAACCGAAGGCCCAGAAAACTCAAACTTGACCAAAGTACGTGACTACGAAGGTCTGGTTTTGTCGATGGAAGCTCTTGATCCGGACGCGGTCATCATCGGCAACCTGCACGGCGCCGAGCGCAAACACATTTGGCTTTCAGCGGTACTGGACAGGTGGAAGACCTTTTTCTTCCTGCATGATTTCTACATTCTGACGGGACGGTGTGCTTTCCCAGGTGATTGTTCAAAGGCCAGAGACTCATCCTGCGACGCAGCCTGTCCAACGGCTCAGGAGTACCCTAGTCTAAATCCGGCACATATTTCCGAAGCTTTGTCGCGCAAACGACGCCTTGTGGAGCATTCAAACGCGCGGTTTCTAGCAAATTCTAACTATACTGCAGACGTCGCCAAAGGCATCTTGCTCGGACGGGGCTTCAGCCAGGCCGAAGTAGATGAAAAAGTCATTGTAGCAAGACTTGGCGTTAACACTCAGCGTTTTTTCCCAGCGAATACGGACAGTGTTTCGCAGTTGCGGGATAGGCTGAGTATCCCCTCTACAAAAAGAATTATTTTGATGCCGAGCGATAACTATGACGATCCACGTAAAGGCGGTCCTGAGGCATGGGCGTTATTAGAGAGACTTCCACCTGAAAAGTTTCACGCAATAGTAATTGGAAAGGGAACTACATCGGAGTACGCCGCGCGTGGAATGGTCTCACAAGTCCCTTACGTGAAAGATCTCAACAAGCTAGCTGACTATTTCAGATTGGCAGATTTTGTTTTAACAGCTTCTCACGACGAGACCTTCGGTCAAACAATTGTTGAAGGAGCTATGTGTGGCGCAATACCCGTCAGTCTGAGAGGCGGCGGCGCCTTGCCGGAAATATGCGGTGCTATACAGGGTTCCTTCCATATACCGCGTCAAGAACCAAGAGACTTGGCCATTGAAAAGATGTCGGATTTCTTGATCCGAATGGCGGATGATCCGGATGCTCTCGGACAAAGAAAACTGACGGCGCATCTAACCGCCGGAAACGAGTTTAGTCTGGAGGCCCTCTCTCGCAGCCTGCACCTCGCGTTGAAACAGTCAGGAGTTATTTCCGAGAGATTTCTCTTTCCAAAAATTGATCTGAGGTTGGAGACTGACACCCCATCTATCACAGTTGTTTCAGGAGAAAGCTCTATTGAGCGGGGTTACATGGAAACTCGCGTTCTCGGAGATCGGTTTGATCTTGTTGCCCCTAGATGGCTAAAGAAACCGGGTCAGCTTGAGGCTATTGTTGCCGACCAAGGCAGTCTGGCGCGTTTTGCCCTAAGGCATCCGCTGAAGGTGCATCGTGTTTTCCTGATAAACCGGATCCGCCGGCGTAAGGTTAGATTTAGGATTCAGAATTGACCCCTCCAACTGAACTGGTCCACCGCTATGTTTTGGACGGGAGGACCAATAACGGCGGACGGAGCCGTCCTTGCTTCGGTTGTTTTATTGACACTTTCAGCCCCTCTCGTCGCCAAAGCCGTTCAATTCGCCCATCGCTGACAGACCATCCAGCCTCTCTCAGCAGTGCAGCGATCCTGCGATAGCCATACCGGCCGTATTGACGGGCCAGCTCGATCATGTCGGCCACCAATCGGGCCTCGTCTGCGCGACGTTGTGGGACACGCCGTTGCGTGAACCGGTGTTATCCAAGCACGCGACAGGCGCGCCTCTCGGAAACGTTCAGCTGGTTGCACACATGGCTGATGCAGGCGCGACGACGAACGGGACTAAGTAGTTTCCCTTGCAACAAACCGGTCCCGAAACAGTTTCGCAATGCCCGCAAATTTCAGTTGCCTAATCGCATCATCGGCTATTGAAGTGTCAAGCCAGTCACACCCACCGGGCGTTGCAGCGTTCGGCGCGGGCTTGCGGTATCTCGGACGTGGATTCGTCCAGCCGGGTGGTGCTGAGGCCAAAGCGGTTGATCTCGGCCGGGGTCATCCAGTGGATGTCGTCGGGCGATGCGGCCTCAAGCGTGAACCAGTAGAAATCCTCGGGCACATCGACGGTTTTGTAGAAATCCAGATACAGATCGTGGATCTCGTCAGACCGGGGCCTGTCGGACCCTGCGTCAAATCCAAACAGATTACCGATGGCCCAGCTGTGGACGCCAATGCAGGCCCCGTTTTCGATCACGCGTTTCTTGCTCATCAACGCCATATCCGTCCCGCCCGAGGCGACCATGCCATTGGCAGGCACAACGATGGCCAGATCGTGTTTCTTAACCAGCCCCGCAAGCGCGGTCAGCGAAGCCTGATCGTCAACCGACCCGGGCACTTTCACCAGCCGCAACGTGGTGATGTCGGACGAACGGCGCACCGCCTCTTGAATGGTGGAAAACGTACCCGCGTCAATCACGCCGTTCACGTCCAGATGGGTGCCGCGCTGCGTGACGCTTACTTCGTCGTAAAATCCGCCACAGGCGGACAGCCCCAGCGCCGTCAGGATTGAGATTGCCAGGCAGCCCAGTTTGATATTACCCGTTGTCATTTGTGTATTCCTTGCTGTTCATCCGCGCCATGGCATGACCATCGGCGCATTGTTTTCAATGGGATGGGCAAAGGATGCAGCCAACGGGTCATGGTTGATTGCAGGTTGTGTGGATACTGTGTGGAGGCGTGAGCTTTTCTACATCGGCAGCGCGACGATGATCTCAAGCCCGCCGCCGTCGCGGGGCTGCGCCCGCGCAGATCCACCATGCGCCTCAGCAATCGCCTTGACGATGGACAGACCCAGACCCGAGCCGCCAAAATCGCGCGATCTGGAGTCCTCGGCACGCTGGAACGGCTCGAACACGACCGACCGGAAACTGACCCCCAGACCGGGCCCCCGGTCTGCCACCCGCAGAATCGCCTGATCCTCGTCCTGCGACACGTGGATGTCGAGTACGCCCCCCTCGCTGGCGTAGCGGGTCGCGTTTTCGATCAGGTTCGACAAGGTCTGCCGCAACCGGTCCGGATCGACCCGGGCCACGACCGCGTCACCGCTTACGTGCACCGTGAGGCCGGCATCATCCAGTACACGCACGTGCATCTCAACCACCGAGCGCGCCAGTACCAACAGATCGGTCTGCGACCGGACCAGAGACAACGCCCCCTGCGAGGCCAGCGACAGGGTACGCAGATCATCCACCACGCGCGCCAGCACCTGCGTCTGGGCCAGCAATCGCTGCAGCTCGTCGCCGGACACCGGCACCACGCCGTCGATCATGCCGTGCAGCTTCATCTGCAGCGCCGCCAAGGGCGTACGCAGCTCGTGCGCGATGGCGGCGGCATCCGTCCTGATCCGCTTATCCGAGGCCTGCACCATATCCAACAGGCTGTTCACATTGCCGATCAGAGTCCCGATCTCACTGCCCTGCTGGTTGTCGGGCAGATGCGCCCGCGCTGAAAGGTCGCCGTTCACCACCTTCTGCGCCACCCTGCCCACATGGCTGATCGGCCGGGTGATGCGCAAGGCAACAAGAACGCTGGCCAATACCGACAAGGGAAGCGCGACCAGCAGAACCAGCAGGAATGTCGCCCCTTCCGAAACCGGGTCCAGATCGCTGATCCGGTCATCGGCTGCAAAAAAAGCCTGTCGTTCTGCGTCCGTCATGGCCGCGACAAAACTCATGTCCACCAGTACAAAGGCGATGATGAACAGGACAAAGAACAAGGCCAGGAAGGCGACAAACCAAACCGCCAACCGGAACCAAAGCCTTTTTGATAGACGCGGCAGCCTCATTCCGACAACAGCCTGTAGCCCACGCCCCGTATACCCGTGAAACAGGGCGGCGCGCCCAAAGCGTTCAGTTTCCGGCGCAAATGGCTGACATGGCTGTCGATCGTCCGTTCCACCGCATCACTGTCGCCCAGACAGGCATCCAGCAGTTCAGCCCGTGAAAACACCCGCCGTGGTGCGCGGGCCATATGGGCCAGTAAGCGGAACTCCGTCAGCGTCAGATCCAGCGCGTGCTTTGCCCCGTCCTGAACCACCCACGCAGTGTGGCTGTCCTGATCGACCTCGATCGCCCCCACCCGCAAAACAGTCCCCATAGCGGCCTGCCCCCGGCGTAGAACGGCGCGGGCGCGGGCCACGATCTCCATCGGGTTGAAAGGTTTGACGACGTAATCATCGGCGCCCATTTTCAGGGCGAGCAACTTGTCCAAGTCCTCGCCCATTGCTGTGGCCATGATCACGGGCGTATCGCCGCGCTGCTGGATTTCCCGCAGCGTCTCGATCCCGTCTTTCTTGGGCAGCTTCACATCCAGAATCACGATATCGGGCCGAAGCATGTCCAGATGCACCAGCGCCATCTCGCCATCACGGGCGGTCACGGTGCGAAAGCCGTCCCGCTCAAAATACGCGACGAGAACCGAGGCGATGTCGGGCTCATCCTCGACCACCATCACAAGCGGTTGAAAGTCTTCTGTCATGGGGTCCGGGGTTCCCTTTGCCAGTGCCGTCTGTGTGTACCGTAGCGGGCGGGCTTTGAAAATCCATCACCGCCCTAATTGGGTTAACCTGTGACGGTGTACCCGCGTTCGATCAGACAGCTTCTGACTGCCACGCGTTCGGTCACATCGACATCATCCAACCCATCCAGCGCGCCCACGCTGGCCCCGACAAGGGCTCCGGCTGCGGCGTTCCCGACCACTGTGCCACCATCATCAAGCGCCCCCAGAACACCGCCAAACGCAGCACCCGCCAGTGCCTCGGACTGCACCAGACGGTCCTGATCCAGAATCTCATCTGCAACCATACGACATTCCGCCAAATCCGTTGCGTATTGCGCATTTTTCGCACCGGTCACCTGTGGCTCGTAAGCGCCGGAGCAAGCGGCCAAGCCCAAACATGTGGTTAAAACAATCGGTCTCATTCCCGTCACCTTCCTATAGTCTCCAAAGCCTCAGCGAGGCGATGCGCCGGATATGACCGGGTTTGTCGAATACAAGGAGGAGGAAGTGTGGAGACTGTGTGGAGCGGTCAAACCCAACCCGCGCAGTTTGGTCCGCTATCGTTGTCGTTGATTGAAAATCGAATTGCGTCGCGTTTGACCAACGTCATCATTTGCGTGAGTAATTCGTATAAGACACTGTACCACGCTGAAGGCTCAGCCCGCCGATACGCTGAATTCCAGTATGTCCGGTGCGACCCCTTCGCCGTTCACGGGCGTCATGTCTTGGGGACAGGCCGACATCACCGCGATAAGGTCGGCTTCGGCCCGCAGCGAAATCCAATCACCCGCGCGCGCGACAGGAGGTTCAAAGCTGGTTGATCCATCCGTCTTGAGCGGCACATTCATCCAGATGTTGAACGGGGCTGGGATGAACGGCGCCTTCAGCCCGATGGCGATCAGCGCCATGCGCAGGTTGTCTGCGCAATTGTCGTGATAGCCTTCACATTCCAATTCGCGGTACCTCGCGTGGTCGCAACATGCGATAACTGTATCATGCACCCCCGGCGAAGTGTCCGTAATGATCGTCAACAATGGCCTCCGCTGATTACTGACTAAAATGTCTCCAACCTTCGGGAAGATTGACGCAATCGACGTATGAAGATGGGGCATCGACAGATGTTCGTTCAGGTTTCCGGCAACAAAGGCGAAGAAATCACAGACCTGATGACCGCTTGGATTTACGATGTTGAGAACCTGCCCCCGCGCAAGCCTGACCGCGATGCCGCATCGGGCAGGTATCTTGTAGGTGAGCCCTACTTCCGCAGTCCCGTCAGCCGAGATTGCGATATCAAGGCTCTGGTTTGACCCGTCCGGGACCGAAACATCGGTGCTGCTCACGTCACTCTCCATGTCGAAAGATCAATCCGACCAACCGCATTCTGCTGCGGAAAATAGGGCAACGCAGAGACTGTTTGGCATTGCAATTTCTCTCATCTGTGGCCGTTGACCGCTACGAAAAACTCACTTCTGTCCAGCCTCAACTTTTCAAGGTTCAGAAAAAAATAGTTATCTCGCCCCCTTCCCAAATCAACCTCTTCCAGACCAACCAATCCCATTGATTTAGGGAACTAAACACATTTCTTGATACCGCTCGGACTCATACTTTGCCGATCAAATCGGCTGGCACCTGCATTCCATCGGTGTAGGGCAGGCTGTCGTAGCGCGGGTCATAGGCTCCGGACGCTGTTACCGCATTGATGTGGTTGGCAATCTCCTCCAGCGTAGCGAACCAGACATCGCCCGTTCCCATCATGTATTCGATCATTTTTTCTACCCTTTGCCAGCGCGACAACCGCCCGCTGACAAAGGGGTGCCAGACCGCTATCCAAAGCCCTCCCGGGGAGTAGCGGAGCGCTTCGAATTCGGCCATGAAAATCTCCATGGCCCGATCCGGCGATTGGGGCGCGAACATGTATCCAAGGTCTGGTGCATGGACATAGGGTGGCCAGTCATCCGTGGCCCAGCTAACCGGTAGCTCTACCAGATCCCCCTGCCCTGTTTGCAGAATATACGGCACCTCGTCCCCCATCAGGGACGAGTCGTACAGGAACCCTTCCTGCGCAAGAAACCCGGGTGTCTTGGCGGACATATGATAGAGCGGCGAACGATTGCCTCGGGGTCGTTTTCCGGTGTGCTTTTCAATGATCTCGATCGAGCGGCACATCCAATCATGTTCTTGCGTCTCTGACAGGCTGTTGGGGGCCTCGTGGATATAGCCGTGATAGCCCACCTCATGCCCGTCCGCGACAATAGCCTCGACCGTTTTGGCATGGTTTTCGATGCACCAGGCGGGGATGAAAAAGCTCTGCTTCAGGTCGAACTTTCGAAAGGTCTCCAGAATGCGTGGCACTGCGACCTCAGGCCCGTATCGCAGCATCGACGTGGCCGACAATTTATTCTGTGCTCCTTCGCCGTGATGGATATGGATCAAGCTGTCAGCATCCATATCCAGCGTTATGGCGCAGGCCACTTTGGCACCATTGGGCCAGGGAACGGGTCTTGCAAGCTGCATAGCAAAAGCTCCTTAAATCATTACCGCGCCGCCATTGGGGCTGAGCGTTTGTCCCGTGAAGTACCCGGCGTGCGGTCCGCACAGGAAATGCACCAGCCCGCCGATCTCGGACGGTTGGGCGATCCGGCCCAAGGGAACGTCAAATTCCTTTTCGATCCATTCAGGCGACATGTTTTCGACATCTAGCATGGGTGTATTCACCGGCCCCGGTGCGACCGCATTAACCGTAATCGCAGGCGCAAGTTCACGCGCCAGAGACCGGGTCAGCCCCACCACGCCCGCCTTGGACGCGCAATAGGCCGAGTAATCCGCGCGCCCTAGGTAGGCGAGTTCAGAGGCGATCAGGATGATCCGCCCGGACCGAGCCTTGGTCATGATCCGCGCGGCACCCTGAGCGATCAGAAAAGATCCGCGCAGATTGATTGAGATCATCCGATCGAACGCCGACGCGTCCATATCGACAAGTTTCGCTTCGAACAGTACGCCTGCTGCGTTGATTGCAAAGTCCAGCCGCCCCTCGTTCTCAGCTACTGACCGGAACAGCGCATCCACACTGTCTGCATCGGATACGTCGCAAAGAACCCCGCGCGCGCCGGACAGACCCGAGATAGTTTCCGAAACATCCTGTAGATCGGCTGCAACGATGATGGCGCCTGCCTGCGCCAAAGCGTGTGCGACCGCCGCGCCGATCCCCTGTGCCGCGCCGGTGACCAGCGCGACCTTTCCGGACAAATCCTGCGTCATTGCATCAGCTCTCCACGATCCACGGTAAAGGATTGGCCGGTGATATTGGCAGCCGCGGGCCCGGCCAGAAACACGTACATTGCTACCATATCGGACGGTTCCATCAGCCCGCCAAGCGCCTGTGCCGACACGATTTCGTCCAGCAGGTCGGCTTCCGTCCGATCTTGCCGGGCTGCCATGAAAGAGAGCGACCGCATCGAGGCAACGGTGCGTACCCAGCCGGGGCACACCGCGTTGACAGAAATGCCGCGCGGCGCAAGCTCTTGCGCCAAGGATCGGGTCAGCCCGATCACCGCGTGTTTCGAGGCGCAATAGGCACTGAATTCGGCCACCGCCGTTTTGCCCCACATCGAGGCTGTGTTCACGATCCGCCCACCATCCGGGATTTTGTCCAGCAGGTGACGCGTGACGGAAAATGTACCGATGACATTGGTTTCGATGATCTGTCGAAACACCTCATCCACGTGATCCGCCGGGTCGTCGATCGGAGTGATATACTCAAAACCTGCATTGTTGATCAGCACATCGACCCGGTCCAGAGACGCGCAGAGAGCTTTGACCTGCTGCAGGTCAGAGATGTCACATTTGATGTGCCCGACGGCCCGCCCGTGATCCTTGGATAATCCCTGCGCCACCTGCACCACGTCTTCCTCAAGCGCGACAATGGTCACGTCGGCCCCCGCCGCGAGAAACCCCTGTGCAAGCCCCAAACCGATGCCTCGGTTGGCGCCGGTGACAACCACATGCTTGCCGGACAATTCTGCCACCATCTTATGTTTCCTCTAGTGTATGCGCGTATTCGGCCCGGATGATTTCCAGTATATTGGCCCGCAACTTGAAAAACCGGTCCATGTCCGCCGTGCCGTTGCGGCGGTCTTCGATGGGCAGAATCTCATCGACTTTGATTTCGCGCACCACCCGCGCAGGACGAGACGAAAAGATCACGATCCGGTTGGCCAGCAGGATCGCCTCTTCCACGTCATGGGTCACGAAGATGGTGGTTTTTTTCTCGGCCTTGTTGATGTCCATCAGCTGGAACTGCAGATATTCCCGCGTTTGCGCATCCAGCGCGCCAAAGGGTTCATCCATCAACAACACATCCGGTGAAGAAGCCAGCGTGCGTGCAATGGCAACACGCTGGCGCATCCCGCCCGAAATACGGTTGGTATAGAAACCCGCGTAACGTGTCAGCCCAACCATATTCAGGTAGTGATCGGTGACCTCTTCCTTTTCCTTTGCTCCGATATCCTTGCGATATCTGGTGCCGAATTTGATGTTGTCGCGCACCGTCAGCCACGGGTACGAAGAATAGGACTGAAATACCATGCCCCGCCTGCGGTCCGGCCTGGTCAGCAGGTCCCCATGCAGGTGAATGGTACCCTGATCCGGGGTCTCCAGCCCGCCGACGATCCGCATCAGCGTGGTCTTCCCGCAGCCCGATGGGCCCAGGAACATGACCATCTCGCCCTCAGCAATCGTCATGGAAAGCGGCAGAACCACCTTGGTTTCTGTACTGCCGTCATCGGACCAATAGGTCTTGGCCACATCTTTGATATCAATGAAATTATCCATGGTTTACCTGCGCAGATATGAGAACAGCCGCGCATGCGCGTAGCGAAACGCCTGATCGGTCAGCAGGCCAATGATCCCAATTGTGATAATACCTGCCATAACCTCGGGGGTTTTAACGAACCGTCTCAGGGACCAGATCACATGACCAATCCCGGAATTCGCCGCCACGATCTCGGCCACGATCAGATAGGTCCAGCACCATCCCATCGTGATACGCAGGCTGTCGACCATATTGGGCAATGCTGCCGGAATGATGATGTGACGCATGATCTGGCCATTGCTGGCCCCAAGTGTCTGGCCGGATTCGATGAACTCGACCGGTACGCGCTTGGTGTCGTCCGAGATCATCAGGATCAGTTGAAAGAACGTGCCCATCCACAAGACCGCGATCTTTGATGTCTCGCCCACGCCGAACCAGATCACCAGTAGTGGCACCAATGCGGGAACCGGCAGATAGCGGACGAAATCCACGAACGGTTCAAGGATCGCCCCGGCGAACCTGTATGTACTCATCAACAGGCCCAGCGGGATCGCGACAATCATGGACAGCAAAAAGGCAAACCAGACACGCCCCACGCTGATGACAATGTCCGAGGCAAAGTCGCGTTCGACAAAAAGGCCGACAAAGGCCTTTACCACATCGATGGGTGACGGCAGGAATTCGGGCCGGATTGCACCAGATCTTGCCGTGACCTCCCACGCGGCCAGAAAGAGGATAAACCCCACGATGCCCAAGGTCAGATCAGTGCGGCGATTGAGAGGTTTGCGAAAAGCGAACAGGGACTTGAACACGCGTCAGTCTTTCTGGCTGTAAAATCAGAGTGGTCGCGCTCCCCGGCCCGCCTCCGCGCCGGGGAACACAGGTTTCTTAACGCGTATGGCCATCAAACAGCCCGTCCAGAACTGAGCCATCAACAAAGGGTTGATACTCAAGCGGAGCATCCTGCAGATCAAGCACCACGTTGATTTCGTTGAAAGAGTCGAACACTTCTTTCAACTGACCATCCCCGGCGGCCGAGGGCAGATAGTCAACGCTTTCCTCGTAAGAGGTGTATTTCACACCGGCCAGCGCCTCCTTCATCTCGGCGGCCGGTACGTCAAAAGCCGGGGCAGAGATCGCTATGAACTTGTCCGGGTCGGTGTTGTAGAGGTCAATCGCCCGATAGATGCCCCGCAGGAACTTGGCATATTTCTCGGGGTTTTCCTGCAAATCCTCGGTCCGGACGATGATCACGTCGGTGATCAGCCCCTCATAATCAGCCGATGTCAGCAACAGATGCGCCCCATCGCGCGAGGTGTTTTTGACGATGGAACTCATCATCGGTTCCCAGGTCGCAACCGCCGATACGTTGGGATCCTCGAACACCGCAGCCGAGTCATCGGTGGCGATCAACTGGATATCCACGTCTTTGATGCTTTTGCCGACCTGTGACAGCGCGTGCTGAATCAGCGTGGTGCCAGGGTGATTTATTTCACCAGCCATGGTTTTGCCGATCAGATCCTCGACCGATTTGATATCTTCCGATGCGACAACCCCATCCGCCCCGATCGAGATATCGATGGTTCCGATCACGGTTCCTGTCGTATCCGGCTGACGCGGGCGCGACATGCTTTCGCCGATGGTGCGCATCGTGCAATCAATCGACCCATTCGCCATCGCTGGCAGAACGTTTGCGCGGTCATTGTCAAAGGCCGTCGTCACCTCAAGCCCTTCACTTTCGAAATACCCTTCCTCCTGTGCGACGAAGACAGGCGCAAAGCCGAACCAGAAGGGGAAGATGCAGCTGATGCTATCCTCGGCCTGGGCCGCCCCTGCGGCCATGTTTGTCGCCATCGCAACAGCCACCGGAGCCAAAAGGGCCTTCCTGGCTGTCCTGAAGATCGAATGGTCTTGCATGTCTTGGTCTCCTTGTTGGGTCACGGATGGCTCTGACGGCCAGTTGATGTCGGTATGAGACACAGGCAAAAAGTGATGAAAAATACGGGAATCGTTTACTTTACATCTATTTTTCTAGAAGTAATGCCTGCTCGCATTAACTTTGCTCGCAATTTCATCATGGGTTTGGAAACAGCGCGCGTTTCTTGCGCAGAACACAAAAAGGGAGCGGGGGAATGCCCGCTCCGGTAGAAATGACCAAGGCTTGCATCACGCGACTGCGTTCAAAGCGGCCTCAAATCCGGTCAGGAATCTATCGGCATTCTCAGCACTGAATGTCAGGTGCGGCCGAATCTTCAGGACATTGGCGTTGAAGGACGTGGCCGAGATTAAAATCCGTCGTTCGCGCAGTTCGTTTACAAGCGCAAGTGCCCGGCGACTGTCGGGGGTCTTGGTGGTTTGGTCCTGAACGATTTCGACACCCATGTACAAACCGGTTCCGCGCACATCGCCGATCCCGTCGTGACGTGCTGCAATGTCGCGCAGCCCGTCCATCATGATCCGGCCCACCCGTTCGCAATTGTCCTGAAGGTTTTCATCCTGAATGACCTCAAGCGTTGCTTTGGCGGCTGCCATCGCCACCGTGTTGCCGCCGAACGTATTGAAATAGCGCATGTCATGGCCAAACCGCTCGGCCACCTCAGGGCGCATGGCGATCCCGGCAACGGGGTATCCGTTGCCCATCGGTTTGCCCAGCGACACGATGTCGGGCACTACGCCATGTCGCTGGTAGCCCCACATGTGACTGCCGGTGCGTGCAAACCCGCATTGCACCTCGTCCGCCACAAAAACACCGCCCGCATTGCGAACCACGTCCAGAACTGGTTTCAGCATCCCCGGCTCTTGCGGGAAGATGCCGTCCGAGGTGAACAGCGAATCCGCCACAAAGGCCGCCAACCCCTGCCCGCGTCTGTGTAGATCATGTATCTGCTCGGATACGCGCGCGGCCAGCCATTCCCCCATGTTTTGCGTCTCGACCCGGTAGGTATCAGGCGCAGGCACCCTGCGCACCCAGGTTCCCAGCGGTGAGTTTTCACCCATCGAGGGCGAGAAACCAGCAGTCAGTTCCGAGTTGCCATGATACGCCTCGGACGTGACAATGATCCCCTGATTGCCGGTGTGATGCTTGGCCATACGCAGCGCCAGATCATTGGCCTCGGACCCCGTGCAGGTGAACATGACATGGCCGATCTCAGGCTCGAACGTGTCCAGCAGCGTTTCCGCGAACTCCAGAATTCCATCCTGCATATAGCGGGTATGAGTGCACATCACCTCCATCTGCTGCGTGATGGCTGCATTCACATGCGGGTGGCAGTGGCCGACCGAGACCACGTTGTTATAGGCGTCCAGATATTCATTGCCGTCCGCGTCATACATGAAAACGCCCTTGGCGCGGCTGAATTCGACCGGATTGGAATAGAACAAGCGGTAGGCCGGGCCCAGCAGCCGGGCGCGGCGTTCCACAAAGTTGCGCGCGCGTGGGTCAAGGTTTTCGGTATTGGCCGGGTCAAACCCGTTCACCATCTTACCGCGTTTGGTCTGTTTTTCGGCAGTGGTCACTTCGATCACCCTTTCTGATCGGCAAAAGACATCAACAGGTCCGAGACCTGATCCGGGCTGCGCGCCAGAAACCAGTCCAGCTGATGCCACCCCTGATAGGTATTGCGCATGATATAGCGCGTGTTTTCGGGAAACATCTTGGTTCGCCACAAGGTCAAAAGCGCACGCACGACGATCCGCCCCATCACCAGATGTGGGATCAGGGCCAGTTCATCCTCGGTCAGCTCCGTAACCTGCAAATACCCGCTCAGAACATCCCGTCCGCGATAGAACAGATCCTCATAGGGCCCTTGCGGCAGTTGATTGAGCAGCGCCGTCGCCACATCCACCGCAATCGCGGTTTTGACGGAATCGCCAAAGTCGATGATCCCGGTTACGAATTCGGGCCGGTTGTGATCGACCACAATGTTTGACTTGCTAAAATCATTGTGCAGCACCTGCTGCCGACACTGACGCAGCTGCGGTTCGATACCCCGGAACCGCGCAAGCCCGTGTACCAGCGCTTCGCGTTGCGAGGGATCGTCCACATGGGCCAACAGATGCTCTAACGTCAGCAGATGCTGCACATCCCATGCATATTGCCGCGCAGCACCGGGATGATCGAAACCGTCAGTGGCCAACCGCAAACGGCCCAGAACCTTGCCGATCTCGACCCTCTGCCGCGGATTGGACTCCGTTGAATCCAGCGGTACCCCTTTGAGGTAGCTGAGCACGCGTACGACCCGCTTGTGCCCCCCTTCATCGGTAACAAAGGCGTAGTCTTGCCCCGCAACCGTCTGGATGGTGTCCGGGATCGCAAGCGTAGGATCGCGCCGGCTTGCGTGGCGCATCATGCAGGTCTGAAAATCAATCTCTTCCAGTGGTTCGGAGGGGTTGGCGATTTTTAGAACAAACATGCGTCCATCCGGGCAGGACACACGGAACGTGTCGTCCTTTTCGGTCTCGAACCGACGCAGCGTGCCTTGAAAATCATAATACTCTCGCAGGATCGCGTTGGCATGATCTTGAGAGACGGGCACATATGCCCCGCTGAGCCCGCCTTGGTCAGCTAAGGTTGCGCTGCTTTGCATCATCGCGGCGTCACCGAGTGCCGCGCTTCAGCCAGCACGCAAAGCAGCTCAAACATCACCGTTGCCCCCGCCAGTGCCGTCAGTCCACCGACATCGAAAGGCGGCGAAACTTCAACCACGTCCGCGCCGACATAGTTCAGCCCGCGAAACCCGCGGATCAACGCCATTGCATCGCCAGTGGTAAAACCGGCAACCTCGGGCGTTCCAGTCCCTGGGGCAAAGGCCGGATCAATGCTGTCGATATCGAAACTCAGGTAAACCGGACCGTCGCCAACAATCGCCCGCGCCTCGTCCACGATGGCCACAATACCACGCTCCTGCACCTCTTCGATGAACATGACCCGCATGCCAGCCTGTTCGGAATAGTCCCACCCCTCGGAAACGTTCTGCGCACCGCGAATGCCGATCTGGACCGTCTTCTTCGGATCAATCAGACCCTCTTCATGGGCTCGCCGGAAGGGGGCACCGTGGTTGAATTTTGACCCCTGAAAACTGTCCCATGTGTCCGTATGCGCATCTATGTGGATCAGCGCCACCGGCTCAGGCGCGACGGCCCTCAATATCGGCAGCGTTACCGAATGGTCGCCGCCGCAGGACAACGGCACTACATCGTTGGCGACCATCAAAGCGATGAAGTCCGCTATGTCCTTGTGGGTCGCTTCTATGTCAAAGACGGAATGGAACGGTACATCGCCCACATCTGCGATGCGACACAGCTCATAGGGATTCACCCGCGTGGCGTGATTGATGGCGCGCATCAGGCTGGACTGGTTGCGCACCTCGCGTGGTCCGTGGCGCGCGCCGGAGCGGTTGGTCAACGCGCCATCATAGGGGATACCCAACAACCCGATATCCACATCCGCCAAGGACTGGGCGACGGGCGCACGCATAAACGTGGCCAATCCGCTGTAACGCGGGGCGAACATGTCGGGTGAAGACGGCGGAGTATATTCTGTCACAGCAGGCAAACCTCATTCAGCATCTGCGCCCCAGAAATCACGCTTGATTACCGCCGGGCAACCCATGATAAATGATGATTACATCTATAATTATCGTAGGAAACAGGATGCTGACGTCGATTTCCACGCCTGATCTTCATTTGTTGCGTGTCTTTGTTGCCGTGGCCGAGGCCGGTGGCTTTTCGCGCGCGCAGATCGCGCTGAATGTCAGCCAATCGACGATCAGCACACAGATGAACGACCTTGAAACCCGGCTTGGGATGCGGCTCTGCCGCCGGGGGCGGGCCGGGTTTGCGCTGACCGAAGAGGGGCATGAGGTCTACCAGATGGCGACCGACCTCCTGCGCGACTGTCAGGATTTTGTCTCGCGCATCAACAACGTGCGCGGAGAGATCACAGGTGAGTTGGAAATCGCCACCGCCGATGCGTTGCTGGGAAACGAGGATTTTCCATTTGACCGCATCCTGTCCGATCTGCGGGACGCGATGCCGAAAGTGAAACTGCATCTTCGCGTCATGGAACCGCTTGAGATCGAGCGCAGAATTCTTGAACAGAAGCTGCATATGGGTATCCATACTTTCCCCAACCATGCGCCTGGCTTGCGGTATCTGTCATTGTTCAAAGAGCAACAAGCCCTCTATTGCGGCGTCGGTCACCCACTGTTTGATGTCGCAGACCCGGAACCCGATGACATCGAAGCCTATGACTACGCGTCACGCTCTTATTATGGAGGGTCTTTGCGCCCCGGCGGTTTGAAGCCGGCTTACGAGCATATTCACAGCGGCAATATGGACGGCATTGCAGCCGCCATCCTATCCGGGCGGTTTCTGGGCCATTTGCCCGCCCAATGCGCCCGGCCCTACCTGTCCGCCGGACGCATGAAGGCAGTCTGCCTCGATCAGTTTTCCTATGCCGCAAATTTCGAGGCCGCCTTTCCCGTCGGCATGCGCCTATCCCGCGCGCAGCGCATGCTGGAAACGATCATCGAGCAGAGCTTTCAACAAAAGCCCTGACTCACCTGTGATGCAGCACCCGGCCAATGGTGTTCATCAGGATTTGCGCCGCCAGCTCGGCGCAACCTATGTGTCCAAGCGAATGGCCTTTCCGTTTCGACATAACTGATCTCCTCTCCGTGGAAGATCAGCAGACAACAAACCGTAGCTTACGTCAGTGTCCGAAAGCTAAACGTTGGATCAGGAATAGAGGTAGTCAACATGATCCGCTGTAAACAATTCTCTAGCTGTTTGATGAACCGATGATCCTATTCGATCAGGCTGAGCCGATTTCGATCCGATGTAGCCATGTCAATACATGGCCTTGGAAGAACTGATAATTCACATCGAAACGTACTCCTGCCTGGAACCTACTGGTTAGGTCTTGTGTTAGACACAATTGCAAACAAGTTTTGGACGGGCAGTACACGACTTCAGCGCACTCAAACCCAAATATGTAACCCACGTGAATATAGAGTGCTTTGAACAAGCTTTCCTTTGCCGAGAAAATCAGGGTAGCACTCTCATTTGCACTGAGCCCAATCGCCTTTTCACACAAGTTCTGCTCAGTTTGGGTCAGAGCAGTGGTTCTGATCGCTTCAGCGGCTTCACTGTGTGCTATTTCTTCGATGTCCACACCAGCCAACCCCTGATCTGACAAGGATATTAGCGCAGCACAAAAGTGTCCTGAGTGACTGATCGACCCAATTAACCCGTCTGGCCAGGCCGGTGCCCGATCTTCTCTTTGCGGAACCGGAAGATCTGGCAAACACAGTTGCTGAAAGCCGTATCTAACGGCCAAACGACCAGCGAGAAACTCTGCCTTGCGCTTGGGGATTGCGGTTGTCAATCGGGCTGGACATTCAAGTTGAAAATGTTCGAACAACCCTGACCGGAATCGATCAAGACTAAAGCGACCTAGAACAAACGCGGTGTGGTCTTTTCCAGTATTCAAAACCTCCAAATTAGGAATGAACCCCGTTGCATCAAACCAGGGCTGAGCACGCTTAAATTGCATTTGGAAGATCATCCCTTGTCTGTGCAGCGGACACACATTGCACCGTTAAGGGAATCCATATTGCCTTTCACGCTTCATCGAAAATAGGGATGTACACCCGGCAAACAATTATGTCGCGTTCACAAACGGCCCGGCTATGGACGCATTTAAGGTGTGCGGGCATTTAGGGCCGCAACAGCCAAAGATGGGCACCCCCTCCTTCAGCCAACGTGTTTTTTAACTCACCACTCATGGGTGAGTGTTGGAGAATTACATGCCCGCCACAGCCTCAGTTACTGCCTCCGGTCTGGATGAGCAGCTGTCCTCGACCCCCGGGACATATGTGGAAGGCTGGCTCAATTGCGCGGCAGGTACGGCCGATCTGATTCTGCGGGAAGCTGGGTTTGACGATCGGATGCTGTTGCGGGGCGTACAGGATCTGCACAGTTTTCGCTTTGTGACACGCGGTTCGGCTGCGGTTCTTGAACTGCGCAAGAGCGAAGATGCGCAGGCGCAGCTTTGCATCACAAAACAGATCGCACCGTCCGAGCAGAGTACTGAACCGACAGGCGAGATTTGCGACGCGCCGATCAGCCCCAGACTGATGCAGGTTGCGCAGGGTCAGCTCACCATGGCTGCGTTTTGGCAGCAAGTGGCACGTGACGGCAGCCCTATGATTGAACCCGACCTGAATGGATCGCAGGATCACCGGCTGGTCACCTTTCTGTGGCGTGGGGCCAAATGCAACGCGCGATTGATTGGCGGACCGGCCCCCGATCATGTCTGGATGCAGCGTTTGGCCGATAGCGATATCTGGTTTGCCTCGTTCCGCGTCCCGAATGACCTGCGCCTGTCCTACCGCATCGCGCCGGACGTGCCGTATATCAATGCCTCGCCCCGGGAAAATCGCATGGCGCTGCTTGCGGTGGCGCAGGTGGACCCTTTTAACAAAACGCCGTTTCATAGATCGGTCAGCGACCCCTTTGCACAGTGGAGCCTGTTTGACCTGACCTCACAATCGAAACCGCTGAAACAATTGCTGGGGCCGGTTACGCGAGACGTGACTGAGCATCGCATCAAGGACTCGGAACTGGCATCAGGGCGCAGAATTTGGATTCACCGACCGACCGGGTTCGTTCCGGGTGCGCCAGGCAATGTTCTACAGATTTTGTTCGATGGGGCAGTCTATCTGAATGATCTGGATCTACCTTCGCGGTTAGAGGCCGCAGCCGCCGATCAGACCGTGCCACAGGTCGCGACGGTGTTCGTGGATTCCGTGTCCCCTGCCCTGCGGTCCGAGAACCTGACCTGCAGTGATCGGTTCACCCGGTTTTTGATCAACCGCATCCTGCCCTTTGCCTGCGAAAAGCTGGGGCAGGATTTCGCGGCGCAACAGGTGGTTGTCAGCGGCTCCAGCTTTGGGGGTCTGGCTGCGGCCTATACAGCGCTGACGCAACCTCAGGCGGTTGGGAATTTCATCTCACTTTCAGGTTCGTTTTGGTGGGCCCCTTCGGGCTGGACCTCTGCTGCCCCCTATTTGGCGTCGCTGCCGGGGCGGACTGGGCTGCGTGCGGTTTTGACGGCGGGGAGCTACGAATGCGCCCGGCATGAAGGCGACACAGGCATTCTGGAAAGCACCCAAATGTTCGCCAACCACCTTCGGGCCCAAGGCGTCGCAGCCGAGATGCGGACATATAGCGGAGGCCATGATTATGCGATTTGGGGCCCGGCCCTGATCGACGCACTTGCAACCTTGTTTGGACATGATCCCAACCATCACCTCAATTCCAGTTCGCGGGGGCAGAGCTGAGCCATGGCCTCATCACCCTTTATCCGCCTTTCCTTGCTGCGCGAGAATGAACAATACAGCAGACTGCTGGCTGCACGTGCGCTCTCGCTGATGGGGCTGGGTTTTCTGGTCGTGGCGGTGCCGATACAGGTTTATCACCTGACCGCCTCGACCCTTTGGGTTGCGCTTGTCGGGGCAAGCGATGCCGCGGGCTTGTTTCTGGGTCTGCTGATCGGCGGCTTGCTGGCCGATACCCGTGACCAACGCAAGCTGATCCTGATGGCGCGCAGTGTCTGCGGGGTGGGCTTTGCGGCCCTGACACTCAATGCTTTGCTGGCGAACCCATCGGTACTGGCGCTGGTGGGTCTGGCCTTTGTCGACGGGTTTTTCGGAGCCATTGGCGTGGCCGCCCTGATGGCCGCCGCCCCGAAAGTGGTCGGGCGCGAACGCATTGTCGAAGCGGGGGCGCTTGGAATGCTCGTGACCCGCGTCATCAATATCACCAGCCCCGCTTTGGCCGGTTTGCTGCTGGCGGTGGCTCCGGTCGCGTGGGCCTACGGCATTGCCACAGCGGCCACGATTGCCACGGTCACAGTTCTGCGCGGGCTCAAGCCGCTGCCGGTCGAGCCGGTGGAGACCCGCAATCCCTTTGTGATGCTGGGCGATGCGCTCCGCTTTTTGCTGTCGCGCAAACAAGTGCTGGTGGTGTTTCTGCTGGGCATGTTGTTGACCGCCTGCACAGGTATCAAGGTCTTGTTCCCAGCCCTCACGACCGAGGTTTTCGGCGCAGGCAACGGCATGACAGGCGTGTTGTTTGCCATGGGGCCGGTCGGTGCCACCCTTGCGGCCGTCTTCAGTGGCTGGGTGCATGACAGACAGCGGCCTTTCGCCCTGATGATCTGGCTGAGCATCGGGGCCCTGGCGGTCTTTGCGGCCATAGGCCTGGCCCCTGTGATCTGGATGGTGATGAGTTTGCTGGTGGTGTTTGGATACCTGATGTCCACAGCGGCACTGCTGCAATATGGCATCGTGCAGCGTCAGACCCCCGACGCCTATCTGGGCCGCGTCAACAGCCTGTGGCTGGCGCAGGACGCGATGGGCGACATCCTCGGCGCGCTGGTGCTGGGCCTGCTGGCCAGCATGATCATGCCGCTGCATGCCGTTCTGGTTCTGGGCCTCTCAAGCCTTGGCATTCTGCTGGTGCTGAGCCTGTGCGCGCTTGCCCTACGCCGACAGGCAAAACCGCTGGACCCGGACCTGGCCTGACCTTTCCCTGAACAAAGGACCACGACATCATGCCCCCTCTGACCGCTGAAACCATCCGCAACGACATCCAGAGCTTTCTGGACGATGTTCCTGACGACCACGAACTCCTTTTGGATTACGGACTGAACTCGATCAATTTCATGACACTTGTCACCCGGTGGGAGGCGCATGGGATCAAGGCGGATTTCAATGCGCTGGCCCGCAACCCCACCATGGGCGGGATACTCACCCTGCTGGCCGACCAACTGGCCCCTGCGTCGGGTGAGGTGACCCATGGATAACGTCCAGCCCAACCCGTTCGACGATACCCGGTATCAATTCTACGCCCTGCGCAATGCCCAGGGTCAATACAGCATCTGGCCCGACTTCCGCGACATCCCCGCCGGTTGGGACGCGGTGCATGGACCCGACGAGCGCGCGGCGTGTCTCAGCCACGTCGAAGACAACTGGAAAACCCTGCGCCCCTGACACAGGGGCTTTGCTTGCCTGATCCAACCTGAGGGGCATTCGACATGACCAAGACATCTTTCGATCTGCTGGACACGCAGCAAGGCATCTGGACCGCGCACCAGATCGCGGCGCGTCCTCAGGATTATCTCATTGCGCATGCCATCGATATTCACGGCGCGTTGGACCCCGATCAGATGACCCGCGCCATAAAAGCCGCGCTGGCCGAGGCCGATACGGTGACTGCTTGTTTCCTTGAGGTGAACGGAAAGGCAGTCCAACAGTCTGGCCCTGATCTTTGCCCTCCTCAGTTCACAGTGCATGACCTGCCCGAGGAGGACGCGCGGGCGCGGATGGCAACTGACCTTGAAACCGGCGCTGACGGGTTCAGGCCCCATCACATGCTGTTTCGGATCGAACAACAGGCCGAGACCGAGCGGTGGATTTGGTACCAGCGCTATCACCACATCATGCTGGATGGGTACAGCCTGGATGCGCTGACTGACCGGGTCGTTGCGCTGTATGAGGCCGCCCTTGCCGGAACCGAAGCTGCGCCAACCCCTTTCACACCCGTCGTTGAGGTTGTGGCCGAGCAAACCGCCTACCGCACCTCGGACCGGTGGGGGCATGACGGGGCCTATTGGCGGGGCCAATGCGCTGATCTGCCCACCCCGCGCAGCTTGTGCGAAGGGGCCGCCCCGCGACAGGGGGTTGTGGCAAATACCGGCTTCAGCGCGCCGTTGCTGGATCAAGACGGGATTGCACAGCTGGACCGGATCGCAACCGCGCATAACTGTGCCGGTTTCGATCTGCTGACCGCAGCCATTGGTCTCTATGTCGCGCGCCTGACCGGGCAGCATGATCTGGTGTTGGGTGTCCCCATGATGCGGCGCATGGGGTCCGCCGCAATCAGCTCAACCGCGCCGGTGGTCAACGTCTTGCCCTTGCGCCTGAGCGTTCAGGCGTCTGACACTCTGCCGCAACTGGCCGCGCGCGTTCAGTTGGCCATGCGCGGGATGCGCAAGGCCCAACGCTATCCGGTTGAGCAGATCCAGCGCGACCTGGGGCTGACGGGTTCGGGTCAGGCGATGTGGGCCGCAACGCTGAATTTCCGCCTGTATGAGACAGACAAAACCATCGCGGGTCACGCCACTCGGTTGCATCGGCTTGCCATCGGTCCGCTGGATGAACCCGAATTTGGCCTGCGGATCGACGATACAGGCGTGCATCTGGACCTGCGCGCGCCTGGGGATCGGTATGATCGTGATGACCTTGCGCAGCACGCCGCGCGGCTGACCGCCATCCTCCGGCAGCTTATTGCGCAACCTGAAACCGCATTGTCTGAGATCGCGGTGACCACAGCGGCCGAACTGGACAGTCTGGCCCTGTGGCAGCAAGGGCCGGCCATCGCGTCGGCCAAAGCTGAAACGACCCTTGCTGACGTGTTCCTGAATGGCGCGTTGCCAGATCAGTCATCGCCCGCACTGCGGTTTGACGGGCGGTCTGTCTCGGGCGCGGAATGGGTGCGGCGCAGTTGCCAGGTTGCACATCTGCTGCATCGGCGCGGTATCGGGCGCGGTGACGTGGTGGCCGTTGCCCTGCCCCGATCCGACCTGTCGGTCATCGTGAAATTCGGCATTCTGATCAGTGGCGCAACCTATGTGCCCATGGACCTCAGTTATCCTGACACACGTCTGGCTGCGATCTGCGAAGACGCCCGGCCCGCAACCATCCTGACGACCAGGGAAACCGCATCTCGGCTGCCAGACGGGCTGGATCAAGTCTGGCTCGATAGCCCCGAAGTTGCCACTGCGCTTGAAGCCTATCCGCCCGTGCCCCCGGAAACCCTGCCACGGCCGCGTCCCGAGGATATTGCCTATATCATCTTCACATCCGGCAGCACAGGCAGGCCCAAAGGGGTCATGGTCTCACACCGGGCGCTGCTGAACCTGCTCGTGGCGCAACGGAGCGGGCTGATGCAAGAGGCGCTGCACCATCGCGCCTCTGACCAACCTCTGCGCGCCGCGCATTCCCATTCCTTCGCCTTTGACGCCGCGTGGGAGCAACTGTTTTGGGCACTGCTCGGGCACGAAGTTGTCGTGCTGCAAGACGAACAGCGCCACGATGCCCAGCGTTTTCTGCAGGCGGTCCATGACGAACGGCTGGACGTGCTGGATATCCCGCCCTCGTTCTGCGCGCAATTGCTTGAGATGGGGCTGCTGCAGCAGCCCGACCACCGCCCCTCGGTCCTGTTGCTGGGGGGCGAGGCGATGCAACCCGCGTTGTGGCAGGCACTGGCCGGTCAGGATCAGCTTTTGGCCTATAACGCCTATGGGCCAACAGAGTTCACCGTGGATGCCGCAATTGCGCCCGTCACGGGGCGAACGCAGCCAGGGATCGGGCGACCAATCGGAAATGCCCACGCCTATGTTCTGGACGCCTTCCTGTCGCCGCTCCCCGCAGGGGCCGTGGGTGAGCTTTATCTGGCTGGGCCGGGGATTGCAGCTGGATATATCGGCAAGCCGGGCCTGACGGCGGAACGGTTCGTTCCCAACCCGTATCGGGTGGGCGAAACCATGTACCGGACCGGGGACCGCGTGCGATGGACCGCGGATGGGACATTGGACATTCTGGGTCGCACGGATCAACAGGTACAGGTGCGCGGCCACCGGGTTGAACCCCGCGAAATCGCCGCCGTGCTGAACTCCTGCGACGCTGTAACCGATGCAGTTGTCGTGGCCGAGCCCGTTCACGGCAGCCATCGTCTGTTGGCGTATTGCACCGGCGATCTGGACAGCGCGCGTATTGAGGAATTGCGCGAAGAACTCGCCCAGAACCTGCCCGCCTACATGGTGCCCTCGGCCATCATGGCGGTGGACAGCTTCCCCCTGACTGTGAATGGCAAGATTGACCAGCGCGCGCTGCCGAAAACCTCGGCCAGCCACACCCGCGCAGCGCAGACCACTTTGGAAAAGATGCTGTGTTCCACCATTGCGCAGGTTTTGGGCATGGACGGGGTCGGGCTGGATCACGACTTTTTCGCCTGCGGTGGTGACAGTATCTCGGCCATGGTTCTGTGCAACGCGTTACGCAAACAGGGATGGGCTCTGCAAACCCGCGATATTTTTGCGACGCCGCGTGTGCTGGATCTGATCCCGGCGCTGACCCCTGTGGTGCCTGACGATACACAGATTGACGCAGCGCCTTCTGTTCATGCCCAGTTCGTCGATTTGCCGGATCAGGTCGCAACGGTTTTGCCCCTGTTGCCCGCGCAAAAAGGTATTCTGTTTCACGCCACGCTGGGTGATATGGCAGGTGCCTACAACGCTTTTACGCGCCTTGAACTGCACGGCGCGCTGGATGTTGAACGGTTGCGCAGCGCCTTTGACGCTGTATTGCAACGCCACCCGCAATTGGCAGGCTTCTTCGTTTCAGACACCGAAGGGGAGCCTTTCATGGCCCTGCCTGCGCGATCGGACCTGCGCTGGCCCTGGAAAACGCATGACATCAGCGCCCTGAAGGGCACAGACAGAGATCGCCGCCTTGAACAGATCGAAACGGCTGCCACCCGGAACCTGCGCCTGACCCGTGACCCTCTGTGCATGATTTCAGTTGAGTTGGTGCGTCTTGAGGCCCAGCGGCACGTTCTGATCGTGAATATTCACCACGCGATAATTGACGGCTGGTCCACGCCCATTCTGCTGCGCGACCTGTTTGCCGCGTATCGGGATGGGCCCCACAGCCTGCCTGTTGCCGATCAGGGCTATGGCGCGGTTGTGACCGCCCTGTCCCACCGGGACCGGGACGCCGCACAAGCGTTCTGGACTGCGCATTTGCAGGATTGCGTTCCCACCTGCCTGTTTGACAAAGATCGCAGCACCGGCACGATGGATGAGCATCACCTGACACTGACACCCAAACAAAGCCGCGCCCTGCGCAGATTTGCGCAACAAAACGGCGTCACGCTGAATGTCGTGATGCAGAGCTTGTGGGCCTCGGTCGTCAGCACCCTGTCTGGCCGCCAGGACGTGATCTTTGGCACCGCCGTGGCCGGGCGCTCGGCCCCCGTTGAAGGTATCGGCGAGCAGATCGGAATGTTTCTGAACACCCTCCCCGTGCGCGTCGATCTGAACCCGGCACAACCGGTTCGGGCGCAACTGGCGGGGATGCAGGCAACCCATGCTCAGGCCATGGAGCATGACAATCTCAGCCTGTCGGACCTGCACAGGCTGGCAGGGCAGGACGCGTTGTTTGACACTTTGCTTGTGGTCGAGAATTACCCCGATAACAGCTATCTCGATCAGGATATCAACGGGCTGCGCGTCGCCGATATCCATAACCGCGGCTACAGCCACTATCCGCTGGCCCTGCTTGTTCTGCCCGGCGATGACATCCAGTTCGTGATCGAAAGCCGCGACGCCTCGGCGCAGGCCGAACGCGTGGCAGGTATGCTGGGCCGCCTGATCGATACGCTCTTGCAGCAGCCAAATGCGACCCCGGCACAACTGTGCCTGCTGCCGGGGCGTGACGATGATCTGATCACTGAAAGCAACCGAACCGGTCTACACTTGCCCGATCTGTCGCTGCGCGATCTGATTTCGGCTCAGGTTGGTCGGTCTCCGGATGCAATCGCGCTGCAGGATGCCGACCATCAACTCAGCTTTAGGCAAACCCGCCATCAGGTCCTGCATCTGGCCCAGCAACTGCGTCAGGCGGGGGCGCAAAAGGGCGACGTCATCGCTGTTGCACTGCCCCGCTCGGCCCAGTTGTCGGTGGCCATTCTTGCCGTCATCGAAATCGGGGCGGTCTATCTGCCACTTGACCTCAGCTATCCGCAGGACCGGCTGGAGTTTCTGATCGCGGACGCAAAGCCAAGCCTGGTGTTGACCCAGACAGGTGTTGAAATCGGCGTGCCCGCGTGCCCCGAACTGGTGTTCGACACGCTTGCAGGTCCGGGGCAATGCGTTCGGGATCTGGTAGATGCGCCAAACCTGATGGGTTGCGATCCGGCCTATCTGCTTTACACCTCGGGCACCACGGGGCGGCCCAAGGGGGCCCTGATTTCGCACGCGGCCATCGTGAACCGGCTGCTATGGATGCAGAATGAGTACCCGCTGGATGAAAGCGACGCGATCCTCCAGAAAACACCCTGCGGTTTCGATGTTTCGGTGTGGGAGTTCTTTTGGTCCTACCTAGTAGGCGCGCGGCTGGTCATGGCCCCCGTGGACGCCCATCGCGATCCGCAGATGCTGTTGGAACTGGTTCAGCAACACAGCATCACCACACTGCATTTCGTGCCCTCGGTTCTGAACGTGTTCAATGATGCGCTTGCGGCTGCGGGTGGCACCCCCTGCCCCAGCCTGCGGCGGGTGTTCTGCAGCGGCGAGGCGCTTGGCGGGCAGGCCGTGGCCAATTTCGCGCGCCACTGTCAGGCGCAGGTGCACAACCTCTACGGTCCGACCGAGGCGGCCATCGACGTCACCTATTGCCCCGCCCTGCCCCACGCCGGCAGCCCGGCAGGCGTGCCCATCGGCAAACCCGTCTGGAACACCGGCCTGCGCATACTGGACCACCTGCTGCGCCCCGTTCCCGTGGGTGTCGGGGGTGAGCTTTATCTGACCGGTGTCCAACTTGCACAAGGGTATCTGGGCCGCGCTGGC
Source organism: Ruegeria sp. CH10 (assembly GCF_056537125.1). Taxonomy (NCBI): domain Bacteria; kingdom Pseudomonadati; phylum Pseudomonadota; class Alphaproteobacteria; order Rhodobacterales; family Roseobacteraceae; genus Ruegeria; species Ruegeria sp. CH10. The sequence goes on along the minus strand of NZ_JBQFQY010000004.1, from coordinate 91,841 downwards.
CTGACCTCCGAGCGCTTTGTTGCGGATCCCTATACGCAAGGCCAACGCATGTATCGCACCGGCGATCTGGCCTGCTGGGATGAAGACGGGCGCGTGGTCTATCTGGGGCGCACCGATCACCAGATCAAAATTCGTGGCCAGCGGGTCGAGCCGCAGGAAATCACAAGCAGCCTGATGCGCCAGCCCGATATCACGGACGCGGTTGTGCTGGCCCTGAAACCCGATGGCCGGGACGAGGCAGAGCTGGTCGCTTATGTGGTCCCCGAAAGCGCGGCCTTTGACCCCGCAGCGGCGCTGCAGGCCCTGTCGGCGCAACTGCCACCCTATATGGTGCCGAAACACTGTATCCCGCTGGCCCATCTGCCGATCAATGCCAATGGCAAGCTGGACCGGCGGGCCTTGCCACAGCCTGATCACGCGAACCGCCCTGCGGGACGCCCCCCGGCTGTCGGCATCGAGCAGGAACTGGCTGATATCTTCTGCGATCTGCTGGGGCTGGATCAGGTCAGCGCGACGGATGATTTCTTTGCCATTGGCGGGCATTCGCTGCTGGCCATGCGTCTGGCCGCCCGCATCCGGCAGGACCTTAAACGTCAAATTCAGGTTGGCCAGATCATGAGCATGGCAACCGTCGAACGACTGGCTGAGCATCTGGCGGCAGGCGCGATGGTGGGCACGCTGGTGCAGGACGGGTTCGACCCCGTGATCCGCTTGCGCGAAGGCACCGGTGCGCCCCTGATCTGCATCTACCCGGCATCGGGCGTGTCCTGGCAATACAGTGTTCTGGCCCGGTACCTTAAAAACGACATGCCGATCATCGGCCTGCAGTCGCCGCGCCCGGACGGCCCGATCGCGACATCTGCCAATCTGGATGAACTGTGCGAGAACCAATACGCCCTGATCCGCGAAATCCAACCAGAGGGCCCGTATTACCTGCTGGGGTATTCGCTGGGCGGAAACATCGCCTTTGGCCTCGCAGAACGGCTTGAAGCCGCCGGGCAGGAGGTTCGTTTTCTGGGCCTTCTGGACACCTACCCGGCCGAGCGGCACGACTGGTCCGACCCCGACGGAGGCGAAGCCGAAGCAGGTGCGGAGCGCGAGCAGGAACAATTGCTCAACGATGCGATGGGGGACGTTATGGATGACGAATTCCACCGCGAAAAAGCCGAAATGTTTGGCCACATCTTCGACAATTACCGCGACGCGGTGCGGCTGTTGTCGACCGCGCGGACCGGGCAGTTCTCGGGTCAGATCACGCTGTTTGTTGCCGATAAATCGGACCTCCCGGACATTGATCCGGATACAAGCTGGCTGGGCCATATCGGCGCGCAGGACGTGCATCATCTGCCCAACGCATCGCATGAAGACATCGTTTCACCCGCGTCACTGAAAGTGCTCGGCCCGCTCATGAACCTGCTGATCGGCAAGGCATGCCACGACCGCGCAGATGATGGCAACACCGGTATGAGCGCGGCATGACGAACAATTTCAGCACGGCCCCCAACAGGAAAGGTTAAGTTCATGAGCAGCATTCTTCCTGAAAACAAGCATTTTCTGCCCTTCGAACAGGGCGCGGGTTTCCGGTTTAGCGGCAAAGAAGGCCGCGTTTTGGGCCACGGGGACATCCAGCCCCTTGCGGGCGGCACGCGCGATAGTCTGGCGGCGCGGCTGGCCCATCATTTCGCGCAGCACGGGCGGGATACCGTCTTAGCCGGGGCCTTTCCGTTCAACCGGTCCCGAAGCGATCACATGCTGAGCATGTCGCAATGCCAGCGCGACCCATTAGCAGACAGCTTGCCAGTGGCGACCACGCCGTTCCACTCGGTCAAAACCGAACCGCCTGCTGCGCATTTTCATCAAAGCGTGGCGCGGGCGTTGCGCCAGATGGACGTCGAAGCTGACATGACCGAAGGTCTGCGCAAGGTGGTTCTGGCCCGGTCTTTGCTGGCCCAGTCTGAGCAGACAATCGATCCCGGTGCCGTCTTTGCCGCGCTCTCCAGCGACCCTGCGGTTACGGCGTTTCAGATGCCTCTGCCTGACCGTAATGGTCAGCGGCGCTGTCTGGTGGGGGCAACGCCTGAGCTGCTGATCTCGAAAACCGGGCGGAAAATACGGTCTCATCCGCTGGCGGGTTCGGCACGACGTCAGGCTGATCTGGCCTTTGATGCCAAGGCGGCCGCGCTGCTGTCGCAATCCTCGAAAGACTGGCGCGAGCATCAGTTTCTTGTCGAGTATATTCTCGACACATTGGCCCCCTATTGCGATCAGCTTTCGCTGCCCGAAGGCACCAGCCTGACCAGCACCCAGACCATGTGGCATCTGGGCACCTGGATCGAAGGCACGCTGAGCGACCCTGACACTTCCAGCGCCGTTCTGGCCGCCGCGCTGCATCCTACGCCCGCCGTTTGCGGCGTGCCCCATAACCCTGCAATGGATCTGATTGCCGAGCTTGAGCCGGTGGACCGCGATTTTTATGCCGGCGCCATTGGCTGGACGGACGGATCCGGCGACGGCGCATGGTATGTCGCCATCCGCTGCGCCGAGATTTGCGGCAGCCAGGCCCGGCTTTACGCAGGCGCCGGAATTGTCCCCGGATCGGACCCCCGCTCTGAAACCGAAGAAACAGGCGCAAAATTCGGAGCCATGCTTGCCGCCCTCGGCCTGCCGCGCGATGCCGGGCTGGCCGATTTGCAAGCGCTTGATGACAAGTAGGTTCAGACCATGAAGAATATGCTCGATCAGATCAAAACATCGCTGATTGCCTTTGCGCTGCTGGGCTTCAGCACCTTAACCGGCACAGCGCAAACCGTCACCGTGACGGATATCACCGGGCGTAACGTGACAATTGAAGGCCCCGTTGACCGCGTGGTCCTGTCGGATTTTCGCCAGATCATCGGATTGTCCCTGATCGATCCCGAACTTGGCGGGCGCATCGTAGGAGCGGGATCAAAATCACGCGTCGGCCCGGACCTGAGGGCCGAGCTTGAGGCGCGTTTTCCCGGCATTACCGGCGTGCCTGAATTGGCCAGGGGCTCTCCGTCTTTGTCTGCGGAACAGGTCATCGCGGTTGCACCCGATCTTGTGATCCTCAGCGACCCGGCGGGGCCTGCGACAAATCAATTGGTCGCGCAACTGGCGCTGGCTGGGATACCGACCGTGTTTATCGATTTCCGCATCAACCCGTTCGACAATACGCTGCCCAGCCTGCGCATCGCCGCCCGGGCGCTAGACTCAGGTCCGCAGGCAGAAGCGTTTATCCGGTTCTACCAAACCCACCGGGACCGCGTGACGAAACGCGCGGCCTCTCTGACTGATCGCCCCTCGGTGCTGATGCATTTGCAGGCAACGCAGGTTCGCGCGTGCTGCATGTCGCTGAGCGATGTAAGTCTTGGGCGGTTTATCACCGCGGCGGGCGGCACCAATATCGGGGCTCAGGTCATCCCCGGCACATTCGCACAGATCGCCCCGGAATATGTTCTGGCTTTTCAACCCGATATCTACATCGCCACCGGCGGGCGCCAACTTGAACAGGATTACGGTTTGATTGTTGGTCCCGGTATCACGCCCGAAATGGCACACGCATCGCTGGTCGATCTGACCCGCACTCCAATCCTGCGCGATCTTGAGGCAATACAGGCCGGGCGCAGCCACGGCATGTGGCATTCGATTCATAACTCACCGCTGAACATCATTGCGCTGGAATTGCTGGCGCAATGGATACACCCCGAGGTTTTCGGCGATCTGGACCCCCAGCAGACGCTGGACGACATCAATCAGCAATTCCTGCCGTTCGACTTCACCGGTGCGATCTGGACAAGCGCGGCGGATGGCCATGACTGATCTGACAGCCAACCCCATCCTGATCTCATTCGCGCGCATACGGCGCAGGCGTGTGATGATCCTGTGGTCGCTGGCGGCGCTGTTGTGCCTGTCGTTTTGCCTTGATCTCTCGGTGGGGCCATCGGGCATCGGTGTGTCCCGCAGCCTGTCGGCGCTGTTCGGAGCCGACGGGGCAAGCCATGGCGATCTGGTCATCCTGCGCCATGTGCGCCTGCCTCAGGCCGTCGCGGCGATATTGGTCGGCGCGGCACTGGCGCTGGCCGGGGCCGAGATGCAAAGCATTCTGCGCAACCCGCTGGCCAGCCCTTTTACGCTGGGGGTGTCGGCGGCGGCCTCGCTTGGGGCGGCACTGGCTTTTGTGTTCGGCATTGGCCTGCCCGGTTTGGCCAGCGTCTGGCTGGTTCCCGGGAACGCCTTTGTCTTTGCCTTCGGCGCGGTCATGTTGCTGAGCGCCCTGTCGCACCGGCATGGGGCGGGCAGTGACACCCTGATCCTGCTGGGTATTGCGCTGGTGTTTGCCCTGAACGCGTTCGTCGCCCTTCTTCAATTCGTGGCGTCCGAAGCCGCCCTTCAGCAGTTTGTCTTTTGGACGATGGGAAATGTATCGCAGGTCAGCTGGTCGCAACTGGCGATCCTGGCGACCGCGTTGATGATATGCGTGCCGCTTTCGCTGGCTTCGGGTAACGCGTTGACCGCGCTGGCCTTTGGCACCGACCGGGCGGCCAGTTTCGGCATCGACGTCAAACGTTTGCGGTTCTTTACCCTGTTGCGCATCAGCCTGCTGGCGTCGATTGCCGTGGCCTTTGTCGGCACGATCGGGTTCGTCGGGCTTGTTGGGCCGCATATTGCCCGGCTGTTGGTAGGCGAGGATCACAAGGTGTTTCTGCCCGCCAGCCTGCTGAGCGGGGCGGTCATCCTGTCCCTGGCATCGGTGGTCAGCAAGGTGCTGGTGCCCGGCGTATTGCTGCCCATCGGGGTTGTGACCTCACTTGTCGGTATCCCCGTCTTTGCGGTTCTGATCCTCAGACGGAGGAGGATGTGATGCCGGTTTTGACGGTCAAAGACCTGCATGCCAGCTATGGGCCAACTAGCGTGCTGCGCGGCGTGGACCTGCCAGAGCTGCAACCCGGCAGCCTGACGGCCGTCATCGGGCCGAACGCGGCGGGCAAAACCACGTTGATCCGCGCCATCGCAGGGCTGCAACCGGCCAGCGGCACCGTTCAGTATGGCAATCGGAACCTGATGACTGCCTCGTGGTCTGACCGCGCGCGGCACATCGCCTATATGCCACAGCACCTGCCCGAGGGGCTGTCGCTGACCGTGATCGAAACGGTTATCATCCCGGCGCAGTCCGCAGCCAACCCGTTTGCACGGACCGATCAGGCCCTGCAGGACCGCGCGATACGCATCCTGCAGCGGCTGGGTATCGAGGCGCTGGCGCTGCGACCACTTCGATCCCTCTCGGGCGGGCAGCGTCAGATGGTGGCGTTGGCACAGGCCATGATCCGCGAGCCCGGCGTGCTGTTGCTGGATGAACCCACCAGCGCGCTGGACCCGCATCATCAGCTGGCTGTCATGCGCTGTGTCTCGGAATTTACCCGTGCAGACGGGGTGATCGGCGTCTTTGTCTGCCATGACCTCAACCTGGCACTGTCCTGGGCCGATCAGGTGGTGGCGCTGTCCGGCGGTGTGATCTCGGCCTGCGGGCCGCCCGATCAGGTGATCACGTCAAAGCTGCTGGCCGAGATTTATAAGGTGCAAGGCCGCGTCGAGCGCTGCTCGCTCGGGCGACCAATGCTGATTTACGACCACGCGATCTGAGCGGCAAGCCAAGAGATCCCGAAACACTTTGCGCTGCCCGGACCGCGGCTTAGGAAACGATTGGAGACAACATGCAACCGCTCGTGCAACCTTTTCCCGAAACGCGCGCTCAGGCGTATCGGGCCGCCGGTTACTGGACCGGCGAAACCTTTCCCCAGCTGTTGCGGCAATGGGCGCAGGACCGCCCCGCCGCGCCTGCACTCGTGGATGCCTCTCAAACCCATGCACGGGTTCTAACCTATGGCGAGCTGCATCATCGCGCGGAAAGGTTCGGCGCGGGTCTTATTGCCCAGGGCCTGCAACCCGGCGCGCGGGTCGTCGTGCAACTCCCCAATTGCGCCGAGTTCTTCGTTGCGGTGTTCGGCTTGTTCGCAGCGGGGATGCACCCTGTCTTTGCCCTCCCGGCGCATCGACAGACCGAGATAGCGCATTTTGTATCCCAGGCTGAGGCTGAGGGGCTGATTATCGCAGACAGCCATGATGGCTTTGATTATTGCTCCATGGCGGAGGATATCACTGCCACCTGCCCGGGCCTGACCCATGTGATCGTTGTGGGAGATGCGGGCGATTTCCTGCCGTTTGCCCAGATCAGCGCTGACTCAGCAGCCCTGCCCGACGACCCGGATGCATCTTCGGTTGCGTTTTTGCTGATCTCGGGCGGCAGCACCGGATTGCCCAAGCTGATCCCGCGCACCCATGATGACTATATCTATTCCCTGCGCGAAAGCGCGCGAATTTGTGGCCTGTCCCGCAGTAGTCGATACCTGGCGGTGCTGCCGGTCGCGCATAACTTTACGCTCAGCTCTCCGGGCAGTCTGGGCGTGTTCATGGCCGGCGGGATGGTGGTGTTGCCGCCCAATTCGGCGGCCGAACCCTGCATGGCACTGATCGCGCGTTACCGGGTGACGATGACCGCGCTTGTTCCTCCACTGGCTCAGGTCTGGTTGAACGCAGCCCCGGCGACGCCGCATGATCTGTCATCGCTTGAGGTGATGCAGGTCGGTGGGGCCAAGCTGCAGCCGGAAATCGCGCGCCAGATCGAACCCGCATTGGGATGCCGCCTGCAGCAGGTCTTTGGCATGGCCGAAGGGTTGGTGAACTACACGCGTCTGGATGACGCCGAGGTGCTGCGTCTGACCACCCAAGGCCGTCCGATCAGCCCGGCAGATGAAATTCGGGTCGTGGACGATGCGGGGGCCCCGGTGGCACAGGGACGCCCCGGCCATTTGCAGGTGCGCGGGCCCTATACAATCTGTGCCTACCACAATGATCCCGCCGCCAATCAGCGCGCCTTCACCGATGACGGGTTCTATTGCACCGGCGATATTGTGGTGCAGGATGCGCAGGGCAACCTGACCGTGCAAGGCCGGTCCGGCGATCAAATCAACCGCGCCGGTGAAAAGTTTTCGGCCGAAGAGGTCGAGGATCACATCCTCGCGCTTGCCGGAGTCATGGATGTGGCCATTGTCGCCATTCCTGACGAGACGCTGGGTGAACGCAGCTGCGCCTTTGTGCAACCGCACCCGGACGCTGTTGTGCGGCCGGTTGAAATCCGGCGTTTTCTGCGCGCACGCCAGATCGCGCCTTACAAGATACCCGATGAGATCGAAATCGTCGCCGTGTTGCAAAAGACCGCTGTGGGCAAGCTGTCGCGCAAGGATCTGCGCCAGCAACTGCGTGCCAACCGGTTGTCGGAACCCGCCTGAAAGAAGGACAAAATTCATGGGATTACCCCAAATCGCCCCATATCCTCTGCCTGACGACTCAGACCTGCCTGCGTCGCGCGCCGGGTTCTCTCTGACCTCTGGTCGCGTGGCCGTTTTGGTACATGACATGCAGCGCTATTTCTGCGCCCCCTATCCCGGCGATGAAGACCCGTTGCCAGGGGTCATGCAGAATATCGGGCGCCTGCTGGCGCGCGCCCGCGCCTTGGGCATTCCCGTGTTCTATACAGCGCAGCATGGAAATCAATTGCGTGCTGATCGCGGCTTGCAGTCCGAGCTTTGGGGGCCCGGCATGTCCGCCAAAGCCGAACATGAAGAGGTATTGCCAGCCATCGCCCCGCAAGAGGGCGATATCGTGCTGGTCAAACACCGCTACAGCGCCTTTCAACGGTCCAATCTAGAACCACTGATGCGCGCACGCGGGCGGGATCAATTGCTGATCGCGGGGGTCTTTGCCCATATCGGTTGCCTTGCAACGGCTGCCGAGGCGTTCCAGCTGGACATCGAACCCTTTGCCGTCGCCGATGCGCAGGCCGATTTCGACCGGGCGCGCCATGATATGGCGATGGCATGGGTTGCGGGGTGTTGCGGGCAAGTCCTGAATACGGATGCAGCGCTTGCACAGCTGAGCGCGCCGCCGCAATGAGGCTGACCGGATTTGAAGATCGCGTCGCGCTGGTGACAGGGGCCGCTGGTGGGATCGGGCAAAGCCTCTGTGCGCATCTGCGTCAGGCCGGGGCCATCGTCGTGGCCACGGATACCGCCGACGCGCTTGCACGGATCGCAGCGCCGTTGGGCGATCATGACCGACCCATGGATGTCAGCGATGCCGCTCAGGTCGGGGACGTGATCGACTGGGTCGAGCGCGAAGTGGGCCCGCTGCACTTGCTAGCCCACGGTGCCGGCGTCGTCTCATACATGAGGGCCGAGGAAACCACACCTCAGGAATGGGCCCGCGTCATGGGGGTCAACGCGACGGGCACGTTCAATGTGTGCGGGATCGCAGCCCCGCGCATGCAGGCACGCGGACGCGGGGCGATGGTGGTCATAGGTTCAAACGCGGCTGGGATACCGCGCCACCGCATGGCCGCTTATGCGGCGTCAAAGGCCGCGGCACATATGTATGTGCGGTGCCTGGGTCTGGAGCTGGGCGCATACGGCATTCGCTGCAATCTTGTGGCACCCGGATCAACCATGACACCCATGCAAACAGGCATGTGGCGCGATGCGACAGGGGCGGAAAACGTGATTGCAGGCGATCTGGACAGCTATAAAACCGGCATCCCGTTGGGGAAACTGGCGCAGCCGGATGACATTGCATCGGCTGCGATGTTCCTGTTGTCCGATCAGGCCGGCCATGTCACCATGGCTGACCTCTACGTAGATGGCGGGGCGACGCTGCGGGCCTGAAATCAGGCCTCGCAGCTGCGAGCTTTGGCGGGCGGCATCCCAAAGGCCCGGCGGAACGCCGTTGAGAAGTTGGCCGTATTAGAATAACCGGCAAGAAACGCCGCCTCGGCAATTGAAATCCCCTCGTTGCGCAGGGCCGAATTTGCCCGCTTCAGCCGCTCACTCCGCACAAACTCGGCAATGCTGACCCCGTATTCCGACTTGAAGACACGCTGCAACGATCTGCGGTTGCGGCAGAATTTCTCTTCGAGTTGGCAGGCCGTCAGATCGCGGTTGAGGTTGTCCAGAATATAAAGCCGGATATCCTCGACCCGACGGCGGCCTTCAACTTGCGCGGCCATGTCAACGCGACGGGCGTCCTTTTCCTCGGACATGCAGCGCAGGATTTCGATCCCTTTGGACATGCGATACAAGCCCAGTTGCTGCTGATTGTCATCCGGTGGCGGCAGGATGATTTGCGTCGCCAACCGAATGACCCGGGGCCCCGGAGTCCATAGCGCAGTTGAATAGGCGTCAGCCCCATCCATGGCCGGAATGCGGTGAGGCGCAACGCTGCCGAAATGCGCGGGCGCGTCGGCATCGGTGTGGAACTGGTTAAACCAGTCCAACTGACCCGCAATCGCAAGCTTGCGCAGCGGACGGCCCGAGGATTCCTGATACTGCACCATCGCGCTGGAACGCACGGCAATCGTCACGGCACTGGCCACGCCGTCTTTTTCATTGGCTTTAAGGGCGAACCGCTGCCCGTCAATTGTAAAAATCTGTCGCCCGTTCAAAACAATCAGGACGATGAACTTTGCTTCGATCTGAAAGGCGTCCGCGTTGCGGGGGCATTCAACGGTTTCGTTCATATGCCCGATGCGCAAGCCGCCCGGATAATGGTCTATTGTCATTGTCTTCCCTGCATTCACAGCTACCAAGTTGTGGATGCTTGCCGTGTCCCCGAGCATTGGTGGTACTTGCGCAAATACCTTTGTCGCTTTCGCAATGGCGGTTCTCATGGAGCTAGCGGCGGCGATCATCCATAACCCACAAAAAAAGTCAAGATTTCGTGAGCAACGCTCGGCGCTCTCTCGCATAGCGGGCAGCAGACGCAGCCAAACGGCTCTTGATTCAATCAAATCAAGACGAGGGTTACGTCGAAATGACCGAATCAAAACAAGACGCGTGGGACATGCCGCGCCATTCAAACGCCGCAAGACACCGGACAAACAGATTTGTCTGGTCCGTAGCTGCCGCAATTGCGACTGCGGCAAGCGCATCGGCGCAAGACGCCGAACAAGAATATGACCCTAACGCCACTTATCTGGGTGAGATTGTTGTCACGCCGGCGGGTACGGCGACCGAATTGCGCAAAGCCCCGGCCAGCACGACCGTCGTGACCGCCGAAGAAATCGCAGAATATGGCGCCAACAACCTGACCGAAGTTCTGGGCCGTACTGTCGGTGTCACCGTTCTGCGCAGCGGGAACCTGAACCGCGTGCAGTTGCGCGGCCTGGGCGATCGCTACACGCTGATCCTGATCGACGGCCAGCGCGTGAATTCAAACCCCAACCTGTTCCGGGGCAATGACTTTGATCTGGACTGGGTGGATATCGAAACCATCGAACGGGTTGAGATCGTGCGCGGTCCGATGTCCTCGCTTTATGGTGCCGACGCCATCGGCGGTGTGATCAACATCATTACCAAAAGGCCCGAAGATGTCCTCAGCGGTTCGGTCACCGGTTCGTACACGTTGCAGGACAACAGCAAGGCCGGGGATGCCTATCGCGCGGGTCTGACCCTGAGCGGCCCGATCAATGATCAACTGTCTTTCCGGCTTAGCGGCGGTTACACACGGCGCGAGGCGGATGATGACGATATCAATCCACCGCGGACCGGGTTCTTTACCGAGCCCAGCCGAGGTATCCCCGAAAGCAAGAACCGCTATTTCGACGGAGCCTTGGCCTATGAGATCGACGGAGCCAACCGTCTTGATTTCAACTATGGCTACTCGAATCGCCAGCATGACGAAGTTCCGCTGACCCGCAACGCCGCCGCCCTTACCTATTCAGGTATTCACGGGTTTGGCACCAGCGAAATCAAACTCTGGGGCGATCATATCAAAAATGACGTCGGCGTCAGCAGCGCGCTCAGCACGGAACAGCCGAACAAATCCTACAGCTACGGTCTGGACGCCAGAGTAAACGCCACCCGCGGCAGCGCGTTCTTACATAACATTACTCTGGGAACCTCGCTGGAATCGCAGAACCTGGAAGATGATTTCAACCTGGTTGGCGATGGCACCACCTCGGTCTGGGAATCCGCAATCTACATCGAGGACCGGGTCGAATTCAGCAACCGGCTCGAAGTGACCTTTGGCGGGCGTCTGGATTACCACGAAAACTACGGCACCAATTTCAGCCCCCGTATTTACGGCGTGTATGAGCTGAATGACCAGTGGATCGTCAAAGGCGGTGTCTCAACCGGGTTCAAATCACCGACCCTGCTGGAAACCAGCCCAAACTGGCAGCAGGTGTCCTGCGGGGGCGACTGTTATCTTCTGGGGTCGGAAGATCTGGATGCAGAAACCAGCGTCAACGCCGAGATCGCGTTGTCTTATGCCGGGCCGAGAGTGTCGTTTGATGCCACGGTCTTCAACAACAAGATCGACAATATGATCCAGTTCCCCCCCGCCCGGACCTTTGACCGGACACTGGCGCCAACCTTCGACAACTTTGTGGGCTTTGGTCCGGACGGCAATCCGATCTTCACCTACCAGAACCTCGAAGAGGTCGTGACCCGTGGTCTGGAACTGACCTTCTCGGCGGATATCACGGATGTGGTGACGTTCTCGGGCAACTACACCTATCTGGATGCCAAGGTCACCGAGGAAATCGAACGTCCGCTGGCCTATCAGCCGGATCACACCGTCAACCTTCAGCTGGATTGGCAAGTCACCGAACAGCTGCGCCTGTCGCTGGCCGGGAATTATGTGTCTGAACAATACACCTATGTTCCCACCTCGGGTGAGGCCGAGTTCTCATCCCAGGTCGATGGCATCGCCACCGCTGACCTGTTGGCCCAGTACGATCTGAACGACAGTGTGGTGATCAATGGCGGCATCCTGAACGTGACGGATAACACGCTGAACCGGACCGACGATTTCGGAGATGACTTCAACACCGAGGGTCGCCGGTACTTCATGACCGTCACCAAACGGTTCTGAACCAAAACCGGGCCGCGTGTGACGCGCGGCCCGGATGCTCTTGTTCCAAGCAGAAACAGAGGCCCACAGTGTCCCTGACCTTGCCGCAATCATCGCCGTCCGGACGGGTGCTGGGTCTGCTATTCAGCCTGTTTGCCGCGAACAGCCCAGCGTTTGCGGAAACCGGGGCCGGTTCGGCCGACAGGCCGCTGGTCACCGTTACACCGGTCGAGATGGTCCATGTCGCCCCGGAAATCAGCCGCCACACAACGGTGAAATCCCGGACTAAGCGCAGCCTGTTCGCTCCGGTATCAGGTCAGATTCTGTGGGTTTCAGACATGCTGGAACCCGGTCATCTTCATCCCACAGGGGCCGTGCTGGCGCGGCTTGACCCGATCCCTTTTGAAACCGCCGTGGCCGAGGCGCAAGCCCAACTTGCCGCCAGCGACCTGAACCTGTTGCTGGAAGAACGCTCGGCCAAGCTTGCCCGCAACCGGCGGGCCGGGACCGAGGTGTCGCAAACCGCACCACTGGTTCTGCGCGAACCCTATCTGAACGCGGCACGATTGCGGCGCGATGCGGACAAGGTCGCTTTGGATCAGGCGCAGGCCGATCTGACCAAACTGCAGCTTCAGGCCCCGTTTCCCAGTATGATCCTGTCGCATAAACTGTACCCCGGTGCCTATGTGAGTGCCGGCGAGGCGTTGGCCCAAGTCATTTCGGCCGGTGATCTGATCGTCGATCTGGCGCTGACACGCGAGGAATGGGCGCAACTGCTGCCGCGCGGCTTTGACGACATGACCAACCTGCCACTGGTCGGGAAGATTACAACCGATCAGGGGGCCAAGTTTGTCGCAACACCCGAGCGTATTCTGGCCACGGCCGACGACTTCACCAAACAGCCCGTTCTGCGGCTGCGGGTTGAACTGCCGCAGCCGCAGATGCAATCCCTGCTGCCCGGTGCCTTTGTCGCGATCACTTTGCAGGGTACGGCGCGGCAGACACTTTTGAAAACACCCAGCAGCGCGCTGACCTTTGACAACCGGGTCTTGTATGTGTTGCCGGAGGACAACCGTTTGCGGGATATGACCATCACCGCACATTTCGAACGGGACGGGTTTTCCTATCTACCCCAAGGATCGCTGCCTGAAAATGCCCAAGTGCTGATCAGCCCACTGGCCAGCTATCAGGCAGGCACAGCTGTCACCACCGAGCGCGACACTGATGGCTGAGCAGCGGACCCATGGTTTGATCGCATGGTTCATCCGCAATCCGATTGCGGCAAATCTGCTCATGCTGACCATTCTGGCGATGGGCTGGATCTCACTCACTGGTATCCGGCGCGAAAGCTTTCCGAAACTGCCTCCGGTCGAAGTCAGCATCGTGGTGCCCTATGACAGCGGCTCAGCCCTGAAAACCGAAGAGGCCGTCACCCTCAGGATTGAGGCCGCGCTTGGCCGGATCGAGGGGATCAGGCGCATCAGCAGCCGCTCGGACCCGACGGGTAGCTATTTCACCGTAGAAAAGGAAACCCGAGCGGACATTGACGACCTGATCCTGCAGATACGCGAAGAGATCGAAACGCTCAGCCTGCCGGCCGAGGCCGAACGCGCCCGCGTCACCCGCGATGTCTGGGTCGAAGAGGTCGCCAATGTGTCGGTTGTCGGGCATGTCGATCATCAGACCCTGGCGCGTACCGCGCGCCATTTACGAGATGCATTGTTGGCCCGGCCCGAGATTTCCGCGCTGTCCATGGCCGGAGAGTGGACCCCGGAACTGGTGATCGAAGTGCCGCCACAGGCATTGGCCCGGTACAATCTGGCGCGGCAAGAGCTGGCGGCAGACCTGATCAACCTGACGGCCAGCGCTCCGGAAGGGCGTATTGAGACCGATACCGGGCCGCTTGTTGTCAGCACTGTGGAAACCGCGCTGGACCCGAGTGATCTGGCCGGAATGACCGTCACCACCGGCCCTGACGGCCAGATTGTCACCTTGTCACAGATCGCCGATATCCGGCACGATTTTGAAACCCCGCGCAGCCTGCTGCGTTTTGATGGCCTGCCTGCGATACGCCTCACGGTTGAAATGAACGCCAGCTCGGATCTGGTTTCCGCCGCGCGCGCGTTGCAGGAGACTGTTGACACCTTTGCCAGCCGCCCCTCGCTTCCGCCCGGAGTTTCGCTGCATGTCTGGAATGATCAAAGCGGATTCATTGCAGACCGGCTGGCGCTACTGACCAAGAACGGTTTGCAGGGAATGCTGTTGGTCGCAATCGTGCTGGGCCTGTTTCTGAGACCGCACGTCGCCTTTTGGGTTGTACTGGGCCTGCCTGTCTGTTTTGCCGGTGCGCTGATCCTCATGGGGCCCGCCGGTTTTGGTTTTACCCTGAACGAATTGACCACGTTCGGCTTTATCGTAGCGCTGGGATTGGTGGTCGACGATGCGATCGTGGTGGGCGAAAGCGTGACCGAGACCGTTTCTCACCACGGCGCGTCGGCGAAAACGGTCTATGCGGGCGTGCAAGCAGTTGCAATGCCAACCGTCTTTGGCATGCTCACCACAATTGCCGCCTTCTTTCCCATCACGCTGATCGACAGCGACCTCGCCCGCATTCTGGCGCAATTCTCGACGATTGTGATCTTTACCCTGCTGTTTTCCATGGTCGAGACCAAGCTGATCCTGCCTTCTCATCTGGCGGGTCAGAGGGGCGACAGGTTTACGGCTGTCTCAGACTACTGCTCGGGCATGTTGCGGCGCGTTGCGACGGATGTTTACGCACCCGCTTTGCGATTTGCCCTGCGCATGCGCTATGCCAGCCTGCTGCTGATGGTGGGCTGTTTTGCGGCAACACTTTATGCGGTGTCCAGTGGTGTCATCCGACAGGCTTTCTTTCCCGACATCCCGCAAAGCACTCTGACGATCACATATGTCGCCCAACCGGATTTGGCGGTTTCTGTGTTTGAACGAGAAGCCCTGCGGATCGCCGATGCAGGCATTACCCTTCGCGATGAGATGAATTCCGCAACAAGTGCTGAGGCAATTTCAACCATTGAACTGCTGGCGCAGGGCCGGTCTGCAACCATTGTGGCGGAAATCTCACCACGCGCTGACAGTGTCGAAATTCTGCAGCGATGGCGGAACCGTGTCGGGCCGGTTGAAGGCGCGCAGGAGCTGAATTTCTCGAACCGGATGTCAGGATTTCCCGATTTCAGCGTCGAGTTGTCCCTGCCGGATCGCGCGGCTCTGCAGGACGTGTCAGAGATCGTCGCGCAACATTTGCGTGCCACCGATGGCGTGACGCAGGTCAACCGTTCAAATGCCGCAATGCAGCCTCAGGTCCAGTTGGAACTGACCCGTCTGGGTGAAACTCTGGGTCTGACCGTGGACGATGTGGCCCGGCAGATCGATGGTCTGCTGGATGGGGTTGAGATTGCCACGTATATGGATGCAGGCCGCGAAATTTCGGTGCGGCTGACAACCCCCGCGGCCAGCCGCCAAAGCCTGTCTGACATCACGGCGCTGGACATCAGCGCGCCGGATGGGCAGCGGGTTCAGCTTCGCGCCGTGGCAAACTGGACGCGGGGCTTTATCTCAGATGAAGTCACCCGCGGCGATCAGGGCCGTGTGGTGTCCCTGACGGCCAGCATTAACCATGACGTCACCGACGGGTTTGCGCTGCGCGAGAGGTTCCTGCAGGAAATCCTGCCACCTTTGCTGAAATCGCATCCCGATCTGAAATTCGGGTTCTTCGGCGAAACGCAAGCACAGGAAGAGGCCAGCACAGGTCTGGTCCACGCCTTCGCGCTGGCATTACTGATCATCTATGGCCTGCTGGCTGTCGCCTTGCGGTCTTATGTGCAGGCGGGGCTTGTCCTTCTGGTGGTGCCCTTTGGTCTGGTCGGGGCGGTATGGGGTCATTGGCTGCACAACATCCCGTTGAGTATTCTGTCCATCAACGGCATCATCGCCCTAAGCGGGGTGATCGTGAACAATGGCCTGCTGCTGGTTTCAACCTACAATAAAAGACGGCAAGTCAGTACCACTATTTCCGGCGCCTTGATTGATACGGGAACGCGACGGTTTCGCGCAGTGATACTGACCAGCCTCACAACTTTTCTGGGTCTGGCACCATTATTGTGGGAGACATCAGAACAGGCGCAATTCCTAATCCCAGCTGCAGTTTCAATCGCTTACGGCATGTTATTTGCAACTTTGATCACGCTGTTCATCGTGCCGGTGCTTTTGCTGATCGGTGAAGATTTCGGTACGGCCTTTGCAACCCGAAAACGCACCATTTGGTCTTCAATTGGTGGCCCGAGGTAACGAGACGAACCCGGCTAGCAATGTGATGATCAAGTGCAAAAAAGATCGCATTACACGCGCAGGCATATTGGCATGACGCGATGCCGTTGGGGCATCCACGGCCTTTACCCTATGGCCTGCCACTGCCCGTTGCTTTTGTCGGATGTGAGTGTGGTTGCGATAAAAGCCATCCCCAGCAGGCCGTCGCCTAATCCCGGCAGCAGCATTTGGGGAGGGTACTCCCCCCGGATCAGCGCTGCCGCATCCGCGTAGAGCGTGGCGAAGCCTTCCAGATAGCCCTCGGGGTGGCCCGGAGGCACACGTGTGGCGGCGCGGGATGTTTCAGTTGTAACCGCCGACCCCCGGGTTAGGATTTGGCTGGGCTCTCCGAACCGGGTGAACTGCATGTGGTTGGGATGTTCCTGCGCCCATTCCAGCCCGCCCTTGTCGCCGTAAACCCGCAAGCGCAGGCTGTTTTCGTTGCCCACCGCCACCTGACTGGCCCACAGCATCCCCCGCGCGCCGCTGGCATAGCGCAGCAGGATATGGGCGTTGTCATCGACCAGACGGCCCGGCACCATGCTGGACAGATCTGCCGCCAGATGCGAAGGCACCTGGCCCGTCACGAAATGCGCCAGATTGAAGGCGTGGGTGCCGATATCGCCGATGGCCCCGGCCCCCGACCGCGCCGGATCGGTGCGCCAGTCGGCCTGTTTGTTGTCGGAAGTGGCGGGTTCCGTCAGCCAATCCTGCGCGTATTCCACCTGCACCAGACGCAGCTTGCCCAATTCGCCCGCCTGCACCATCGCGCGCGCCTGCCGGATCATCGGATAGCCGGTGTAATTGTGCGTCAGGATGAAATGCGCGGACGACGCCTCGGCTGCGGCCTTGATCCGCGCGGCATCCTCGGGTGTGGCGGCCAGTGGCTTGTCACAGATGACGTGGATCCCGGCCTCAAGAAACGCGATGGCCGGGTCCGCGTGCATGTGGTTGGGCGTCACTATGGCCACCGCGTCGATCCCGTCGTCGCGGGCAGCCTCGGCCTGCGCCATCTGGCGGAAATCGGAATAGGATCGTTCGATCCCCAACTCTTGTGCCGAGGCTTCGGCCCGCTGTGGGTCGGACGACAGCGCCCCCGCCACCAGGTGCCATTGCCCATCCAGCCGGGCGGCGATGCGGTGGACCGCTCCGATAAAGGCCCCTTGCCCGCCCCCGACCATGCCCAGTTTCAAAGGTGTCATTGGCTCAGCCCCAGCATGGATCGGATCATGGCCTGATCCACTTCGCCGCCTGCGAAATCGTCAAAGGCCTTGTCCGTGGTTTCAATGATATGGCGCGCAATAAACGGCGCGCCCTCAGCCGCCCCTTGTTCGGGGGACTTTAGGCAGCATTCCCATTCCAGCACCGCCCAGCTGTCATATCCGTACTGCGTCAGCTTCGAAAAGATTGCGCTTAAATCCACCTGTCCGTCGCCGAGGCTGCGGAAGCGCCCGGCCCGGTTGGTCCAGCCCTGATAGCCGGAATAGACCCCTTGCCGCCCAGTCGGGTTAAATTCGGCGTCCTTGACGTGAAAGGCGCAGATGCGGTCGTGATAGAGGTCGATGAATTCCAGATAGTCCATCTGTTGCAGCAGGAAATGCGAAGGATCGTAATTGATCCGGCAGGCCTCATGTCCGTCTACGGCATCAAGGAACATCTCGAAGGTGGCCCCGTCGAACACATCCTCTCCGGGATGGATTTCGAACCCGATTGCGACGCCTTGTTCGGCATAGGCGTCAAAGATCGGCTTCCAGCGGCGGGCGAGTTCGGTGAACGCCTCTTCGATCAAGCCCTGCGGGCGCTGCGGCCAGGGGTAGAGATAGGGAAAGGCCAACGAACCGGTGAAGCTGACCGTGGTGTCCAGCCCCATGCGCCGGGCGGCGATGGCGGCTTTTTTGACCTGATCCACGGCCCACTCCTGCCGCGCCTTCGGGTTGCCGTGCACGGTCTCGGGTGCGAAGGCATCAAAAGCCTGATCATAGGCGGGGTGAACGGCGACCAGCTGGCCCTGCAAGTGGGTCGACAGTTCGCTGACCTCAACGCCTGCTTCGCGGCATATGCCGGTGATCTCATCGCAATAGGTCTGGCTGTCGGCGACCTTATCCAGATCGAACAACCGCCCGTCAAAGGTCGGGATCTGAACGGCCTTGTACCCAAGACCCGCAGCCCATTCTGCAATCGAGCCCAGTGAATTGAACGGAGCGGCGTCATCCGCAAACTGCGCCAGAAATAACCCCGGCCCTTTGATCGCACCCGGCATATCAGCCTCCCTTGAAAAACATGGATGTCAGGCCCCGACCGGGGCCTGACGGGGTCAGTTGATTACTTGCCGCCCCAACGCTCGGGGTAACCCGGCATGTCTTCACAGCCGCAACCCGCATAGTGCAGCGGCGGCATCGACGGGTTCACGAAATCCGCCAGATTGTCATTGGTGATCGCCGGTTGCGGCAGGTTCCATTCCGGGCCGGGGATCACCTCGCCATCCAGAACCTTCAAAGCCGCCAGAATGGGCGTGCGCCACTGATAGGTCGGATAGGTCGGCGCGATGGTGTTCAGGCCGATCTCCTGCCATTTCTGCAGGAAATCCTGCTGGTCTTCGCCGGTGACAATCGGCACGTCCAGCCCCATATCCTCGAACGCCTCGATCGCCGCGACCGAGGTTGCGCCCGCGTCCATCCAGACCGCGCCCAACTGGTTGCCGCGCTGGATATAGTCCTCGACAATCGCCTTGGTCTTGGCGCGGTCGCCATCGGTGAATTCCGCACCGACGATGTTCAGACCGGCCTCTTCCAGAATGCGTTTCGCGGCAGAGTAGCGGGTTTCCAGAACGTCCACTCCGGGCAGGATGCGCAGCATCAGCACGTCCGATCCCTCGGGGGCGTTGGCCGCAATGAACTCACCGGACTGGATGCCAAAGCCATAGCCACCGACGGGCTTGATGAACGTGACCGGGCAATCGGTATTCACGCCGCGGTCAAATACAATAACCGGCAGCTGTTCACAGGCTTTTTCCACAGCGGGGGTCAGGGCTGCGGTCGTGTTGGGGGACACGATCAGGGCGTCACAGGTGCCACCGGCCAGCAGATCCTCGATATCGGCAATCTGCTTGTCGTCCGAACCTTCGGCATCGGTCACCACGAACTCGGCGATACTGTCATGCTGTTCGACCTCGGCCTGCATGGTGTTCCAGCCGACCACGCGCCACGGGTTGTTCACACCCGCGTTCGAGAAGCAGATCGTGTGCGGGCCGTCTTTCTTGAAGCCCGAGGTATCGGCCATCACGTCGCCATAGTGCTGCAGCCAAGGGGTTGACGCATCGCCATTGGCGGCTGCGCCCAGCATGTCCTTTTGCTTGGCAAATTCGACCGGGTCATCGAAATTCTGCGCCTGCGCGGGCAGAGCGACCACAAGCGCCGTCAGCGCGGTTGCTGTCATTATTTTAATCATTTCGTTTCCTCCTCTGAAAAGTTATTGGGCGCCTATCCCCCGGATCGGCGTCGTCGGTATCCGGCGATCACCACCGCCGAGATCAAAATCAGTCCCTGCACCACGTCACGGGTGGGTTTGGGAAAGCCCAAAATGTTGAGCAGCGTGAACATCGCCTGCAAAACCAGCGCGCCTGCAATCGTGGCCCCCACGGTGCCGCGCCCGCCCAGCAATTGCGCGCCACCGATGACGGCGGCGGTGATGGCCTGCAATTCCAGCCCCACGCCCACATCGGTGGACACTCCTGCAAATCCGCCTAGCAATATCCCGGCGATGACCGCCGAGACCGACGACATGACAAAAGCGACAATCCGAGTTTCCGTGAGTGGGACTCCGGCCAGCAAGGCCGCTTTGGGATTATCGCCCATGGCGATCAGGCGTTTGCCATAATTGGTGCGGTGCATCAGCCACCACATCGCGGCGCAGACCACGATCATGACAATCACCGCAACCGGCAGGATTTTGACCAGCGGCATGTCCTTGATGAGGTAACGCCCGAAGAACCGGAAGTTCTCGGGCAGGTATCCACGCGGAGCCCCGCCCGACCACGTCAGGGCAATCCCGCTGAGGGTAATCATCATCCCCAGCGTGGCGATAATCGACGGCACCTTCAGCCAGGACACCACCAGCGCGTTCACCGTTCCCACGATCACGCCTGCGCCCAGCATGACGAGGATCACCCACCATGTCGCACTTGCATCCCCATCCAGCAGGATCGAGCTGCCGATCACCGTCAATGTCACCAGCGCCCCCGCCGACAGGTCGAACCCGCCCGAGTTGATGACGTAAAGCTGCCCCACCGCCAGGATCGCAATCGGGGCCGCGCGTTTGAGGAAGTTCATGTACCCGGTCGGTTGCAGGAAATAGGGTGACAGGATTGCAATCGCCACGAACAGCAGCGCCAGCACCAGAAAGACCGGGTTGATCTGTTTTATACGAGCCATCATGCCTCGATCCTCCGGCTGCGCACCGCATAGACGGCGACAGCGGCCACGATGATGACCCCGCGCAGGATCTGTTTGGCGAAGGCGTCCACTCCCGCGATGTTGAAGATCGAGTCGATCAGCGAAAAGATCATCACCCCCATCAGGGTGCCCCAGACCCCTCCGCGCCCGCCGGACAGGGCGGTGCCGCCAATGACAACCACAGCGATGGATTCCAGATCATAAACACCATCCCGCCCGATCCACGGCGCGCCTGAACGCAACCGGCTGGCCAGATAGAGCCCCGCGATGCTGGCGCAGACCGAGCAAATCACATGTGCCATGATGACCACGCGCGTGGTACGCATTCCGGCCAGTTTGGCCGCATCCGGATTGCCGCCGACCGAATAGATGTTGGACCCGGCACGAGTGAAACGCAGAAACACCCAGGCCGCCACGGTCAGCGCAATCAGGAAGATAAGGCTGATCGAAACGCCCCCAATCTGACCATAGGCGAAGACCTGAAACTCTTCCGGCACTTCGCCGGCGAAATTGTTGAACGTGGCGCTCAGCAACCCTTGCAGGATCAGGGCCATGCCCAGCGTTGCGATCAGCGGATTGACCTCGAACTGGGTGATGACCAGCCCATTGATCAGGCCGACCACAACCCCCACGGCCAGCACAGCCGCAACCGCAGGCAACATCATTGCCGGATCGCCCGACATGATGGACGAGGCCAGCACCGCCGAGACCGAAATCAGGTTCGCCACGCTCAGATCGATCGAGGCAATCAGAATGGCGAAAGTCTGGCCAATGGCCGTGATCCCCAGCGCAATCGATCGCCCCAGCAGACCCAGCAGGTTCTCAGCGGTCAGGTATTGAGTTTGCCCAGTGGCGACCGCAACGGCGACATAAGTCGCCATGGCGACCAGCAACAGCAAGAACGGGGCCAGCGCGGCAAGATTGCGGGGCCGTCTCATGCGCCCTCCAGTTCAAGATGGGCTTCAGTCGCCGCATGCATCACTTCGGCTTCGCTGGCACCATATCCAAACTCGGCCACGATTTTTCCGTCGCTCATCACCAAGACCCGATCCGAGATGCCCAGCACCTCGGGCAGATCGGACGAGATAGCCATAACTGCGGCGCCCTCTTGCGCCAGTTTGCGCATTTGGGCGTAGATACCGGCCTTGGTATTGACGTCGATCCCCCGGGTTGGTTCGACAAAGATCAGGACTTTCGGCGACAACGACAGCCAGCGCGCGACAATAGCCTTTTGCTGGTTACCGCCGGACAGGGATTGAATTTCAACACCGTAATTTGCCGCCCGAAGGTCAAAGGTGTCAAAAAGCGCATCCATCTGATCCAGAGTGGAAATCGGCGTTTTGTCTGGCGCACCCGTCGCGGCCGAAAAGGCGCGGGCCGAGATCATGCCATTGTCGCGCACAGATTGCATCAGCATCAGCCCTTCGGCCTTGCGATCACCCGGAAGCATGGCAATCCCTGCCTTGGCTGCGCTACGCGGGTTCGCCAACGTGACGCCTTCGCCCTCAACCGAGACTGCACCTTTCACAAACGGTTCCGCTCCGAACAGGGCAAGCGCCAACGCGGTACGGCCCGCACCCTGAACACCAGCGAACCCGGTGATTTGACCTGCGCGCAGATCAAGGTCGATGTCGATCAGCCTGTCGTTGCAACCGCCGCGCACGGTCAATACGGCCTCGCCAACCTCTTCTGCGCTGGCAGGTTCAGGATAGAAATGCCCGATGTCACGCCCGACCATGGCTTCGACAATCTGGCCGGTTTCAGGGACATCATCGAACGCCGCCGCGACCTTGCCGTCCTTGATCACTGTGACACGATCCGCCAGACGACGGATTTCGCGCATGCGATGGGTGATGTAGACGATCGAACGCCCCTGCCCACGCAGATCGTCGACCAATTGGAACAGCAGCTCGCATTCCGTGTCGTTAAGCGCGGCTGTCGGTTCGTCCATAACGATGACCTGCGCGTTCAGCGACAACGCCTTGGCAATCTCGACCATTTGCTGTTGCGCAACATCCAGATCGCTGACCAGAGTGTCGGGCCCAAACCGATGGCGGTTTCCAAACAACGCCAGCACGCTTTGGGTATCGCGCCGCATCTTTTCGGTATCCAGCAATCCGAAACGGCGCGTGGGTTCGCGGCCCAGGAAGATATTCTCGGCCACCGTCCGGTCAGGCAGCAGCGAGAATTCCTGATAAATCACGCTGACGCCCTGCGCGAGCGATTCAAGCGGGTGTGCAAACCGGACCTTTTGACCGCGCAGAATGATGTCGCCTTCTTCCGCCTGATAGACCCCGGAGAGCACTTTCATCAGCGTGGATTTGCCCGCCCCATTTTCGCCGACCAGCGCGTGAACCTCGCCTGATCGCGCAGAAAAACTGACCGCGTCCAACGCCTTGATCCCCGGAAAAACCTTGGTGATCCCCTTCATCTCAAAGATGACATCGCCACTCATGCCTGTGCCCATCCCTTGCGAATGAACGTGGCGCTATCGTGGAACAGTTGCGGATGATCTTCGAACATCGGACGCCAGATACGTGTGGCAGCAGCAAGTTCAGGAACACCAGCGCCAAATGCCTCCATCACCACCCAGCCATCGAAACCAGTCTTTTTGACCGCCGCGAAAACCGTATCAAAATCAATCTGGCCGGTTCCGGGCGTCCCACGGTCATTTTCCGAGACGTGCAGAACGTTGATCTTGCCCGCGAGCGCAGCAATCGCCTGCGCCTCGTCTTTTTCCTCGATATGCGCGTGGAACGTGTCGTACATAATCCCAAACGCCGGGTGATCGACCATCTCACAATACTGCGCGGCCTGTGCCGCCGTATTCAGGAAATGAGTTTCAAAACGATTGAGCGGCTCTAACGCCAGAAGCATGCCGCGCGCTTGCGCTTTTTCCGCCATCCGGAAATGCGCCTCTGCCCCGCGTTTCCATTCATCAACAGTTGGTCCGCTGCCGGTAAAATGCCCGATCGGCGCATGAAAGGGTCCGCCAATGGTCTGGGCACCCAATGCTGTCGCGCATTCCAGTATCCAGTCCAGATGCGCGATGCCTCCCGCCCGGACCTCTGGGTCGGCACTTGTGGGGTCCGCCTTTGGGTCGGGGGTGATCGCGGTACAGGTTCGTTCCAGGCCAAGAGCGTCCAACTGTGCAGCCAGCCACGCATAGTGGTCGACCGACCCTTCGAGCACGGGAATCTCCACGCCATCATACCCCGCCTCGGCTGCGAGCTTGCAGAACTCCAGCTGCGCTTCGCCGATCAGGCCACCGACACAAAGCAGGTTCACACCCAGCTTCATTTCCCCTCCCAAGGTGATCAAGCCTTTCCTGTTCACTTTTATGTAATCGTTTTCATTTTCAATGTAAAGGATTACATTTCACAATTCGCGCTGCTATAACCGCAGGTATGACAAGAAGTACGAATAAACGGCCCACGGTTCGGGACGTTGCCCGGGTTGCCGGGGTCTCGACCGCTACGGTCAGCCGGGCCTTGCAATCACCTGACATCGTTTCGAAAAAAACACGCGACTCGGTGTTCGCGGCGGTTGTGGAAACAGGCTACAGCGTCAACACAGCGGCCCAGATGCTGCGGCGTAACCGCTCGGGCACCGTTCTTGTCGTCCTGCCGGATATTTCCAACCCCTTCTTTTCCAAAATCCTTTCGGGCATCGAAGAGGTTGCGACCCGCGCCAATCTGACGATCCTGATCGGCAACACGAATGGCGATGAAACGCGCTATGCCAAGATCCTTGAGAACTTGCGCAACGGACGCGCGGATGGGGCATTGATCCTGAACGGAACTGCCCCCCCTAAGGGGATTTTGCCCGAAGGGACCCCCGCTGTTTCGATATCAGAGCGACTGGAGGGTTCAGGCTATCCGCATGTGGGCACGGACAACCGCAAAGCAGCCTTCGATGCCACCCAGTTTCTGATCTCTCAGGGCCACCGGGCAATCGCCCACATCACCGGGCCCGAAGATAACACTCTGACCAGCGACAGGCTTGCCGGGTACGTTCAAGCTATGACACAGGCCGGTCTGACCGACTGTATCCAGAGTATTCCCGGCGGCTTTACCTATGCGGACGGAGAGAGGGCAGCAAAAGAACTGATCGGCAATTGGCCCGGCACCACGGCCGCTTTCTGCGCAAATGATGAATCCGCGATGGGCGTCATCCGCAGTCTGCAACAAATGGGCTACGCAGTCCCCGAACAGATATCTGTAATGGGTTTCGACGACGTGCCCTTTTCCCGCATTTTTCAACCCGAACTGACAACGGTGCATCAGGCGCGCAATCTGATCGGACAACGTGCGATGGAGATGTTGCTGGAGCTTATGGAGAGCGGCGAAGCCCCCGCCACGGCCGTTTTTCTGGAACATGGGATCGTTTCGCGCAACAGCGTGAGCCGCCCACCAGAGTAAATCTGCGCCCGGAAAGTTCTGCAGATCAGGTGTTCAATACTTGTCTGAAAGGCGCCAAACATCCTGCGTCCTGAACCCCCGGATGTCTCTTGGTCCAAGCTCCTCCAGGTCTAACTGTTCCTTGAGAACCTGCGCGACTTCATCCTGAACCGTTATTTGCATCGGCTCAGAGAACTCTTGCAGCCGCGAGGCCAGGTTAACGGCGGGCCCGAAGATATCGTAGACATATTTCTGAATCCCAACGACCGAGCCGACCACAGAACCGGACGCCAACCCAATTCTACAGCGCCACTGATGCGGATGGCTGAGGTTACGGCGGTTCAGATAGCGCACGAACCGTATGGCTGTATTGGCAATTGCCTTGGCGTGATCGGGGGTTGGATCAGGCAGGCCCGCAACGGTGATATAGGCATCGCCGATCGTTTTGATCCGCTCGCAGCCAAATTGCTCGCCGATGCGGTCGAAGGCGCTGTAAATATCATTCAGTTCGGTTACGGTGACACTTGGGTCCTGCGAGGCGACCATCTCGGTGAAGCCGACGAAATCCAACATCAGCACCGAAACCGGATCGTAAAGCTGCGGCGTTACCACGCCAAAGGTTTTGTATTCCTCGTAGACCGATCTTGGCATGAGGTTCAAAAGCAGCTTCTCTACCTGCTCTTTTTCCCGCTTCAACTCACGCGTGTTGCGTTCAACCATCATCGAATATGAATCGATCATGGACTCCAGCTCTTTGATGCGTGTGATGTTCTGGCAGACAAGAACCAGCACGTCATCATGCGCAACGGTAAAGTCCAGGGCGATCACAAGCGTTCGGCGTTTTTTCTTGAAACTGATTTCAGACGTATAGCGCTGTTTTTCGGACAGGCTGTGCTGAACCGCAGTCACATCCAAATCGGGAAAGACCTGCAGCAGATGATCGGATTGGTCCTCGGCGCTGAACCATTCGTCGAATGTGTCGTTGCGGAAACCAAACTGCAACGACTTGCGGTCCAGCAGCGCCACCCCCACACCGATTGCGCGCAGCAGCTGTTCGTTAATTGCTTCGATGGTCATGATTTACCTAACAATCAGGGGACGACGTTTTCCGAATTCCGCAACAACGACCGCGACGTCTTCGTCGGCAACGCTGTGTTTCTCCAGCGCATCCCGCAACACCGCTTCAAGTTCGTCAAAATGCGCGTGTGAAATGTCCAGATGCGAATGCAGTTGCCGCAATTGATTGTCGGTGTATGAGGCAGGACCGCCAAGCAACGACGCAATAAATTTGGTCTGGTGGTCGACCATCTTTGACATATCGACTTCGTCAAAGAACGGTCCGACTTCGTCATTGTCCAGCAGGGCATCGTAGAACGAGATCACGATCTTACTGATCTGCGAAAACCCACCGTATTTCTCATAAAGTGTACGCTCAGCCATGTTGAAACCCCCTACACACTCACTCTTACCACAGTTTTGAGCCGCTCGTGCATACCAGTGTGACCCAATGCCTGTTGGCATTGGGCACTTGCACATTTTGTCAGCAGCGCTTTGCGACGATCTCAGCATACTCGGACGAAATACACAAAGACCCATTGGTCGAGATGTCGAACTTGTCGATCAAAGCCATTATTTCATCGTGCAGAGATGTTTGACCCGCCGCGTCCAGCGCATCAAAGGCTTTCTGCATTGGGCCGTAGAATGTCCGGAAATAGTCCAGAAAATGATCGGCCGACCGATAGCGGAACATGAAGTTTTTGCGCTTGAACGAAGCGATCTCGCATGTTCCCTCAAACGTATCCCCGATCCATTCACGACTGCCCCACAAAGCCGGAGAGTTGACACCGGCGGGCGGCGGTACATGCTTGCCGATGGTTTTGAACAGCAGTCCGATGAAACTGTCGGGGGTCCAATTGGCCATTCCGATCTTGCCACCCTGCTTTACAACCCGTTGCAATTCCGCAGCCGACTGTTGTTGGTTTGGGGTAAACATGACCCCAAACGTCGAAACAACAGCGTCGAATGACTGATCCTCGAACGGCAGGTTTTCCGCGTCTGCGACCTTGTAGGTTACAAACAGACCTTCGGCTTTTGCGCGCTTGCCGCTGGCATCCAGCAGGGCCTCGACATAATCCGTAGACGTTACGTCGCAAAACCGTCTGGCGAACGCCAGCGTGGCGTTCCCATTGCCTGCTGCGACATCCAGAACCTTGTCGTTCGGGGACATATCCATGGCTTCGGCAAGCTCTTCGCCGGTGATCTGCAGGGTCACACCGACCTTGCTGTAATCCCCGGCCCCCCAGGCCGCGTTTTGTTTCGCTTTGATCGCCGTAAAGTCCGGCTGGGAACTGGCAGTTGTTTGAATATCCATAGTCTTTGGTCCTCTTGATAAAGGGGTTGATGCTTTGATGGAGGCGGTGCCCCAATGGGGTCAGGCCGCAGTCTTTTCCGGCCAGCTGATTTTGACGGGGGCCCGTTCGACGCTGGCGACGTGTTCGATAATTCTCGAATTGACCCAATCGGGTTGGAAGACCGGCGCCATATGCCTCAGTTCAGGCAACAGCGCGATCCGGGCGTTCGGCAGGGCCTTGGCAATGGCGACGGATACGTATTGCGCGATCTCTGGCGACTCCAGCCCTGTCATGATCAGCGCAGGCATCCGCAGCGCAGACAGATCCGAGAGTTGCCAGGTTTCCGCGAACCCGTTCGCAAAATCGGCCATAACAGACGAAATCATCCCCGCAAAACGGCCCTTGGCCGACGCAGAAAGTGAGGCCCAGAACCCGTCTTCATTCCAGAAGTCGAGAAAGCGCTGCATTCCCGCGGCTGGATCGCCGTCTGCTGCGGCAGCCGTCACCACGCCGGACAAAAGCTGGATTTCGCGGAACAGATTCTGACCGATCTGTTGGTCCTGCCTGAGAACATGAAAAGAGGCAGGTTCATAGACGGTCAGGCTCTTGACCAGATCGGGGCGCAACAGCGCGATCTTGATGACCACACCGCCGCCATTGGAATGACCGACAAGATGCACGGCTTGTCCAAGCGCCTCGATTTCGCGGATGATCGGAGCCGCCGAAACGGCCATCCCGTTCTGAGTGTAATCGCCGGTCAGCGGGGCGTTTCCGTAGCCCGGCAGATCAAAGGCAATAACGTCAAAACGGCCCTCCAGATCTTCGGTCAGCCGGGCCCATTGGCCCCCGTTTGATGCAGAGGAATGCAACGCGACAATCGGTGCATTCGTCGATTCAGCAGGTTTAAATGAAACAGTCATCTTCGTTACCCAATTACTTTTGTGATGGGTAGAAACTGGGCATTCATTGTTTCAATGTGATTTCTGAAAGCCCCGCAAAATGTTTCAGTTGTTGCTCTGTGAAGCAGGTCACACAACTCTGTATCCAGCTCAAAAACCGGCATGATTTCGGGTGAGGCTGGCAAGATGCGCCAGCTTTTGAAACAATTGAAACACAAGAGGGCAATTTTGAAATCGCAATGAAACAATGATGTCTTAGAAAATCAGGATGACGATGGGCATGGTGAACGATCTTGAAGAAATCGAGAAGGCGCGCGACCTTCTGCGCGATGCCATTGAATCCCTAAAAGAAGGCTTTGCGCTTTATGACGACGACCGTCGTCTGGTTTTGTTCAACAAACAATATGCCCGGATGAACAAAGGTGTCGCCGATCTGCTGGAACCCGGCCTGGATTGGGAAATCCTGATGCGTGAAACCGCCCGCAGGGGCATCTACGCCGATGCCATCGGCAATGAGCAGCAATGGGTTTCCGACCGGCTGGCCAATGGGATTGAGTTTATCCAGGATTTCGAGCTGACCGAAACGGATGGCCGGACCTATCTTGTTTCAGTGCACCCCACCACTTTGGGGGGGTTTGTTGTCACGCGCGAAGACATCACCGAACGCAAAAAGGCCGAGCGGGAAGAACGCGACGGCGATCTGTTGATCCGAAAGGTTCTGGACGCCAGCTCGGCGATTGTAACGATGGCCCGGATTGGTGACGGTCAGATTTTGTATCGCACACCCGCTGCTCTGCAACTGTTCGGGCCCTCCCGGTCTGCAAAAGAGCACTATTTGAACCCCGAGGAACGTGCAGACTTTGTCACTCAGCTTTTGGCCGACGGGTATGTTCATGACTATAAGCTCGACCTGGTGAACAAAGGTGGTGAGGTTTTTCCGGCCTCAATTTCCTCGCAGCTGATCGACTACAAAGGGGAAGAGGTCATTGTCACCAGTATAATTGACCTGACTGTCCAGAAAGAGGCCGAGGCCCTGATCCGCCAGGTAATGGAAGCCTACCCTGCCGCAATCAACATGACCCACGCAGAAACTGGTAAGGTGCTGTTCGCGACCCCTGAAATCCGGGCACTGTTTGGCGAGGCTGACAATTCAAAGTCCTACTACGCCGACCCAAGTGAGAGAGACCGTTATCTAAAGGATCTGCGACAGGCCGGTTTTCTAAAAGATCGGCGCATGGAATTTGTTGACGTGGACGGAAGAACGTTCTGGGGCGCGGATTCATCGCGCCTCATAACGTTCAAAGGCGAAGAGGTCATCGTCTCCAACACCCGTGACCTGACGGACGAATTGGCGATAGAAGCCGAGCTTGAAAAACAGCGGGAGCTTGTCTTTCAGAACGAAAAAATGTCCGCCTTGGGAGAGTTGCTTGCAGGGGTCGCTCATGAACTCAACAACCCGCTTTCCGTCGTTGTCGGCCACGCGCTTATGCTCCGCGAAGAAATCACAGATCCCGATTTGACAGTCAGGATCGAAAAGATCGGCAATGCGGCGGAGCGCTGCGCAAAAATTGTTAAGACCTTTCTGGCGATGGCACGTCAACAACCCAGCAAGATTGAGTCGGTCGACGTGCCCGGCATGATCGAAACCGCCGCCGATGTGGCAGGTTATGGCAACTCATCCGGCGAAATTCGTATCACGCAAGACGTGCCGGAACACCTGCCCCAAATCGCCGGTGATGCCGACCAGTTGACTCAGGTCATCCTCAACCTGATCATCAATGCTGAACAGGCTATGACCTCAAAAGGCATAGGAGATCAGATCACCCTGTCGGCGACATCAAAGCCCGAGACGGGAATGGTTGAGATTTCAGTTCGGGATAATGGACCCGGAATAGCCAAGGCCATTCGCCCGCGCATTTTCGAGCCCTTTTTTACCACCAAGGAAGTCGGCGATGGCACCGGTATTGGACTGGCTTTCTGCCACAGGATCGTGCTGTCCCATGGTGGTCAGATCAGTCTGGATCAGGCCGAAGCTGAGGGCACGTGCTTTCGGATCACACTACCCGTTTCCGAAGCTGAGGAACGCGCAGATGACGCCCCCCCCAAAGCCCCGCAGACCTTTGTCAGACACAGGGCGCTGGTCGTGGATGATGAGGCGGAAGTCGGTGAACTGAATGCCGAAATCCTTAGAAGAGAGGGGATCCACGTGGATTTCGTCACCTCTGGCGAAGACGCGTTAAATCGCCTGCAGACAACGAAATACGATATCCTTTTGAGCGACCTG
Source organism: Ruegeria sp. CH10 (assembly GCF_056537125.1). Lineage (NCBI taxonomy): Bacteria > Pseudomonadati > Pseudomonadota > Alphaproteobacteria > Rhodobacterales > Roseobacteraceae > Ruegeria > Ruegeria sp. CH10. The sequence continues at coordinate 61,133 of NZ_JBQFQY010000004.1, read as the reverse complement.
AACATGCCCGGCGTCGACGGGCGCAAGATTTACGAAGCGTTGCTGACGCGGTTCCCCGATATGCTTACCCGGACCGCCTATATCACCGGCGATACAATGGGTCAGAGTTCATTGGGTTTGCTGCGGGAGTCCGGTTTGCCATTTCTGGAAAAACCGGTCTCTCCGTCGGAGCTCAGGGCACTTGTCGCAAAGCTGCTTACAGACCAGAAGGACCGGACAGATGGATAATCAAAAAACCCATATTCTGGTTTGCGACGATGAGGTCGATGTGCGCGAAATGCTGCAGGAATACCTCAGCAAGCGCAGCTACAAAGTGTCTGCCGCATCTGGTGGCGAAGAACTGCGGTCCATTCTGGCCGCACAGGCCGTGGATGTCATGATCATGGACATCAACATGCCGAAGGAGGACGGCCTTTCAATTCTAAGGTCCCTGCGCCCCGAAAACACGACACCGGTGATCATGCTGACGGCGGCAGGCGATGTTGTGGACCGGATCATCGGCTTGGAGATGGGCGCCGATGACTACCTTGGCAAGCCTGTTGACCTCAGAGAGCTTGAAGCTCGTATCAAAGCCATCCTGCGACGTGGGGCAATCAACGACGCTGCACCTGTCAAAGCTCCTGACGGGGCCCCTTCGCGCTTTGGGGATTTCACGCTCGACACAGACGCTGCAAAGCTGCTTGCAGCAGATGGGAGCGAAGTTCAGCTGACTGCCATGGAATACAGCTTGTTGAAGGTTTTTGCCGAAAACAAAGGGCGTGTTATGAACCGGGACCAGCTTTTGGAACAGGCGCATGACCGATCCTGGGACCCGTTCGACCGCAGTATCGACATCAGGATTTCAAGACTGCGTCGAAAGCTTGAAACCAATCCTGAAAAGCCGGAAATCATCAGAACCGTGCGTGGAATTGGGTATTTGTATGATCCGAACTGACGGTGAAATCGCCAGATACGTCTGACTTCAGAATAGGGAGCTATCTCCTGTCATTGCGGCTGTTGAACCTGCGTCATCGTTTCAGGTCGCGCGGCAATTCTTCGCTCCATTTCCGCAGCTCGTTAAGAAAGCCAAGCGCCGTTCCGCCAAGTTCGGTGATGGAATACTCGACCGAAACCGGAGCGGTATCCATCACCTGCCGGTGAACCAGCCCCTGATCTTCAAGCTGTTTCAACCTTTCGGAAATCATCTTTTTGCTGGCACCGCCGATCATCCGCGCAAGATCGTTAAAACGGACCGGCCCATCTTTCAGGTGCCACAGGATAGAACCCGTCCACTTGCCGCCAATAATCCGCATACCCCGTTCGATGGCACAAGGTTCGTGGCAGACATCAATGGCCACCCGGCGCCCTCTTGCACTCTCTTCAACCCGCGCGCGCATCATGGTCCTTTCCGCTGAACAATAGGTTACTAAAAGTATACTGGTTGATTTTCTTCACTGCTACTCACAAATTCTTGCTGCGCCCGAAGTGTCTAGAACCCGCATTTACAGAGGTCGACCATGTCCCAGCCTGATATTCATCTTTACACAGCCGGAACAATGAACGGTTACAAACCGGTCATTTTCTTGGAAGAGGTTGGCATCCCCTATGATCTGACCCACATCAACTTTTCGAAGCAGGAACAAAAGACACCCGCTTATCTGGCGCTGAACCCCAACGGTAAAATCCCGACAATTGAAGATCGGGCAGAAGGACGGGCGATTTTTGAATCCGGTGCGATCCTGTGGCATCTGGCGGAAAAATATGGCCGCTTCCTGCCAACTGATCCGGTCAAGCGATCCGAGGTGATGCAGTGGATGTTCTTTCAAGCCGGACATGTCGGGCCCATGATGGGGCAGGCGATGTACTTCCATCATATCGCAGCCCCCAATGGTCACGAAGAACCGTTTTCGATCCGCCGCTATGTTGATGAAAGCCGCCGCTTGATGGAAGTGATGAACGCCCATCTGGCCGGGCGTGAGTGGATCGCGGCAAATGAATACACCATTGCCGATATGATGTTGTTCCCGTGGGCCCGCGCCTATGTCTGGGCCCGGGTGAATGTCGATGACTTGCCCCATCTGAACGCCTGGTTTGACCGGATAGATGCACGCCCCGCCGTTCAACGGGCGTTGACCATACCCAAAGCGAACCCGCAATTCTGGGATGCCGATGCAGATGCCAGCGCCTTTGCCAAAGAAAACGCCGCGCGCTTTTCCGGCGACGTGAAAGGAAGCTGACTGTCCGGTTCGTCACACTCTGCGCAACTTTCAAACAGATCATCACGCCGGATTCCCACCTGAGACCGAGGGGTCGGGGATAGCAACAATCCGCTGCAACCCTGATCGTATAGTGATCTGCAAGCATTTGATCAGTGGCCGGTGCGCGCAAGAATTGCGCATGACGGGGTTCGGTGTTGAGCTGCCGGAACAGGCGGTTTCCGACCGGTTGTCAGTGCCTGCCGCAATACGGTTTCAGACGCAGTGTTGAGGAAAGGGCTTCTATTCAGGCGGGCTTGTCAGCCTTTGAACAACTTCATCGATCAGCGCGGAATTCCGCGCGACATATTGCTGTCCTGACGCCCGGATTTTCATGATGTTTTCCTGCTTGGGGTTAAATCCGTTGACACCTGCGACCGTGCCCGGTGACAGAAAATAACTGTCTATCTGGATGGACGACTCGAAATCAGCATGCCGTTCCAACGCGTGCGTGCTGACTGTGGCCTCTCCGTTGAACACCATGTGCATCAGCGGACGGAACCATTTGATAAGACCGCCGCCCTCAGCGGTTTCCGTCGGGACCGGTTGTTGCAGTTTACTGCCAAGCGACACGACAACGAATTCCTGATGCTTGGGCAGGTTGGTGCGCGCGTGCAGATATGCGATTTCGCCGGGCGCGTTCAGAATCATGGCGGCATCGCCCAAAAGCTCACCCGATGCATGCTCCCCGGACAATTGGACTGCCGGGAAGTATACCGGTGCACTGGTTACAGCCGTCACCAGGGACCGCAAATAGAGGTTTCCTTCGACGTCATCCCAATTGCGAAACACCCGCAAGCCATTCTCTTTCTGCGAGAACGAAGGAAACATGGCCGGTCGCAGAAAATCGTTGAACTTCGTGACGCCGAATACCTCTTCAAACACTTGGATACGGCCTTCGTTGGGTATGGCGGGGCCGAACAGCCCCCAGCCGGTCAGTATCTTATGATACAACGGTGCGCCCAGAATGTCCTTTGCGAAAACCTCATAGCCCTTCAACGCCTGCTCTGCGGTCAGCGGTTGGCCATCATCCTGAGACGGGCTGAACAACAAAGACGCGATGATTGCCCCCGTGGATGATCCCGCCACAAAGTCAAAAAGTTCATGAACAGGCTTTCCGGATTTTTCTTCGAGCGCCTTCAGCACTTCCAGTTCCGCCAACCCGTAAAGAGCACCACCATCCATCGCCAGAATGCGTACCTTTTGCGGATACTCGCTCTGCCATTCAAGCGCATCGCCAAAGTCTTCCTTGTCTGGCCAGCCTGGCAACTCTGACTGGCTTTCGAAAAAGTAGCGGCTGTACGCATATACACTTGCTGCGTAAACCAGCGCAATTGGAACCAGACAGACCAAAACAGTACCGGCTATTTGAATGAGGCGCTTCATACTGTCGGTAAGGCCCTTTCTTCGTTTGAAACATCGGACGTCATGGCTGCCTCCATCACATCACCAGCCGGAAAATCCAAATTGGTCAGTCCCCGCACTCTCGGGCAATCCCCTGCCCCATTTGCAACCGCTACGCGCAAAAGATGGTCCCAGCGTAGCTCTGCTTTGGCCGGCAGGCAATTGACTGAGGGTCAATCCAATGCAACCCTTGACGTAATTGCTCTCATACAAAGGTGGATCGGTGTTCATGCGACAGGCTTGGCTCATTTTGGCGACCGCTTTGCTTTCTGTATTGGCCGCAACGGCACAGGGGCAATCCAATACGACGCCCCCCAGTGTGGTTGTGCAAAAGGCGCAGACTCAAAAGTCCGACCTGACGGATTCCTATGTGGGTCGGGTCGAGGCGGTCAGCACCGTGGATATCACCGCCCGGGTCCAGGGCACCCTTGAGACGCGCCAGTTTACCGAAGGCGGGCAGGTGCAGGCGGGTGATGTGCTTTTTGAGATCGAACGCGATTATTATCAGGCGCAGGTTGATCAATCCGTCGCCAATGTCGAAGGCGCGGAATCCACCGCAAGAGGTGCGCAAGTGGAATACGAACGCCAGGTGGCCCTGTTGCAGCGCGACGATGTCCCACAATCCACCGTCGACGCGTCCGAGGCGACGCTGGGCGCAAATCTGGCCGCTGTGAAACAAGCCCAGGCACAGCTGGAACAGGCAGAAATCAATTTGGGCTATACTACGATCACCAGTCCAATTGATGGGCGTATCTCGAAATCCAACGTAGATGTCGGCAACCTCGTCAGTTCGAATTCCGGCGTGCTTGCGACCATTACCAGCATCGATCCAATCTATGTCAGCCTCTATGTCAGCGAGCGGGACTTGATCCAAAAACGGCAAGAGGGGCTGGTCGGACAGAACTCATCGAAACTGGGGGTACGGCTGGAGCTGACAAACGGTTCGACCTACGCCAAGCGCGGCACGGTCACCTATATCAGCAACGAGATCGACGCAGCGACCGACACGATCGAGGTACGGGCCAGTTTTGACAACCCCGACGGGTTGCTGATCCCCGGGCAGGTGGTGGCCGTCACGTTTGAAAATCCGGATGCCGCGGACGTGGTTGTGATCCCCCAAACCGCGATCCAGTTGGATCAAAAGGGCCATTTCGTCTATGTGGTGAACAGCAACAATTTCGCGAAACGGCAGGACATAACCCTGGGTGCGCAAACCGGGCGCGATTGGGTGGTGTCATCGGGGCTCAAGGCAGGTGACACGGTCATCGTGCAGGGGCTGCAAAGGGTCAGGGAGGACGAAAAAGTCACCCCGACCGAAAGCCAATCCTAGGATGTAGTCCCTTATATGCTGTCCAAATTCTTCATTGACCGTCCCAACTTTGCCATTGTTCTGGCTGTGATCATGGTCCTGGTGGGGGCCATTGCCACGCGGCTGGTGCCGATTGCTGAATTCCCGTCTATCGCGCCCCCTCAGATTCAGGTCACTGCCACCTATCCCGGCGCAAATGCCGCGCTGATCCGGGATGCGGTGGCGACGCCGATCGAGGAAAAGGTAAACGGGGTCGAGGGCATGATTTACATGTCGTCGTCCTCGTCCAGCGAGGGAACATATACCCTGACGGTCACCTTTGATATCAATACCGACCCCGATATTGCCGCCGTCAACGTGCAAAACCGCGTAGCGCTGGCAACCCCGCTTTTACCCGAATCCGTAACGCAGCAGGGAATCTCTACTTCAAAACAAAACAGCAACATGCTGCAGGTGATCAACCTGGTTTCTCCCAAGAAAACCTATAGCCAGCTTTATCTCAGCAACTACACCTCGGATGTTCTGCAAGATCCCCTCAGCCGGATTGACGGAGTTGGCGCGGCCACTCAGTTCGGACCGCTCAACTATTCCATGCGGGTCTGGCTGAACACCGACCAGATGGCTGCACTGAACATTGATGCATCTGACGTGGCCTCGGCGATTCAGGGACAGAATGTCGAGGCCGCAGCAGGACAGATCGGTGCTGCCCCATTTGGAGAAGAGACAACGGCGTTTCAGTTCACGTTGGATGCGCAGGGTTTGCTGGATGATCCTAAGCAGTTTGAGAACATAATCATTCAGGCACAGGATGATGGATCTTTTGTGCGCCTCAGGGATATTGCACGGATTGAGCTGGGTGCCGAAAACTACTCGGCCATTGCCTATTACAACGGGCAACCTTCGGCGATTCTGGCGATTTTTCAGGAAAGCGGGGCCAATGCGATTGATGTCTCGACCGCGGTGCAGGCCGAGATGGAAGAATTGGCCAAGCAATTCCCAGAGGATATCGAATACATCCTTGCGTATGACGTAACCGACGCGGTGCGCCAGTCAATCGAAGAGATCATCACCACGTTGGCGATAACCGCCACAATTGTCGTGGCGGTGACGTTCCTGTTCCTGCTGAGTATCCGCGCTACGATCATCCCGGCGGTTGCAATCCCCGTTTCCCTGTTGGGAACCGTCGCCCTGATCTACCTGATTGGGTTCAGCGCCAACATGATCACCCTTTTTGCCATCGTTCTGGCCATCACATTGGTGATCGACGACGCAATCATCATCATCGAAAACACCGAACGCATCATGGAGGAGGACGGGCTTGCCCCGCGTGAGGCAACGCTGAAGGCCATGTCACAGGTCACCCGACCCATCATCGCGACCACTTTTGTTCTGGCCGCTGTATTCGTACCAGTGTGCTTTTTCCCCGGCATCACGGGGAAAATCTATCTTCAGTTTGCCCTGACGATAACCTTTGCCTTCACCCTGTCAGCGATCAATGCGCTGACCCTTGGGCCGGTTCTGTGCGCCCAGTTCCTTAGCCGCAAGACAGGCCACCCCACGGGGCTTGCCCGGATCGTTCCCGATGCGATCAACCGCTGCCGGGATTGGTATGTGGTCCTGGTCAAACTGACACTGCGGTTCAAGACCCTGTGCCTGATCTTCTATGCAGCTGTGGTTGCGGGAACCGTGTATCTTTTCATGAACACACCCACCGGCTTTATCCCACCCGAAGACAACGGCGTCTTGTTTGCGAGCGTTACACTGCCCGACGGCGCGTCGCTGCAACGGACCGAACAGGTGCTGCTGGATATTGGCGCAGAGGTGAGACAACATCCCGGGGTGGCCTCGGTCACATCGGTTGCGGGGTTCAGCCTGATTGCCGGCGACAAATCCAACGTGGGCATGGTGGTGATGCTGCTTGATCCCTGGGACGAACGGAAATCTAAAGAGACGCAGTGGTACAACATCATGTTCGCGCTGAACGACACTCTCGCGGCAAAGCCCGAGGCGACCTCGTTCGTGTTCCCATTGCCCGCAATTTCCGGTGTCGGACAGGCGGGCGGGCTGTCCGCGCAGCTACTGGATTTGCAGTCCCGAAACGTTCAGGAGTTTGATGCCGTTAAAAATGGCTTACTCGCGGCGCTTATGAAAGAGCCTCAGGTGCAACAGGCCTACAGTTCGATGTCGGCAAACGCGCCCCAGTATTTTCTGGACATTGATCGGAATCGTGCCGAAGCGCTGCAAGTGCATGTCAGCGATATTTTCACTGCGCTTCAGGCAAGTTTTGGCGCCCTATACGTCAATAATTTTGTCCGCGAGGGCAGGGTCTATTGGGTCGTCATGTCTGCCGAGGCGCAGCATCGGCAGTCTCTGGATGACATTGACGGTGTCTACGTCAAGAACGCCTCAGGCACGGCCCTGCCCTTGCGGACATTCGTGACCGTCAAACCGCAACTAGGGGCCGAAATCCTATACCGCTACAACCTGTTCAACTCAGCCTCGATCAGTGCGCAATTGCAGACCGGTGTCAGCTCGGGCGATGGGATTGCTCTGGTCGAAGAAGTCGCGGCCAAAACTTTGCCCGACGGGTACACCCTTGAATGGACAGATGTCACCCTGCAAGAGGTAGAGGCCGGCGATCTGGTCTTGTTCATTCTGGCCCTTGCCGTGCTCTTTGCCTATCTGTTCATGGTCGCGCAGTACGAGAACTGGATATTACCCCTCGCCATCATGGCCTCGACGATTTTTGCGGTTCTTGGCGCGCTCATACCGCTGCAGTTTATCCCCAACATCAACAACAACATCTACGCGCAGATCGGTATCGTTCTGCTGATCGGGCTGGCCGCGAAAAAGGCCATCATGGTTGTCGAGTTTGCCCATAACATGCGGGCCCGGGATGGACTGTCTATCGACGAGTCCGCAATCAAGGCCGCATTTATGCGCTTTCGTCCTGTCACCATGACCGGGCTATGCTTTATCCTTGGGGTTCTGCCGCTGATGCTGGCCAGTGGCGCGGGCGCGGCAGGTCGGGTTTCGATCGGGTACCCGGTCTTTGCGGGCATGATCATTGACAGCACCCTTGGTCTGTTGATGATCCCTGTGCTGTACGCAGTGTTCCAGCAATTGTCCGAGCGGTTGCGCGGAAGTACCAGACGCAAGAATGTGGCAGACCCAGCGCCGGACCAAACGGCATGACGCAATGCACAGCTTGGGATACCCCCTTCACTTCGATACTTGGACCGAGGTGACCAGGCTACAGGACAACGCAGTATTCAGATGTTCGCAGCGGGCCCTTGGCCAAGATGCGACGCCTTACACGCGACACGAAACCCCACCATCAACAGTGATCTCGGTGCCCGTGATGTAAGATGCCTCATCACTGGCCAAAAACACGGCCGCATTGGCAACATCCCACGGCGTGCCGACACGGCCCAACGGGATACGGGCCGCGCGCTGGCGATCCAGCGCCCCCCAGTCAATCGCGTCCGGATCGTCCGCATTCTGTACAGTGATATCCCGCGCCATCGGCGTATCGATAAAGCCCGGCAGGATTGCGTTGGCCCGTATGCCATGCGGGGCCATCTCAGCCGCCAGGTTCCGCGTAAAGGAAATGATTGAACCCTTGGTTGCGTTGTACCCGATGTAGGGTGTACCAAGGTAGCGCAGCCCGGCGATAGACGAGATATTTGTCACAACACCGGCGCCCCTATCCACGAAATGCGGCAAGACGTGTTTGGTCGGAAGAAAGGCGGCTTTCATGTTGACATGAACAAGCAGGTCCCAATCTTCAACCGTGCTGTCCATCGCGCCGCCGGTTTTCAGGATGCCAACGTTGTTTTGCAGGATATCTATCTGTCCAAGCGCGCCTAGACATTGCGACACCGCCGCCTGCACCTGATCCTCATGCGTGACATCCGCGGACACCGCAATGGCTTTGCCGCCTTCCGATCGTATGATCTCGCAGGTCTCTTCGGCAGCGTCCATATGCAGGTCCAGAGCGCAAATGGCGGCCCCCTCCTGCGCCAGACGAATGGCCGCCGCCTTGCCATTGCCCATACCGCCATTCATCGAACCCGCGCCCGTTATCAGAGCGACTTTTCCAGCCAAACGCGCCATGCGCTATTCCTCATTCGATTGCAAAAAAGCGTTCATTCCGCCATCAACTGCCAAGAGCTGGCCGTTGATGTAAGATGCAGCCTCGGACATCAGGAAGGCCACCGGCGCCGCGATTTCCGCCGGGTCTGCCCAACGCGCCGCAGGCGTCCGGTTTTCGATCCGGCGCACAAACGCCTTGTCGCTCAGGATTTTCTTGTTCATTTCGGTCAGAACATATCCCGGCGCAATCGCATTCGCGCAAATACCGTCGGCCCCGAAATCCGCTGCCAAAGACCGCGTCAGCCCGGCAATGGCCGCTTTGGATGACGCATAGTTCCCAATGCCCGGTCTGGGATGGGTCGCCGCGATTGAAGAGACCGAGACGATACGCCCGCGCTGAGGACCGGGATTGGCCAGCATTACCTTGCCCGCTGCCTGCGACAGCACAAAGGGGGCCATGACGTGCAGATCGTAGATGCTGCGATAGTCCTCGACAGTTTGGTCAAGGACGTACCCGTGATTGGTGATCCCCGCATTGTTGACCAGCCCCCAGATGCTGCCCGCCTTATCCGCAACATCCTGAACCCATTCCCGACACGCTTTGAAATCCGTCAGGTCAAACGCAGCCGCCTGCGCATCTGCCCCCTGCCCCCTGAGATCAGCGGCTGTGGCCTCCACCGCTTCAGCGTTCAGATCCTGCAGCCAAAGTTGCGCTTCCATATCGGCACAAGCCTTGGCCATAGCAGCACCCAATCCACGCGCCGCACCGGTGATCAGGATTGGCTTGCCGGTCAGAGCAAACAGGTCCGACATCAGGAGGCAAGCGCCTTCTTGTCCCCCTCCAGCGCAGCGTTGACTGCCGGCATAACCTGATCACAGAACAGTTCGAGCGACCGCAGGGTATTGGCAAATGGGATCGAAGCGATCTGCATGAACACACTAAGATGCGTTATGCCAAACTCCCGCGCCTCGGCTAAAATCCGCGATGTAACATGTTCAGCATCGCCAATGATCGCGCGTTCCATCACTTCATCCAGGCTGGGTTCATTGTCAAAGGGCACGATTTGCAAATCCGCGCCATTCATCAGCGGTTCGGGGCGGCGCATGTTGCTGGCCATACGCGCGTGGATCAGAACCTGCTCAGCCGCCGCCCGCGCATCGTCTTTGTCCTTGGCAACGTAGACATAGCGTTGCACAGCAAAGGCGAAGTCATCACCGCTCAGGCCGTTCTCCATTCGGGTTTCCGAATACAGCCGCCGCGCCGTCGCAACGATCGAGTTTGGTCCGATTGCGGGGGTGGTCAGCGGCTCGGCCCCGTAAACGATCATCTTCTGCCGCATCTCGGGCGCATTGCCCACAGCAAAGGTGCGAATGCGATCCTGCACCGGAGCAATTGACAGCGCCGCATCGTCGATGCGCACATGCTGACCCTGATAGTTGATTGTACCACTATAGACGCCCTGCTCGATACAGTCCCAGATCTCCAGCCCGCGCATCAATCGATCGTTGATTTCAAAGCCGAATTTCTTGAACTCGCGCGGCTGGTATCCTGTTCCCAGACCCAGGACTAAACGGCCATCGGTCAACTGATCGGTCAGGCAGATATCCTCGACCAGGCGCAGCGGCTCGTAAAACGGCATCACCACCACCGCAGGCCCCAGTTTGATACGTTTGGTCACGCCCGCCATATGCGAGGTCGTCATCAGCGGTGAAGGTGAGATGCAGTAATTCGACAAATGATGCTCGGCGAACCAGGCGACATCGAACCCGGCATCATCGACCATTCGCGTCATCGTACGCATCTGGTTGAACACATCGGCATGCGTCGATCCGTCAACCGGTTTTGTCATCAGATTGAAAAGAGAGAATTCCATGACATTAGGCTCCGAGAATATCCGGGTAAACGTGTTTCTCTCAGCCTTTCGCAACCTAGCCTAACCTACAAATGTTGAATCCTAGGTCATTGCCAAAGGAATTCTTATGCAGCCTGTGACTCTTGTCTTAACCATTTGAGAAAAGCCTGTACGCGCGGTTGCTCAAGGCGGCTTTCCGGACAAAGGAAATGATATGCGAACGATCCGTCCACCGATTCAAACGGCAGTTCGATCAGCATGCCATTGTCCAGAAAATGCTGCGCGACGATATCCCGGACAACGCCAATCCCACCACCAAAGGCAATCGCCCCCAACGTCGCGCTGGCGTCGCCGAAATAGGCGCCATGCTCAAACGCTTCGGGATCTCCTCCGTTACGTTCGATCACCGTGCGCCATTCACTGTGGTTGGTGTCGTGAAAGAACGGCAGGTAAGCCAGGTCACCAACGCGATTCACATCTGCAATCTCGTCAGTCAAACCAGCCGAAGCCACCATGATATGACGTTCACCAAATAGCCTCTCTTCGTAGACATTCGGTGTGCCTCCAGGCCCCCAGCGAATGGCGACATCCGCATCTTCTTGACCAAAACCCGTACGAGCGACCGTGGATAAGGCAATCAAGTCAATCTGCGGATGCAGCTTCAAAAATCGCGCCGCGCGGACCGCAAACCAGGTAGAGGCGAATGACGGCAAAAGGCTGACCGTCAGCATGGTCCGCCCCGCATCCGGCGCTAGGTCCTGAACGCTTTCACTGAGGTTATCCAACATCGCACCGACAGCTTCGGCAAATTGCTCACCCTGCTCTGTCAGGCTGATCTGGTTGTTCGAACGGCGGAACAGCCGAACACCAAGCCTCTGCTCAAGAAGCTTCACCTGCTGGCTGACCGCGGGCTGTGTCAGGTTCAATTCTGAGGCTGCCAGAGTAAAACTGTGCAACCGTGCAGCGGCTTCAAATGCGATCAGCGTCTGCAAGGGCGGCAACCCGCGGCGCATGCGGTTGCTGTCAAAGCCGACAGGCTCCAACCTCGACAATGCGCCTGGCCCAAGCTGATTCAATCGTGTTTTCAAAGCGCGTCGCATGGCGAACCTGCATTACTTTTTCTTTGCCTGATAGCACAAGAAACGCTCAACAGGCAAAACTCACCTATTGCAAACCTGGGGAAATCTCCGCCGACGCAGCTATCTCTGCCACCGCGCTGCGTCATCAGACGAACAGATAAAACGATTTTCATGCGGCGCACCTGCGGAATGAGTCTTTGAGACCTCCGCTACCCGCCAGCCTAAAGACCCCTGATCAGCGCAGGTTCGAGCCCGGCGCGACGCTTAGATCGCGGCGGAGCACCCCGCAAGCCCACTGCTGATCACAACAACCTTGTGATGCGTTTCGACAAGTAGGCTTTGGTGCGCATCGCACCCCAACAAAGAATCAAGATCGCCAGCGACCTCCAATGCCGCCATATCGTCAAAGCTGCCGACATGATGATTACCGATGAATACCTTCAGAGCAGTCTTGCGTCCGGAGCGTTCGTTGATCTCGGCGCTTATTTCCCATCCTTTGTGTACATGATGATGTTAGTCAATTCTCAGTCCTTTCAGGAGGTTGTCTTAACCAACACGCTCACTCATGTCTTTGCGAAACAAAAGGCTGTCGCCCGCCTGGGTACCCTGACGATACAGCATCTTTCCAAGCATCATCTGGCCGGGTTCCCAGCGTTGCAGCGCTGTGTCGACATCGTCAGGGTGGCGGACCAATGCGTCATATAGCGCAAGGGCGTTCGCCGCTGCTTTGGACGTGCTTGCCGCAGTATGCGGCCGGGGGACAAAAGCTGCGTCGCCAAGCAGGATGACTCGCCCTCGCACCATGTTTGGCACAGTCAGGTCCCGGATCGCTTGTGCGAAGGGTTCCTGAGTAGAAAGAACCACCTCGCGGAATGGCTTCGGCAAGAGCGCATTGGCCTCTTGATAGACATGCGCCTTCCAGGTTTCTGACAGCTTTCCCTCGGGCATCGAATACCCGCGCTGTTTTCCGTCCTTATCGATCATGATCTTAAGGAGAGTGTTGTGGTCCGCGACGCGATACCAGACCCAGTTGTAGAACCGCTTGCCGGGCTCTGTCGCGTTACTCTCTCCCGGAACAAGATAGCCCAGAATATGCGACCCTTCTGTGTTGGAAAAACCAAAGTCTCCGGCCAGACCATCTCGGGCGGCTGGAGTCAGTTCCTCCTCGGGGATCAAACCGCGCCACGCAAGATATCCGGCGTAAGTCGGTTGCGCCTTGGGCCAGATCAGTTGGCGCACGGTCGAGCCGTTCCCATCGGCCCCAACAAGGAGGTCCGCGGTCTCGCGGGACCCATCTTCGAAGATCGCTGTCACGGTTTTGGCGTCTTCGTTCTGCTCAATGGATGCCAGAATCCGGCCCCGGTGATAGTGCCCATCGCCGAACACCCCCTTCATCGTTGTGTAGATCAAAGACCACGACGTCTGCATTTGTTGCGCAGGACGCTTATCCCGTATACTGCCATCTTTGCGGTAGACGATCCTGTTTTGCGACGGAACACCGAGGCTCATGGTGCTGAAATCAACGCCCGCTTCGCGGAACACTTCAACCACGTCCGGTTGCAGCACCACTCCGCCGCCCCGACTGTCAAGATCGTGTGCCGAGCGCTCATAGATATCGACCTCCCATCCGGCCTTCTTGAGCATGTTGCCCGCAAAGAGCCCACCCAGTGAGCCTCCGATGACAATGGCTCTGCTTTTGCGATTGGACATAACAATCACCCTTTTGCGTTGTTTCTGTGGGTTGAATTCAAGCTATTGGATGTAGGCAGCCATGATAATTACGCGGTTTCCGATATCATCTTTGCATTTTTTGCAACGCTGCCGTGGGTTGGGAAATACGGCAGAACCTCTGCACCCAATTCTTCGATCACCTCAGAGGCAGGTCGCGTACTGTGCCGCAAATTGATCATCACGTGATGGACCCCGAGGTTCCTCAGGCTGTCCAGATGCTCAATCAACCGGTTCCGCCCGAAGCGGAAGCCAAGAAAGATAGGACTTGCTGGCGCATGGGGATTGTCGGTCAGATCGACGAAGAGAGATTGCGCGAAGGGCTTGAAGATACCGGGCGCGCGCTGGTTCAAGGCGGTGTGCCACAACCCGATGCGGCGTCGTTGGTCTTCAATGTCACGGGGGTAGGAGATCCATCCATCCATATGTTCTGCGATCCATTGCACGCTTTGTTGCCCGCTGCCGACCGCAAAGATTGGGAGTCGCGGCGCGGTCGGCTTAGGAAGCAGATCAAGGCCGCCATCAAAGGACGTGCGCCCAGAAGTAAACCTTGGGAAACCATGCTCCGTCAGGTGCCGGATCGTCTTGATGCCGTCCCTATATGCTGGGCCGCGGCCGGTATGATCAAAGCCGAAAGCGGGATACTCCGTTGCCCGGTCACCGGATGCGGCACCGAGCATGAAGCGGCCGCCGGATAGCACATCCAATGATGTCGAGGCTTTCGCTACGTGAATGGGATGTCTTAGCGGAAGAATGATACCAGCCGTCGACAACGCGATGGTTTTTGTCCGCGCGGCCAATTGAGACAGCCACACCCATGGATCATAAATCTGACCGGCATCACCAAAGTCAGGATCAAACAACGGGACATCGCGGGACCAGAGCGTGGCGAAGCCAAGTTCATCGATGCGCGCGGCCTGATCCAACTGCCCAATCATGTTGGGCACACCGTTCACCAGGGGCGCGGTTGGCATCATCAGCCCAAGCGACAGTTGCCCCGGAACAAAGGTTTGGGAAAACCCCATATGTGACGAATTTGGATTAGCGCGTGTCATTGGGTCGCCTCCGTGTTTTGCCAAGAGACGGGGTCACCAAACAATTCCAACGGGGACCACGCGATCATCGCGGCAGCGGACAGGTCAGATGTGGATCCGGCTGGCACAAGATTGTCGGAAAAGATCTGGCGCTCTGGCTTGGGTGCTTTTGTTAGGTTTGCTTTAGGGTCTGGAGACATCATTCGACTTCCTCCTTGCGGTTTGACGGCGGCCATACCGTTCCCTGGGTCACCACTCTGTGTCGGCGGGACTGCCGGGCGATTGGTGTTGCGTGACTCAGAGAACGGAGTTTGAAACTCATAGACGGAGGATTGTGCAGCCTAGCCCAACCCAGATCGCATATCGCAAGACTAGCGACTAACTCGCAGCACGCCTGCCAATTGATTTCTGGCTTGCAGCCAACTCAATGACCTGCGCCAAAACATCCGCCGGCTGTGCACCGCTGACAATTGTGCCTTCGATATCGAATTGTGGAACGCCCCGCACGCCCGAGCGCACTGAGGCATTCAGCAAGTCCCGCGTTTCGGTATCGGTCGTTTCGTCTGTCAAATAGGCCAGAGCTTCGTTCGTGCTCAAACCCGCCTCTGCGGCAATTGCCGCAAGAACCTCGTGATCCCCGATATCACGGCCTTCGGCAAAGTACGCTTTCAGGATACGATGTGCGACGTCAGACTGCTTGCCTTGAGTGCCTGCCCAATGTGTCAGCTTATGCGCGGCAAAAGTGTTAGGCGTCCGCTCAATGATACCGTAGTTGAACGTGACTCCGTCGGGTTGACCCGCCTCGATGGTTCCGGCATCCAGCGACTGGCTCCGCTCCCACGAACCGAACTTCATCGACCGATAGACTTTTCGGTTCATTCCCTCTTTACCCATGCGGGGATTGAGTTCGAAGGGCTGCCAGCGAAGGTTTACCTCGATGTCGTCCGGCAGCATAGCCAGCGCATTCTCAAGCCGCTTCTCACCAAAGCGGCACCACGGACAAATGAAATCCGAGGTGATGGCGACGTCTATGACAATCTTTTCCGTGGACATGGGCTTGCTCCTATTCCTTCGTCTGAAGGGAATATGATCCAGCAGCGGTTTGTTGATAATCTGGCGATTATCGGCAATAGTATTGCGTAACGCGCAACGATGACTTGGGAAGTAGATGGATTACTTTGCCGCCCTTCGCGCTTTTCGTGCCGTGGTCGAGGAAGACGGCTTCGCGCCCGCCGCGCGCCGTATGGGGATGGCCACATCGTCTCTCACACGGCAAGTAAACTCCCTTGAAGACAGCCTCGGCACGCAACTCTTGAACCGGTCAACCCGAAGTATAACGCTGACCGACACGGGCGCGCGTTATCTGGATCAGACAATTCTGGTTCTGGACGCTCTTGATGATGCGAACCGCAGCGTCAGTGAAACGGACGGTGCGCCCCGTGGGTTACTCAGGATCTCGATGCCAGTTGTCTTCGGCTCAATGCATGTTGCCCCCGCGATAGGCCAGTTCATACGGCGTTGCCCCGAGATTGAGCTGGACTTTCAACTGAGCGACGGTTTCGTCAACCTGGTCGAGGACCGGATTGATATCGCCATCCGCATCGGCAGGCTCGACAGCAGCAGCCTGATTGCGCGCAAACTCGCGCCGCACCGGCGACTGATCTGCGCGAGCCCGGACTATCTGAGTGAGCACGATATCCCACAGCACCCGGACGACCTGAAAGACCACAATTGCCTCTGCTTTGCATTCACAGATGGAGATCGCACTTGGCGCATGGAAAAAGATGGAAAAAGCCTGAACCTGAAGGTCAAAGGCAACATGGTTGCCAATAACTCCGAGATGCTGAGACAAACAGCGATCAACGGGGGCGGTCTTTTGATGATGCCCAGCTGGCTGGTGGGCGAGGATCTTAAGGCCGGGCGATTGACCCAGGTTTTGCCAGACTGGACAGCCGGGCATGGCGAAACCGATACGGCGATCCACGCAGTCTATTTGCCCAACAGGCGAGGATCAAAAAAGGTTACAGCATTCGTTGATCACCTGCGTACCCATTTCGGCGCGCCGCCTTACTGGGAAACTGGGGAAGGATAGTACCGCGCCAGGGCCGAATACCCGGACAAACACGAACTGCACGGCGGCACCACGAAAACGGTGCCGCCGAGCAATGTGTCATGCAGGCTGATCAAGTACGTTCAGTTTGGTCAAACCCGCTTGGAATGTCGCCAGGTTCGCTGCACCGGGTAGTCGCAGTTTCCGACCCGTAACGGTGTCCGTCAGAAAGATCGACGGAACGCCTTGGACACCAAGGGCAAGACCTTCACTCAACGAACGATCCACCCGCGCGCGATACTCACCACTATCGATGGCGCCGGATACTGCCTCAGGATCAAGACCCACCTGCTTGGCCACGTCCTCAATCACTTCACGCGAACCTATATCCCGCCCGTCCTCAAAGAACGCCTTGAACATCTCTTTGTGAAACGCGTCGAAGTGCTGTTTTTCTCTTGCGTATTCGGCGGCGGCCAACGCATCCCTGCTATAGGGTTGGACCGGCGGCAGTTTCAGCGGCAGCCCGCGCTCTTCCGCCAGCGGATAAACGGAGCGGCGCCAAACATCGTGCTAGTAATCGCCATCGGGATCGAGCGTTGGGTTTGGATAGGGGCGCAGTTCAAACGCGTGCCAGTTCACGGTAAGCGGCTGATTGCTTTGGGCCTTCAATGCTTCAAGCACCGGAAATTCAAGATAGCAGTAGGGGCAAACGTAGTCCGACCAGATGTCGATCACGATGCGAGGAAGATCTGACATGGCGTCACCTCTTGGGTTGTGGTGTGACACATAAGGTCGGGTTTGAGACCGCTGAGCAGAATTGGTCAAAAACAGCGATCAGCGTTGCAAGGAACGCAACAGTTTGATCCGCAAGCGTACAAGGCGTTCTCACCACACAATTGTGGCGGCTTGCACTGATCGCAAGCAATTGGTTACGGTCGGTCGTCACATGGCACCAACCAGAAAATGCGGCACCTAAGTGTTCCAAAGAGCATTTTTTCATTGTCCAGCAGCGGAAGAGCCAACGCTGTCAGCAGCAAACCGTGTAAAAGCGCTGCAATATCCGGACTACAGCACCGCCTTTAGCTTTTTAAGTTCGCATCCCATAGCCCGGACGTAGCAATTGTTTTGGACGCTACCAACGCGATGTTGGACTTTTTCCGCGATGACATCGTTGGGACAAAATAACCACCGCGTTGGTGTCCAAAATGCACAGTTCTAGAAACTGGAATTCCTTACCGCTGCGGTTTCACCAACAACGGGATCCAGCGCACATGTCCGCTGATCCTCGCCTGGAAAAGTGGCAAGATTACGCGGGCGAGATTACGCGTTCTTGATTTGCGCAAGGCGACCGTCGTAACCTCTGGCAAGGCTTTATTGGTACGGGCGACGCTCGCCCATCTTCGAGATCCGGTTTATTTTCAGGATCTTATTTGTGTTCCACGCTGGCCAGTGACCTGCTTTTCGAATGGTCGCTGATCCGTGCTAACGTTTTGGTGTAGGCCTCAGTTTTTGAGGCAGTATTGGCGGAGGTTTCTTTCTGCGATGCAAAACCCAGGTGACGCTATCCGCCCTGCCGACGTCTTTGGTTTGCCGTGTCATGCGCGAATTTGATATCGCACTGATCGGTGCCGGTCCTACTGGTTATGCCGCCCTGACCGCGATGCGCGGGTTCACAGGCTCTTTGGCCGTGATCACCGGGGCAACGCCTGACCCTTGGCAAGGCGGGCCTGCAAAAGTGAAATCCGTGGCTTTTGAAAGGCGCAGGCCGGCCTGTTTGGCCGACCGCATGCCAGTGTCAGGCGATGCCCCCGCAATGTATGCGGCTGCAGAGGTCGGTGGGCTTGCCAATTACTGGGGCAAACAGCTTCAGGTATACGAGCGCGATGATCCGTGGGGCCAAAGCCCGTTTCTGCAAACATGGGCCGCATACAAGGATGCCTGCGATGAGTTACAGACCGAATTCGAGGTGATCGGAGGCACACAGAAGCGCGATCTTGGACGCGCTTTTGAGACCAGCACCCCGCGTCTTTTGGTTGGCACCCGGGATGCCCCGGGCAGTCAGCTAAATGCGATGGCCTGTGCCGTGGAAAAGCGGCTGAAAGAAATACAAAACGTCGAGGTTTTCTCGGATCGCGTGCAGCGCGTACAGCTGAAAACGGGCGGTTTGCGTCTGGATCTGAGTGGAGGAACCCAGATTTGTGCCCGGCGGGTTTATTTGGCCGCCGGGGTTCTGGGCACGGCCACGACGCTCAGCCGCAGCCTGCCATCAATCGAAGAGATCGGATTTCGGGATCATGCCCCCTACACGATCAACTGTTTCCGTTTGGACCGCATTCTGGGGCCCGCGCATACCTATGCCAACAACGGCAACTTCAATGCTCTGACCGTGAAACACAAAGAAGACGGGAGATGCGATTTATACGCCTCTGTTTATGCAGTGTCCCAAGCACCTATCAGTCTGCTCACTGCGAATTTTGGTTTGGGACCCCACCTGCGTGGCCGACGCGTCGGGAGGATTTTTGACTTCGTTCAACCGATCCGCCTGTGGACCCCGCAAACGCAGGTGCAGTTCCATCGCCATGGCAAAAACGGGCAAACGGAAGCGGAACCAGTACTTGATCGGGGGTTGGATCAAAGCTTAACGCTATTCCTGGATTGGCTTGCCGCACACGGGGTTCGGACCAAGCTGGGCCAGACCGCGCCGGGTCAGGGATTTCACTATCATGGATTGACACTCGGCGCGGACAAAACGCCTGTCGACAACGCCGTCGAGACGGCGTTCGAGGGCCGACTAAGGGTTGTCGATGCCTCGTGCCTGGAACAGATCGGGTGTCCGCCACATACCTTGACAGCAATGGCACAAGCCTATGCGCGCGTGACCCATGATCTTCATAGTGCCGAATACCATTAGCTCTTAGCGGCTCGGCAACCCCCGTATTGTCTCAGTTGATTTCAGTTGGCCAATCCATATGCTGACACTATGTTAAAATCCGAACTCAGATCCTTTCATGCCGTTGCAACCTATCGCGGCTTTTCAGCTGCGGCGCATGAGCTGAATATAAGCCAACCGACCCTGTCCACACAGGTCAAAGACCTTGAAACCCGGTATGATGTGCAATTGTTCAATCGAGTCGGCCGCGAAGTGCGCTTGACCCATGCCGGGCGGGAGCTGCTGACGATCACCGCACGCCTGCATCAGGCTGAGGTCGATGCCGAAACCCTTTTGGATTCCTTTCGCGGGTTTCACGCCGGGCAACTTAGCATCGCGGCAGTGGGTCCGTTTCACGCCACGGACATGATCGTCGCGTTCAAATCCAAATACCCCTCAATTGATCTCGATGTCTGGTTCGGAAATTCCCAACGCTGTTTCGAGCGCATATTGTCCTACGAGGCCGATGTCGCGATCCTGGCCGAGGTGCAGTCAGACCCGCGTGTGACGACGCGCCTGTATAGTACGCATCAGGTGGTTGCCTTTGTGAATTCCGACCATCCCTTCTTTTCAAGGGATGGGATAAAAATCAGCGATCTGCACCGCCAAAAGATCGTTCGCCGCGAGGCCGGGTCGACCACGCGCGCCGCGATTGAGGCCGAAATTCGAAACCGCGGGATCGAGGTCGACCCCATTCTGGAGCTGGGCAGCCGAGAAGCCATCTGGAAAGCGGTAGAACAAGGCATTGGAATTGGCTTTGTCGCCGATTTCGAATTCGTCCCGCATCCCAACCTGCGCGCGATTCCCATCACGGACGCCCGTATCGAAACCCGGTACTACATGGCGCATCTGAATGACCGGTCCGAATCCCGTCTGGTCAGGTCATTCTGCGACACCGCACTTGGGACCAGCCTAAGCGCCAAATAGCCAATTCCAAAGCGCCCTGCGGGGTGGCACCTTGACGGCAAGTCGCTTTTCGCCGATCCAGCAAATCTTACATTTTCAGTATTGCCCAACACCCCTAAGATACGCTCCAGCACATACGCATGTGCGTTCGAACCCGAAAGATATCAAAGGCCCCATTCGTGAACAGCCAGACCAGCACGACACCTCCGCCCCGACACGAGCTGCGAAAGGTGCGGAACCAAGGCCTGACCTTTCTGGGTCTGGCCTTTTTGTTCAGCATTTTCGTCAACCTGTTGATGCTGACGGGACCCCTGTTCATGTTGCAGGTCTACGACCGAGTATTGGGGTCGCGCGCGGTTGAAACGCTGACGGCGCTGTTCCTGCTGGTGGCGCTGCTGTATGGCTTGATGGCGATGCTGGATTACGCGCGCGGCCGCATCGTTGCGCGGTTCGGTGCCCGGTTTCAATCACAGCTGGACGAACGCGTTTTTGACGCGACCCTGCGCCGTTCTTTGTTTCCACAAGTGCGCTCTGCCCCAGCCACGGCGTTGCGCGATCTGGAATCGATTCAAAACCTGTGTTCCTCGCCGGTTCTGCTGGCCGTGATGGACATTCCGTGGACCCCGCTGTTTCTGGCCGCAATCTTTCTGTTTCACCCGCTATTGGGTTGGCTTGCCGTGGGCGGTGGAGCGTTACTGATCGTGATTGCGCTGCTCAACCAAGCCATGACGCAGCAAAAGGTATCGTCGGCGCAACGCGCCTCGGCCCAGGCAAACGCGTTTTCGGAACATGCCCGTCAGGCCGCCGAAGTTGTCCGGTCGCAAGGCATGCAAGAGGATATCACACAGCGCTGGCAGCGGCAGCGCACCGATGCGTTGCGGCAGACAATTGCCGCAAGCGACTGGACCGGCAGCTTTACATCGCTGACCAAGTCCCTGCGGCTGTTCCTGCAATCGGCCATGCTGGCGCTGGGGGCGTGGCTGGTGTTGCGCAATGAATTGACCCCGGGTGCAATGATTGCAGGCTCGATCCTGTTGGGCCGGGCGCTGGCGCCGGTTGAACAGGCCATCGGCCAGTGGGGTATGGTGCAAAAGGCGCGCACGGCCTGGACCTCGCTGAACCGGTTTCTGGACGCAACGCCGCCAGAAAAACCGCGCACCAAGTTGCCGGTGCCCGAAGCACGGCTGACCGCCAAGGGACTGACTGTTGTGCCACCCGGCGCGGACAAACCGACATTGCGGAACGTGTCCCTGCAGCTTGAGCCTGGCAAGGCGCTGGGTGTGATTGGCAAAAGCGGGTCGGGCAAATCGACGCTGGCCAAGGCCCTGTTGGGTTTGTGGCAACCAGCCGTGGGGGAAATCCGGCTGGGCGGTGCGACACTGGACCAATATGATTCAACCGATCTTGGCCAGCATATCGGCTACCTCCCGCAGGAGGTCACCCTGTTCAATGGCACTGTGGCCGAAAACATCGCCCGAATGTCCGAAGAACCGGACGCGCAGGCCGTAGTGGCCGCCGCCCGCAAAGCCAACGCGCATGAACTGATCCTGTCACTGAGCAAGGGTTATGATACCTTTTTGGAAGGCAATGACAGCCAGTTGTCAGGTGGGCAAAAACAGCGGATTGCGCTGGCGCGTGCGCTGTATGGCGATCCGGTCATGCTTATTCTGGATGAGCCCAACTCGGCCCTGGATGCCGACGGCACCGAAGCGCTGAACGCCGCAATCCGAGAGCTGAAGGCCGCAGGAAAGTCAGCGATCATCATGACGCACCGCCCTCAGGCAATCTCGGAATGTGATGATCTGGCGGTTGTGGAAAACGGGCAGGTGGTGAAATCTGGCAGCCGGGATGAAGTTCTGGCAACGATGGTGCAAAATGCCAGCGCCATCAAACGAAGCCTCAGTCAGGTGAATAAAGATGCAGGATAAAGTGGCTCAGGATACGCGCCCGGTATGGCAGATCACCCTGCCCGCGCTGGTCGGCTTTGCGGCCTTGGTCATTCTGGTCGGCGGGCTTGGCATCTGGGCCGTGCAGACGCGTCTGGCCGGGGCCATCGTTTCGTCCGGCGTGATCGAGGTTCAGAGCAACCGGCAGGTGGTCGAGCATCCCGATGGCGGTGTGGTCGGCGAGATTTACGTCCGCGATGGGGATGCCGTCAGCGAAGGTGACTTGCTGGTGCGTCTGGACGATACGTTTCTGTCCTCGGAAAAAACCATCGTGGAATCTCAGCTGTTTGAATTGCTGGCGCGCCGGGTTCGCCTGGAGGCCGAGCGTGAGGGGGCGGACGCTGAGACACTGGCCACGCGGCTGGCCGCGCTGCAGGAGCGGGACAATATCGGCAATGACCTGATCGAAGGCCAGCAAAGCCTGTTCGAGGCACGTCTGGACACCCAGAGCCAGCGGATCGAACAGCTGGGCAAACAGCGGGTGCAGATCGAAAGCGAGATCGATGGTACCAAGGCCCAGCTTGTATCTTTGCGCCGTCAGGTCGATCTGATCCAGAATGAGCTCAAGGACCAGCAAAGCCTGCTGGATCGGGGCCTGACGCCTGCCAGTCGCGTTTCGGCCCTGCAACGGGAAGAGGCCAGCCTGACCGGCGAGATCGGTCGGCTGGAAGCAGCAGTGGCGCGGCTTGCCGGTCAGATCGCGGCCACCGAGATTGAGATTGTCGAGTTGATCGCCACGCGGCGCGAAGAAGCGATCACGGAACTGCGCGACGCACAAACGCAGATTGCGGAACTGGCGGAACGGCGGCTGTCTCTTGATGTACGCCTGTCGCGGCTGGACATTCGCGCGCCGGTTGGCGGCTCGGTCTATGGCAGTCAGGTTTTTGCGCTGCAGTCTGTGATCCAACCGGCCGAGCCGATGATGTATGTGGTGCCGCAGGATACCCCTTTGCTTGTGGCGGCTCGCGTCGATGCCATCCATGTGGATCAGCTGCATATCGGGCAACCCGTGTCCCTGCGGTTCCCCGCCTTTAATCAGCGGGAAACACCCGAAATTGAAGGGCGCGTCGTCACTGTGTCCGCGGATACGTTCACGGATGAAGCGACCGGGCAAACCTATTACCGCGCCGAAGTTGCGCCCGAGGATAATCAGGTCGAACGTCTGAATGGTCAGGTTCTGTTGCCGGGCATGCCGGTCGAGACCATGATCAAGACAGATGAGCGAAGCCCGCTATCCTACCTGATCAAGCCCATGGCCGACTATTTCAACAGGGCCTTCCGCGAGTAGCGGCGGCATCAGACCTGATCCAGATTGCCCAGCAGGATCGAGGTCATATCTGCTGTCAGTACATTGTCGGTCACCGTCACATCGACGCCGGTGTCATAGCTGACGTTACCCGCCGATATGCCGGACAAGTCGGCATCCGCATCCAGAAAAACCCATTTGGCATCATGCGCCGAGGGCAAACCAACAGCCACCTGCAGAATCGCCAGCGCGTCCAGCGCGTTGACCACCCCGTCCTGGGTAATATCCGCCGCGATCAGGTTTTCCGGCGTTGCTGGACCCCATGTCGGCTCTAGCCCGACGGCGATGCGCAGGGCCTGAAGCGCGTCCAGCGAGGTGATCTCATTACTGGCTGTGGAATAGGATTTGATGACGTCCAGTTCTCCGTCAAAGGACCCGGACGGCAAATCCAGGTCAAAGCGCCCTTCGTCATTCGCCTGGACGCTGATGGTTCCGCCACCATTTGGGGTGAACTGAATTTCTGCATCTGACAGGGCCGCGTTCGCAGTGTTCGAGTCGATCATGATATCGCCCTGAACCCCATCCGAACTTCCAGGTGCCTGCCCTCCGAAATCGCTGAAATCCACCGGAATGTGATCTGGCCCCCCAAATTCAGACCCAAAGACCTGAGCACTGGTCAGCGACCCGCCGGTCGAGGAATTGAGGATGACAACCTCATCCCGGAATTCGATCCGCGCGCCCTGATCCGTGCTGATAAAATTCAACTGCGCAGGGCTGCGCAACAGTAAGTAGTCGAACAAATCCAACCGATCGACGCCTGCCTCGAACCCGTTGATAGTTGTTGGATTGCTGCCATATTGCATCACGAATATGTCGGCTCCAGAGCCACCGTTCATCGTGGTCGTGCCTGAACCCGCGATCAGAATATCGTCTCCTGCCCCGCCTTTTAACGTGGTGTCAAAAACACTGCCGCTGAGAATATCGTTCTCGGCGGTTCCGTTCACATCTCCGAAACCATCCTGAACGATCCCTAAATCGCCCACCGTCACACTGAGTTGCGTAAGGCCAGCATCCTGTTGCGAGCTGGCGAGGATCTGCAACTCATCCCCGACATGGGCCACGCTGATGGTTTCGACATTCTGCAAACCGCTTTGATTGGTGTCGGAAAAGCTGTCCTGATGCACCAATTGCCCGTTGGGGGTGAGTGTAAACAGGCTGATCCCGTCATCGCCACCGCCCGCCACAACAAACACCTGCCCGTTCACCTCGATCACGGCCAGATCCTGCACCGACTCAAAGCGGGTGTCGCGCGTGTCCAGAACATGGTCGGTCGCGGTCAGACTCCCGTCACTCCCCAATTCCATCACGCTCAGAGAGTTGCTACCCGCCCCTGCCACGACGACCCAAGATTGACCATAAGCCTGAACCACTTCGACCGCCGTTGGGGCCGCGATCCCCAAAGTGGCCAGTGCATCACTGTTGTCGACAGCCGACAAGGCCCCGGTGTCCTGATCCAGCGCATAAGTGTTGATCGCATTTGTGGCCGCATCGGCAGCAATCACGATCTGCGCGCCACCTGACTGGACCACTTGCATGGAATCTGCCCTGCCCGCCACCGAAGTGACAACCGAAAGCGACCCATCGCCATTCACCGTGTAAGAGGCAGTCTGCCCAGTGGCTTCATGGGCAAGGGTCAGAACGCCGCCGGACTGGGCTAGCGCCGAGATGTCCCCACCGCCCACCAGCGAATCGGTCTCGGACAGCGCGCCAACAGTGCCGTCTGGGTTCAGCTCATACCCGACCAGACCGGCTGCCGTGCGCACATCCAGCACCAGCTGATCCTCTCCAGCCAGCGAAACGGGAATGCCACTATCACCAACCTGAAAGGTGATCGTCCCGGCATAATACTCGGTGTCCTGCAGCTGCGGCACAGCGCCTTCGACCAGTTTCCAAACCACGATCCCGCCACCCGGTCCAGACAGGCTGTAGAGATACGTGTCGCCATTAAACGTTTTTAAAGCCGTATCACCGATACCTGAATCGAGCGCTGCGCTCCCTGTTGCAACCACGCCTTCGAATTGAAGCCTCATATCAAACCACCCCACGCCAAAATCGGCACCGACTACAGGATGATCTGAGGCCCAGTTCGAAACCAAAGCGGGAATGTGGAGAAAACGAGGAGTTCAGCCCCAGTTTAACTCAATTTTTTCAGGTCCGGCTGCCTGAGACACCGAAGGGATAAGCAAATGAAAACTTCCCGGACCCCTCAGACGGACGCGCAAACCACCTGTGAGGGTAAGATGACCAAAGAACATGACTCCACACATCATCTGGCTGCCGATCAGTCTGATTTTGAGCGTAAGCAGACAATCCGCAAATGGGTCGACGGAAAGATGCGCCGATGGGCAGGGCGCGGCATCGCAGGCGGTCTTGGGTCGACACTTCTGGCCCTGCCCGCCCTGGCGCAGGCCACTATTGAAGAGCTTTATGCCTTTCAGTTCGCCGAAACGATCCCCGGGGTAAGGTCGGTCAAGCTGTTGGACAATGGCGACGTTTTGTTGAAGCTGGCCGATGGGCGCAAACTGGTCGTTGACGCCGAGAATGTACAGGTCCTGGACAGCGGCGCGATCATGATCGCAGAAGGTGCCGTGGCTGAGATTGCCCAGTTCAGTCTGGCTGAGGCAGGTGGCGCTGCAGCTGCCGGTGGGGGTATCGGCAGTGCCGGCGCCGTTCTGGGCGGTCTGGGCTTGGCCGGTGCCGCTGCCGCCGCCGGAGGTGGCGGCGGTGGAGGTAGCGACAGCGATGACGCGGACACGGGCGGGGCCGTGACCCCACCGCCCCCGCCTCCACCCCCCGTTCCCAGCAATCCGCCGCTCAATCTGTCGGATGTGCAAACCAATGCGCTCAGCAGTGAGCAGTTGAGCCTGTCACCGCCGGATGGGACCGAAACGGTTGAAGTGACCATTGGAACCGTGACCAAAATCGTCACCCCGGCTGCCGACGGATCTTGGAGCGTGTCGCTGACCGCAGCCGAAGCCGCCAGCCTCCCCCAGGGTGACCAGACCGTCACTGTTCGCAATCTGGACGCGGATGGTGAGGAGCTGTCTTCTGAAGCGATCATCTTTGATGTGGACACGATTCCTCCGGCCCTGACAGTCTCGGGTTTCTCAGACGGTGCGGTGATGAATGCCGCTGAACAGGGTACCGATCTGACGATTACAGGGACGACAGATGCAGAAAACGGTCAGACCGTTACCGCAACAGTCAACGGGCAGACCTACACGGGCACTGCATCGGGCGGCCAGTGGAGCGTGACAGTTCCGGCAGCAGATCTGGCAGCTCTGACCGATGGTGCAACCATCGTTGTCACGGCTGATGTTACGGATCAGGCAGGCAACCCTGCAGCTCAGGCCAGTGCCAGCTTTGATACCGATTTCTCGGCTCCGACAGTGTCACTGGACCCGGTCGCGGGCGGGTCTATCGAGTTGGTCGATGTCAGCAGCGATCTTACTGTGACCGGGTCGACCTCAGCAGCTGATGGCGAGGCGGTGACGGTCACGTTCAACGGTCAAACTTATCCGACCACGGCTGCTGGCGGGGCCTGGAGCGTCACCATCCCAAGCGCCGATCTCAGCGGACTTTCGACCGGTGTGCCCGCAGCGGTCAGCGTCACTGTGTCTGACGCCGCAGGCAACGTCTCGGTCCCTGCCGCGGCCTCGGTTCCGGTTGATCTGACCGGCCCTTCCATTGCCGTAACGCCTCTGTCTGTTGGTGGTGTTTTGAACGCAGCGGAAACAGGGTCGAACCTGACTGTCGCTGGCACGACGAGCAATGTGCAGGATGGCCAGCAGGTCACAGTGACCCTGGATGGCCAAACCTATACGGGCTCTGTCTCGGGCGGCGCGTGGAGCGTCACCGTGCCTGCGGTTGATCTGGCAGCATTGGCCGACGGCAGCAGCTTCACCGTAACCGCAGATGTCTCGGATACAGACGGGTTGGCCGCCCCTCAAGCCAGTGTCGCGCTGGCCAAAGACGCAACCGCCCCAACCGTATCCGTCGACACATTGTCTAGCGGCTCGGTTCTGAATGCCTTCGAACAAGGGTCGGACCTGTCCATCTCGGGTGCCACAACGGCAGAGGACGGTCGAACCGTGACCGTCACGGTGGACGGTCAGACCTATACAGGTACGGCGTCCGGTGGTGCCTGGTCCGTGACCGTTCCCGCTGCGGACTTGGCAGTCTTGGCGGATGGCGCCACAATCGCGGTTACAGCAGATGTTTCGGATACTGCTGGCAACCCGGCGGCGCAGGCCACCACCAGTTTTGATACGGATTTCACCGCGCCCTCAGTGGCCATCACGGGCGTTTCCGACGGCGCAGTGATGAACGCTGCCGAGCAAGGCACCGACCTGACGGTTACAGGCACATCTGATGCAGCCGACGGCACAGTGGTCACAGTTGAAATCGCGCGCCCGGATGGCACTGTTGATGTCACCGGAACGGCGACAGTCAGCGGTGGCAGTTGGACCTATACCGCCCCTGCGATGGACTTGACCACGTTGCAAGATGGCACCAGCTACGAGGTTGAAGCATCGGTTACGGATGCGGCGGGCAATAGCTCTCAGGCCAGCGTCAACCTGAACACCGACTTCACGGCGCCAACGGTGACGCTGGATCCGCTGCCGGTAGGGGCCGAGCTGGATATTTCCGAACAGGGCAGTGACCTAAACGTCACCGGCACAACCACAGCCGAAGATGGGCAAGTGGTGACCGTCACATTGAATGGTCAGAGTTATACTGGCACAGCGTCTGGTGGCACATGGTCCGCAACGGTGCCCTCATCCGACTTGAGCGCCTTGTCCGACAGCACGGGCTATACGGTTGAGGCCAGTGTGACCGATCAGGCAGGCAACGCGGCAACGCCGGCGACAGCATCTGTCACAACGGATCTGCGCCCGGTTTTGTCGATCAACCCTGTCGCGGCAAACAACGCAATTTCGATTGCGGATGCGCAAACGTCCGGCGTCACCGTAACCGGCACATCCATCGGGCTCAGCTCGGGGCAGTCTGTGGATGTTTCCTTGAACGGAAGTCCTGTCGGCACCGCAACTGTTGGCGCAGATGGCAGCTGGTCGCTGGCGGTTGCCGCATCGAACTTTTCCTCTTTCGATGCAGGCGATGACCTGGATTTTGCGGCGGATGCAACGGTTTCGGGCGGGCCCGATCCGTTGACAGCCGCAGACGAGAACGCGGCGCATGAGCCCGCCGCTTATGTCATCACCCAGGCAGGGATCAGCGGAAACACTGTCACGTTTCAGGTCTATGCCGATCCTGATCAGGACTTCTCGGGCGGTCTGGCGCTGAATATTGATCTGGGGTTTGACCCATCCGTCGTTTCGTTTGACACCGGGTCCGACGTTGCCAACGGAGATTTCCTGTCTCTGTTGACGAACCCAGTCAGCGCGTCCGTCGTCCGCTTTGCCGGATTTGGATTAAGCTTCAATGACCCGACCCAACCCATGCTGACCTTCGACATGACAGTCCTTGATCCCACAAAACCCATTGAACTGACCGTTACGACGGCCGATGGCGGGGACAGTGTGGTGCAGTTCGGAACCAACGGCGCCGATACTTTGGTTGCCACAGACGTTGACAACTTTATCCGGGGCCAGGGTGGTGACGACACCATCGATGTGACTGGTGCCGGGCGGGACACCGTCGTGTTCGAAGCCGATCCGACCGCCAACGGCGTTGACACGGTCACCGGGTTCTCATTGGGGACCGAAGCCCAAGCGGCAGATGCAATCCTGTTCAGCGACCTTAATGTTTCCGACCTGCGCGGCGACGGAACCGGCGTGGAAACACTGGCTGCGGGGGATGCCATTGGTGCAAACACCGGTGTTGTTGGTTTGACGACAGTTCTTGGCGATTTGTCGGACAGCAGCATTGAGACAGCGGTTGAAAGCCTGACCGGAACACAGGCTGGCGATGAAATCTACGTCCTCGCCACAGACGGGACCGACAGTGTGCTGGTCAAGGTCGATTATAGCGCGCCGAACTCAGCCTCGATTGAAACGGTCGCTCAGCTGTCCGGGCTGGATGACCTGAGCGGGTTGACGACCGACAACATCCTGCACACCGACCCAACCGGTGCGACAGCGTAAGGATCAGTGGGGCTGCCCCGGCGGCCCCACCCACTGCAGGGGGCAAGAATGAAATCGGTTCCTGTCAGCCAGTCGCGTCACGGGTCGCTCTACTGGAAACGTTATACCTCTTATGGGTTTGCAGCGCACCGAACGGAGTGTCCTGTCGTCCTCCCGGAGGTCATGCAAGCCGCAGCAGCTTTTCCTATTGTGTTTCAGCATCGTGGAACGTGCATCGAACCTGTTGCGTTGTTGTCTTTGACTGCGGACATGCCCATGCCTTTTGTTGCAGCGGATGGATCGTGGCTGTCGCAGTATGTGCCCTCTGATCTTCGATGCTACCCTTTTCGGGCGCTACCTTATCCTGCCGGTAAATCGACGCAGTTCCAGCTTTGTATCGACGAGGCATCAGGGCTGCTGAGCCGCGATCCGCAAGACGAAGCATTTTTTGACACAGCTGGAAAACTCACACCGACCTTGCGCGGCGTACAACGGTTTTTTCAAGCCCAAGCCTGGGCCGCTCAGCAAACCCGTGCTCTTTGCGCGCAGATCGAGGAATTGGGGCTGCTTAAACCCTGCGCGTCTCATGACAAAATTGCTCTTCCGCCGAAAACGCAGTGCCTTGACGATGCGAGATTGGCCGCCCTGCCCGACAGCGCAAAACTGTATTTGTTCGAAACCGGCGCATTGGCGCTGCTCCAAGCCCATCAGGTTTCGCTATCCCACATTGCGTGGCTGGCGCGTGCCCAACAGCAGATTGCACAGAAGGGATACACCGAAAATTCAGACATTTCCGGTTTTCTCTCTGCAGTAGCAAATGCTCAGAACGACGATTCCTTCGGAACCTATGGGGTGTGAAACACCTATGTTAAAACTTGATCGCAAATGTGGAGTTCTACCGCTTTTTCTTGTCATTGCCATTGTGCAGGGGTGTACACCGGCACCGAGCCTGACCGCCGTAGAAACATCCTTGGCCAGTGGGTCGATAGGGGCCGGAGCCAGTCAACCTGCCCCCCAACTTGCACAAAGCCAGTTTGGTCAGCAAATTCGCAAGGCGATCGAGACAAGTCCGGATCTCGCACAAAATGCGACCCGGCTTACCATCGCACAAGCCAATCAGGACGCGGCCAGAGGGGCGTTCCTGCCGCAGGTCTCTATCGGTGTGAATGCGCGGTCTGAGAGGATCGACTCTGACACCGCTGATGTGACCCCGTTTCTGCGCGTCTCGCAACTCGTCTACGACGGGGGTGCCGCAACCAATGACTTGGCCGCAGCCAAAGCCCGTGTTCTGGAAGGCCGTGGAGAGCAGCTGCAAACGGCTTCGGCTGTCGCTTTGTCAGCAATCGAAGCCTATGTGCTGGTGCTTGACCGGCAAAAGATACTTCAAATCCTGACGCAAAACGTCGCCGTTCACGAAGAACTGGTTCAGCAGATCACAGAGCGATCCGAACAGGGTGCAGGCTCAACCGCCGACGTGTTGACGGCACGGTCGCGCATGGCCGACGCACAGACCCGGATGGCAGACGCCAAGGCACGTCTGGATCGCGCAAAAGCCCAGTTTCATGAGGTTTTCGGCCGCCCACCCGGCGTGCTTCCTGCCCCCGTTCCCGCCCCGAACCTTGCACGCACGGACAGTCAGATTGTTTTGGACAGCCCGCAGGTTCGGCGCGCCGATGCGGCGCTTCTGACTGCAAAAGCCGAGCAGGCAGCCGCGCTGTCACGCCGTCAGCCCGGTGTTCAGATTGCAGCTTTCGCCGACCGTGATGACGACAATGACGCAAATTTCGGGGTCGATCTGTCGCTCAACTATGAAATTGACAGCACCGGCCAACGCCGCGCCAATATTGCCGCCGCCGAAGCCCGGGTGAAAGAAGCGGAATTTGCCAGGGATTCTATCATCCGAGCCATCCGCCGCGAGTTGGAATTCGTGCGGTCCGATCAGACCGCAGGCGCTGTGCGTCTGAACGCAGCCCGGATTGCCGTTCAGGCCAATGCAGACAGCGTTGCTGCGGCGCAGGCGCAATTTACCATAGGCCGACGCAGCCTGATCGAGATTCTGGACGCGCAGCGTGACTATGTGAACGCTCAGGAGCGGCTGATCCTGGCGGAACAAAACTTCTTTCTGACCAATTATGCAGCGCTCAGCCTCACAGGTGACATTCTGGATTTACTGGGTGTATCGATCGGACGCTGGAGTGACACCCCATGACCCCGCAACGTGTTCAAAGCCCCGCCCTTTCGCCACTTGAATCCTGCCTGTTGCATGTTGCGGCGCAGATGGACTGTCCCCTGACTTTGTCGGCGCTTTATTCGGCGCAAACCGGCGCAACGGACAGTCTAACCCTGCGCGATGCAATCGATGTGGCGCGAAAGGCTGGTTTGCAGGCTGGGTACGGCCAGCAGAAACTCAGAGAGTTTGATGCAAGCCTCGCTCCTTCCCTGTTGATTTTGGAGGATGGCGGGGCAGTTGTTTACCACGGCCGAACTCCAGACAACCAGTTGTTGATTTTCGATCCGAATTTCGGCGAAGGCGTTAGCGCCGTTCCCGAAGACACCCTAGGTAAGACGTATTCCGGCTATGCCATTCTGTTTCGCCGCAATCACCAAAGCGATGTTGCAGAGGCCGGCACACCATCCTCAGGCCATTGGTTCTGGTCCGCGATGGCTGCAAACCGGTGGTCGTATACGCAGGTGGTTCTGGCCGCCGCACTGGCAAACCTGTTGGGTTTGTCCACATCGATTTTCATAATGGTCGTCTATGATCGCGTGCTCCCAAACGAGGCCACCGAGTCCCTGATTGCCCTGACCGCAGGCGTCGGCATCGCACTGGGGTTTGACTTTATCCTGAAATTGCTGCGCGCCGGGTTCATCGACCGCGCCGGGCAAAAAGCTGACATGCAGATGGGGCGCCGCGTTTTCGATCAGGTGCTGAACATCCGGATGAAATCCCGCACTGGTTCGACCGGAGCCATGGCCAGCACCGTCCGCGAGTTTGAAACACTGCGAGAGTTTTTCACCTCGGCCACGTTGGTCGCTTTGGTAGACCTGCCGTTTATCGCGTTGTTTGTGTTTGTCATCCACCTCGTCGGGGGGTCATTGGCCTTGATCCCCGCGCTGGCTGTGCCGGTAGTGTTGCTGGCCGGCATCGTCGTTCAACCCATTCTGGCGCGTTTGGCAGAGCGCAGCTTTGCCGATGGCCAGTCCAAACAATCTGTTTTGGTCGAGACTGTGTCGGGTCTTGAAACGATCAAAACCACCGCCGCTGCCAGACAAATGAAATCCCGTTGGGAAGACGCGATTGAACGCCAATCCTCGCATGGCGCACGCAGTCGAATGGTGACGCAGTTTGCCCTGAACCTGACCGGGTTCACGCAGCAGGCCGCTCAGGTTCTGATCGTATTCTACGGCGTTTTTCTGATCGCTGACGGTGAGGCAAGCATGGGGGCCCTTGTTGCGTCGGTGATGTTGACCGGTCGGGCTCTGGCCCCTCTTGGACAGTTGGCGCAGACGCTGACCCGGATCAATCAGGCCCGCAGCGCTTATCGCAACCTGAACGCGCTGATGCAGGCCGAAAGCGAGAGGCCTTTTGGGCGCAGCTGGATCAGCCGGTCAGATATCGAAGGGCGTATCGAGTTCAAAAACGTACACTTCGCCTATCCGGATCAGCCCGAGGACACATTGTCCGGGGTGTCTTTCTCGATTGAACCCGGTGAGAAAGTGGCGATCCTGGGCCCGATTGGCTCGGGCAAAAGCACAATAACCCGGCTGCTGCTTGGGCTTTATGAACCACGATCCGGGTCCGTCCTGTTGGATGGTCTGGATATCCGCCAGATTGACCCCGGCGATTTGCGGCGCAATGTGGGATCGGTCCTACAGGATATCTGGCTGTTCTCGGGCTCTGTGCGCGAGAATATCAACAGCGGGGCCGTCCGTCCGCGGGAACAGGACTTGATCTACGCGGGACAGGTCTCGGGTGTTGAAGGTTTCGTGGCACAGCATCCCCTGGGCTATGATCTGAAACTGGCCGAACGCGGCGAAGGCCTGTCGGGCGGGCAACGGCAGGCTATTGCGATGGCCCGGGCGTTGATCGGACACCCACCTGTGCTGTTGCTGGATGAACCGACCAGCGCAATGGATGTCAAAACCGAGGCCGAGGTGATCCGACGGCTCAAACAAGCGACCCAGGACACGACTATGGTGGTTGTCACGCACCGCACCAGCCTGTTGGAACTTGTCGACAGGGTCATTGTGATCGAAGGCGGGCAAGTGGCGACAGACGGACCCAAAAGCATACTGACACGGCACGTCCGCAAAGCGAGAGGGCATCTGAATGTCGCAGCATCCTGACCTGAACACGCTGGCCCGTGAAATGCGGGGGCGCTCGCCAGTACGCGGATCAGTGCTGTTGCTGGCCATCGCGGCCTGTCTGATTGCCTTGGGCCTGTGGGCGCATTTGACGGAATTGGATGATGTCACGCGTGTGGATGGACGGATTGTGCCTTCGGCGGACATACAGGTGATCGAAGCGACAGAACCCGGTGTATTGAAGTCACTGGAGGTGCGTGAGGGGCAGATTGTCGATCAGGGCGTGCTGTTGATGGAGTTTGAGACAACCCAGATCGACAGTCAGTTCAGCCAGGAACAACAGCGCGCCTTTGGACTGATGGCCAGGATACAACGGCTGGATGCGGAAATTGCCGGCACTGAGTTGACCTTTTCACCGGAATTAATTGCCGGAGCGCCCGAGGTCGTGCGGTCTGAGACGGCTTTGTATCAGGGGCGGCAGGCCGAGCTATATGCCGAAGTTGCGATCTTCGAACGTCAACGGCAGCAAAGGCAGCAGGAATATGAAGAGGGGCTGGTCGAACGCGTCACCGCTGAGGAAACACTCAGCCTTTTGGCAGAAGAACGCGCGATGATGGAGCCTTTGGTCGAAAAGCGTATGGAGCCCATGACCACCTTGCTGTCACTCCGCCGGGGGGAGGCGGAATGGGAAGGGCGCAAAACCCGCGCCGTTGCGGCCACCAACCGTCTGAAAACCGGTCTGGACGAAATTGACGACCGGATTCGGGCAACCCGCAGCCGGTTTCGCAGTGCTGCCCTTACCGATCTTGCACTGGCAACAACCGAACTGGCCGCTCTGGAACCGGTTCTGCCAGCGCTTCGCGACAGGGCCGACCGGGCACAGGTGCGGTCTCCGGTTCGTGGAATCGTCAACCGCCTGCATCGGACAACAATCGGCGGGCTTGCCCGCAGCGGAGAGGAGCTGGTCGAGATCGTTCCCCTAAACGATACGCTACTGGTTGAGGCCTATGTGCGCCCTGAAGACATTGCCTTTTTGCACGCCGGGCAAGCGGTCAAGGTCAAGATTACCGCCTATGATTTCGCACGCTACGGTGCACTGAACGGACAGATTATGCGGATCGGAGCCGATACGATCACAAGATCCGAACGTAACGACGAAGAGGTCTTTGTGGTGGAAATCGAGACCAGCAACTCGATGCTGGATGCGGATGGTGTCGCGGTTGAAATCATCCCCGGCATGATTGCCGAGGTTGATATTCTGTCTGGCCGAAAATCGGTTCTGGACTACCTGCTGCAGCCTGTAGTCAAAATCAAGGACAGGGCATTGCGTGAATGAGGGTGCCCCACCGTCTTTGCTAGCCTGATTGGGCGGCAGCCTCTTTCGCTGGCTGTTTGAACTGATGGTCGAACAACTGCCGGAACACACCATCCTTTTCGATCAGCGTTTCAAGATTGCCCTCTTCCAGAACCTGGCCTTCCTGAATAACAACGATCTTGTCCGCCTCAAGCACAGTGGACAGACGGTGAGCGATCACGATGGTCGTCACGTTTTCGGTCAACCGGTCCAGGGCCGCTTTGACCAAAGTCTCAGATTCGGCATCAAGCGCGCTTGTGGCCTCATCCAAAAGCAGAATTTCAGATTTCCGCAAAATCGCACGGGCAATGGCGAGCCTTTGTTTTTGCCCACCAGAGAGGAAGGCGCCGTTCTCGCCGACTTGTGTATTGTACCCGTAGGGCAGGTTCTCAATGAACTTATGCGCATGTGCTGCGCGCGCTGCCTCCATCACTTCTTCGTCTGTGGCCTCCGGTCGCGCATACCGCAAATTGTCCATGACCGTTGAAGAGAACAAAAAGGTCTCTTGGCCGACATAGGAAATCTTTCGACGCAGCGAGGCAAAGCTAATGCCCAGCAAATCCTGACCGTCGATTTCAACCGCACCGGAAACAGGGTCGTAGAACCGCATGATCAGGCCAAAGATCGTTGATTTACCACCACCCGACTGTCCGACAAGCGCGGTTGTCTTGCCGGCTTCAAAAGTCAGGTTCATGTTCGAGATGACCGGCTTACCTTCAGTATAACCAAAGGTCAGA
The DNA here is from genome assembly GCF_056537125.1 of Ruegeria sp. CH10. Lineage (NCBI taxonomy): Bacteria > Pseudomonadati > Pseudomonadota > Alphaproteobacteria > Rhodobacterales > Roseobacteraceae > Ruegeria > Ruegeria sp. CH10. The sequence goes on along the minus strand of NZ_JBQFQY010000004.1, from coordinate 24,781 downwards.
TCCCGCAGACGAATCTCGCCTGCATCCGTGACCAGCGACTTGGCATCGGGGCTTTCCCTCATCGGGTCTTCTTCGTCCAGAAGCTGGAACATCATCTCAATCGGAATCAGCGTCGTCTCAATAGAAACGCGCATTTTTGACAGCCGTTTTGCAGGTTCGTAAGCCATCATCAGAGCGGTGATAAAAGACATCAGCTGACCTGCAGATGTCGGTTCGCTGCCGCCGAAGCCGATTGTGCTGATAATCAGAATCCCCGCGATTGCGAAACCGGCCAGACACTCCATCAACGGACTGGCAATCGACTGCAGTTTGGCGATTGAATTCGCGCGGGCTTCGACCGAGCGGATGGCACCGTTCATGCGGCCTTCCATATGTTCTTCAAGGCCGAAAACCTTGATGATCGTGATGCCGCCAGACGTTTCCTGAAGAACCTTGATGATCTCGGACAAGGCCATCATCTCGGATTTCATGATCGCCTTGACACGTTTCAGAAGCATTCGGACGCTAACCAGAGCAACCGGACCGACAACGAAGAAAAGTATCGACAAAAGCGGCTGCTGATAGACCATGACGATGATCAGGCCAACCAACGTCAGCAGGTCGCGCACAAAGCCGGTCACGATGACATCGACCAGCCGCCTGGCCGCCTGCGCACCCTGCGTGACCCGCATCAGCAACCCCGAGGATTCGTTGCGCGAGAAAAACCCGACACCCCGCTTGATCAGCTTGGCAAAAAGGCGCTCTTGCTGAACGGCGATAATCCGGTTCCCGGCCCGTGCAAGAAAGACGCCCTGCACATAGGATGCGACCGCTTTGCTAAGGAACAGCCCCATGACAGCGGCGGCAATCAAACCCACTTTTGACCGCATTTCCGGCTCGGTCATAGCGTTGACGATGTTCTCCATCATCCATGCGGTGCCCGCCGTCGTGCCCGCAACAACAACCATGGCGATCATCGAGATGCCGTAGAGCCAACCCTGGCTGCGGAGGCTTTCGAACAGCAAGCGTCCGATATGGCCGTTTTTCCATTTGGCCCAGGTTTTCTTGATCATATTACGTTCCAAAACCTTTAGCAGTTTCGATGCATGCCAGCTTTATGGTTTTACCGAAATCCCAATCTGTACCGCTAAGTATAGATCAGAAGTGATGATGTTAGTTATTCCTGACCACCCCAAGAATCCATAGGTTGAACGCAGATAATCAGGGCATTGTGTCGCCCCTGACATCAGGTCTTTAAGCTTTCGGCAATTTTTCTACTTAACATTATGTATCCAAGATATAATTTAAGGATGAGGGCACCGAAACCCTTTCATTATCTCGCCAAAGATAGGCGCATTATTGCCACTCGACATCCCCCAGAAAGATATACCCGGCCCCGTATATTGTCTTGATCAGGCGCGGATTCTTGGGGTCTTCGCCCAGTTTCGTGCGCAAACGCGAAATGCGCACATCCATCGCCCGGTCAAAGCTTTCGCCTGCCGCGCCACCCAATGCCTCTTGCATCTGGGCGCGACTGATCAGGCGTTTTGGGCTTTCCAGAAACAGGCGCAATACTTCGCCTTCCGCGTGGCTGAATGGTGTTTCCTGACCGGTGCCATCAATCAGAAAATACCTGTCGAAATAGGCTGTCCACCCGTTGAATCCGGCCACGTCAGACTGTGACATTTGAATGCGTGGCGCACGTAGCCTGGCACGGATGCGGGCAACCACTTCGGCCGGGTCGAACGGCTTGGTGATGTAATCGTCGGCACCAAGTTCCAGCCCCGTGACGCGATCCTGAACCTGCGCGCGCCCCGAGATAATGATCACCGCCGCGCCCTGTTCAAGCGCCAGACGGTGGACAAGGGCCAGGCCATCGGTGTCTGGCAGAGACAGGTCTACAAGGCAGACATCGGGTGTCACACGTTTTAACGCCGCTTCGAATTCCCGCGCGCGGGCAAAGCTTTGGGTGCGAAACCCGGCATCCTCCAGCGCATCGGTCAGAACACGTCTGATTTCGGGCTCATCATCGACAATGGTGACCAGGGGATCGGACATCAGGCGGCCTCGGCTTGGATGACGGCAGAAAGCTGCGCTTGGGTAAACGGTTTGCGCAGCACCGGAGCCAGCGTCAGCGCCTGCTGGTGCAGCGGGTCAGACAAGGGCAATGAGGTCATCAGAACGCGCGGCAGCGCCGGCTTGAGCTGTGCCAGCAGGTCCAGCCCGGTCCCCTGCCCCTCCAACCGAATGTCCGACAGCACAAGGGCGATGTCCTCAATATCGGCGGTCAGGGCCAGCGCCTCGTCGGCCGAGGTCGCTTCAATCACCGAAAATCCGATGTCTACCAGCATATCGCGGAACTGTCCCCGCAGGTCTTCATTGTCCTCGACCAGCAAAACAAGACCCTGCCGGACCGCGCGGGCCGGACGGTAAGGCAAGCGCATAGCCACGGTTGCACCGAGGGGGTTGTTACGCAGGCTCAGATCGCCGCCCGCCAGTTTCACGGTGTCGTAAACCATGGGCAGACCCAGCCCCGATCCCTGGCTGCCCTTGGTGGTGAAAAACGGGTTCAGCGCCTTTTCCAGGGCTTCTTTGGCAAACCCCGATCCAGTGTCTGAAACCGCGATCTCAACCCAGATATCACCAATCTTATGGGCGCTGATCGTGATCTGGCCCGTTGCACCACAGGCGTCACGCGCATTCAGCACCAAATTCAATAGCGCGTCCTGTACCATCCCTGGATCCAGCATCAGGGGTTTGTCGGGCAACGTATTGACCACGGACAGGCCTACGCCGCGCGGCAAAGAAGGCGAGGCGAGAATGCGCAAATCCTCCAGCAAGCCTTTCATATCGGTCGCCTTGGGCTGAAAGGTGCGGTTTCCGGTCATGTCCGCGATCCGGTTCAACAACTGACCGCCGCGCCGGGCTGTTTGTTGGGTTGCGGCCACCAGTTCGCGGGCCTCCTCAGGCAGGGTCATCTTGTCCAGACGCGACTGCATGCCCAGTATGATTGTCAGCAGGTTCGAGAAATCATGCGCGATCCCACTGGTCATCTGCGCCGCCATCGCCCTTCGCCGGGTCTGTTGCAAAGCAACGCGGGCCTGCGTTTCCTCGGTGATGTCAACAGACAGGACATACACCCCGCCCTCTCCATCGGATGAGAACGACACACGAAGACGGCGGGAATCCTGATCCTCGGTAAATTCGAATACCGAGGCTTCGCCATCATAAGCCTTCTGCAAATGCGGCTCGACCCGCGTAAAGGCCGAAGCCCCCAGCGCCTGAGAGATATGCATGCCCAGAATGTCCGAGGGCCGGCCCGGCATGACGGAACTGAGCCTGCGGTTCGAATAATCATACCGCCCGTTCCGGTCCAGATGGGCGATATGGGCCGGCATCATCTCGGTCGTCATGCGGGTGCGGGCTTCGATCTCGGTCAATTGGCGCTTGGCCTCTTCCAGCGCGGCATTGGCGGCTGCCAGTTGCCGGTTGGTGGCCGAAAGCTCTTCGGCGCGGTCCAGAAGCTGACCGGACAATTCCTCGGACCGGGCGCGCAGCAGGGCCTCGGCCTGTTTGGTGTTGGTGATGTCGGTATAGACCGAGACCCAGCCCCCTTTGGGCAGCGGCGCACCCTCGACCGAGATAACCCGGCCATCTGCGCGCAGACGTTCCATGTAGTGCGGCTCGAACGTCAGGGCCTGTTGCACCCGCAGGGCGACGATCTCATCGGCATCGGCATCCGTGCCATATTCGCCCCGTTCCGCCAGGTATCGGATTGTGTCCTTGAACAGCGCGCCCGGGCGGACCAGATCATCGGGCAGGTCAAACATCGTTTGGAACGGCCGGTTGCTGACCACAAGCCGCAACTTGCTGTCATAGATCGACAGCGCCTGTCCGATCAGGTTCAGACCGGCGGTTGTCATCTCTTTTACATGCTGTTCGGTTATGTCCAAAGGCGCCCTCTCTGCCCCATATGCCTAGCACCTGATCTGTCACAGGTGTAGAGGGCAAAGGCGCGACACATGGCAACCCGTACCGATCAATACCGGGGTTTCGACACCGGCCCCTGCGCGGTGATCGAATGCAGCGACAGGGTGTGATCCATGTTCCGCATTCGGTGGCGCAACATTTTGCGCCCCAGCCGGGCAAGATCGGTGGCATAATCGGGGTTGGCGGCGACGTTTTCCAGCTCACCCTTTCCCTGATGATCAAACAGAAGGGGCGGCAGGTCAGCGGCAAACTCGACCAGTGTAAAGCGGTCGTCACGCAGAATGCCCAGACACGAGTCGCTGTGGCCGGTTCCAAGTTCCTGTTGCCAGAGGCTTGGCCTTTCCGGTGAGCCAAAATCCAGCTCGCTGAACGAATAGCTGCGCCAATCGTCGGGGGGGTTCCCTTGCAACAAGGGGATCAATGAGCGGCCATCCATGGCATTCGGGATCGCAATCCCGGCCCAGTCCAGAATTGTGGGGGTGATGTCGATCGACTCGGTCGGGGCCGAGATCACCGCGCCCGCCCTGTCCTGATTGCCGGGCATGCGGATCATCAGCGGCGTGTGATAGGCGGCGTCATAGACCGACATTTTGCCCCATATGTGATGGTCGCCCAGCATCTCTCCGTGATCTGCGGTGATGACAAGCAGGGTGTCATCATACTGGCCGCTGTCTTTCAGGAATTGCACAACCCGACCCACGTGATGATCCACTTCGGTCGCCAGCCCCAAATAGATCGCGCGCAAGGTACGCAGATTTTCCGGCGTGGGTTCGACCTGATCAAACCCTTCCACAAAACCCGACGCGGTTTGCTTATCCATTGCGGGCCCATGAAACGGATGCTGCGCGCGTTCTTCTGCGGCCTGTTCAAAGGCGGTTGGCAGAGGCAGACCCGCAGGATCGTACATATCGTTATAGGGGGCCGGGGCCACCAGCGGGGGGTGCGGCCGGATATAGGTCAGATGGGCAAACCAGTTCTGATCCGCGAAGGCAGCCATGCTGTTCAGGAACGCATCGGTCAGAAACGCGGTATCGCTGTCTTCGGCGCGGTAGAGGGCGGGATCGTTCAGCCGGGGCGTTGCCCCCGTTGGCGAGACCGGTTTGAAGACATCCCAGTATTCGCCAAACTCATAACCCTGCCGCATCAGGTGGGACCGCCAGGGATAGGATTCCTCAAGCCGCATCTCGACAACCTCGTGAAACCCGGCCATCGGAGATTCATAGGATTTCAGGATCGGATCACCCGCATCATAGGCGCGCGGGTCGGCAGAGGTGTCCGTGTACCCGAACAGCATCGGCAGATAACCGGCCTTGCGCATCTCGCTGGCGATGGTCGGCGCATCGTGGCGCAAAGGCGTGCCGTTCCGAACAGACCTGTGATTCATCGCATATTGGCCGGTCAGAATCGACGCGCGCGACGGCCCGCAGGGATTGGTGACCGAGAAATGCCGATCGAACGTCACCGCCTCGGACATAAAGGCCCGCAGGTTCGGCAGATCGACATGGTCCGCCAAAGCCCCTTTCAGGCAATCGGCCCGTAATTGATCAATGATGATAAACAGAACATTTCCGGGCTTTTGCATATGATCGACCCTGATTTCAGAAAACCGTTTCTGCTGCGATCTTTGGCCTGCTTTGTGCGTTCGGGCAACCTTTTCATAGTGTCGCATTGTAAGCGCCGATCACAGTGTAACACCCGGAAAACGCTGGAATGATTATGGTAGACCATCGAATATCCGGCTGGCGAACCCAATTTGTCACACCACCGCTATTGTACGCGGGCAATTTCCCGGCAATCTGCAAAAACCCGTTGCAGCGCAACGCGGTTTCCCCTCACATACGGCCATGACGCAGCCCATGATACACCCGGATGATGACGCAAACGGCCTTTGCCTGCGCATTTCGGGCGAGATGCTGACGCAGTCTCTGGAACGTGTCGAGCACGCCTTTGCCAGCGTGCAGCCCAAAGGCGGGACTGTCACGCTCGACCTGTCAGAGGTCGAAGCAATGGACACTGGTGGTGCATGGCTGGTGGCCGATCTGGCACAGCGGGCGCGGGCTGCAGGGGCCGAGGTGCAGTTCAAAGGGTTGAACCCGGCGCAATCTGCCCTGTTGGACACCGTGTCGCGCAACATTCCCGAGGACCCCGGAACCCCGGCCGAACCCCGCAGCTTTGTGGATTGGGTCGCCAGTGTCGGCGCCCGTACGGTTGGCGGCTGGAAGGACACGCTGTCCATCCTTGGGTTTTTGGGGCTGACATTGCACCGGCTGGGCCGGACCATCGTGATGCCATGGCGGCTGCGTAAGGCGGCACTGGTCTCTCAGATGGAAGAGGTGGGGTTCAAAGCCATTCCGATTGTCGCCCTGATGGGGTTCCTGATCGGTGTCGTTCTGGCCTTTCAGGGGGCCACTCAGCTGAAACAGTTCGGGGCCGAGATTTTTGTGGTCGAGCTGATTTCGATCTCAGTACTGCGCGAGCTAGGGATTTTGCTGACAGCGATCATCGTTGCGGGCCGGTCCGGGTCGGCCTTTACGGCCTCGATCGGGTCGATGAAGGTGCAGGAAGAGATCGACGCCATGCGCACGCTGGGTCTGGACCCGGTTGAGGTGCTGGTAATCCCGCGCGTCGTGGCCTTGTTGATCATGCTGCCTATCCTTGGGTTTATCGCCGACATGTCCGCCCTGATCGGTGGCGGTCTGATGAGCTGGATCGATCTGGACATCAGCCCCGGCATGTTCGTCACCCGCCTGAAGGAAAGCACGGGGATCTGGCATTTTGCCATTGGCATGATCAAAGCCCCCTTCTTTGCGCTGGTGATTGGCGTGATCGCCTGTTGGCAGGCGATGCAAGTCAAAGGCTCGGCCCAGAGCGTGGGCCAAAGAACCACGGCCTCGGTTGTGCAGGCGATTTTCATGGTGATCGCGCTGGATGCGCTGTTCTCGATCTTCTTCTCGGTGCTGGAGGTCTGACATGGACGGAACCGTGCTGGAACAGACCGCAGACACCGCCGCGCAACGCGAGGCGGTGATCCGCGTGCGCAACCTGACCAACCAGTTTGGACCGCAGGTGGTGCACCAGAACCTCAACCTTGATGTTTGGAGGGGTGAGGTGCTGGGCATCGTGGGCGGCTCGGGCACCGGAAAATCGGTCCTGCTGCGGACGATTGTGGGGCTGAACAAACCCGCTGCCGGCAGTATCGAAGTGCTGGGCGTCGATGTGCTCAACGGCCCCGAGGAAGAACGACGGCGCATCGAAAAACGCTGGGGCGTTGCGTTTCAGGACGGAGCGCTGTTTTCGTCGCTGACGGTGTTGCAGAACGTCATGGCCCCGCTGCGCGAACATACCGGCATCAGCGAAAAACTGATGTGCGCCTTGGGCAGTCTCAAGATCAGCCTTGTGGGCCTGCCACAGCTGAGTTGTGGCAAGTTCCCCTCGGAACTGTCGGGAGGCATGCGCAAGCGTGCCGCGCTGGCCCGCGCGCTGGCACTGGACCCCGAGATCGTGTTTCTGGACGAACCTACCGCCGGTTTGGATCCGATCGGCGCAGCGGCCTATGACGACCTGATCGGTGAGCTGCAGCAGGCCCTGGGTCTGACCGTGTTCATGGTCACGCATGACCTGGATAGCCTTTACGCCATTTGCGACCGGGTCGCAGTGCTTGCAGAAAAACGCGTTCTGGTTGAAGGACCGATTGAAGAAATGACCAAAGTCGATCATCCTTGGGTGCAGGAATACTTCACCGGCCCCCGGGCGCGTGCGGCGCAAGAGAAGGGGTAAGACAGGTAGAGGCCATGGAAACCCGAGCAAACTATATCCTGATCGGCGCATTCACCCTTGCGGGTATTCTGGGTGTGTTCGGCTTTTTCCTCTGGCTCGCGAAATTCGAAGTGTCGCGCCAATACGCCTATTACGATGTTTTGTTCGACAATGTGTCTGGCCTGTCGGCGGCGGCCGGTGTCAGCTATAACGGCCTGCCCGTTGGGCAGGTCATCTCGCTGACTCTGGATGACGATGACCCGTCCAAGGTGCGGGTAAAGATTGAGGTCGACGCCGACATTCCCGTGACCGAAGACACCATCGCCCAGTTGCAATCGCTGGGCGTCACAGGCGTCAGCTATGTCGAATTGTCGGGCGGGTCCTCCAGCGGAAAGCGTCTGGAACAGAACAGCGTGATCAAAAGCAAACGCAGCACAATCCAGTCCCTGTTCGAAGGTGCACCGAAAGTGCTGGATGAGGCGGTCACGCTGCTGCAAAACCTCAACGCGGTTGTGGACGATAAGAACCGACAGGCTGTCAGTGACATTCTGGACAACGTCGCCTCGGCCTCGGGCAAGCTGAACAAAACACTTACGGATTTTGAGAACCTCTCGACGGATTTGGGGGGGGCCGCCAAAAAACTGGGCGATTTCACCGATCGTCTGGATCAGTTGGCGGATACAGCGGAAACGACACTGACCACCGGCACCGATACGCTGAAAAGCGTAAAGACAGCCTCAGAGGCCGCAACAACGGCACTGAACAGCGCCAATACCACCATTGAAACAGCAGAACGCGTCATTCAGCAGGACATCCGCCCCGTGATCGACAAGGTGGGGACTTTGGCAGACAATCTGAATAGCCTGTCCGGTGAGGCGGATGTGGCAATTGCCACAATTTCCGAGACGTTCCTGAACGCCAACAAGACGCTCGGCTCGATCACCGGCGCGATGGAGACCGCCAAGGGCACGCTAACCTCGGCTGAACGCGCGTTTGACTCGGCCAACAAGGTGATCAACGAAGATATCGGCGCGGTGATGAATGACATTCGCACCGCCGCAAATGAGGTATCTTCGACCGTCAAGAACGTCACGGCCCGGATTGACGACATCTCGGCTGATATTCTCAACGCATCCAAGTCAGCCTCGGAACTGCTGGGAACCATCGACGGGATCGTGCAGGATAACCGCCGGCAAATGTCGGATTTCCTGCGTGTGGGTCTGCCGCAATTCGTCCGGTTCATCGAAGAATCCCAACGTCTTGTCATCAGTCTGGACCGGCTGGTCGACAAGGTCGAACGTGATCCCGCGCGCTTCCTACTTGGAACGCAAGCATCGGAGTTTCGCCAATGATCAGGTTTTTTCTTTTGGGTCTCGCCCTGGCAACCTTGGGGGGCTGTGCGGGTCTGGGAACGCTGCGGCAGGCCTCCAAGCCGAACGACCTGTATCTTTTGACACCGAAAAGTACGTTTTCCTCGTCACTGCCGCAGGTCAAAAAGCAGATCGTCGTGCAAGAGCCGACGGCGACAGCCGCGGTGAACACCGACCAGATCGCCATTCAGCCCACACCATTGCAGGTTCAGTACCTGCCCCGCGCCCGCTGGGTGGACCGGGCGCCGTTGATCGTTCAGGCCCTGATGGTGGAAAGCTATGAAAACAGCGGCAAAGTAGCGGCCGTCGGGCGCTCAACGGTCGGGCTGCGTGCAGACTATGTGATCGCCCCGGATTTGCGAGAATTTCAGGGCCAATTGATCAGCGATGAGAACGGCAACCAGACCATCCGTGTCGAGGTGCGGATCAACATCAAGATTATCGATGAGTTCGAAGACAAGATCATCGCCTCGGATTCCTTCCGCGAATATGTCATCTCTCCCAGCGACCAAACGCCCGATTTGGTCAATGCTTTTGATGAGGCCCTGGGCAGAACAATGCGCGACTCGGTCGAGTGGAGTATCCGCAAGATCAACACCCATGCGGCGAACAACCCACGCCAATTCTGACCTTGGCCTGCCCGTCACCTCATCAGAAATGCGTGGCCGAGGCCATTTTCCAATCGGCCGCAAACGCCTCGGGCACCGTGTCGGACAGCAAAGCGCCGGTGTCGATTAAGGTGTAAAGCTCGGCATACGACCATTCCCGCTCATCCGCCGTACGGCGGCGGATATCGCCCGGATGCAGTTCTGCCACTTTTTCTTTACCCATTGCGCCCAAAAGCTCGCGAAAGCTTTCCAATGTCGCGTCATGATAGCGATGCACGCGTTTGCGTTTTTGCGGCACATTCACCGCGCGGCCCCTTATCGGGTCCTGGGTTGCCACGCCTGAGGGGCACCGGTTTGTGTTGCAATGCAGGGCCTGGATGCAGCCCACGGCAAACATCATCGCACGCGCGGCGTTGCACATATCGGCCCCCAGCGCGAATTTCTCGACCAGATCATACCCTGTGGCCACTTTACCCGAACAAATCACCCGGATTTTGCCGCGCAGCCCAACACCGCGCAGGCAGTTGTTCACAAAGATCAGCGCCTCGTTCAATGGCATGCCCAGACGGTTGGTGAATTCAACGGGGGCCGCGCCAGTGCCGCCCTCGGCCCCATCGATGGTGATGAAATCCGGCAGAATACCCGTCTCCAGCATTGCCTTGCAGATCGCCATAAACTCGGACGGTCTGCCGATGCAGAGCTTGAAACCAACGGGTTTGCCCTCCGACATCTCACGCAGGTGCTGAACGAAATGCAACAGCCCCGTTGGTCCTTCAAAGGCAGAATGAACGGGCGGAGAGATCACGTCCTGATGTTCGGGAACACCGCGGATTTCGGCGATTTCCTTGTCGACCTTTGCAGCAGGCAGCACGCCGCCATGGGACGGCTTTGCCCCCTGGGACAGTTTGATCTCAATCGCTTTGACCACGTCCTTTTTGGCCTTTTCAGCGAACTTGTCCTTGTCGAACCCGCCCTCAGACGTACGGCAGCCAAAATACCCGGTGCCGATCTGCCAGATGATGTCGCCCCCCTCGGCCAGATGGTGCGGCGAAAGCCCGCCTTCGCCTGTGTTGTGGGCAAAGCCGCCATCCTTGGCCCCGCCATTCAGCGCCCGGATGGCATTTGCACTCAGCGCACCGAAACTCATGGCGGATACGTTCAGGCGGGACGCATTGTAAGGCTGTGTGCATTGCGGACCGCCGAGCATGATACGCTCTTCGCTTTCGTCGACATCCTTGGGCGCCAGCGAGTGATTGGCCCGGTGATAGCCCACCGTATGAATATCGTATTGGGTACCAAAGGCCTGCGTATCCACCTGCCCTTTGGCACGTGAATAAACAAGGCTGCGCACGATCCGGTTATAGGGCCGCCCATTTTCATTGGTTTCCACGAAATACTGTCGGATTTCGGGGCTGACGAATTCCAGCATATAGCGGAAATGGCCCAGAACCGGATAATTGTTCAGCACGTTATGCTTGGTGGTCAGCATGTCATAAAGGCCGATCACCGCATAGGGGATCAGGATGAACAACAGCCAATGCGCGGGTGACCAGAAGAACCCCAAAAGCAAGACCACAGGCAAGCAAATGCAACTGAGAAAGTAGTAGAGTCCGCGTACAACCATTTCGTGCTCTCCCAATGTTGCGCCAAACCAGCTTGGTGCAAGGGTGGATCAGTTCAGCGTTTGATTGCAAGCGTTTGTGCTGTGCCTCACGCAATTGGGCGGGGTCGTGAGAATAGGTCTGAATCTGGCGGCTGTTGATCCGGCGGGCGGCAAAATGTATGCCAAAACAAAGGCGAAGCAGGACAGGATGATTGGCCGTGACACAGACCCGACCCTCTGTCCGCACCACAGTGTTAATGTTCGTTGCCGTTTTTGCGGGTGGCGCTGCGGGGTCGCTGCTGCGCGAGGCGTTCTCGGCGCAAATACCTGGCGCCGCGGTGCTGACGGCCACGTTCGGTATCAATGTCATCGCCTGTTTCGTCCTGGGATGGTTGTATGCGATACGTCACCGGGTGCATGCCCATGTACTGCATCTTGGGGCCGTCGGATTCTGCGGAGGGTTGTCCACCTTTTCATCCTTTGTTGCCGAACTGGACCGAATGGCCCAGACGCATCTCTGGACAGCAATCTCTGCCGCCACCGCAGAGATCATCGCGGGTCTGGCTGCGGCTGTCTTGGGTGAGGCTATCGGGCGCCGCCTGCACCGGGAAAGGTCCGCAGAATGAGCGATCTTTACCTGCACGCCATGTTCGGTCTGGGCGGCGGTCTGGGCGCGGTGCTGAGGCATTGGATCGCCCTGCGGGTTCATCACAGCCTGCCCTTTGCCACCCTGATCGTGAATGTTCTGGGCAGCCTGCTATTAGGGCTATGGATCGGGTATCTTGGTGGCGCCGTGGACCTGACTGCGCAGGAGCAGCGTCTGGTCTTTGGATTTTGCGGCGGGTTCACCACGTTTTCCAGCTTTGCCTACCAGTCGTTAGAGTTGCAGCGCGAACGAACGATCCTGTTTGCGGCGGGGAACATCCTGCTTAGTTTGGGTTTGTGCTGGCTGGCGTATTGGGCGGGGTTGGTTCTGACCCGCCTATAGACCGGCGCTGGGGCCTTGATCGGCTTAGCGTTCGCGAACAGTCGCAGGCGTTACATCGGATAAGTGTGCATCCGCACCGCCAGATTGCCCATGATCCAAACCGTTCCCAGAATGATGATGAGGATCACCAGAGTGGAAAACAGCACCAGATCCAGGTCCTCACGGCTGCTGCGACGGCGGTCGATATGCAGGAAATAGACCAGCTGCACGATCAGCTGCGCCAAACCCAGTAAGGCGATTGACAGGTAGACGCCCTTGGTCTGGAGCCCAAAGACATAGGCAATGGTAAACACGGCCGCCGTCAGTAACAGAGAGCCGCCATAGCCGACGATATACCGCCGACGCTCGCGCCGGTGCATCTCGCTGCGGTTATCCATAGGTCAGACCTCCGAAATACACGATGGTTATGATGCCGATCCAGATCAGGTCAAGAAAGTGCCAGAACAGCGCCAACCGGATCACGCGCGACATCAGCAGATCGGTCAAACCGAAAAGACGCAGCTGGATGCCAAGAACAATCAACCACAAACAGCCCGCCGCCACATGCAACCCGTGCAGGGGAACAAGGCCGTAAAAGGCAGACAGAAACCCGCTGCGCTGAGGAATGCCGCCTTTTTCCGCCATCGCCATGAAGTCGCGGATTTCCAACACCAGAAAGCTGAGACCCAGAACCAGAGTGACCCCGAACCACAACACGATCCGCCTGCGCGGCAGGTTGTATTTCAGCGCCAGCATGGCCAGACCCACCGTCAGGCTGCTGGTCAGCAGGATCAGGGTTTGGGCAAAGATACTGTGCAGATCGAACAGCTCATGCGGGCCCGGCCCGCCCGCCTGCGCGTCGATCATGGTGATGTAGATGGCAAACATCAGGCCGAAATAGACCAGATCGCTCATCAGGAAGACCCAGAAGCCAAAGGTCACAACCTCGGTCGCTTTATGCGCGCTGGCGTGACGGCGGCCAAGATTGATCCCCGGATAGCTATGTGTCGGCGCGCGTTTCATGTCGCCGCCTCCAGATCGGGGCGGGCCAGTCCGCGGTTTTCGGGCGCGGTCTCAGAGTCGCGGTCGACGGGCGTTGCGCTGTGCACCAGATCGAGCCACGCCTCATGCCGTTTGCGCACCTCGGCGGCCGGGATCACCTCTTCGGTATCCAGCCGGAAGGTCCACAGGATAAAGGCCAGCAGCATCAGCGCGGTTGTCAGTGCCGCCAGCCACCAGATCCACCAGACCAGTGCGAACATCCATACCCCGCTGAGAACGCACAGGATGAACCCGATCCCGGTGTTGCGGGGCATCGAAATATCCTCGTATTCCTCGGGTCTCGGATAGGCCTCCCCCCTCTCTTTCGCGGCGGCGAAATCGTCGCGTTCGGTGATCTGAGGGATAATGGCAAAGTTATAAGGCGGCGGCGGGGCAGGCGTAGACCATTCCAGCGTACGTGCATCCCAAGGGTCGCCCACCGGCACACGGGTTTTGTCTCTGTCTCGGATACTGACCCAAAGCTGAAAGACCACCGACAACAGCGCGCAAAGGATCACAAGTGCGCCCACCACGGCCACGATCATATAGGGGTGGAAACTGGGGTCCTCCCAACTGAAAGACCGGCGCGGCATCCCCATCAGCCCAACAAAGTAAAGCGGCAGGAAGGTCAGCATGAAGCCCACGGTCCAGAGCACGACGCTGATCCGGCCCCAAGTTTCGTTCAGGCGAAAACCGAAGGCTTTGGGGAACCAGTAATTATACCCGGCGAGCAGGCCAAACAGCACACCGGGCAGCAGAACGTTGTGGAAATGGGCCACAAGAAACAGGGTGTTGTGCACCTGATAGTCCACTGTGGGGTTGGCCAGGATCACACCGGACAAGCCGCCGATGACGAACAGCATCAGAAACGCCAGCCCGTACAACATCGGAACAGAAAACCGGATGCGCCCCCGATACAGCGTGGCCATCCAGTCATAGACCTTCACCCCGGTCGGAATCGCGATCAGCATGGTGGCGACCCCAAACACCGCATTGATCAGTGCGCTTTGCCCCATGGTAAAGAAATGGTGCAGCCAGACGGTGAAGGACAACACCGCAATGCACATGGTCGCAATCACCAACGAGGTATAGCCATACAGCCGCTTGGCCGAAAACGTGGCGAAAACCTCGGAATAGATGCCATAGGCGGGCAGCACCAGCAAATAGACCTCGGGGTGGCCGAACAGCCAGAACAGGTTGGCATAGTTCATCATGTTGCCACCAAGGTCGTTGGTGAAGAAATGAAAATCCAGATAGCGGTCCGCTGCCAGCATCAGCGCGGCAACGCCCAGAGGCGGCATCGCAAAAACAATCAGGATCGAGCTGCTGATGATCGTCCAGCAATACATCGGCAACCGCATGAAACCCATGCCTGGTGCCCTCAGCTTGTAGATCGTAACGGCAAAGTTGATCCCCGTCAGCGTGGTGCCGATGCCCGAGACAACAATAGCCCAGATCCAGTAATCCGGCCCCACACCAGGATTAAAGGCCGCCCCGGTATAGGGCGGGTACGCGGTCCAGCCTCCGGTCGAAAACTCACCCACCACAAGCGAGACCATCAGCATCATACCGGCTGAAACGGTCAGGCCGAGGCTGATCTGGTTCATCACCGGAAAGGCCACATCCCGCGCGCCGATCATCAGCGGGATCAGATAGTTTGCGATGCCAAATACAAACGGCACCGCCACGAAAAAGATCATGATCGTGCCATGGGTGCTGAAAAGCTCGGCAAAATGCTCGGCCTCAAGAAAGCCGTCCCCCGGCCCCGCCGCCTGTTGCGCGCGCATCACCACGCCTTCCAGCACGCCGCGCGCCAGCATGACGATGGCAAAGACAATATACATGATACCGATTTTCTTGTGATCCGCGCTGGTCAGCCAGTCACGCCAAAGCGGCCCCCACAGACGAAACCATGTCAGCAAGCCCACAACCACTACTGCCCCAAGGATCAGGATACCCCCGGCGGCATTGGCTACGATCTCATTGGCGTTGGGGGACTGGATCAGCCCGACAATCGGCAGCGCGTCCCAGCTCAGGCGGCCAAAGAAACCGGTATCGGTCATTGCTGCGCCTCCTGACCAAATGTGGCCGTGCCCGGTTGCTGTTCGACCGGCAGGGGTTGCCCACCATGATACCGGTGCAGGATCGAGTGGAACAGGTCACTGCCCTCCAACGTAAAGTACAGCGCGTTCAGCGGCATGAGTTCCGTCCCAAGCGCGGCCTGCACCTCATCGCGGTCCGTGCGCATGGCAAGCGTCCGGTAGGTCTGGTCCGTCAAGGGGATGCCATGGGCGCGGACGCTTTCGACCCAGGCGTCGAAATCCTGCGGCTGCATGGCCTGGGTCAGGAATTTCTGCTTGGTAAAGCCGCGCCCGTTATATTGCGTGTTCTCGCCCTGCATCGTTTTGGGCGTATCCGCCACCAAATGCAGCTTGGTTGTCATTCCGGGCATCGCATAGATTTGCCCGGCCAACGCCGGGATCATGAAAGACTGCATGACAGTATCCGTGGTCAGCGTCATCGCAACCTGTTGATTGACCGGAATCCCAAACTCTCCAACGGTGGCGATGCCGTGGTCGGGGTAGATGAACAGCCATTTCCAATCCAGACCCACAACCTGAACGTTCAGGGCCGGGGTCTGACCGAAATCGGCGGTATAGGGGTCCAGCCTGTGCGTGGCTTTCCACAGGTAGAACGACAGGATCGCCACGATCAGGACGGGCACGCCCCACATCGCAAACTCTAACCTTGGGGAGAAGTCCCATTTAGGCCGATATGCAGCCCTGCTGCTTTTGCGCCGCCGATAGCGCCAGGCAATCAGCGGCACCAAAAGCAGAACGGGCAGAACAGCAACCATGATCAACAGGGTCGCGCGCAGCAAATGGGTCCTTTGGATCGCCGCAATGGGCCCTTGCGGGTCCATGAAGCTGTCGCTTGCCCCTGCCATCTGTGTCCAAGCAGCGATTGTCGCACCTGCAAGCAACGCCACTGAAGGTCTGAATAAGACCACGCCTGATTGTCCTCTTCCGCCTTCTTCACGGTCAACTATCGGCAGAGTCTCGACTTTTCACAAGGGTTTTTCGGGGCACCTTCCAATGCATCTCACAGCCTTTACGCATGTCGGTGCAATGGTGCAATCAAAAGCATCGGAGCGCGATTGTTGACTTCGCAAGCTGGACCGGCGACATATTTTCATGATGCGTTGGATCCTCTTTGCCCTGAGCCTTTGCTGCTTGTCCCCCGGTGCCCATGCGCAGGACCGTGATGCGGTCGAGCGTCAGTTTCAGGTATGGCTGCAAAACACGGTCTGGCCTCAGGCCAGAGCCAAGGGCGTTTCGCGCGCAACGATGAACCGGGCCTTTGATGGTGTGACGCTGAACTGGAAACTGCCCGATCTCGTACCGCCGGGCACGTCATCCCAAGTGCCAAAGCGGCAGAAACAGGCGGAATTCGGCGCGCCGGGCCGATATTTCAACGCGGGCTCCGTTCAGGGGGCGACCTCGGTCGGACGACAGATGGCGCGACGCCATGCGGCCACCCTGGCGCAGGTCGAAGCGCAAACGGGTGTCCCCGGCCGTATCATTCTGGCGATATGGGGGCGTGAGAGCGGATACGGACAGGTGCCCATTCGCCACAACGCCTTTCAGGTTTTGGGCACCAAAGGGTTCATGAGCACCCGCGCGCCATATTTCACCGATGAACTGATCGCCGCCTTGCAAATCGCCGAGGCCGGACATGCCCCGCCCGGTAAGATGAAAAGCAGCTGGGCCGGGGCTTTGGGGCAGCCGCAATTCATGCCCTCGAACTACTTGACCTATGCAACTGACGGCAATGGCGACGGCGCAGCTGACATTTGGGGATCGCCTGAGGATACCATCGCCTCAATCGGGCATTTCCTGTCGCAACACGGCTGGGTAACCGGTCGCGATTGGGGGTTTGAGGTGCAGGTCCCGGCATCGGTGTCCTGCGCGCTGGAGGGGCCGGATCAAGGCAGGCCAATACAGGACTGGGTTGCGATGGGTGTGCAACGGGTATCGGGCAGGCCATTTCCGAAACACGAATTGTCCGGGACGGGTTTCCTGATGATGCCCGCCGGGCGGCACGGGCCGGCTTTCATCGTCACGCCAAATTTCTACGTCCTGAAAG
Organism: Ruegeria sp. CH10; assembly: GCF_056537125.1. NCBI lineage: Bacteria > Pseudomonadati > Pseudomonadota > Alphaproteobacteria > Rhodobacterales > Roseobacteraceae > Ruegeria > Ruegeria sp. CH10. The sequence goes on along the minus strand of NZ_JBQFQY010000004.1, from coordinate 7,321 downwards.
ATTACAACAAAAGCGATCTCTATGCGTTGTTCGTCGGCCATGTCGGCGACCGTATTCAATATGGCGTCGGTGATTTCTCTGCCTCTTGGGAGAGTGTCGGCACTTTGTACCGGTCCGATATAGCCCGGATGCAACGGGCATTGGAAAAGCAGGGACATGATGTTGGCGGAGCCGACGGCTTGCCGGGTTACAAAACCCGTCGATCGATCGGACGCTGGCAACAGGGCACGGGCCAGACACCAACCTGTTTCCCCAAAAGCGGAATGAGAAGCGTTCTGAAATAACGGCGATTCGCCCCTGCCCTTGCGTCATCTTGACGGCCAAGACCGCCCCAAGGGGTCAAGCGCTAGATGCAACCTTCACGAAAGTGTCAAGAAGTCCGCCAGTTTCATTATTATATTTCGGCAGACCCGATGTTTCATTCACAATTCGCCAGTTGCCCGCCAATATCCAGGCAAAGGCTTTAACCTTTTTTGAAATAATGCCACCTTCGGCGTCAGTGAAAGGCAACTTTCGCAAATCATTCCCGACTGCAAACGGAAAGACTGCGACGCGGTGTTCATTGCGATCTGGCAAAGCAACATTCGAAACTATCCCGGTCTCGCTCTGGGTCGGACAAACATGGTGACCAGCCGTCATCCTGAACGGATGCGCGTGGGTAACCTTTAGAAATGGGAGTTCCATAATATGAACAAATACATTCGAACATCGCTGGCGGGGCTATTGGCCTCAACCATGATTACCGGTGCCGCATTTGCCGCCGGCACGCATCCCGAAACCGGCGAGGCACTGGCGGATGACCAGACATTTATTTATCGCCTGCTGGATGAAACTACGTCTTTTGATCCGCAGATCGTTGAGGATGTGGACGGGTCCGACATCGTGCGAGACCTGTTCGAAGGTCTGATGAACCAGGATGCAGACGGCAATCTGGTGCCGGGTGTGGCAACTGGCTATACCGTGAATGACGGCAAAGACGTCTACACTTTCACCCTGCGTGACGATGCCAAATGGTCGAATGGCGACCCGGTGACGGCTGGCGATTTTGTCTTCGCGTGGAAGCGCGCCGTCGATCCCGAACTGTCCTCGCCCTACGCATGGTTCATGGAGCTGATGTCGATCGAGAACGCCTCGGCCATCATCGCAGGCGAAAAACCGGTGGATGAGCTGGGCGTGACCGCCATCGACGATCACACGCTCGAGGTCAAGCTGAGCACCCCCCTGCCCTATTTCCCGCAGATGACCACGCACACCACGACCTTCCCTGCCCCGCAGAAGGTCATCGAAGAGTTCGGCAACGCCTGGACCAAGCCGGAAAACATCGTCTCGAACGGCGCCTATGTTCTGACCGAGCATCTGCCGCAGGAACGCTCGACCCGCGAGCGCAACGAGATGTACTGGGACAACGACAACACCATCCTCGACAAGGTCGTGGCGCTGGTGATCAACGATGAAAACGTGGCCCTGACCCGCTATCTGGCAGGTGAGCTGGACCGCACCGATGTGCCCGCCGGTCAGTTCCCGCGCCTGCAGCAAGAACACCCGGACGAGGCCATCAGCTTCCCCCGTCTGTGCAACTACTATTACACGTTCAACGTGTCCGAGGGCGGCCCCGAAGCCTTCAAGGACCCCAATGTCCGTCAGGCGCTGTCGCTGGCCGTAGACCGCGCGATCATCACCGAAAAGGTTATGGCAGGCGGTCAGCCGCAAGCTTACACCTTTGCCCCCGAAGCCACCGCAAACTTCACCGTGCCCGAAGTGGAAATGGCATCGATGAGCCAGCCCGAGCGCGATGAGCTGGCCAAGGAACTGCTGGCCGAGGCAGGCTATGGCCCCGACAATCCGCTGAGCTTTGAGATGGTCTACAACACCTCGGAGGCGCACAAGAAGGTCGCCGTGGCGCTGAGCCAGATGTGGAAGCAGAAACTGGGCGTCAACGCCAACCTCGCCAACATGGAATGGAAGGTTTTCCTGGAAGAGCGCGGCAACCAGAACTTCGATCTGGCCCGTGGCGCATGGTGCGGCGACTATAACGAAGCGTCCACGTTCCTGGATCTGCTTCAGTCAGACTCCGGCTACAACGATGGCAAATTCGCCAATGCACGCGTCGATGAGCTGCTGGCCGAGGCCAAAACCTCGGACGATCCGGCCCCTCTGTACACCGAGGTTGAACGGATCATTGCACAGGAAACACCTGTTATTCCGATCTACCACTATGCGGGCGTCTACATGATGGACACCGATGTCGGAAACTGGCCGATCAATAACGTCGAGCAGAACTGGTACTCGAAAGACCTCTACAAACGCGCCGAGTAATCGTCTTTGAACCACGCCCTGTCCCGGTCACATCCGGGGCAGGGCCAATAAACACGGGGGCATGAAATGCTTACCTATAGTTTGCGGCGGTTGCTGGTCGCCATTCCGACGATCCTGTTGCTGATCGTCGCCTGTTTCTTTTTGATGCACACTGCGCCCGGCGGGCCTTTCACCTCGGAACGGCCCTTGCCGCCGGCGGTGCTGGCCAATATCGAGGCGCGCTACGGGCTGGACCAGCCGCTGTGGAAGCAGTTGTGGGATTACCTCTACAACATCGTTGTGCATTTCGACTTTGGCCCGTCCTTCAAGTTCAAGGATAGGGACGTCAATGACATCATCGCACAGGGATTTCCGATCTCGCTGACCTATGGCTCGCTGTCGTTTCTGGTGGCGACCGCGATTGGTGTAGGTCTTGGGATCGCGGCTGCGATCAAACACAATACATGGATCGACTATTTCGCCGTGGGTCTGGGGATCGCGGCGCAGGCGCTGCCGAACTTCATCATGGGTCCGATCCTGATCCTGACCTTTACCTTGTGGCTGGGATGGCTGCCGGGTGGCGGCTGGAACGGGGGTCAATGGCAATACCTGATCATGCCCGTCATCGCGTTGGCAACGTCCTATATGGGGTCCATCGCGCGGATCACCCGGTCATCGATGCTGGAGGTTCTGAATTCGAACTTCATCCGCACCGCCCGTGCCAAGGGTCTGCCGACCAGAACCGTGATCTGGCGTCATGCGTTGAAACCGACGCTGTTGCCCGTCGTCTCGTATCTGGGTCCGGTCTTTGTCTATGTGCTGACCGGATCGGTGTTTGTGGACATCTATTTCTCGACCGGAGGGCTTGGGCAATCCTATGTAAGCTCCGCCCTGTCGCGCGACTATGCGGTGTTGTTGGGTGTCACCATCCTGTACGGCGCGCTGACCGTGATCGTGAACCTTCTGACCGACCTGGCCTATGCCTGGTTCGACCCGAAAATCCGGTACTAAGAGGGCAGGCAAATGCTAGGAAAATCACAAAAAGCCGCCCAATTGGCCGAAGATGTCACGGACTACACGGTCATTCAGGGGCGCTCGCTCTGGCAAGACGCACGGATGCGTTTTGTGCGCAACAAGGCCGCGATGGCCAGCGTTTTCATACTGGGTCTGATCGTGCTGTTCACGATCATCGGGCCGTATTTCGCGGTCTGGAGCAACGAGGAAATCGACTGGAACGTCATGGGCGACGTGCGGGGCATGGGTATGCCCTCAATCGAAACCGGACACTTTTTCGGGGTCGATGATCTGGGGCGCGACCTCTACAGCCGCGTCATTCAGGCCACAACGACCTCACTTCTGGTGGGTCTGATCGGGGCGGCCACAGCACTGATCGTTGGCACCTGTTATGGCATCGCCGCGGGCTACATCGGCGGTCGGGTCGACAGCAGCATGATGCGCTTTGTCGACATCATGCTGGCGATTCCGGCAACCCTGATCATCATCCTGCTGCTGGTCGTGGCCGGGCGGTCGTTCTTTATGCTGTTCATCGCCCTGGGTGCGGTGGGCTGGCTAACGATGGCGCGGATCGTGCGGGGGCAGACCCTGACCCTGAAGAACCGCGAGTTCATCGAGGCCGCGCGGGCGGCAGGTGTCAGCGAATTCACCATCATGTATCGCCACATCCTGCCCAACCTGCTGGGGGTGGTGATCGTCTATGCCTCGCTTCTGGTGCCCGAGATGATCCTGACCGAAAGCTTTATCTCATTCCTCGGGCTGGGCATTTCGGAACCCTATACATCCTTGGGGCGTCTGATCGCCGAAGGGGCGGGCACGATGGCCTATGGCACCCTGTGGCAATTGATGTACCCGCTGGCATTCTATGTCGCCATCATCATCTCGATGTTCTTCATCGGCGATGGTTTGCGTGACGCTCTGGACCCGAAGGATCGCTGATATGAGCCTGTTTTCCATAAAAGACCTGAGCGTCCAGTTCGACACACCCGATGGCGTGGTCGAGGCCGTCAAAGGCATCAGTTTCGACATCAATCCCGGCGAATGTCTTGGGATCGTGGGCGAAAGCGGATCCGGCAAAAGCCAGACCTTCATGGCCGCGATGGGATTGTTGCCGCCCGCGGGGCGGGCGTTGGGATCGGCCATGCTGAATGGCAAGGAAATCCTGAACCTGCCGGTGGGCAGGCTGAACAAGATCCGCGGCTCGGACGTCGGGATGATCTTTCAGGACCCGCTGACCGCCCTGACCCCGCATCTGCGGATCGGGCAGCAAATGCGCGAAGTGCTTCAGGTACACGAAGGGCTGCAAGGTTCTGCCGCGCGCGAACGCTGTCTGGAATGGCTGGACCGCGTCCGCATTCCCGAAGCCAAACGGCGCCTGGATCAGTATCCGCACGAGCTGTCGGGCGGCATGCGTCAGCGCGTGATGATCGCCATGTCGATGCTGTGCAATCCCAAGCTACTGATCGCGGATGAACCCACAACCGCGCTGGACGTGACCGTTCAGGCCGACATTCTTGACCTGATGGTCCGCTTGCAAAAGGACGAAGGCACCGCGATTGCCCTGATCACCCATGACATGGGCGTGGTCGCCCGCATGTGTGACCGTATTCAGGTCATGCGCCTTGGTCAGTTTGTCGAGGCCGGAGACACGCGCGAAATATTCCGCGCACCGCAGCATGCCTATACCCGCACCCTGCTTGAAGCGATGCCCCGCATCGATGCAGGCGACGCGCCCAAGGCGTTGGACAAGGTCGACGACCCGCTGCTCAAGGTCGATGACGTCAAGGTTCACTTTCCGATCCACGTCAAAGGCGGGCTGTTCGGGCGCAAAGTGCCTCTGAAAGCCGTGGATGGTGTCAGTTTTGACATCCGCAAGGGCGAAACGCTGGGCGTAGTGGGCGAATCCGGCTGCGGCAAGTCCACGCTGGCCCGCGCCGTGTTGCAGCTGATCGAACCCAGCGCGGGCAATGTCAGCTGGCTGGGACATCCCATTGTCGGGCTAAAACGCCATGAGCTCAACAAGTACCGCAAGGACCTGCAGATCGTGTTCCAGGACCCGCTGGCCAGCCTTGATCCGCGGATGACCATCTCGGCCTCGATCGCGGAACCCCTGAAAACCTACCGTCCCGATCTGACTGATCGGGAACGCAAGGACATGGTCGCGCAGATGATGGAGCGGGTCGGGCTGAAATCCAACATGATCAACCGCTACCCGCATGAGCTGTCTGGCGGTCAGAACCAGCGTGTCGGCATCGCCCGGGCGATGATCAACAAACCCAAGCTGATCATCTGTGATGAGGCGGTCTCGGCGCTGGACGTGTCGATTCAGGCGCAAATCGTGGAATTGCTGCGTGAGTTGCAGCAGGAATTCGGGCTGTCGATGATCTTCATCAGCCACGACCTGTCCGTAGTGCGCGCGGTGTCCAACCGGATCATGGTTCTGTATCTGGGCCGGATCGTCGAGTTGGGCGATGGTGAGGTGATCTGCTCTGATCCGATCCACCCCTACACCAAATCGTTGATCTCGGCCGTGCCGATCCCCGACCCGGATGTCGAACGGACCCGGCAGCGTCTGAAACTGCCTGGCGAGCTGCCCTCGCCCATGGATCCCAAAGCGGCGCTGCGGTTTCTGCCCAGCCGTTTGGCGCATGGCGACACCGATTACGTGCCGCAACTGGCCGAAATCAGACCGGATCATTTCGTGGCCGAACATGACCCGTTAGAGACCATCATGAACGGGGCCTGATCGCCCTATCCCCCCGGGGCTTGTTCGCGGGCTTTGGGGGGACCAGATTTGGACTGACATAATTTCGGCCGCCCAATCCGCCCGAATTTATGGCAATGCCTAAAAAACTTGCAGAGTCCCGCCGTCGGCCCGTTGATCGTTTTGACTCTCGCCCGTTGGGGTGGCACGATCTTTGGAACCGGCAGCGCACAACCCCGGCGGCATTGAAACTTCACGCCGCAGGTCCTAAGAGGGCGCGTTAGAAAAACGCTGTCAAACATTACTTTAGTAGCTTGAGAGGTTATATGGCACGCAAGGTCACAAAGGCGATCTTCCCCGTCGCGGGGCTGGGAACACGTTTCCTGCCTGCAACAAAGTCGGTGCCGAAAGAGATCATGACACTGGTTGATCGTCCGCTGGTGCAATACGCCATCGACGAGGCGCGCGCCGCCGGCATCACCGAGTTCATCTTTGTCACCTCACGCGGCAAATCCGCTTTGGAAGACTATTTTGACCACAATCTGGTCCTTGAGCAGGAATTAAAGAACAAGGGCAAAGACCAGCTACTGGAAACGCTGAGCGCGACCAACATGGAAAGCGGCGCGATTGCCTATATCCGCCAGCACAAGGCGTTGGGTCTTGGGCATGCTGTCTGGTGCGCCCGTCGCCTGATCGGAGATGAACCCTTTGCCGTAATGTTGCCCGATGACGTGATCGCAGCTGAAAAACCCTGCCTGCAGCAAATGGTCGAAGCCTATGAGGAAACCGGCGGCAATATGGTCGCCGCGATGGAGGTTCCGGCCGACAAGACCAGCGCATATGGCGTGTTGGACGTGGGCGACAATATCGGCCCCGTGGTGCGCACGCGCGGCATGGTCGAAAAGCCCAAACCGGAAGAAGCTCCGTCAAATCTGGCTGTGATTGGGCGTTATATTCTTGGACCATCGGTTCTCTACAACCTCAATCAGATGAAAAAAGGCAGCGGCGGCGAAATCCAGCTGACCGACGCGATCGCAGAAGACATTGGCAACGGTGTTCCGGTCTTTGGCTACAAGTTTGATGGCCAGCGCTTTGACTGTGGCTCCAAGGCGGGTTTCCTGCAAGCCACGGTGGCCTTTGCATTGGCCCGCGACGATCTGCGCGACGACCTGAGCCAGTATCTGCACGATGTCGTTGCCACGGGTCAGGCCGCACAATAGAGCGTTTCGGGTTTTACCTGAATCACTCTGTGACACGAATGTCCCGAGAACGCCGCAGGCGTGGCAGGGTATTCGTGTCTCAAGTTAA
>NZ_JBQFQY010000003.1:0-552384 GCF_056537125.1 Ruegeria sp. CH10 | reverse complement strand
CTGCGGTCAGCGTCGTTTTACCGTGGTCAACATGCCCAATCGTGCCGATGTTGACGTGCGGTTTTGTACGCTCAAACTTTTCCTTTGCCATGATGGCCTCCTTTTTCGGTAATGAAGGGAGCCCCCGACCGGAGCTCCCTCAAATTTTGGGTTATGCGTATTTCGCCTGGATCTCGTCCGAGATGTTCTGCGGAACCGGATCGTAGTGATCGAACTGCATGGTGAACTGGGCACGGCCCGACGACATCGAACGCAGGGTGTTGATGTAGCCGAACATGTTCGCCAGCGGAACGAATGCGTCGATCGCGATGGCGTTACCGCGCGGCTCCTGACCAGACACCTGGCCACGACGCGAGGTCAGGTCGCCGATGATACCGCCGGTGTATTCTTCCGGGGTGATCACTTCGACCTTCATGATCGGTTCCAGCAGCTTCGCGCCAGCTTTGCGCATGCCTTCACGCATACACATCCGCGATGCGATTTCGAACGCCAGAACGCTCGAGTCAACGTCGTGGAACTTACCGTCCAGCAGGGCAACCTTGAAGTCGATCACGGGGAAGCCAGCCAGCGGGCCGCTGTCCATGACCGAGTTGATGCCTTTTTCAACACCGGGGATGTATTCCTTCGGAACGGCACCACCAACGATGCGGCTCTCGAACGAATAGCCTTCGCCCGCTTCGGTCGGCTGGATCTCCAGCTTGACTTCCGCGAACTGACCCGAACCACCCGACTGTTTCTTGTGGGTGTAGGTGTGCTCGACCGGCATCGAGATAGTTTCACGATAGGCCACCTGCGGTGCACCAATGTTCGCTTCAACCTTGAACTCGCGCTTCAGACGGTCAACCAGGATGTCCAGGTGAAGTTCGCCCATGCCTTTCATGATGGTCTGACCGGATTCCAGATCAGTTTCCACACGGAAGGACGGGTCTTCGGCGGCCAGACGGGCCAGACCCTGGGACATCTTCTCTTGGTCGCCCTTGGTTTTGGGCTCAACCGCGATTTCGATCACCGGATCGGGGAAGGTCATGGTTTCCAGAACCACCGGATCCTTCGCATCACACAGGGTGTCACCGGTGGTGGTGTCTTTCAGACCCGCCAGCGCGATGATGTCGCCTGCAAACGCTTCTTCGATCTCTTCCCGGTTGTTCGAGTGCATCATCATCATACGACCGATGCGCTCTTTCTTACCTTTGGTCGAGTTCAGGATCGAGTCGCCCTTGTTCATGGTGCCCGAGTAGATCCGGGTGAAGGTCAGCGAGCCAACGAAGGGGTCGTTCATGATTTTGAACGCCAGACCCGAGAATGCCATCGCGTCATCGGCACGACGGGCGATGTCACGAACTTCTTCCTCGTCGCCGGGTTTGAAGCCCATGTAATCAACAACGTCCAGCGGGCTGGGCAGATAGTCGATCACAGCATTCAGCAGCGGCTGAACGCCTTTGTTCTTGAACGCCGAACCACCCAGAACCGGAACAAACGCGATGTCCAGGGTACCTTTGCGCAGCAATTTGCGCAGGGTCGGAACGTCGGGCTCATTGCCTTCCAGGTATTCCATCATCGCGTCGTCGTCCATTTCGACGGCCGCTTCGATCATCTTGCCGCGCCATTCGTCAGCCATGTCTTTCAGGCTGTCGCGGATGGGGGCTTTGATCCAGCTTGCGCCCAGATCTTCGCCCTGCCACAGCCACTCTTCCATGGTGACCAGGTCGATCAGACCTTCCAGCTCGGACTCGGCGCCGATCGGAATACCAACCGGAACAGCGCGTGCGCCGGTGCGGTCTTCGATCATGCGAACGCAGTTGAAGAAGTCTGCGCCGATCTTGTCCATTTTGTTGACGAAAACCATACGCGGAACCTTGTAGCGGTCAGCCTGACGCCACACGGTTTCGGTCTGGGGTTCAACACCGGCGTTTGCGTCCAGAACGCAGACGGCACCGTCGAGAACCGCCAGCGAGCGTTCGACTTCGATGGTGAAGTCAACGTGGCCGGGGGTGTCGATGATGTTCAGGCGGTGCTTGGGGGTATCGGCGGTCTGACCGTCTTCGGTGCGTTCCCAGAAGGTGGTGGTCGCAGCCGAGGTGATGGTGATGCCGCGTTCCTGCTCCTGCTCCATCCAGTCCATGGTGGCTGCACCATCGTGCACCTCACCGATGTTGTGGGATTTACCAGTGTAATACAGGATACGCTCCGAGCAGGTGGTCTTACCTGCGTCGATGTGCGCCATGATACCGAAGTTACGGTACAGTTCGAGCGGATATTCGCGTGCCATTTTTGATAAGCCTCTGAATTACCAACGGTAGTGGCTGAAGGCTTTGTTCGCCTCGGCCATCTTGTGGGTGTCTTCGCGCTTCTTCACGGCGGTACCGCGGGACTGTACAGCGTCCAGCAGTTCGCCGGCGAGGCGTTCTTCCATGGTGTTTTCGTTGCGGCCGCGCGCAGCAGTGATCAGCCAGCGGATGGCCAGTGCTTCGCGGCGCTCGGGGCGCACTTCGACCGGAACCTGATAAGTTGCACCACCAACCCGGCGCGAGCGAACCTCAACCGACGGTTTGATGTTGTCGAGCGCTTCGTGGAACACTTCGACCGGTGCGCGCTTGATCTTGCCTTCAACGCGGTCAAAGGCGTTGTAGACGATGCGCTCTGCGACCGACTTCTTGCCGTCGATCATCAGGTTGTTCATGAATTTGGTCAGTACCTTGTCGCCAAATTTGGCGTCAGGCAGGACTTCGCGTTTTTCGGCGGCGTGACGACGTGACATATCAGCCTCTCCTTCTTACTTGGGACGCTTCGCGCCGTATTTCGAACGGCGTTGCTTACGATCTTTGACGCCCTGAGTATCCAGAACACCGCGCAGGATGTGGTAACGCACACCGGGAAGGTCTTTCACACGGCCGCCACGGATCAGAACAACCGAGTGTTCCTGCAGGTTGTGGCTTTCACCGGGGATGTACGAGATGACCTCGAACCCGTTGGTCAGGCGCACCTTGGCAACCTTACGCATAGCCGAGTTCGGTTTCTTCGGTGTGGTGGTATACACACGGGTGCAGACGCCGCGTTTCTGCGGGCACTGCTCCAGGTGCATGGACTTCGAGCGTTTGACTTTGGGCTGCCGCGGTTTGCGGATCAGCTGTTGAATAGTTGGCATTCCGGTTTCTTCCCCGTTTTGCAACACACATGACATGCACGCGCATTGCGTGCGGTTAAACTTTGCTGCACTCATGCGTCCACAAGCGCAAAACCCGCGAGCGTTCCCATTCCGAGGTGAACGTCGCGGTTGGTTATCAGAGGACGCGAACTGCAAAATTGTCCGGGTCTTGACCAGTCCATTACTGAGATCGGTTTTGGGGCGGCCCCCGGTACCGAGATGGGCGCGTAATAGGGGGAGTCGGGCCAAGTGTCAACAGTAACCCCCTGTCAGAAAGTCACGCCACCTGTGCCCCCTATCTACGCGCCGGTTCTTGCAGTTTCCACCCCCGATGCACGTTGCGGCTTTCGGGACGCGCGGGCATAGTCACAGCGACGGTCTGAACCACGGATGAACCATGCAAATCATCGGCCTGTGCCGCTTTTCCTACCCCGCCCATGGCGGCTTTCAGGTCGAACATGACACGATCGAGGAACGACGCGCTTACCTGTACAACCCCGCCCGGCTTGAGGAACGGTTCCGCCTGTTCGAAACCACCACCCTGCCCTGCCTGCGCGAACAGACGGACGAAGACTACCAGTTGAAGATTGTCATCGGGGAATGCCTGCCCAAACCCGCCCTTGACCGGCTGCACGACCTGACCGCAGGTATGAAACAGGTTGAGATCCTCGCCCGCCGTCCGATGCGCCACCGCCGGGTCATGAAAGACGTATTGAACGCCGCACGCGACAACCCGGATGCGCCGTGCATTCAATTCCGTCATGACGACGATGACGCTGTATCGGTGGATTTCATCGAACGCCTGCGCATTGCCGCAGATGAAAACAAAAGCTTGCTGCAAAACAACAAGACCGTCGCCATCGACTACAATCAGGGGTTTCTGGCCAGGTTCGGGGCCGATGGCATTCAGGCGGCGCCCGTCTTTCGGTCCCTGCTGGGGATTGGCTTTGCCATGCATGTGCGCGGGGGATGCGAGCTGACGATCATGAACTTCACCCACAACCGGATCGGGAACTTCATGCCGGCGGTCAGCTACCCCGACGCGCCCATGTGGGTGCGGACGTTGAACCAGTTCAATGACTCTCCGCACGCGCGCAACAGCGCAACCGAGCTTTCCCCCCTGACGCCCGAGCTTGAGGGCGAATTCATCGCGCGCTTTGCCATTGATCAGGATGCGGTTCGGCGGGCTCATTCACCCGCATGAGCCCGTCTTTCACGCAATAGTGTGAACAGCCCGGCGCCGACGACCAGGCCCGCGCCCAGCAGAGTGATGATATCCGGCCAGTCGCCGAACACAAGCCAGCCCAGGGCCAACGCCCAGATCAGGCTTGAATAGCGAAACGGCGCAATAAACCCGACCTCGCCCACGCGCATCACCATGACGCTGCACAAATATCCCGCAAGTACGAATACCGCCGCGCAGGCGACCATGGCCCCGGCCGCAGGGGGTACCGGCTGCCAGCCCGACACAGACGCGGCGATCGCGGCGGCCAGCGTGATGCTCAGCGAAGTCGCAAGGGTCACTGCCAGCGAAGGCACATGGACGGACATCCGCCGCGTGATCAGATCGCGGACAGTAACGGACGCGACCGCAATCAGCGCATAAATCGCATAAAGATCGAACCCGTCAGGGCCCGGTCGCACGATCAGCAGCATCCCGATGAACCCCAGCGCAATGGCCAGCACCCGCCGCCACCCGATCCGTTCGCGGAAAAACAGCACCGCCCCAAGCGTCACGGTCAGCGGCAAGGCCTGCAATACCGCCGTCACATTGGCCAACGGCATATGCAAAAGTGCCGTCAGGAAAAAGAACGTGGCCGCCAGTTCGGCCAGGCAACGCGCCGCGATCAGCCATTTGTCATGATGCGGAAAATTCAGATGCAGCGCCCCAAGATACCGCGCCATCAGATAGACAAGAGCCGTCGCCACCACCCCCCGCATGGCCACCATCTGAAACAGAGGCACTTGCTCACCGGCCAGTTTGATCAACGTATCATTGATGGTAAAACCCGCCATGCTGCCCATCATCAACAGCGCACCTTTTACGTTTGGGGTCATAGTGGCGGCTTCCAGGACTATCTAAAGCTCAACCCATAGACAGAGCGCACAGTGATTTTGTCAACTGCCCCTTTCGTTGGATTCGGTCAGCCGGTAAACACAACCAACCTACGGCCTAAACCCGACCGCCTAATGCGTGTGAGGCTGAGCTGCTCAGGCATCACAAAAGGTTGGCTTTGCGGTCAGAGCCGTCTTTTACTCACGCGGCTATTGCTGACGCAGCATTTGCTCGCAGGTGTGGCACAATTCACGCTGCAGTGGAGCCGATGGCGCCAGACCGGACGTTTGTTTGTTGAGATTTGACCCAAGTCGAAACCGAGCTTTCGCCACAACCTATTTCGAAAAACCAGACGCGGGACTTTGCCGTCAATCGATTTCGAACTTTGGCTAACGCGGCATTTGTTTGCGTTTGTGGCATCGGCTCTTTTGCGCTGCAGAGACTGTTGCGATGGGGGTTATGATTGAGCTGTTTTATCAGTGTCACCTGCGACGGTCCACGTTCAACTTGGCGATGTCACCCATCTGCTGTGCGATTTGTTGGAGTAGTATTCTGCCAGACGTCTCGGCAAACACCTTTGGTAGATCCTGCAACTCGCCTTTTCTGGCAACCACTGTCAAAGTCCGGGAGAGGCCGGAAACGGGGAGGTTCAACAGCCTGAGCCTCATGTTTTCCACCAGCCCATCAATCAGCAGCGTCGGCGTCAGCAGGCTGAACCCCTGACCGGCAGACACACAGGATGTGACCATACTTGAGCGATCTGCCTGAATGACTCTGTCAGGTTCGAACCTGAGTCGACGCAGGTGTTGAGCAATCTGGCGTCCTGCGTTTGTTGTGTCTCCGAACCGCACAAGCGGCAGCTGCGATTGAATCACCTCAAGAGTGTCTGTTGGACCATCATAGGTCTCAGGAAGCACCAGCAGGTATCGTTCGCTCAGCACCTGGTGACGCTCCAACCCATCCATATCAAGGAACGGGTTCGAGGTGATCGCCAGATCTGCTTGTTTGGTACGCAAGAGGTGTTCGTGATTTCCACTTTGACCGGCGTGCAGCGTGATGTCTTCGATCTGGAAGTCCTGCTGTGCAAGATCAATCAAAGCTGGTGTCAGTGTTGTTGCGATTGACGCTTGCATGCTGACACGCAGAAGGGTCAAGCGGTTCTGACCAACATGGCGCAATTCGGTTTCCATATCCGACATGGCATGCAGAATTTTCTGGGCTTTGCCATGCAGGCGCGTACCCGCATAAGTCAATCGCGCCGGGCGGGTGCTGCGATCCAGCAAAGTGGTATCGAAGGCCTTCTCAAGCGCTGTGATGTGTTGCGAAGCTGCGGGTTGTGAAAGGTTAAGAAGTTTTGCACCGGCCCGCATCTGTCCTGTCTCAGCAACTGCAACGAAGACTTCAAGCGAGCGCATCAGGCTTGGTGACAGTTTCCGGCGATCCAGCATAACGCATCCTTAGTATAAGAATAATTTATACTGATCGTATTTTCTTGGTTTGTGTCAAGCGCTGGTCAAGAGTTCCGGCATGACACGCCAACGCACATCTCGCCGACGCAAATCTGCCAATCATCTTGGAGCGCAGGAGCCGCGCACGCCGTTCATCCTGCGCAGGCTTTCAACCTTCAATGTGCTTGGCGAGGCGGGGCTGGAGCAGATCGAGGCCAATGCCGATTCCATCCTGTCCGAGACGGGGATGGAGTTTCAGGACGACCCCGAGATCCTGCAGATTTTTGCAGATGCCGGTTGCGATATAGACGGCACCCGCGTGCGTTTCTCCCCCGGTTTTTGCCGCAAGACCATTACTGCCACCGCCCCCACTCAGTTTACACAGCACGCGCGCAATCCGGCCAACAACGTCCAGCTTGGCGGCGATGCCAGCGTTCTTTGCCCCTCATGGGGCCCTCCCTTCGTGCATGATCTGGACCGGGGGCGGCGCTATGCATCTCATGAGGACTTCATAGATCTGGTCAAGCTGCATCATACACTGCCCTGGTTGCACCACTCCGGCGGTGTCGTGTGCGAGCCGGTGGACCTGCCTGCGAACAAACGCCATCTGGACATGCTGTACGGCCATATCCGCCATTCTGACCGGGCCTTTATGGGGGCCTTCATCGGAGCAGAACGCGCGGGTCACGCCATCGACATGGCGCGGATTGTATTCGGAGAGGAGTTCGTGGCCGAAAACGCCGTGCTCTACTGTGTCTCGAACACGAACGCACCGCTGGTGATGGACAGCCATATGTCCGGCGCGCTCAAGACCTATGCCCGAGCGGGACAGCCGGTGGCCTGCACCCCATGGGTTCTGACCGGGGCGATGTCGCCCTCAACTGTTGCCGGCACTTTGGCACAGGTGCTGGCGGAAACCCTGGCGGCCATGACACTGACCCAGTTGGTGAACCCCGGCGCGCCTTGTCTGATGGGCAGCTTTGCCTCGACCATGTCGATGAAATCCGGCGCGCCTACCTTTGGCACGCCCGAAGCCGGGTTGATGGTGTTGGCTGCTGGCCAGCTCGCCCGCAGGCTGGGGGTGCCGCTGCACACTGTGGGCACGCTCAGCGCGTCGAAACTGCCCGATGCGCAAAGTCAGCAAGAGGCGGCGTGGGGCCTGATGATGTCGATGTTCGCCGGGGCCAATCTGATAAATCACGCAACGGGCTGGCTGGAAGGCGGTCTTGTGACCTCGTTCGAGAAAACGATCATTGATCACGATCTCTGCGGCAAGATCGGTCGGTTCTTCGACGGCATCGACATGAGTGAGAACGCCCAGGCGATGGAGGCCATCGCCGCAACCGGTCCGGGGCAGCATTTTCTGGGGTCAGAACACACGCAGGCCAATTTCATGTCGGCCCTGTTCCGCCCGTGGACGCCGGATGACAATTCATTCGAACAATGGCAGGCCGCCGGTGAAAAGGACGCCGCAATGCGGGCGAATGCGATCTGGAAAGAGCGGTTGGCGGGGTACGAAGACCCCGGCCTCGATCCTGAGATTGACGCGGCCCTGCAGGACTACATCGCGATGCGCAAGGCGGAACAGCCGGATCGGGACTATTTCTGATGCCGCGGACCCTCATCATCGGCGGCGGCGTCATCGGGCTGAGCGTGGCTTATCATCTGGCCAGGCGCGGCGCAGATGATGTTACCGTTCTGGAACGCAATCAGCTGACCTCGGGCACCTCATGGCACGCGGCTGGAATCGTAGGTCCGCTGAGGGCGACCCCGAACATGACCCGGTTGGCCTCTGCCGCGTTGGAGGTGTTCCCAGCCCTTGAGGCCGAAACCGGCATGTCCACCGGATACCGTCGGACGGGCGGCTATTGGTTGGCGCGAGATCCTGCGCGTCTGGACGAGTTGCACCGCATCGCGGATCTGGGACAAACGCAGGGTTTGACCCCGCAGATGGTCGACGCCTCGGATGTGCCTGTGCCTCTGCTGGATCCGAGCAGCCATGTAGGCGCGCTTTTTGTGCCCGAAGATGCGAATGTGAACCCGGTCGATCTGTGCATGGCCTATGCCAGGGGCGCGCGGGATCGCGGGGTGGTGATCCGCGAGAATACGGGCGTTCAGACGCTGCGCAAAACGGGCGGGCGCATCGTCGGCGTTACCCTTGCAGATGGCACCGAATTGAACGCCGATCAGGTGGTCATCGCGACCGGCGCGTGGTCGCGCGAGTTGGCCGCCAGTGTCGGCGTGGCACTGCCTTTGCAGGCAGTCGAGCATATGTATGTCGTGACCGAACCTATGCCCGATCTGCCCAATCCATTCCCGGTGATCCGCGATCTGGATAGGGGTATTTATGTCAAGGGCGACGCGGGAAAACTGGTGATTGGCGGCTTTGAGCCCAACGCCAAATGCTGGGACGCTTATGGCCCCGAGGGTGACCGCCCCTTCCTTGAAATGGCCGAAGATTGGGACCAATTCGCCCCCTTCATGCAAGCCGCGCTGGAGCTGTGCCCGGCGCTGGAAACCACGGGCATTCAGCACTTCATGAACGGGCCGGAAAGCTTTACCGCCGACACGCGGCCCTTGGTGGGTGAGACCGAGATTGACGGACTGTTTGTGGCCGCTGGCATGAACTCGGTCGGTGTGATGTCCTCGGCCGGGATCGGCCGCGCGCTGGCTGATTGGATGGTTGATGGTATCCCCCCGATGGATATGTGGGAGGTCGATATCGCCCGCGTCGACCCCGCCACCGCGACGCCCGAACACATGGCCACGAGGATGCAGGAGGCTGTCGCCGACCTCTTCAACCTGCACTGGCCCTATAGGCAACCCAAATCCGGGCGCGGGCTGCGCAAAACCGCTTTGCACAACCACTGGGCCGCGCATGGCGCACATTTCGGCCTCACCGCCGGGTGGGAACGCGGCCTTTACTATGGCGCAGCGCAGGATTACTCCGTTGGCGCGCAGGGCTGGTGGCCGCTGGCACGGGCCGAAGCGGCGGTGATGGATCAGGGTACGGCGTTGATCGAGCTTTCGCCCTTCACCAAGCTCGACATCACCGGTCCCGGTGCGCTGGCGGCTCTCAACCACCTGACCACGGCGCAGATGGATGTGCCTGAGGGCCGTGTGGTTTACACCCAGATCGTCAATACGCGCGGCGGGATCGAGATGGATGTAAGCGTGACGCGGCTGGGGGCAGAAGCATTCCATCTGACCTCGGGCGCCGCCACCCGCGCCCGCGATCTCGCCTACCTGCGCCGCTACCTGACGGGCGATGTATCCATCCGCGACGTGACCGAGGATTTCTGCACCATTGGCGTCATGGGCGCGGGCAGCCGGGCGTTGCTGCAAGGTCTGGGCGAGTTGCCTGAGATGGCGTTCGCTCATGCTGCCGAGGCCCGCTTAGACGGCACTCCCTGCCGGGCCACCCGCGTCAGTTTCGTAGGCGAGCTTGGCTGGGAACTTACGGTTGCCAATGCTGACGCCCCGGCGCTGTTCGATGCGCTGATTGGCGCGGGTGCGAAACCCCTTGGACACTATGCGCTCGATGCCTGTCGTCTGGAAAAGGGTTTCAAACACTGGGGGCATGAGCTGGGGCCAGAGATCACGCCGCTGGAGGCCGGGCTTGGTTTCACCATCGACTGGTCCAAGGATTTCGCGGGCAGGGCGGCGCTGGAACATCAAAAGGCTGAAGGCGTCTCGCAACGTCTGGTGTTGCTGAACGTCGTAGGCGAGGCCCTGATGCTGCATGACGAACCTGTTTTCGAAGGCGACTGCCATGTGGGGTTGACCACCTCGGGCGGGCGAGGGCCGCGCACGGGGTTGAACCTCTGCTTTGCCTTGATCGCAGTCGCGCCGGGCGAGACGCTCAGCCAGACCTGCGAGAGGAAATTCACGATCCGGGTCGCCGGGCAGGACTACAGCGCAGAGCCGCTGCGTCGTCCGCCCTTTGACCCCTCAGGCGAAAGGATGCGCGCATGACCAGATGCCAGGTTGTCATCATCGGAGGCGGCGCGATGGGCGTGTCGCTTATGTATCATCTGATCAAGGCCGGTTGGTCCGATGTACTGCTGGTCGAGAAAAACGACCTGACCCACGGCTCGACCTGGCACGCGGCGGGGCTATGCACCCATTTCGCGCATAACCCAACCATTCAGGAACTGCGTGCCACCTCGGTGCGCCTCTACCGCGATATCCTGCCGGAAGAGACAGGGCGGGATTGCGGATTCCACCGCTCGGGCGCAATGCGGATAACGCGAAACCCGGATCGCATGGATGAGTTCCGCCACGTGGCGGGACTGTCGGATTTTACCGGCTATCCGCTAGAGGTCCTGACACCCGAGCGTATTGCCGAACTGCACCCATTGGCAAAACTCGACGGGATGATCGGCGGCATCTATGAACCGGATGATGGTCACGTCGACCCAACGCTTGCAACACAGGCGATGGCCGAAGTTGCCCGCAATGGTGGCGCGCAGATCTGGCGCAATTACCCCGTAACCGCGATCCGCCGCGCAGGGGCGCATTGGGTGATCGATACGCCTAAAGGCGCCGTGAAAACCGTGCATGTGGTGAACGCGGCGGGCACTTGGGGGTGGGAGATCGGGCATATGATGGGCCTGAACATCCCCTCTGTCCCGGTGCTGCATCAGTATCTGGTTACCGATACCGTAAAGGCGGTCAAAGACCGGATCGCGCAAGGCCTGCCGGAATTGCCCATCATCCGCGACCCCGAGGAAAGCTGGTATGTGCGGCAGGAGCGCGATGGCTTGATCCTTGGCCCCTATGAGAAAGAGGCGCAGGTCTGGTCTGTCGATGGCGTACCGCCCGAGTTCGGCGCGGATCTTATGCCGCCCGATCTGGACCGGGTCGAGCATATCATCATGGCCGCTATGGAACGTATCCCATCGCTGGAAACCGGCGGGGTGAAAACGGTTATCAATGGCCCGATCACCTTTACGCCCGACGCCAACCCGCTGATCGGCCCGGCCCATGGGTTGGACAACGCGTGGCTGCTGACAGGCTCGTCCATGGGGGTGATGGAGGGCGGCGGCGCAGGCTGGTTCCTGGCCCACTGGATGACACATGGCGCGCCGCCGATGGATGCACTCGCGGTGGATAGCCGCCGGTTTGGGTCGTGGGCGGATCGCGAGTACCGCGTGGCCAAGGCCATTGAATGTTTCGGCCTGCAATTCGGTGTTCATTACCCGCACGAAGAACGCCCGGCCGGGCGCGGCCTACGCGTTTCGCCTCTGCACGACCTGATGGCAGAGCGCGGCGCAGTGATGGGGGCAGCCCATGGCTGGGAACGGCCCAACTGGTTCACCGATATGCCCGGTGCCGTAGCCGATGAGACTTTCCGCCGGGCAAATTGGTTCGATGCCGTGGCCGCCGAGGTTGACGCCGCCACCAACCGCGTGGCCATTTCCGACCTATCGGTCTTCTCGAAATTCGATGTCACGGGGCCGGATGTGGCGGCGTTTCTTGAGGCGCTCGGTGCCAACCGCGCCGTGAAACCGGGGCGTATCGGGTTGACCCATGTTCTGACACCGACGGGTGGGGTTCTGTCGGAATTCACCGCCACCCGACTGGCCGAGGATCACGCCTATCTGACCTCAGCGGCGGCAGCCGAGGAAATCGACCTGGACCAGCTGACCAAGGTCGCCGCGGCATTCGATGTGACCGTCACCAACCGTTGCGAAGACCTGGCGGTGATCGGCGTCATGGGGCCGAAATCGCCCGAGGTGTTGCCCAAGCTTGCCGCCATGCCCTGGCTCACTGCCGAGAAAACCGAAATTGCCGGCATCCCCGTGCGTGCCCTGCGGGTTTCCTATCTGGGGGAATGCGGCTGGGAGCTGCATGTAGCGCGCGACCAGGCCGTCGCGCTCTTCATCAAGCTTGAAGAGGTAGCCAAACCCCATGGCCTTGGCTTCTATGGGGCCTACGCCGCCAATTCGATGCGGTTGGAAAAGGGTTATCGCGGGTGGGGCAGCGACCTGACCACCGAGCGCAGCCCCCTTGAGGCCGGATTGACGCCTTTCGTTCGTAAAGACCTGCGTGCGGAGCTGGCCCGCGAGAACGCCTGGGACATGGTATTGTTGGAGGTTGAGGCAGGCGAGGTTGATCCCTTCTACGCCCATACCATTTGGCGCGACGGCCAGCCGGTGGGCATCGTCACCTCGGGCGCCTATGGCCACCGCACAGGCAAGGTGCTGGCGTTGGCCTATCTGCGCGATGCAACCGCGCGCGACGGGCTGACGATCTCGATCCTCGGCCAGCATCGCACCGCAACCATTTTGCCCGAAGCCCCCTTTGATCCAAGCAACTCACGACTGACAGCCGGAGCACGCACATGACCGATCACCCCCTCCACACCGACTGGGATTTCTCGAACACCGCCGCGCGGCGCGACCAGTATTACGCCGCCTCGCTGACCCGCTTTACTCCTTTCCGCAAACCGATCGTGTTCCAGAAAGGACGGGGGCAGTATCTGTGGGATACGGATGGGCGCAAATATACCGATCTTCTGGGCATGAATGTCTGCATCTCGGTCGGCCATTCGCACCCGCGCGTGGTGGCGGCTGCGACGGCGCAGGCTCAAGAACTCACCCATTGCACGACCATGTTCTACCACCCCACTCCGGCCCATCTGGCCGAAGAACTGGCCGCGACCATGCCCAAAGGTCATGACTGGGTGGTGCATCTGACCAATTCAGGATCCGAGGCGATTGATCTGGCGATGACGATGGCGCGGACCTATACGGGCAACCTTGATCTGCTGGCTCTGCGCACCGCCTATCACGGACCAACGGCTGCGGCGCAGTCGATCACCGGCATCTCGGGCTGGCGTCACCCCGGCATGCCCGGCAACGTGGCCTTCGTGCCCGAACCCAACCAATACCGCGGCATCTTTGGCCCCGGTACACAGCCCTACCTCGATGAGATCGACCACACCATCAACACGGCGACCTCCGGCAAGGTCGCAGGCATGTTCGTTGAAAGCGTGCAGGGCTATGGCGGCATCATCGAAATGCCCAAGGGCTACATGTCCGGCGCGGCCGAGAAGGTGCGCGCGGCAGGCGGGCTTTATATTGCCGACGAGGTGCAATCGGGCTTTGGCCGCACCGGCGCGCATTTCTGGGGATTCGAGGCTGATGGCGTGGTGCCTGATATCGTCGTCCTGGCCAAAGGTTTGGGTAATGGCTTCCCCATCGGTGCGGTTGTCGCCAAGAAGCACATCGCCGAGCCGATGGCCGAGAAATTTATGTTCCACACCTACGGGGCCAACCCCACTTCGGCCGCCGCGGCGCGCGCTGTGCTGACCGTAATGAAGGATGAAGGACTGCAAGAGAACGCAGCCAAAGTCGGCAGCATGCTGCTGGAGCGCCTGCATGACCTCAAGGACAAGCACAAAGCCATCGGCGATGTACGCGGCAAGGGCCTGATGCTGGCCATCGAATTCGTCAAGGATCGTGACAGCAAAGAGCCGGATAAGGACATGACCACTGAGGTGTTTGAGGCCTGCCGCTCCCAAAGTGTCATTCTGTCGAAATCCGGCCCCTTCCAGCAATGCCTGCGTATGGTGCCGCCTCTGTGCCTGACTACGAAAGACGTGGATCAAGTTTCAAAAAGCCTTGATACGGCATTGTCAGATGCCGCAAATTAGCAGGCATGCAGACATTTGCGCGCCCCAACGAAACAGAGTTTGTACGCGCCCTGTAAGTTGTGGCACCAATCTTCGCGGCTTTGCGCATCAATGACCGTTATCCCCGTCACATCGCAGCGTTGCGAAGCGTGCAGATGCAGCGATTTTGGTCCTTTGTGCGCGAGCCGCTAGAGTTTGCGGAACCGGGTTGGGCTCATTCCGAACCGCTACTGCGGAGCGGCTGTAGGTGTGATCTGGATTGGCGAACGGCATGAGGCGCCCGCCAACATAATTCAGACGTCGATTTGTTCGGCGAAATTTAGGGCGTCTTCAAGTTCGACGCCAAGGTATCGGACAGCTTTGTCGACCTTTGTGTGACCAAGCAGTAGTTGAACCGCTCTGAGATTTCCTGTTTTCCGATTGATTTCTGCCGCCTTGGTCCGGCGCAGCGAATGGCTTCCATATCCGCTCGGTTCCAGCCCAATCGCGGCCACCCAATCCCGCACAAGTCGGCCATACTTGCGGGTCGAGATATGCGGGCGGTCACGAAACCGGCTCGCAAACATGAAGCGGCAGCCAATCATTTCCGGCGATTTGATCCACACAGCAATCGTATCATGGGTGTTTTCCGTCAGTTCGAACTGCACCGCCCGCTTGGTCTTGCTCTGGACCACAGAAACACGTTCCCGAACGCGGTCATCCTCGACCAGATCGGCCACCACCAGTTTGACTAGGCCGCAACCGCGCAACTTACTGTCGATGGCGAGGTTGAACAAAGCCAGATCACGTAGATTGCCCGCCAGTTCGAGCCGTGTCCGGATTGCCCAGACCTGCTTCGGTAACAGGGGTCGCTTCTGTCCGATGATACCCCCCTTTATTCCGTGCTTTTGGTTTGGGGATAACTGCGGGAAGTTGGACTCTTGGCATGATATGCCCTTCATTCCTCCCTCCGCGCCCAGTTATCAGCACAGCGCTGACGGGGCGATTTTACGATTTAAGGGAATGGCCTGTCTCTGAGATATGTGAATTGTGTCATCGCTGCAACCGCAGTGGGCCGTAAAGAGGCCAATGTTTCGAATGCTGCGACTAGTATCGGCATTTGCAGTGCGCGTTAAAGTGGGCTTTAAAAATATACCGATTAAACCAAAGCGCGCCTATACCTGAAACACCATGTTTGCGTACCAGTTGCCGTATTGTTGCCCCTCACGTGAAAGAAAAAATCGTTAGCTCGTGAATGCGCACAGTCCTGCAGTTATTCAGCTCGCGTTACTCTTCAAGAAGTTCACGAATATTGGCATCTAGCTGCGCAGTGAAGCCTTTGTCATTGCCTGGATTGGCAGCGCAATGGCCCCAAGGGGAATTGTAAGGGCGGAAGATGGCGCGAGGTATGTGGCGGGCCTCAATTTCATTGTCCTCTGGGGGAAAATAGAGATCCTGAGTGCAGGGCATCAGAATGGCACGAGCCTTGATGGCACCTAGCGCCAGTTTATAGTCGCCATCGTAAAGCGACCCGGCTGAGATGTCGCCCGCCTGCCAAGTGGCAAGCTTGGCCAGCAGATCGTTGGCGTCCCAGCCTTGCACATGGTCCTGTTCCCAATCTTGCATGAGCTCTTCAATGGATTGGAACCCGAGCTGCTCATAAAGCCTCTCGCGGTAAAAGGTCTGAGAGAAAGCCCAGCCTGCGTAGACCCGACCAAAAGCCTTGAGCCCGGCCTCAGGCGGGCTGCTATAGTTGCCGCCGTTCCAATTCTGGTCCGCACAAAGGGCAGCCTTGACCCCCTCGAGGAAGACGAAATTATGCGGTGAGGTTTTGGCCGAAGCACAGAAAGGTAAGATCGCTTGTACCATGTCCGGGTACTGCGCCGCCCACTGATAGGATTGACAGCCCGCCATTGACCAACCAGCGACAAGGGCGACTTTCTCGATCCCCAGGTGATCATGGATCAACCGATGCTGGGCAGTGATGTTGTCCCACATCTGCACCAGCGGAAAACGCGGGCCGTCCTGCGGCGCTGGCGTATTCGAGGGCGACGACGACCGACCATTGCCGAACATGTTCGGACTGACGATGAAGTGCCGCGCTGGATCAATCGCGCGACCCGGGCCAAAGAACCCCTCGTTACGGGAATTTGTACCTGTATAAAACGTGGGCAGAACGATGACATTGTCACGGGTGGCCGACAATGTACCGTAAGTCTGATAGGCAAGCTTGGCATCCTTCAATACCTCCCCCGACAAAAGTGGAAGGTCGCCAAGCTCGTATGTCTCAAAGTCCGACACCATCTGGTCATCTCCTGCCTCAGTAGAGTCGCAGATACTCCTGCACTTCCCAATCGGTGACCGATTGGTGATACCGCTCCCACTCGTCGTTTTTGTATTCGAGATAAGAGTTACGCATCACCGGTCCCATAACATGTTCCGCCATTGCATCGCCGCGCAGGGCTTCAATCGCGTTAAACAGGGTTCGCGGCAATCGGCGGATTCCAAGCTCGACAAGTTCAGCTTCGGTCTTGGAGTAAAGATCAAAATCCGTTGGTTCGCCCGGGTCGATCTTTTCTTTGATCCCCTTCACACTACAGGTCAGGTGCATCGCCATTGCCAGATAGACGTTCATGGTCATGTCGCAGGCACGGTTTTCGATGCAGTGGCGGCTCTGTGGCAGGCGGAATTGGGCCGAGCGATTGTTGAAGCCATAAGTGATATTGGTCGGGGCCCAGGTGACGGTGCCGCCCTCAAACCCCCCGACACGAGGTACTAGACCATTATAGGAATTCACGGTCGGGCAGGTGATCGCGGTGATCGCTTCTGCATGCTGCATCAATCCGCCGACGGCCCAGCGACTTTCGTCGCTCCATTCGCCATCGGGCGTTTCAAAGATGTTCTCGCCTGGACGGCTTTCATGCTGCATCGACATGTTGATATGCGCACCCGATCGCCAGTCACCCACGGTCGGTTTTGGCATAAAGGTTACGAACATCCCGTGCTTTTTGGCGACCTCTTTCAGGGTAATGCGCAGAAATGCCAGCCGGTCAGACATCTCCAGCAAGTTCGTGTAGTGGAAATCGAGCTCAAACTGGGAATATGCACCCTCGGCCACCACATCGTGCAAGTTCCAGCCCAAACCTTCGATGATGTCGATCAGGGTTTTCAGGAACGGCATCGAGTCAATGGAGTATTCCACATCATAGCCAAAGGCCTGACGACGCGGGCGAAACCCGTCCGCTGGGTCGTCGTCAAAGGCTTTCACAGGCTGTCCGGCGTCGTCGTATTTCATGACGATGAACTCGGGCTCGACCCCGGCATAACCTGTGTACCCTTCCAGCGCGGCCTCGTGCATGGCACGTTTCAGGGCCTGGCGCGGGCAGACATTGTAAGGGGCATCTTCCCAGTAGAGGTCCGAGAATATAATCGCCATCGATGTGTCCCACGGACAGATGTAGACGGCCTCGAGATCCGGCACGACCACCTGATCGCTGTCCGCAGGGCTAAGTTCAGGCACGTAAGAAATCGAATGCACCGCGAATTGCGGGCCTTTCCCAAGGCACAGCGGTTCAAAATCGCTCATCGGTACGGGTTTGGTTTTTGGGATTCCGTGCAGGTCAATCCAGGCGGCCATCACGTACTTAACGCCAGCCTTCTCCAAACGCTGCTGAACTTCCGGGATACGCGGGCGGTTACGCTCGACTGCGTCGTTGAATGTCTCGTAGTACATGCGGGCGTTGGTATTGTCCTTGGGCATTCGGTGTCCTCCGATCGAACAATCAATCAAATATCAATCACTGAGCGTGACTTCTCAGTGGTTGCAGTGGTTTCGTTTGTTCTGTCGCTCAGCGAAAATGGTGTTCAGCCGGGGACAAAATCGTCAGGGTCAATGCCCGGAACTTGGGTGATCCCGGCAAGCTGTTTCCAATTGTGAGGGTAGGCGGCATAGAAGATCACGCACTTGCCGTCCGCCTCGTAGGAAATGTGATTGTCCTTGGGGACAAACAGCACATCACCACGATTGCAGACATAGCTTTTGCCGTCGCAAACCAGCCGGAAGGTGCCCTCAAGACAATAAATGATCTCGTCACAGGTCAGATCCCACGGCACCTTGATGTTGTTCAGGACGTTGATACCGCCGCACATGGACTTGCTGAATTCGCTGGTCACCATCGGTTTGATGTAGGTGTCGCTGTCACCCATCGAATCGTAGCGATTTTGAACCAGATCGAATTTGAAAAGTTGAGGTGTGTCACCCATTTGGTCAGCCTTCCTGTGCCAGATGTTTCAGTATGGATTCGTTCAATTCGACCTTGTAACCGTCGGGGTCCTCGCAAAATGCAATGACTCTTGTGCCGTTTTTCATCGGTCCCGGCTGGCGGGTGATGTTTACTCCCTCTGCCGCCAGCTGTTCGCACGCGGCATAAACATCTGGCGTTTCGATGCAGATGTGACCCCAGCCGTCGCCTTTGTCATAGGGCGTGTCCTGATCCCAATTGGCTGTCAGCTCCAGCGTGGGAAACTCGGCCTCGGGCCCGTAGCCGATAAACGTGTTGGTGAATTTGCCTTCGGGGTAATCCGTGCGTCGCAACACTTCCATGCCCAGAATTCCGCAGTAGAAGTCCAGTGACTTCTCCATATCTGTAACCCGCATCATCGTATGGGCCAGACGAAACCCTTTGGATATGGACTTGTTCATTGGTCTTGTTCCTTCTTGATTAAGCACCGGCCACGTCCCGCTCGATCAGATCCTGAAAGGCGCGCACGCTGTCCTCCCAAGCGGGCGACAACAGACCCCCATCTTCGGCAACCGGGGATTTGCGGCCCTCAAACATGCGTTCAACCATCTCGTGATCTTCTTTGTGGACATCCCACCAAAGGTTTCTGAGGGCCTCTATTTCCTCGGCGTTCAGCTGTTGGCCTTCGGTGGTGTAAAGTGCCCGGTACTGGCGCATCTTTCCGGGACCAATGGGCACGTTCAGATAGACGCCCAGTTGATCAGGGAAATAACGACCCAGAATGAAGTTGGGGTACAGTGTCAGATATCGAGAGCTGACACCCAGACTGCCGGATGTGCCTAGTTCTTCGTTCAGATCCACCGCGCTGCCGATGCAGTTGCCGTCGATGAGGGTATAGTGGTTTTCCAACGGTTGTTCGGTGGTTGAGGCATGTACAAACTGGACGTGGTAGGGTTCGATAAAGTTCTCCATGATCAGTTTCCAGTTGGTGTCAATTTCACCAAAGTCGAGCAGTCCAATTGGTTCCACTCTAGTGAAATCCATTCCCTCCAGCCGACTGATCAAAGGCGCGGCATAGTCTTCGAAATCAGGTGCGTTCCCATCCAGATTGACGAAAATCCAATCATGCCAGACATGGGTGCGTACGGGTTTCAGCCGGTGCTCTTTTATGTCAAAACCATCGAACTCCTGCTTGCCGGTTCCGGCAAAATGCGGTGCCGCCCGCAGGCGTCCATCCAGATCATAGGCCCATGCATGATACGGGCAGCGGATCAGCTTACCGACATTCTTGGGTTTATCGACCAATGTCATGCAGCGGTGCAAGCAAACATTGTGAAAAACCTGGATGTCGCCATCACGACCGCGTACCGCCAGCAGTGGCAAGTCGGCGCAAGTGACAGGCTGCACATCGCCTGGTTTGGCTATCTGATGTGCAAAGCCGATGAACACCCAGTTCTTGGCCAGAACCGTCTGGCATTCCTGCTGCCAGAACTCTTCGCTGCGATACGCCCCCGCGGTGAGCCCGTGCTGAGGCCCGCTAACGGCTTGCACTCTTTCCTCGGCAATTGTCATTTGTCCTCCCTTCGACACTGCCACCGCACCCTTCGATCCAATGGTATGCGCATGGTTTTCACCGTTTCTCGCGGATGGCCTGTTTGCAGGCTCTGTCCCACCGCGCCGGGGTTGAAATTCTTAGCCTACGAATATCGCACACTTTCAGCTGTAAACTTTTCGATATTCGCTATGATTCCAGATTTTCTGGCAAGAATTAGAAACAATCTGGTCTAAAAGCGGCACGTAAGTACGAATTTCGAATTTTCTTGCCGCGCCGGTAATGAGATCCGCAATTTCAGTAGAATACTACGGGTAACTCGGCAAAGATTCCGAAATAGGGCACTTGGATTTTGCGGTGTTTAGCTCGAAAGATGTCGTTTTCCGCACTTCCTTCAGGAGAATTTGCAGGGGATGATTGCGGATTTCGATGCTCTCACTTAACCTCAGTTACGAATACAGCAATCGAGCATCAGGTTTATGGCGGTAAAAAAGCAATCGAACATGAGCGCTACTCAGCGCATTCGATCTCCAAGGGATGACTTGAACCAGCAGATCATCCGGCTTTTGCAGCAAGATGGTCGGATGGCCTTTTCTGAAATTGCGCAGCGGTTGGATGTCTCCGAAGGAACCATTCGTAACAGGGTGAGCGGGCTGCGAGACAACAACATGTTGCGGATCGTTGCGATGTCGGATCCTGTGGCCACAGAGTACACAACCGACGCGATGATTGGATTGAATGTAGCGGCTGGCGCGACCCCACGGCAGGTGGCAGAGCGGCTTGAAAAGAATCCCCGGGTTGTTTTCATCCTATGGGTCGCGGGCCGTTATGACCTGATTATCGAACTCGTCAGCGACGACGGTGACGCACTAAAGGAATTTCTTGAGCATGAAATCCACGCGAGTGACGATATTGCAAAGGCCGACGTTATGCCGGGGCTGCAAAATTTCAAAAACCAGTTCCTGCTGAAGCAGGGTGTGAGGGAGTGACCAGGGAGAAGTCCATCGCTGAAGCCAATAGAGCCAAAAGACTTCGACAGAGTTTTTTGAGCGATATTTAACGCCGATCTTGATGCCGCCTCCGACCGCAATCAGTCATCCAAATTGTGCGAAAGATGTAGTCTAAAACTCACTTTGAATGGCGGGTTCTTCAGCGAAGCGCCGCTTTGCGTTGGTGAACAATCACTCAGCTCAGACAAGCAATCGGCAGATTTGTCTCGCGCGGTGTCATGAACCAAGCATGTGCGGCGATTTTCGCACTGCGAGCGCGCGCAGCACAAAAATGCGATGACCGCGTTGGGCTCAAAGCGGACATTGGTGTTGGATTGAGCACCCTTAGAAAATCCCCTGTAGACACTCGCCCACAAAAGAAAAGGCCCCGCGTATCCGCAGGGCCTTCTGTGTTTTTCTATGGCGAAGTCTATTCGCGGCTTTCCGGTGTTTCCACCAGAACGTCCAGCTCGTCGCCAACCATGTCGTCGTCGATGGTCGGCGCAGCCAGGGCAGCGGCCGCTTCGGCCTCTTCCCGGCGGGCTTCGATAACGACGTTGTCGCGGCCTTGAGCAACCTGGCGCACGGCCTGGGTCGCACCGCCGGTACCGGCGGGGATCAGGCGACCGACGATGACGTTCTCTTTCAGGCCAACCAGCTTGTCCTTCTTGCCCTGAACCGAAGCCTCGGTCAGAACGCGGGTGGTTTCCTGGAACGACGCCGCCGAGATGAACGAACGCGTCTGCAGCGAGGCTTTGGTGATCCCCAGAAGGATCGGCTCGCCCTGTGCCGGACGACCACCGCGGGCGATGGTCTTCTCGTTGGCTGCGTCAAACTCTTGCTTGTCGACATGTTCGCCTTTCAGCAGGGTGGAATCGCCTGAATCCAGGATCTCCCACTTCTGCAGCATCTGGCGCACGATGACCTCGATGTGCTTGTCGTTGATCTTCACGCCCTGCAGACGATAAACATCCTGCACCTCGTCGATCATGTAATCCGCCAGCGCTTCGACACCCATGATGGACAGGATGTCATGCGGGGCTGGGTTACCGTCCATCAGGTATTCACCCTTCTGGATGAAGTCCCCTTCGGCGACCGGGATGTGCTTGCCCTTGGGCACCATGTATTCGATGGTCTCCATGGACTCGTCCGCCGGTTCGATGCTGATGCGGCGCTTGTTCTTGTAGTCGCGGCCAAAGCGCACGTAACCATCGGCTTCTGCGATGATCGCGTGATCTTTCGGACGACGGGCTTCGAACAGTTCGGCCACACGCGGCAGACCACCAGTGATGTCCTTGGTCTTAGCGCCTTCGCGCGGGATACGCGCAACAACGTCACCGGCTTCGATCTGCTGGCCATCTTCGACCGACAGGATCGCATCCACCGACATCGGATAGTGAACCGGGTTGCCCGCGTCGTTGCGGACCGGCTCGCCATCTTCACCGACCAGAATGATCTCGGGCTTGAGGTCGCTGCCTTTGGGGGCGGCGCGCCAGTCGATCACGATCTTCTGGGTCATACCGGTGGCTTCGTCGGTCTCGTCGCGGACGGCAAGGCCCGAAACAAGGTCAACGTATTTCGCAGTACCGGCTTTCTCGGCGATGATCGGCAGGGTGTAGGGGTCCCATTCGAACAGTTTGTCGCCACGGGCCACCGTTGCGCCGTCCTTGACGAACAGCTTCGAACCGTAGCTCAGCTTGTGGCTGGCCCGCTCTTCGCCATGCTCGTCGCTGATCACCAGCTTCATGTTCCGGCCCATGACCAGGCTTTCGCCTGCGGCATTGACCAGAATCTGCGGGTTCTCGAAGGAAACGATACCTTCCTGGCTGGCTTCCTGGAACGACTGCTGACCACCTTGGGCAACACCACCGATGTGGAAGGTCCGCATCGTCAGCTGCGTACCGGGTTCACCGATGGACTGGGCGGCGATGATGCCGACAGCTTCACCCGTGTTCACCATGGTACCGCGCGCAAGGTCACGACCGTAGCAGGTTGCACAAACGCCTTCCTCGGACTCACAGGTCAGAGGCGAGCGGATGCGCATCGAGGCAACACCGGCTTCGTCGATGGTATCTGCCATGCGCTCGTCGATCAGCTGACCTGCAGCCACGATCACCTCATCGGTGCCCGGACGCAGGACATCGTCTGCGGCCACACGGCCCAGCACACGTTCGGCCAGCGAGGCGACAACCTCACCGTCGTTCACGGCTGCTTCGGCGGTGATGGCGCGCTCGGTGCCACAGTCGATCTCACGAACGATACAGTCTTGCGCCACGTCCACCAGACGACGGGTCAGGTAACCCGAGTTCGCCGTCTTCAGAGCGGTATCCGACAGACCCTTACGGGCACCGTGGGTCGAGTTGAAGTACTCGAGAACGGTCAGACCTTCTTTAAAGTTCGAGATGATCGGCGTCTCGATGATGTCACCGTTCGGCTTGGCCATCAGGCCGCGCATACCGCCCAGCTGTTTCATCTGAGTGACCGAGCCACGCGCGCCCGAGTGGGCCATCATGTAGACCGAGTTCGGTTCCTGTTCGGACCCATTCTCTGCCCGTTCAGACGACGAAATGGTGCTCATCATCGCCTCAGTCACGCGGTCGTTACACTTCGACCAGGCATCAACAACTTTGTTGTACTTTTCGCCCTGAGTGATCAGGCCGTCCATGTACTGCTGTTCAAAGTCCTTCACCTGACTGCGGGTGTCATCAACGATGCCCCACTTGTCGTCGGGGATAACCATGTCGTCTTTACCGAACGAGATGCCCGCCTTGAACGCTTCTTTGAAGCCCATCGACATGATCTGGTCACAGAAGATAACCGACTCTTTCTGACCGCAATAGCGGTAGACCGTGTCGATGACCTGCTGCACTTCTTTCTTCCGCAGCAGGCGGTTGACCAGCTCGAACGGGGCTTTGTTGTTCATTGGCAGCAACGCACCCAGACGCAGACGGCCCGGAGTAGTCTCGTAACGCTTCTGAACTTCGTTGCCTTCGTCGTCGATCTGCGTGATCCGCGCGGTGATCTTGGTGTGCAGGTGCACTTCGCCGGAATCCAGCGCGTGCTGAACTTCGTCGATCGACCCGAACACCTTGCCTTCGCCCGGCATCCCTTCGCGTTCCAGGGTCACATAGTACAGACCCAGGATCATATCCTGCGACGGAACGATGATCGGCGCACCGTTTGCAGGCGACAGAACGTTATTCGTCGACATCATCAGAACACGGGCTTCCAGCTGGGCCTCAAGGCTCAGCGGGACGTGAACGGCCATCTGGTCACCGTCGAAGTCGGCGTTAAAGGCCGAACAGACCAGCGGGTGCAGCTGGATGGCTTTACCTTCAATCAGGACCGGTTCGAACGCCTGAATGCCAAGACGGTGCAGCGTCGGCGCACGGTTCAGCATAACAGGGTGTTCACGGATCACCTCGTCGAGGATATCCCACACTTCGGGACGCTCTTTCTCGACCAGTTTCTTCGCTTGTTTCACGGTCGAAGACAGACCCTTGGCTTCAAGGCGCGAATAGATGAACGGCTTGAACAGTTCCAGCGCCATCTTCTTGGGCAGACCACACTGATGCAGCTTCAGCTCCGGGCCGGTCACAATGACCGAACGGCCCGAGAAGTCGACGCGTTTACCCAGAAGGTTCTGACGGAAGCGACCCTGCTTACCTTTCAGCATGTCCGAGAGCGATTTCAGCGGACGCTTGTTGGCGCCGGTGATCACGCGGCCACGACGGCCGTTGTCGAACAGAGCATCCACGGATTCCTGCAGCATCCGCTTTTCGTTGCGGACGATGATGTCAGGCGCGCGCAGTTCGATCAGACGCTTCAGACGGTTGTTCCGGTTGATGACGCGGCGATACAGATCGTTCAGATCCGAGGTCGCGAAACGGCCACCATCCAGCGGAACCAGCGGACGCAGTTCCGGCGGAATGACCGGGATCACGGTCATCACCATCCATTCGGGCCGGTTGCCCGACTCGAGGAAGGATTCAACAACCTTCAGACGCTTGATGATCTTCTTGGGCTTCAGTTCGCCGGTTGCTTCGGCCAGATCAGCGCGCAGCTGTTCGGCTTCGGCTTCGAGATCGATCTGGGCCAGCATCTCACGGATGGCTTCGGCACCGATATTGGCGGTGAACGCGTCCATGCCGTAGGCATCTTGCGCATCCATGTACTCTTCTTCGGTCAGCATCTGGCCGTAGGTCAGGTCAGTCAGACCAGGCTCGATGACGACATAGTTTTCAAAGTACAGAACGCGTTCCAGATCACGCAGCGTCATGTCCAGCATCAGACCGATGCGGGACGGCAGCGATTTCAGGAACCAGATATGTGCAACGGGCGCGGCCAGTTCGATATGGCCCATACGCTCGCGGCGGACTTTCTGCAGGGTGACTTCCACACCGCATTTCTCGCAGACAACGCCGCGATACTTCATCCGCTTATATTTGCCGCACAGGCATTCGTAATCTTTGATCGGGCCAAAGATACGCGCGCAGAACAGACCGTCACGCTCGGGCTTGAACGTCCGGTAGTTGATGGTTTCGGGTTTCTTGATCTCGCCATAGGACCAAGACAGGATCCGCTCAGGCGACGCCAACGAGACCTTGATCTCGTCGAAAACCTTCGGAGGCGTCAGCGGGTTGAACGGGTTGTTGGTGATTTCCTGGTTCATTTTGCATCCTTACAAATTGGGATGGGATGAGTGTGGGGCGTTGCCGCCCCTACTCTTCCTCCGCATCCAGGAGTTCCATATTCAGGCCGAGGCCACGGACTTCTTTCACCAGAACGTTGAACGATTCCGGTACGCCCGCTTCAAAGTTATCCTCGCCCTTGACGATCGACTCATAGACCTTGGTCCGGCCGGCGACGTCATCCGATTTCACGGTCAACATCTCCTGCAGGGTGTAGGCGGCGCCGTAAGCTTCCAGAGCCCAGACTTCCATCTCACCAAAGCGCTGACCACCGAACTGCGCCTTACCACCCAGCGGCTGCTGGGTCACCAGGCTGTACGGCCCGGTCGAACGCGCGTGGATTTTGTCGTCCACAAGGTGGTGCAGTTTCAGCAGGTACTTGATGCCCACGGTCACCGGACGCGCAAATTGCTCACCGGTGCGACCGTCGAACAGAACCGACTGACCGCTTTCCGAGAAGCCTGCACGTACCAACGCATCGTTGACGTCCGCCTCTTTGGCACCGTCAAAGACCGGGGTTGCGATCGGAACACCGCGGGTCACGTTGCCCGCAGCCTCGATCAGGCCATCTTCGTCCAGACCGGTGATGCCTTCTTCGTAGACATTCTCGCCATAGGCCAGTTTCATCGCTTCGCGCACCGGGGTCAGATCGCCGGAACGGCGGTATTCACCCAGAGCCTCATCGATGTTCAGACCCAGACCGCGTACGGCCCAACCCATGTGGGTTTCAAGGATCTGACCAACGTTCATACGCGACGGCACACCCAGCGGGTTCAGACAGAAGTCGACCGGCGTACCATCGGCCAGGAACGGCATGTCTTCCATCGGAACCACCTTGGAAATAACACCCTTGTTCCCGTGACGACCGGCCATCTTGTCGCCCGGCTGTAGCTTGCGCTTCACGGCGATGAAGACTTTGACCATCTTCATCACACCCGGGGGCAGATCGTCGCCGCGGCGGACCTTCTCGACCTTGTCTTCGAAACGGGCGTCCAGAGCACGCTTTTGCACTTCGTACTGCTCGTTCAGAGCCTCAACGATCTGTGCGTCCTGCTCGCCTTCCAGCGCCAGCTGCCACCACTGACCACGGGTCAGGGTTTCCAGCAGCTCCTCGGTGATCACCGACCCTGCCTTGACGCCTTTCGGGCCTTTGACAGCGGTTTTACCCAGGATCAGGCCTTGCAGACGCGCATAGATGTTGCGGTCAAGGATCGCCAGCTCGTCGTCCCGGTCACGGGCCAGACGTTCGACTTCCTCACGCTCGATCTGCAGCGCACGCTCGTCTTTCTCGACGCCGTGACGGTTGAAGACGCGAACCTCAACAACCGTACCGTAATCACCCGGCTTCACGCGCAGCGAGGTGTCGCGCACGTCAGATGCTTTTTCGCCAAAGATGGCGCGCAGCAGCTTTTCTTCCGGGGTCATCGGGCTTTCGCCCTTCGGAGTGATCTTGCCGACCAGAATATCGCCCGGCTCAACATCCGCGCCGATGTAAACGATGCCCGCCTCGTCGAGGTTGCGCAGCGCTTCTTCACCGACGTTCGGAATGTCGCGGGTGATCTCTTCCGGGCCCAGCTTGGTGTCACGGGCGGCGACTTCAAACTCCTCGATATGGACCGAGGTAAAGACGTCGTCACGCGCGATACGTTCCGAGATCAGGATCGAGTCTTCGTAGTTGTAACCGTTCCACGGCATGAACGCGACGACCACGTTCTTACCAAGGGCCAGTTCACCCATATCGGTCGACGGACCGTCGGCAATGACCTCGCCCTTCTGGACGGTGTCACCCACCTTGATCAGTGGACGCTGGTTGATGCAGGTGTTCTGGTTGGACCGCTGGAACTTGCGCAGACGATAGATGTCAACGCCAGCGTCCCCCAGTTCCAGATCTTCGGTGGCGCGGATAACGATACGCTGGGCATCGACCTGGTCGATGATACCGGCGCGTTTCGCTTGAATCGCAGCACCCGAGTCGATCGCAACCTTTTCCTCAATGCCGGTACCGACTAGCGGCGCCTCGGCCCGCAGCAGCGGAACCGCCTGACGTTGCATGTTCGAGCCCATCAGAGCGCGGTTGGCGTCGTCATTTTCAAGGAACGGGATCAGCGATGCGGCGACCGAGACCAGCTGCTTCGGCGACACGTCGATCAGGTCCACATTCTCGCGCGGGGCAAGGGTGTAGTCACCGGCCTGACGGGTCGACACCAGATCGTTGATGAACTTGCCATCCGCATCCAGCGTCGCGTTCGCCTGCGCCACGGTGTGACGCATTTCCTCAGTCGCGGACATGTAGTGAACCTCATCGGTCACCTCGGCGTCTTTGACGACGCGATAGGGTGTTTCGATGAAGCCATACTTGTTCACACGGGCAAAGGTCGCCAGCGAGTTGATCAGACCAATGTTCGGGCCTTCGGGCGTTTCAATCGGGCACATCCGGCCATAGTGGGTCGGGTGTACGTCGCGCACCTCAAAGCCCGCACGCTCACGCGTCAGACCACCGGGGCCAAGCGCCGAGAGGCGGCGTTTGTGGGTAACCTCGGACAGCGGGTTGGTCTGGTCCATGAACTGCGATAGCTGCGACGAGCCAAAGAATTCGCGGACAGCAGCGGCTGCCGGTTTCGCGTTTATCAGGTCCTGCGGCATGACGGTGTCAATCTCGACCGACGACATACGCTCTTTGATCGCGCGCTCCATGCGCAGCAGACCGACGCGGTACTGGTTTTCCATCAACTCGCCGACCGAACGCACACGACGGTTGCCGAGGTGGTCGATATCGTCCACGTCGCCTTTGCCGTCACGCAGTTCCACCAGCGCCTTGATGCAGGCCACGATGTCTTCGCGGCGCAGCGTGCGCAGGGTGTCCGGCGCGTCCAGAGCCAGACGCATGTTCATCTTCACGCGGCCAACGGCGGACAGGTCATACCGCTCGCTGTCGAAGAACAGCGTGTCGAACAGGGCCGAAGCCGCTTCGACGGTGGGCGGCTCACCCGGGCGCATGACGCGGTAGATGTCCATCAACGCGGTGTCGCGGCCCATGTTTTTATCGGCCGCCATGGTGTTGCGCATGTAGGGGCCGACATTGACGTTGTCGATGTCCAGAACCGGGATGTCGGTGATGCCCGCATCGATCAGCTCTTTCACGGTGCCGCCGATCAGGTCGCCGTCCTTGTCGTATTCCAGGGTCAGCTCATCACCGGCTTCGACATAGATCGCGCCGTTTTCTTCGTTGATGATGTCCTTGGCGACGTACTTGCCCACGATGTTGTCGAAGGGCACCAGCAGGTCGGTGACCACGCCTTCTTCGATCAGCTTCTTGACCGCGCGCGGGGTGACTTTCTTGCCTGCTTCGGCAATCACTTCACCCGATTTTGCGTCGATCAGGTCGTATGTCGGACGGGTGCCGCGCACACGCTCGGGGAAGAAGGGCGTGACCCAGCCTTTCTTCTTGTCCAGCTTGTAGGACACGGTGTTGTAATACGCGTCCATGATCGCTTCCTGATCCAGACCCAGCGCGTACAGCAGGGTTGTCACAGGCAGTTTGCGGCGACGGTCGATACGGGCGAATACGATGTCCTTGGCGTCGAACTCAAAGTCCAGCCAGCTGCCGCGATACGGGATGATGCGGCAGGCAAACAGCAGCTTGCCCGAGGAATGGGTCTTGCCCTTGTCGTGGTCAAAGAACACACCGGGCGAGCGGTGCATCTGGGACACGATCACACGCTCGGTTCCGTTCACGATGAACGTACCGTTCGGTGTCATCAGGGGCATGTCGCCCATGAACACGTCCTGTTCCTTGATGTCCTTGACCGATTTCGCGCCGGTGTCCTCATCGACATCAAACACGATCAGACGCAGAGTGACCTTCAGCGGCGCGCTGTAGGTCATGTCGCGCTGCATGCACTCTTCGACATCGTATTTAGGTTTTTCCAGATCGTATTTCACGAACTCCAGAACGGAGGTTTCGTTGAAATCCTTGATCGGGAAAACCGACTGGAACACGCCTTTGATGCCTTCGCCGTCAGTGGGCTGCTCTGCATCGCCGGAGCGCAGGAAAAGATCATAAGAAGATTTCTGGACCTCAATGAGGTTCGGCATCTCCAGCACTTCGCGGATTTTGCCGTAGTATTTACGAAGACGTTTCTGGCCAAGGAACGTTTGAGCCATGTCAGATGTCACCTTTCAAGTTCTCAGCGGGCAAAGACACCGTCGGGCCCCGGCATCCTGCACATTCGAGACGACACGTCCGGATCAATTCATGGCCACCGTCCCGAAGGCAGCCTCCCGATCCAAGAACCGCGTCTTAGAAAACGCCCCACCCCATGAGGCCCTTTCTAAGACAGGTTCGGCTGGACCCGGATTTCTCCGGACCCAGCCAAATTTTTCGGCACATCAGCGACGCGCCAATAAGCAGGCTTAGGCCAGCTCGACCTCGGCGCCAGCTGCTTCCAGCTTGCCTTTGATCTCTTCGGCTTCGGCTTTGTCGACGCCTTCTTTGATCTTGCCGCCAGCTTCGACCAGCTCTTTGGCTTCTTTCAGGCCCAGACCGGTGATGCCGCGAACTTCTTTGATCACGTTGATTTTCGAAGCGCCGGCGTTCTTCAGAACGACGTCGAATTCGGTTTTTTCTTCCTCAGCTGCGCCGCCGGCGTCGCCACCAGCTGCCATGACAACTGCGCCGCCAGCTGCGGGCTCGATGCCGTATTCGTCTTTGAGGATGGTTTTCAGTTCTTGTGCTTCCAGCAGGGTCAGACCCACGATGCTTTCTGCGAGTGCTTTCAGATCAGCCATTTTATCAGCTCTTTCCGTTTACAGTGTGTGTTCCAACGTCAGGGTGTATTCCCTACGCAGATCATTCAGTGCCAACCGCTTACGCAGCTTCCGCCTTCTCTTCGATGGTGGAAAGGATGCTTGCGATGTTGCTTGCAGGTGCGCCAATTGCACCGGCGATGTTCGAAGCAGGCGCGCCAAGCATACCGGCGATCGTAGCAATAAGCTCTTCACGCGACGGCATTTTCGACACGGCTGTAACACCAGCCCGGTCCAGAGCGTTCTCACCCATTGCACCGCCAAGAATTTCGAACTTTTGGTTCTCTTTGGCGAAGTCCTCGGCCACCTTGGCTGCTGCCACGGGGTCCTCGGAATAGGTCAGAACGGTCATACCCGTCAGCAGGTCACCAATGCTTTCACATGGCTTTCCGTCGAGGGCGATTTTGGCGAGCCTGTTCTTGGCAACACGCACGGCACCACCCGCGTCACGAGCACGC
Organism: Ruegeria sp. CH10; assembly: GCF_056537125.1. NCBI lineage: Bacteria > Pseudomonadati > Pseudomonadota > Alphaproteobacteria > Rhodobacterales > Roseobacteraceae > Ruegeria > Ruegeria sp. CH10. The sequence goes on along the minus strand of NZ_JBQFQY010000003.1, from coordinate 521,380 downwards.
GCGCGAAGGTCCTGCATCTCGGCAACTGTCAGACCGGCGTAATGGGCAACCACTACGACGCCAGAGCTTTCGAAGATTTGGCCGAGTTCCTCGACCACTTTCTCTTTCTGGGCTCTATCCACAGTTCTCTCCAAGTTTGGGATGATGGACATCCCGGCTCATATTTGCTGCGGCTGAAACCACAGCGTTCAGGTCCGTTGTTACGGGATTGGCCAAAATGCGCCCGAGGATCGCGACCCTCAGAATTCTTTGGTCTTACCCGTCTCAGGCAGGGAATTAAGGGGCCAGATGGCACCACCCACCGTCTTGGACGAAACGAAATAAAGCGCACGACGAATCGCACGCTTTACTCCGCAAGTCTCTTTAGGGCAGATGGCGTGGGTTTCCAAGAGGTAAATTGCTTTGATTTGCCCATTCCGGCCTGCGCCGGATGGGTCGCCCTTGTAATATATCCGATATGGGTATCGAAGCGTTGAAGGCAAGACCAAAGCTTGCCGTTGACAGGGGGGGGCAACTGCGGTCCTGTCGTGCAGGAAACCGTGAATAACAGGGCTGTACGGTCGCTTCTATGCTGGCAATGACTGAGGACGAAAAGGCGCGCGCTGCCTCTTGCGTGGAGGAATTCGCCCGCCACCGCAGAACAGGCCAATTTCAAGACTTCGAATGCGTGTACCGCTCACATGACTTTGCCGACACGCGCATGGTGCTAAAGCTGAGCGGACAAAACCGGGACTACGCGCTGAAAATCGATACCGTTTCGCCAAATACCGGTCGGCTGCGCAAGGAATTTGCTCTGCTGACCGATCTGCACGGCTATTTTCAGAGCAATGCGTCAACGCAGGTCGTCACGCCATTTTACCTAAGCCCGTCCGAGACGTTTTTCGTCACCGAGTTCATAGACCGGCCTACCGCCGTTGACCTGATCCACAACAGCACGGATGACGATCAGGTCGCTCAGGTCTTTCGCCGCGCCGGCGCTTGGCTGAATGACTTTCACGGACGCCAACCGCCGATCGACTACGGATTTCGCCCCAAATGGATGACGGACAGTATCCGCGAACTGCTTACCAATGTACCGCCAGAAATCGTCAATCAGGGCCAGCGGATGCTGGACGTCATGCTGGCCGAGGGAGAGCGCCTCAAGGGGATCGCCGAAATCCGGGTGCTGGCGCATGGCGATTTTCACGGGCAGAACCTGATTTTGGGACAGGGTCAAACCTTCGGTCTGGATTTCACCGAAGCCAGCGAGAAACTGGCTGTTTATGATATTGTCGATTTTCTGAAATCAGACATTTTTCGCGAGACTGCGGCCCGGGATGTGGATCGCAGTGGCATCACCAGACGCAACAAGGACATGTTCTTTCGCCGCTACAGACACCCGATCAACCGCGACATACTGGACCACTGTATCCGGGGCCGATTGCTGAAAGACTGGCTGACCCTGTCTCAGACCGATCAAACCTATAGCGACTATGAACGTGACCGGCAGCACCGCCTTGCCACCCGGCTGCATATCGCCTTCGACCTCTAAGAGGCAAATCTAACGTAATCGTGTAGAATCGTTGGGGTCTTACCCGATTGACTGGCAGAGCGCGCGCTCTTCTTACTGAGGCCAACAGTTTCAAACGGGCGGCCACAGGCCCGGCCCGAGGTTACCAGTATCGGAAAGGTCAGTCGCTCAAATGGTCACCCGCAGTTTCTTCGCACAAGACAGCGAAAGTTTGGTCGTCACCTTCAGTCCTGACGAAACCATCGAAGGCAACCCGATCATCAACAATTCGGACACGCCGGACGGCACGATCTTTGAGTTTTCGGGCGGGTTCGGCACCACAGTAACCCTGGACGACACCAGCGGCAGTCCCGATGTCTTTGACGACGACCAAGCAGCAGGCCACGTCATCACCGATGGTGGTGGAATCGTCGCCAACGGAACGCCTGTGGAATCTGAATCCCTCATCACGGTGCGCGCGCTGGACGAAACCGGCGCACCAACCGGCCCCGAGATCGACATCTACGTCTTTTCCCAGAACGGGGTCACGCAGGATGTCTGGGGCTTTGCCACCTCGGCCCCTTTGGTTCCGGGCACATCGTATATCAAAATCACCGGGTCCAACGCGGGCTCCTCGGCCTATGACGACTATATCACCTGCTTCGGGCCCGGCACGCTGATCGAAACAGATCGGGGCGATATCGCAGTGGAGCAGTTGGAAAAAGGTCAACGCGTCTGGACACGCGATGGCGGGATGCAGCCGATCCTGTGGATCGGCACCACCGCTGTTCCGGGACAAGGAGCGTTCGCCCCGGTCCTGATCGAGGCCGGGGCTCTGGGCAATTCTCGTGACCTGATTGTCTCTCAGCAGCACCGGATGCTCATCAAAGCACCCGCCTCGGACATGCTGTTCGCCACCCCCGAAGTTTTTGTGGCCGCCAAACACCTGTGCGGCCTTCCCGGGGTGTCGATCCGCCCAACCGAGCGGATTTCCTACACCCATTTCATGCTGGACGGGCACCATATCGTCCGGTCCAACGGCGCCCTGACAGAAAGCTATTATTATGGTGAAGTTTCAAAGAAGGCGCGCTCTTCGCCACAGGCGTTGGAGCTTCTGACCCTATTCCCCTCTATCGAGCACGCTCATGAGGTGTTTCAGAAGACCGCAGCAACCACTATCAACGCCCGCGAAGCAGCCGTGTTGCGTGCTTACCTTTAGCGCGCATTCGTTGCGCGCAAACAGACTCGTCGTGAAATTCGAACATTCCAATAAAAATCCCGGGCAGTGTGCACCACCCGGGACCAAATCTTTTCTAAACGTTCAGGCTTATTCGCCAGACGCAGCCGCCACATCCAGAGTCACGCCCGGGCCCATGGTCGAGCTCAGCGCGATTTTCTTCATGTAGGTGCCTTTGGCGCCCGACGGCTTGGCTTTGGCCACAGCCGAGATGAAAGCACGGACGTTTTCAACCAGCTTGGCTTCGTCAAACGACGCTTTGCCAACACCGGCGTGCACAACGCCGCCTTTTTCCGCTTTGAACTGAACTTCACCGCCCTTGGCTGCTTCCACGGCTGCTTTCACGTCCATGGTCACGGTGCCAACTTTGGGGTTCGGCATCAGGTTACGGGGGCCCAGAACCTTACCCAGACGACCGACGATGGGCATCATGTCCGGGGTAGCAATGCAGCGGTCGAATTCGATGGTGCCGCCCTGAATGGTTTCCATCAGGTCTTCTGCGCCAATGATATCTGCGCCAGCTTCTTTCGCTTCGTCAGCTTTGGGGCCACGCGCGAACACAGCAACGCGCATCGCTTTGCCGGTGCCGTTGGGCAGGCCGACGACGCCACGAACCATCTGGTCAGCGTGACGGGTGTCAACGCCCAGGTTCAGCGCGATCTCGATGGTCTCGTCGAATTTCGAGGTTGCATTGCCTTTGACCAGGGAAACAGCTTCTTCTACCGACAGGTTTTCTTTGCCAGCGACAGCTTCGCGCGCAGCGCGGGTACGTTTACCGAGTTTTGCCATCTTACTTCACCTCGATGCCCATAGAGCGGGCCGAGCCCAGGATGATCTGCATTGCGCCTTCGACGTCGTTGGCGTTGAGATCTTTCATTTTGGCTTCGGCGATTTCGCGAACCTGCTTCGAGGTCACGGTGGCCACAGTCTCACGACCTGGGTTTTCCGCACCACGAGGGCGGTTACGCTTGCCGACCGGCTTCAGGCCGGCCGCTTTTTTCAGGTAATAAGACGCGGGCGGCGTCTTGATGTCCATAGTGAAGGACTTGTCCTGATAATAGGTGATCACGGTCGGGCAAGGGGCGCCTTGCTCCATGTCTGCGGTCTTGGCGTTGAACGCCTTGCAGAATTCCATGATGTTGATGCCGCGCTGACCCAGCGCCGGACCAACTGGCGGCGACGGGTTCGCCTGACCTGCAGGAACCTGCAGTTTCATTGTACCAGCAAGCTTCTTGGCCATTTGGTTTTCCTTTCAACTCGGGCGAAACGCGTTTCGCCCAGATTATGTTGCGTGGTCCGATCCGGGATCGCGATCCCAGCAACCTCCCACGAGAGAATCTCGCCCGAAGACGATAGAGGCGGCATTTATAGAGGAATGATGGGGTTGGCAAGGGCCTGCCCCACAACACTGCTGTTTTAGAAAAACCATCATCAATTACTGAATCCGACCCTTTGAAACCGAACAGCTATGTTCGCCTAAAGCTCAACAAGCCCCTGCTTGTTGAGCCTCAAAGGTCGCTTGATCTTTGGTGTACTTGTCGCCGTAATCCGAGGAAAGCTGATCGATTAGCCCCCTGCAGGAAAACCCTGAAATCTGCAGATACTGCTGAGCGGACTTAACCGCCTGTGCGTTCCAATCGATATTCATGCTGTCAACGGCGATTGTGGCGTCGGCAACCTCATAGCCGTCACCGTATGCGGAGGAAAGCTGCTCAATAAGACCAACCCTCGAAAACCCGAAAAACTCAGGTAATTCTGGGCTGATCTGACAGCGTTTTTCTGTGGACCGGACAAGCTCTGAGCCGATACCATTGGTGAACTCAGCATGCCGCAGAAAAGGGCTATTGCGCCAAATATTCGAAACATAGGAAATCCTCGCAAAAATCAGTACTTGCTCTCATAAATGCAGACTCAATGGGACTTCAACCCTAAGCTGTTTTCAGGACTTTTCAAAAAGCACGCCTCTTGCAGCCGGACCCATCAGACAGGCCGTTGCACTCATCACCGATACCGCAAATTCTCGCGGTTCAACTGATCCAACTTGGTGACACCCATCAGCTTCATGTCGCGTTCGATCTCGGTGCGCAGGTTGCCCAGTGCCTTTTCGACACCCGCCTGCCCCGCAGCCGCCAGCGCGTACAGGTACAGACGACCGCCCGAGCAAGCCTTGGCCCCAACCGACAGCGCCTTGAGCACATGGGTCCCACGCTGAATGCCACCTTCGCAGATGACGTCGATCTTGTCGCCTACTGCGTCGCAGATCTCGGCCAGTTGATCGAACGGCGCGCGCGAGCCGTCCAACTGACGGCCACCGTGGTTTGACACCATGATCCCCGTACAGCCAATGTCGACCGCGCGCTTGGCGTCCTCGACGCTCATAATGCCTTTGAGGGCAAATTGACCGTTCCACTGTGCGCACAGTTTCTCAGCATCTTTCCAGTTCATCGACTGATCCAGCATGGTCGAGAAGTATTCCCCCACCGACACCGCCAGATTGGTGCCTGCGCTGACGTGGCCCGACAGGTGCGGCATGTCGAACTTTTCCTTGGTCAGAAAGTTCCACGCCCACATCGGATGGGTCGCAAAGCTCAGCAGTGACGACGGCGTCAGTTTCGGCGGCGAGGTAAAGCCGGTGTGCAGGTCGCGTTCACGGTTGCCCCCGGTGATGGTGTCCACGGTCAGGGCCATCACGTTAAAGTTCGCCGCCCGTGCCCGCTCTAGCAACGCGTCATTCAGGCCCCGGTCCTTATGGAAGTAGAACTGGAACATCTTGGGCGTGTTGGTGATCTGGGCGATTTCCTCCACTGTCACGGTCGCCAGCGAGGACACTCCGAACATAGTGCCGTATTTGTCGGCGGCGCGGGCCACAGCGCGTTCCCCTTCATGGTGGAACAGGCGTTGCAGAGCAGTGGGGGCGCAATAGATCGGCATGTCCAACTTTTGACCCATGACCTCAACGCTCATGTCTACCTCATCCACACCAACCAGCACGTTGGGCACCAGGTCGACGTCATCAAAGGCCGAGGTATTACGCCGATAGGTCAGCTCATCATCGGCGGCACCGTCGATATAGTGAAAGATCGGTCCGGGCAGGCGCTTTTTGGCCAGCTTGCGGAACTGCTGAAAGTTGTGACAATCCGAAAGATTCATGCGCTTCCCCGTTTGGTAAAATTTTCTTACCAAAATATCCCTGCCTAAATTTGCCGGGGTTTTCAAGAAAAAACCCGCCGATTGGGATCGGCGGGTTCAAATTCTTTTGCAAAACGCGCGGAAACGGTCAGCTTTGCTTGGTCACCTGCGTAAAGTCCAGTTCGACCGGGGTTTCGCGACCGAAGATCGAAACCGAAACTTTCAGCTTCTGCGCTTCGTCGTCCACGCCTTCGACCATGCCGTCGAAATCTTCGAACGGGCCGTCATTGACCTTGACCTTCTCGCCAACCTCAAAGCTGATCATCAGCTTGGGCGCTTCTTCGCCTTCCTGAACGCGGTTGAGGATCTGGTTTACCTCGGCATCACGCATCGGCATCGGGCGGCCTTGGGGGCCAAGGAAACCGGTAACGCGGTTGATCGAGTTCACAAGGTGATAGCCCTGATCCGACATCTCCATATGCACCAGTACATAGCCGGGCATGAAACGGCGTTCGGTCGTGACCTTTTTGCCCCGGCGCACTTCGATCACCTCTTCGGTGGGCACCAGAACCTCGTCGATGTCGTCCTCAAGGCCGTGTTCTGCAACCGACGTGCGGATCTGTTCTGCGATCTTCTTTTCGAAATTCGAAAGAACGCTGACCGAGTACCACCGTTTCGCCATGAACCTGTCGTCCTTGTTTTTCTCAGGCAGCGGCAACGCGTGCCTGTCATTGAAATTCCATCACGTGACCCGGAATAAAAAGCGGCGCGCAGCCCGAATCGCCGCACGCCCATTCCGAATAGTCCCGCGTCACTACTCTGACATTGCGCGCGGTGCAAGGGGGCAGCGGCGTTTCCACCGGCCCAGAGCTGTTTAGTTGAACGCGCCCAGGATCAGCTGCAGCCCGCCGCGAATGCCCAGATCGACCAGGGCAAAGAACACAGCCGTCAGCGCCGCCATGATGAACACCATAACCGTGGTCAGCAAAACCTCGCGGCGCGTGGGCCATACGACCTTGGCGACTTCGGCGCGGACTTGCTGAATGAACTGGATCGGATTCATAGTTGCCATGTGGCTTGGGTCTCTCTGCTAGCGGATGGGCCGGACATAACCGGGCATTGCGGTAATTTCAAGGGCTGTCAGGGCTTGGGCTTGTCGTCCCATTCGTCGCTCAGGATGCGGCGCGCGTCGCCCTCGGGGTCATCATACTGGTTTGAGCGCACCGTGTAGACAAACGCCACCAGTCCAACCCCGCCCAAAAACAGGGAAATCGGTATGAGATAGGCCAGAACTTCCATAAGGTTACCTCAGCCGCAGGGCATTCAGGGACACGGTGATCGACGAGGTCGACATCGCCAGCGCCGCGATCAGCGGGGTGGCCAGCCCGACCACCGCCAGCGGGACCGCGATGATATTGTAAACGGTGGCGATACGGAAATTTTCACGAATCCGTTTGGTGGCTTTTTCCGCCGTGTCGCAGGCATCGGCGATGGGCGACAGATCATTGCCCAGCAGCACGATGTCGGAGGCCACCCGCGCCGCATCCAGCGCCGAGGCCGGCGAGATTGACACATGCGCCGCAGCCAGTGCTGCGGTGTCGTTCAGACCGTCGCCCACCATCAGAACATGATGACCCTGATCGCTGAGGTCCTGCACACGGGTCGCTTTGTCCTGCGGCAATGCCTGCGCAACCCAGTTGTCGATACCAAGCTTCGCGGCCAGCGCCTGAACCGCGCCCTGCGTATCGCCCGAGATCAGGATCACCTCTTTCCCCGCATCGCGCAGCGCTTGCACCGCGTCCGCCGCGCCGGGGCGCAGGCTGTCCGAGAACAGGAACGGTGTGGGCGCCTGCCCCGCCATAGACAGCCATGCGGCGGTCTGGTCGCCCTCTTCCGCGCCGGTCCATGCCGCGCGGCCCAGACGCACACGCTGACCGCGATGGGTGCCCTCGGTGCCATAGCCCGGGACCTCGGTAACATCTTTCAGCGTGGCGGGTTTGATCCCCGCCTCGCGCGCGGCCTTGGTCAAAGCAACCGACAGCGGGTGCGAGGACGCCTCGGCCAGCGCCAGCGCGACCGCAAGGTCAGCGCGGGAATGATCGCCGAGGTTGGTCAGTTCCGGCGTGCCCGAAGTCAGCGTGCCGGTCTTGTCGAAAACAACCGTATCGACCTCGGCCAGACGTTCCAGCGCAGTGGCGTGCTTGATCAGCATCCCCTTGCGAAACAACCGCCCCGAGGCCGCCGTGGTCACCGCAGGCACGGCCAGACCCAGCGCACAGGGGCATGTTATGATCAGAACGGCAGCGGCGATATTCAGCGCCGTCCGCACGTCACCGGAATAGATATACCAGCCCACAAAGCTGAGCGCAGACAGGATATGCACACCGGGCGCATAGAGCTTGGCGGCCTTGTCGGCCAGCGAGGTGTAGCGCGACCGCCCCGATTCCGCGATGGCCACCAGATCGGCCATGCGGTGCAGCGAGGTATCTTCACCCACCGCCGTCGCGCGGATGGTCAGAGGGCCGGTCAGGTTGACCTCACCAGCGCTGACGGTCGTTCCCGCCTCGGCAAAAACCGGCAGGGTTTCCCCCGTCAGCAGGGACCGGTCGAGTTCCGACTGACCCGATACGATTTCACCATCCACAGGCATCCGCCCGCCGGGGCGGATAAGGATCAGATCGCCCACGTTCAGGGTTGCAACAGCAACTTCTTCCTCGACCCCATCCACCACACGAATGGCGCGGGGGACTTCCAGCGCGGTAAGCTCCTCAGCCGCAGATCGGGCAGCAGCGCGGGTGCGATAGTCCAGATAGCGGCCGGCCAGCAAAAAGAAGGTCAGTGTGAGAGCGGCATCGAAATAGGCATGCTCACCGCTGAGCGCGGTTTCCCACAGCGATGTCACCAGCGCCAGCAAGATCGCCAAAACGATCGGCACATCCATGTTCAGGCGGCGCACACGCAAAGCCGACCAGGCATTCGCAAAGAAGGGTTGCGCCGAAAAGGCAATCGCTGGCAGGGCAATCGCCGCTGAAATCCAGTGGAACATGTCGCGCGTGGCGTCTGATGCGCCCGACCAGACCGACACCGACAACAGCATCACGTTCATCGAGGCAAATCCGGCCACCGCCAACCGCATCAGCAGATCGCGGCCTGCCTTGTCCGACTGCGTGGCGGACAGCGCGCCGGGGTCCAGCTCATGCGCTTCGAACCCTGCGCCTTCCAGAACCGGAATCAGATCCGCTGCCCGCAGATCCGGGGCCGCTTTGACCATCGCGCGTTTCAGGGTCAGGTTGACGCGGGCGTCTTCGACGCCGGGATGGGCGTTCAGCTCACGCTCGACCGTGGCAATACAGGCCGAGCAGTGGATACCCGGCAGAGACAGCGCAATCTGCACATCCTGCGGAATGGGCCGGGCCGGTTCCGCCGGGCTGGCAATGCACCCCGGACACGCCGCCGTACCCGATGTCAGCTGCGCCGTCATCCGATCAGCCCTTCACATACAGCGGCACGCGCTGCGCGAACTCGGCGCCGGAACTATCGCGGGCCACCAGACGGATATTCCAGTTCCCCTCACCCAACGACGCAGGTGTCGCATAAGCCTGACCGTCAAAGGTGAAATCGGGTGAGAAATCCTCATTCACATGGGTTGCGCGGCCTACAACGGCCTGCAATTCGGCCACCTGCACCGGTGCGCCGGTTTTGTCGGTGATATGCAGGATCAGCAACCCGCCCGAGACCTCAGCCCGGACAAACCACCCCAACGCCTGATGTTCCTTCAGACGCTCGTTGAACTCCTGACTGGCGATGTACGAGTTCTTGACCTCAAGGCCCGGAAAGGTCTTCACCGCGTTATAGGCCAGAACCATGTTCACCGCGATGATCACACCGAAGGCACCGACAAACACTGCCAGAGCGTGCTTTCCGGTAAATTTGCGTTCTTTGGCCATCTTAGTTTCCTCGTCCGTTGAACGTGGTGTCCTTATAGGCGCGCTCACCGCTTTCCAGGTCTTCGACCCAGATTCGGACCGAGGTCACATCAGCAGCGGCAGGCCCGGTATCGCCTGAGGTCACGATATAAACACGGGTCAATTGTGCCGTATCCGCCGCGACATTGACAGTGTCTCCGTCAATCCCTTCGATCTGCACCTGCAGCGCCGGATCACCGGCCAGAGACAATTTGAACGGACGCTCTTCGCCATGCTTGTTGCGCAGGCGCACGTCATAGGTGTTGCGGATCGTTCCGTCAGACAGGGTCACAAAGGTCGGGTTGCGCACCGGGGCCACCGTCAGATCGATGTCCGAGCGGATAAACAGTGCAAACAGCAGCGCAAAGCCCACCGCCGACCACATGGCGGTATACATGATGGTCCGGGGCCGCAGGATGTGTTTCCATACGTTCTTGGGTGGCTTGCCCGCACGCTCATTGGTTTCATCGCTGAGCGCCATGTAGTCGATCAACCCGCGCGGCTTGCCGATCTTGGCCATCATGTCATCGCAGGCGTCGATACACAGGGCGCAGGTAATACACTCCAACTGCTGACCGTCGCGAATGTCGATGCCCACGGGGCAGACATTCACGCAGGCCATACAGTCAATGCAATCGCCCAGCTCGGAATCAGCTGTCCGCTTGCCCTTGCCACGCGGCTCACCCCGCCATTCGCGGTAACCTACGACCAGCGTATCCTCATCCATCATCGCGGCCTGAATACGCGGCCAGGGGCAGGCGTAGATACAAATCTGTTCCCGCGCAAAACCGCCGAACAGGAACGTCGTGCCAGTCAGGATCAGGACCGTTGTATAGGCGACCGGATGCGCATTCCCGGTAACCAGATCACGCAGCAACGTGGGGGCATCGGCAAAATAGAACACCCAGGCCCCGCCAGTCGCCACACCGATCAGAAACCAGACGGTCCACTTCGTAACCCGCAACCGAGCCTTGCGAAAATCCAGCTTTTCTTGACGGTGCAAACGCAGACGGGCGTTGCGGTCGCCCTCAATCCAGCGTTCGACCAGAATATACAGGTCGGTCCAGACGGTCTGCGGGCAGGCATAGCCGCACCACACGCGACCCAATGCTGAGGTAAACAGGAAAAGCCCAAGACCGGCCATGATCAGCAGCCCGGCCACAAAATAGAACTCGTGCGGCCAGATCTCGATCCAGAAGAAATAGAAACGACGGTTTGCCAGATCCAGCAACACCGCCTGATCCGGCAGACTGGGACCGCGGTCCCATCTGATCCAGGGCGTAAGATAGTAAATCCCCAACGTGACCGCGAGGATAATCCATTTCAGGTTTCGAAACGGCCCGGCTACGCGTCGGGGAAAGATAGGCTCCCTGGCAGCATAAAGGCTGGGGGCGGGGTCGGAATCGCTCACGAGCTGGCTCCAGATGTGGCTGATTTTAGCGACTTGTCCCAGATCACACGTCCGCTCACTTTGACATGTGTCAAAAGCGCATCGCACAGACACCTTTTGTCACATGCGACCGGATTGTCGTCTGAGCCACCCGACAAGTGTCTTCACCGCCGGGCGCAGCGGCGTATCGCCTGTGACGATATGATATCCCTGCCCGCCCGGTTCGCAAAACAGTTCAACAATACGCCCTTCTCGTATGTCGGTCTCGACAAAATGCCGCGCCGTTGCCGTGACGCCCTGACCGGCGCGCAGCCCCTCAAGAACAAGATTGCCGGGCAGCGCGATGCGTCCGGCCCCGGGATTGTGCGCGACCCCCTGACGCGCCAGCCATGAGGTCGCTTCGGTTGTGCCAAGCTCTTCCAGCCAGGGCAGTTGGCTCAACTCATCCGGGGTCATCCGGGTCCGGCCTTGCAACAAGGACGGCGCCGCGACGATGACAATCGGGCTTTGCAGCAGCAGTTCCGAGTTCAAACCCGGCCAATCACCATCTCCGTACCGGATGGCGATATCCACACCGCCGGGCCGCAGAGTAACAAGATGCGGCGACGGGTCCAGCACCAGGGGAATGTCTGGATGTTTGGCCTGAAACGCAGGCAGGCGCGGCATCAGCCACGATGCGGCAAAGGATGGGGTCAGCGACACGTGAACCGGGCGATCTTGGGCAATATGCATCAGATCAGCCACCGCGTCACCGATTGCACCGAACCCAAGATGCAGGGCGCGGGCCAGTTTCTCGCCCTCGGCGGTCAGGGTCATGGATTTGCCGCGCCGGTCCAGCAGAACCACCCCAAGATGGTTTTCCAGGGCCCGCAACTGTTGGCTGATGGCAGCGTGGCTAACATTCAGCATCGCACCTGCCTGCACTACGTTTCGGCTGTCTGCAAAGGCGCTAAAGGCCCTCAGCGCCGCCATCGGAGGCATCTTCATCCAATCCATATGTAATCCTGACTTACATAGCAATTAGGCAATTGAGTCGCATTTTAACGCTCGCAGATCAATCTTGAATACAGATGAAGTTACATTCAGGAGACGTCAGATGCTTTCTATTCTTGCGCGTACATTCATGACCGCCACGCAGACACGTGTTGAGGGCGAACCAGACCCACGGGATCGCCGCGATGTGCAGAAACAACGCTGGCTACCGGAAAACCACTGGTGGAAAGAGGGGAAACGCGCACGCTTTTCGCACTGCACCTCACAAACCAAGGGCCGCGCCTAGACCGCCTCATCCGTGATTTGTAAGATAGAGGGTAAGCACCGGCTGTTCAGGAAACGCGCGAACAGATGGAACAGCCGGTGCCTGAACCTTCGGACGGCGAACCGCCCGAAGGTATTCTTTTGCCCTTACTGACCGCCACCCAATTGGTGGACATAGGCGGTAACCGCGCGGATCTGCGCGTCGGTAAGGCGATTTTCCCAGGCGGGCATCACGCCAAAGCGGCTGTAGGTGACCGTTTCGGTCAAGGCCTCTTCGCTGCCGCCGTACAGCCAGATCGCATCAGTCAGGTTCGGTGCACCCTGGAAGGCATCACCCTTGCCATCTTCGCCGTGGCACGCTGCGCAATTGTCTTCGAAGACAACTTTGCCTGCCTGCGCCGCCGCGTCGTCGCTCTGGGCGTTGGTCAGGGACATGACGTACTGAACCACTTGGGTGATTTCTTCTTTCTCAAGCAGCTCACCAAAGGCCGGCATCTCGGAATAGCGCGCATCGTCGCTTTCCTCGTTCCGGATACCATGGGCGATAGTAAACTCGATATCCTCAAGTGTACCGCCCCACAGCCAGGCGTCGTCCAGCAGGTTCGGGAAGCCTGGCGCACCCTGCGCGCCCGAGCCGTGGCACTGCGCGCACCAGGTCCGGAACACAGCACCGCCCGCGTTCACAGCATATTGCTGCAAATCGGCATCGGCTGAAATGCTCTCAAGCGGTGTGTCCACCAGCCGGGCATTCCAGGGCGCGTTGGCCTCTTCAAAGGAAACGATGTCCTCCTGCACTTCACCGCGCGAAGACCATCCGGTCACACCCGCGGTCGCCGACTGAACCAGCGGCCAGGCAGGATACATGATCGTGTAGATCACGCCCCAAATGATAGTGACGTAAAGGGTCCACAGCCACCAGCGCGGCATCGGGTTGTCGAACTCTTCCAGACCGTCCCAGCTGTGCCCGGTGGTCTTGGGATCACCCGGCAGTTTCTCAGGTGTCTTGCTCATGGCCGCGCCTCCTTGGATTCGGCGGGTTTATCTTGATGCCTGAACGGGATGTTGGCGGTATCTTTGTATTCCTTGCTGGACCCCGGGCGGAAAACCCAAATCACGATCCCAAGGAAAAACGTAAACAGAAGCAACAACATCCAGCTATCCGCGAACTGCCGTAAGAGAGTATATTCTTCCATCACACCCTCCTTAGCGGCTTGCGTCCGGGGTGAAGGTCGAGAAATCAACCAATGTCCCCAGCATCTGCAGATAAGCGACCAACGCATCAGCCTCGGTCAGTTCAGACTGACCATCGAAGTTGCGCACGCTGACCTTGTCACCATAGCGTTCCAGCAGACCGTCATAGTCGCTGTCCGGATCGGCCTGCGCACGGAAGTCGGCCTGCGCGTTTTCAAGCATTTCCTCGGTATAGGGCGTGCCCAGAACCGCGTTCGCTTTCATCACATCGGCGATGTACTCGCCGTCAAGCTTGCGATGCTCAAGGAAGCCATATTTCGGCATCACCGATTCCGGCACAACCGACTGCGGATCACGCAGGTGGTCCACATGCCACTGGTCCGAATAGCGGCCACCAACACGCGCCAGATCAGGACCGGTCCGCTTGGACCCCCACTGGAACGGGTGGTCATACATCGACTCAGCCGCCAGCGAATAATGGCCATAGCGTTCGACCTCATCCCGCATTGGGCGGATCATCTGGCTGTGGCAGACATAGCAGCCTTCACGCAGATAGATCTCGCGCCCCGCCATTTCGAGAGGGGTGTAAGGGCGCATGCCCTCCACCTTCTCGATGGTGTTCTCAAGGTAGAACAGCGGGGTGATCTGCACGATGCCACCGATGGTCACGACCAGAAAGCTGAACACCAGCAGGAGGGTCGCGTTGGTCTCGAGGATCTTATGTTTGTCGAGAATTGCCATTGCTCCGGCCCTCCTTATTCAGCCGGGACCGCGACGGTCAGGCTGGCCTCTTTGGCCGGTGCCTTGCGCACAGTCATCCACAGGTTGTAGCACATGATCAACGCACCGGCGACGAACATCACGCCACCCAGCGCACGCACCACGTACATCGGGAACTTGGCAGCCACGGTGTCAGCGAACGAGTTCACCAGGAAGCCGTTGGCATCCACTTCGCGCCACATCAGGCCTTCCATGATACCGGTGACCCACATCGACGCGGCGTAGAGCACGATGCCGATGGTGGCGAGCCAGAAGTGCCAGCTGACCATCTGCAGCGAATACAGACGCTCGCGCTTCCACAATACAGGCACCAGATAGTAGAGCGCACCAAAGGTGATCATACCGTTCCAGCCCAGCGCGCCTGAATGCACGTGGCCGATGGTCCAGTCGGTATAGTGGCTGAGAGAGTTCACAGCGCGGATCGACATCATCGGCCCTTCGAAAGTGGACATGCCATAGAAGCCGACCGAGATCACCATCATCCGGATCACCGGGTCGGTGCGCAGCTTGTCCCATGCGCCCGACAGGGTCATCAGACCGTTGATCATACCACCCCACGACGGCATCCACAGCACGACCGAGAACACCATGCCCAGCGTCGAGGCCCAATCCGGCAGCGCGGTATAGTGCAGGTGGTGCGGACCGGCCCAGATATACAGGAAGATCAGCGCCCAGAAGTGAATGATCGACAGCTTATAGCTAAAGACCGGACGTTCGGCCTGTTTCGGGATGAAATAGTACATCATGCCCAGGAAGCCCGCGGTCAGGAAAAAGCCCACAGCGTTGTGGCCGTACCACCACTGGATCATGGCGTCTTGTACGCCCGACCAGACGATGACCGATTTCGAGCCCCAGATGCTGACCGGGATGGTCAGGTTGTTGACAACGTGCAGCATCGCAACGGTCACGATAAAGGCCAGGTAGAACCAGTTCGCCACGTAGATATGCGGCTCTTTCCGCTTGACCACGGTGCCCAGGAACACAGCCAAGTAAGCCACCCAGACGATGGTCAGCCACAGGTCAACATACCATTCGGGTTCCGCATATTCCTTGGACTGCGTACCGCCCAGAACATATCCGGTCGCCGCCAGCACGATGAACAACTGATAGCCCCAGAACACGAACCACGCCAGATTACCGCCCCACAGGCGCGCAGCGCTGGTGCGCTGGACCACATAGAACGATGTTGCCAGCAGCGCGTTACCGCCAAAGGCAAAAATCACCGCCGAGGTGTGCAGCGGGCGCAAACGGCCAAAGTTCAGGTACCCCTGTGCCCATTCGAAGTTCAGCGTCGGAAAGGCCAGCTGAAACGCGATAAAGGTCCCTGCAAGGAACCCGACCACGCCCCAAAAGGCTGTTGCGATGACACCGTAACGGATCACGCCGTCCATGTATTCGCCCGAGCGATCTACGAGGATATCTGGCTCATCGGTTTTTCGAAGCGTCCAGATGAACAAACCACCGGCGATCAACATCACCAGAAATGCGTGCACCTGATACGCCAAATCGCGTGCATAGTTGGTCCCGATCGCTGCGAATATCACGACCAGACCAAGCACGATCAGCTTGATGTAATTTGACATATTGCGTCCCTTTGCCATGCCCCACGCGATTCTCTTTTTGTCGCGGGACCTGTTTGACTGGCTGCGGTTTTCTCTGATTGGCGCGTGACTTGCTTTGATCTGTGTCAAGACAATCACGTGATTTCTGTGTCTATCGTTGTGACGTAAACGGGCCTTAAGGCCCGGGATGAGCACATTCTGAAGGCATGAGGTCGCAATGGCTTACAAATCTCTTCTCACAGTCATGACGGAAACTGAGCAAAGCGACCCTGCCCTTGCCCAGATGGCCGCGCTGGCAGCCGCGCAGGATGCCCATGCCGAGGCGCTGTGTCTGGGCGTCGACCGCAGCCAGACTGGCTATTATTATGCCGGGGCCAACGCCCTGATCCTGCAAGAGACGCTGAACCGCGCCAATGCCGAAGCGGATGAGATTCTGGCCTATGCGAAAACCTATCTGGGCCGAACCAACACGCGCTGGTCAGCCGAAAGCGGGGTCGCTCAGATTTCGGATATCGGCCGCCATGTCGCCCATCGGGCCCGTTTCTCGGATCTGGTGATCCTGCCGCAACCTTATGGCAAGGATCGCGGCGCCGAGGCGGAACCCATTATCGAAGCCGCGATGTTCGAAGGACACGCGCCGGTTCTGGTGACACCGGAAAACACTGAGCCATTCGACCGCCCCCGCACGACCCTGCTGGCCTGGAACGAAAGCGTCGAGGCGATGCGGGCGATCCGCCAGGCGCTGCCTTTCCTGATCGAATCCGAGCTTGTGCGCATCGTCGTGATCGATCCTCCGCGTCACGGGCCTGACCGATCAGACCCGGGCGGAATGTTGTCGCAGATGCTGGCCCGACACGGGGTCAAAATCGAAATTGACGTGCTCAGTAAAACCATGTCACGGGTGTCGGATGTGTTGAAACGGCACGCCACGGATACTTCGGCAGACATGATAGTTATGGGCGCCTATGGCCATTCGCGGTTCCGCGAAGCCATTCTGGGCGGCGCAACACGTAACATGTTGGAACAATCCCCGGTGCCGGTGTTTATGGCACACTAACAGGGTTTCCACGGCCAAAGCCTGCCTCGGCTATTTCTTAACTAGTCCGATCAGGAACAGCAGGATGACAGCACCGATGGTGGCAAAAAAGATCGAAGAGATCATGCCGCCGCCAACCGCAAAGCCCAGCGCCGGAAAAATCAGGCCAGAGACAAAGGCACCGACGATACCGACAATTATGTTACCGATCAGGCCAAAGCCCCGGCCTTCCATGATTTTTCCGGACAGCCACCCGGCAATGGCACCGATAAACAGCATTGCCAGAATACTAGTAAACCCCATGGCGTCCCCCTAGTCTTTGGTGGGTTGGGTCAGGCGCGCTGGCCTCAGACCAGGAACCCGCCATCCGTATCGTCTCCGGCCTCTTCCATCAGGCGACCCATATCCGGGATGGTGACGTGGCGCTTGCCCTCAAGCAAAATGACCTGGTCCTTTTTCAGGGCCGATATCTGACGGCTGACCGTTTCCAGTGTCAGACCCAGATAATCCGCCATCGCCTCACGCGTCAGTGGCAGATCGAACACGATGGGGCCGCTATTACCACCTTGCCGGATCGAGGCATCACGCCGGGCAATGATGGACAACAGGCTGGCGATCTTTTCACGTGCGGTTTTGCGCCCCAGAACCAGCATCCATTCGCGCGCGGCGTCCAACTCGTCCAAAGTCATCTGCAGCAGGCGATGTGCAATATGCGGCGTCGTGCTCATCAATTCTTCGAAAGGCTTTTTGCGAAAGCAGCACATGACCACATTCGTGGTCGCCTGAACGTCATAAGCGGCCGAGTCGCGGCCCGGGCGTCCGACGAAATCGCTGGGCAGCAAAAGCCCGACCATTTGCGTGCGCCCATCTTCCATTGTCTGGGTCAACGAGGCGATTCCCGACACAACAGAGCCCACGAAATTCATCTGATCTCCGGACCAGATGATCGTCTGGCCCGCTTCGAAACTGCGATAATATTTAATGCCTTCAAGCTCTTCCAGCTCATGCGTGTCACAATGCGCACAGACGGCACGATGCCGGATCGGGCATTCTTCGCAGTTGGCGTGGTCAATTTTAAATGTCGGTGTCATGCGCGTCTTCACTTGATCTCTGTCAAAGCATCTAGCTGTTGCGTCCAGTAAGTGTATCGCCATGATAGTGAAACCACAATTGGCAAAGCTTGGACTATTTGACGCGAAAGTCCCGCGTTACACAAGCTACCCCACGGCCCCCCATTTCAGCAATGATGTGGGGCCAAGTCTTTTTGGCGACTGGATTTCCGGAATAAAACCCGGAAGCGAGGTATCGCTGTATATCCACGTTCCCTTCTGTCGCAGGCTGTGCTGGTTCTGCGCCTGTCGGACACAGGGCACCCAGTCGGATAATCCGGTGATCGCCTATGTCGATGTGCTTAAGGCCGAGTTGGACCTGCTGGCTGCGCATCTGCCCGATGACGTGACACTGTCGCGCCTGCACTGGGGCGGTGGCACGCCCACCTTGCTGAACGCGGATCTGATGCGTGATCTGGCCGCACGGATTCTCGATGTAGTTCCGCTGGGGCCAAACGCCGAGTTTTCGGTTGAGATCGACCCGAATGAGATCGACGAGGCCCGTCTGGACGCGCTGGCCGAGGCCGGGATGAACCGTGCCTCGATCGGGGTTCAGGACTTCGATGATGAGATTCAAAAGACCATCGGGCGCATCCAAAGCTATGACACCACACGCGACGCCGTCGATATGATCCGCGCGCGCGGGATCCGCAGCCTGAACGCAGACATCCTGTATGGTCTACCGCATCAGACCAAATCACGAATGACTGAAAGCGTGCAAAAGCTGCTGTCGCTCAGCCCGGATCGCGTGGCGCTTTATGGCTATGCGCATGTGCCGTGGATGGCCAAGCGGCAACAGCTTATCCCGTCAGACGCGCTTCCGACCCCCGAGCAGCGTCTGGACCTGTTCGACACTGCCCGCCGCCTGTTCATGTGGGACAACTACGCCGAGATCGGCATTGACCACTTTGCCACACAGGATGATGGCCTGACGCACGCGCTGAATGCCGGGCGGCTCAAGCGAAACTTCCAGGGCTATACGGACGATCAGGCCGAGGTTTTGATCGGTGTGGGTGCCAGCTCGATCTCGCGCTTCCCGCAGGGTTATGCGCAAAACGCACCCGCCACATCGGCCCATACAAAAGCCATTCGCGAAGGGCGTTTCTCGACCTCACGCGGGCATGTGTTCAAAGGGCAGGACGTTTTACGCTCGCGCCTGATCGAAGCGCTGATGTGCGATTTCCAGATCAACTCGGCCGAGATTCTGCGAGACCACGACATCACCGAGGCCGAGTTGCAGACCATGTACACAGACACCAATGCGACCTTCGACGGGCTGCTGCGCGTCACCGAAGATGGCCTGTTCATCCCGCATGAGGCCCGCGCCCTGACCCGTATGATCGCACGTAACTTCGACGCCTATGACCTCAGCAAGGCGGGCCACAGTTCGGCGATCTGACCTTTATTCGGCGGGCCGGATTGCTGGCCTGCCCCTCTGATACCGGCACAGGGGCTTGACGCAGGCCTCTGGTTTTCTCCACACTCGGGGCGTGCGACCGCACCCCGAGGCAGGCGAATTCGCAGACAGTTCACACCCGCGCATCCGCGTTGGTTGGCCCTTTTCGTGCAGGTATATCTGCAACCTGAAAGAGGGACAGCACTCATGCGCGTTTTTACCGTCCTCGGCCCCAGCCAATCGGGCAAAACCACTCTGGTCGAGGCCATCAGCCGCCTCGACGGGCGGCCCACCACATTCGACGTATCCGGAACCGTGCACCTGCACGGTTTTTCTTACTTGGACGAGCCATGGTGCGCCATCGACGTCGACGGGGGCGGCGATAACCTTGCTTATGTGGGCCCTGCCATGGCGATCTCGGACGCGGCGGTCGTTGTTGTTCCGCCCGACCCCAACGCGGCCGTACTATGCGCCCCCTATCTGAGGCTGGTCGAAGAGGCCGGCATTCCCTGCTTCCTGTTCATCAACCGCATGGACAGCCCCAATGGTCGCATCCGCGACATTATCTCGGCGCTGCAGACCTATTGCACCCATCACATCGCCCTGCGGCAGGTCCCGATCCGCGAGGGTGACACGATCATCGGTGCAGTCGATCTGATCTCGGAGCGGGCGTGGAAGTATCAGGAGGGGCAGCCCTCGGCCCTGATCGAGTTGCCGCAATCGGTCGAGGATCGCGAACAGGAAGCGCGCACCGAATTGCTGGAAACCCTGTCGGATTTCGACGATCACCTGCTGGAACAGCTGATCGAGGACAAGCAGCCCCCCAGCGCCGAGGTCTATGATCTGGCCGCGCAGGTATTGCAGAACCATCAGCTGATCCCGGCCTGTCTGGGCGCGGCGAGCCATGGCAACGGCTTGACCCGCCTGATGAAAGCCCTGCGGCACGAAGCGCCCGAGTTCAACATCGCCGCAGATCGCGATGAGGCGGCCGAGGATGCCCGCGCCATTGCCGGGTTTGCCGATGTAAAGAAACATATCGGCAAGATCGTGGTACTGCGTGGGTTGGGCGCAGGCGTGAAGGCCCATGAAAATCTGGGTGGCGAAACGGTCGGCAACCTGACCACACTGGACGCCAAGACCCAGATCGCGGACCTGCCCGCCGGGCAAATCGGGCTGGCGGTCAAATCCGATCATCTCAATCCCGGCAACATCTACGATAGCTCAGGTGCAACACCGCTGCCGGAATGGGCGTCCTCTCATCCCGCTGCACATCGGCAAGTCGTGTCCCCCGCGCATGAACGCGATGACGTGCGCCTGTCAAATGCGCTGACCCGTCTGGTCGAAATCGACCCAGGCCTGCATCTGGGGCAGGATGAGTTGAGCGGTCATGCCATTCTGGGCTCACAAGGGCCGCAGCATATGCGGCGCGTAACCGCCAAACTGGCCGAGGATTTCGGCATCGAAATCACCGCCGATCAGGCCGACACCGCCTATCGCGAGACAATCCGCGCACCCATCAAACATCGCCACCGTCACCGCAAGCAATCCGGCGGGGCGGGGCAATTTGCCGACGTGGTCATCTCGGTCGCACCGATGCCACGCGGAGCGGGTTTCCAGTTCGAAGAGGTGGTCAAGGGCGGCGCGGTGCCGCGCAACTATATCCCCTCGGTCGAACACGGGGCCAAGGATGCGCTGGTGCAGGGGCCCGAAGGCTTCCCCGTGGTCGACGTGAAGGTCACGCTGAGCGACGGCAAACACCACAATGTGGACAGTTCCGACTATGCATTCCGCACCGCGGGCAAGAACGCAGTGCGCGAGGCGTTGCCACAAGCCAAACCCGTGGTGCTGCAACCGATCCTGAACGCCGAGATTCATCTGCCCTCGGATTTCGTCGGCGATCTGGTTCCAACCATCAGCTCTCTGCAAGGTCAGGTGTTGGGCTTTGAGGGCAACCCCAACGCCTCGGGCTGGGAGATTTTCAACGCCCAGCTGCCCGCCGTCGCCGAGGATGAGCTGCACCGCACCCTCGCCAGCGCCACACGCGGCACCGGCTGGGTCAAGCTGAGCTTTGATCACTATGAAGAATTGCGAGGGCCGGTGCCGAAACCGGCCGCAAAAGAAACGGCAAATGCCTAAGTGAAAGTGGCGGGCTGAATTCAGCCCGCCGCCGCAATCAACTCGCGCGTATAATCGGTCTGGGCATTTTCGAACAGGTCTTCGGCCGCACCCATTTCCACCACATCGCCGTTGCGCATGACGATCACGTTGTGGGACATGGCGCGTACGACCTTGAGGTCGTGGCTGATGAACAGATAGGCTAGCCCGTATTTCCGTTGCAGATCGCGCAGCAGATCGACGATCTGCACCTGCACGGTCATGTCCAGCGCGCTGGTGGGTTCGTCCAGCACCAAGAGCTTGGGCCGCAGCACCATGGCGCGCGCAATCGCAATCCGCTGGCGCTGACCGCCCGAGAATTCATGCGGGTAACGGTCCATTGCGGCAGGATCCAAACCAACCTCGTCCATCACCTCGGCCACCAGATCACGCGGCGCGCGATGCGGATCGACATTGTGGATCGCCAACCCCTCGGCAATGATCTGCATACAGGTCATCCGGGGGCTGAGGCTGCCGAACGGGTCCTGAAACACGATCTGCATATCCTTGCGCAGCCGTCGCAATTCGCGCGTGGACCAGCGGCGCACATCCTGATCGCGGAAGGTGATCTCACCCTCGGAGGCAATCAGGCGCATGATCGCCAGCGCCAGCGTCGTCTTGCCCGAACCACTTTCGCCCACGATGCCCAGCGTCTCACCCGCGCGCACGCTGAGCGTCGCGTCGTTCACCGCCTTCACATGCCCAACGGTGCGTTTCAGGAAACCGCGCTGGATCGGGAACCAGACCTTCAGGTGATCGGTCCGGGCGACCTCTTCGGCATCCGCCGCCACCGGATCAGGCTGGCCCGAGGGCTCGGCCCCTAGCAGTTTGTGCGTATAGGGGTGCTGCGGGTTGTCAAAAATCTCGGTTGTGATGCCGGTCTCGACAATCTCACCATCTTTCATCACGCAGACCCGGTCGGCGATGCGGCGCACGATGCCCAGATCATGCGTGATGAACAGCATCCCCATGTTTTCCGACTTCTGCAGCTCGGCCAGCAATTCGAGGATTTGCGCCTGAATGGTCACGTCCAGCGCCGTTGTCGGCTCATCCGCGATCAGAATGTCCGGCTTATTGGCCAGCGCCATGGCGATCATGACCCGCTGACGCTGCCCGCCCGACAGCTGATGCGGATAGCTGTCCAGCCGCTCGCGCGGGTCGCGGATGCCCACCTTGGTCAGCAGTTCGACGATCCGGTCGCGCGCGGCGTCGCCGCTCAGACCCTGATGCAAGGCCAGCGATTCCGCCATCTGCTTTTGGATCGTATGCAGCGGGTTGAGCGAGGTCATCGGCTCTTGGAAGATAAAGCTGATGTCATTGCCGCGCACATCCATCAACTTGTCAGGCGATGCGCCGATCATCTCATCCCCGTCGTAGCTGACCGAGCCTTCGACAATCGCGCTGTCCCCCAGCAAGGACACCGTCGACAGGGCGGTCACAGACTTGCCCGAGCCGGATTCACCCACCAGCGCCACAGTTTCCCCGCGATCAACGGTGAAAGACACGCCTTTGACCGCCGCGCTGATCTGCCCGTCCTGCTTGAACGAGACCTTGAGGTTTTTCACATCCAAAAGGCTCATGAGAAGGTCTTTCTGGGATCAAACGCATCGCGCACGCCTTCGAAAATGAAGACCAGCAGCGACAACATGATGGCAAAGGTGAAAAACGCGGTGAAGGCCAGCCAAGGCGCTTGCAGGTTCTGTTTTGCCTGCAAGGTCAGTTCCCCCAGTGACGGGGCCGAGGATGGCAGGCCAAAGCCAAGGAAATCCAACGAGGCGAGACCACCGATGGTGCCTGTCACGATGAAGGGCATGAATGTCAGCGTCGCGACCATGGCATTGGGCAGCATATGGCGGAACATGATGGTCATGTTGCCCACGCCCAGCGCACGGGCCGCGCGCACATATTCCAGGTTGCGCGCCCTTAGGAACTCGGCCCGGACAACGCTGACCAGCCCGGTCCAACTGAACAGGATCATCAGGATCACCAACAGCCAGAAACTGCGCCCCAGAATGGCGAACATGATGATGATGACATACAGCGAGGGCGTGGCCGACCAGATTTCGATCACGCGCTGAAACACCAGATCAAGCCAGCCGCCAAAGAACCCCTGTATGGCCCCGGCGAAAATACCGATGATGCTGGCGACACCCGTGACCATCAATGTGAACAGGATCGACAGGCGGAACCCGTAGATCACCCGCGCCAGCACATCGCGTTTGGTGTCATCTGTGCCCAGCAGGTTCTGCCCGTTGGGCGGCAGAGGGGCTGCACCCGGGCGATCGACGCTGGTGTTGAAGGAATAGGGGATCAGCGGCCAGAGGGCCCAACCACGCTCAAACCCGTCGGCCTGATACGTTCCGGCATCGATCTGTTCAATGATGCCTTCGGGGTCGTCGAAACAGTCTTCGATCCCGCCACTGTCGATCAGACACTGCACCTCGGGGTCGCGATAGATCGCCTCGGTCTGGAAATCGCCTCCAAAGGCCGTTTCGGGGTAAAAGTTGAAAATCGGCGTGTAGTATTCGCCGCGATAGTTCACCAGAATCGGTTTGTCATTGGCGATAAACTCGGCGAA
This sequence comes from Ruegeria sp. CH10, assembly GCF_056537125.1. NCBI lineage: Bacteria > Pseudomonadati > Pseudomonadota > Alphaproteobacteria > Rhodobacterales > Roseobacteraceae > Ruegeria > Ruegeria sp. CH10. The sequence goes on along the minus strand of NZ_JBQFQY010000003.1, from coordinate 497,107 downwards.
CAGCGACAGGCCGAACAGCACCGAGAAGATGATCAGCGACCAGAAAGCGCGCCCATTGCGGCGGAAATTGCGCCAACGGCGCTGGTTGAGTGGGGACAGTGCCATTTACCCCTCCCGCTTTTCGAAATCGATGCGCGGGTCGACCAGCACATACATCAGGTCACTGATGATGCCGACAACAAGGCTCATCAGGCCGAAGATAAACAGCGTGCCAAAGATCACCGGATAGTCGCGCGCGACGGCGGCCTCAAACCCCAGACGGCCCAGACCGTCCAGCGAGAAAATCGTCTCGATAATGATCGAGCCGCTGAAGAACACGCCGATGAACACCGCCGGAAAACCCGCAATGACGATCAGCATCGCGTTGCGGAAGACATGGCCATACAGCACCTTACGCTCGCTCAGCCCCTTGGCGCGGGCGGTCATGACGTATTGCTTTTTGATCTCATCCAGAAATGAGTTTTTGGTCAGCAATGTCAGCGTTGCAAACGCGGAAATCGTCAGGGCAATCACGGGCAGTGTAATGTGCCAGAAATAATCCGCGATCTTGCCCATCAGGCTGAGGCTGTCCCAATTGTCGGATGTCAGCCCCCGCAACGGGAAGATTTGCCAATAGGACCCACCAGCAAACAGCACCAGCAGCAGGATAGCGAATAGAAAGCCGGGAATGGCATAGGCCACGATGATGGCCCCACTGGTCCAGGTGTCGAAGGTCGACCCATCCTTGATCGCCTTGCGGATACCCAGCGGGATCGACACCAGATAGGCGATCAGCGTCGACCACAGCCCCAGAGAGATCGACACCGGCATCTTCTCCAGAACCAGATCAATCACACTGATCGAGCGAAAATAGCTTTGGCCGAAATCCAGCGTCAGATAGTTGCCCATCATGTCGAGGAATCGCTCAAGCGGAGGTTTGTCGAACCCGAACTCTTTTTCCAACTCTTCAATGAACTCAGGTGGCAGGCCACGTGCTCCGACATAGCGATCATTGACGCCGCCGGACTGTTGCTGGATATCGCTGCCACCGCCCGCGATCCCCTCAAACACGTCACCGCCACCTTCCATCTGCGCGATGATCTGTTCAATCGGGCCACCGGGTACGAACTGCACCAGCGTAAAGTTGACAATCATGATCCCAAGCAGAGTCGGAATGACCAGCAACAGGCGTCTTAGAATATAGGCTCCCATGGGGGTGGATTACCTCAACGCGCCTGAAGATTTCAATTTGGCTTCTTTCTCTGCATTGATCCACCACAGATCTTCCACACCCAACGCGTACGGTGGCAGGTTTTCGGGATGTTCATACATGTCCCAATAGGCGACCCAGTGCTTACCCAGGTACCAAGTGGGCACCATGATCCGTTTGGCCCGCAGAACACGATCCAACGCGCGCACGTTTGCGAAAAGCTCTTCGCTTTCCGTTGCTGCTACGATGTTGTCGATCAACGGTTCGATATCAGGACCATGCGCGCCGGACGGGTTGAAAACAGAATAGGACGCCGCCTCGGTCCCGTATTGCTGGTAAAGGCCGGTCGAAGGCTGAAGAGACTTCTGATACCCACCATTGATCATATCAAAGTCCCGATCCCGGCGGCGCAATGTAAACTGCGCGTTGTCCACACGGTTATAGATCGCATCAATGCCCATGGCGCGCAGATTGTCGACAAAGGGTTGAATGATCCGGTCCAAGGTCGGCTGATCCGACAGAAACTCGATGGAAAGAACCTCTCCGTTTGCGTTGCGCCGGATGCCGTCCGTGCCGACAATCCAGCCCGCCTCGTCCAAAAGCGCCATAGCGGCGCGCAGGTTACGTCGGTCATTCTGCCGCGCAGGACGGGATTCATGGGCCATGACCGGTTCGTCCGTCAGAACCGCTGGGTCTACAGCGTCACCCAAGCTTTGAAGAACCTCCAGCTCGCGTCCCTCTGGAACGCCCTTTGCTTCCAGATGTGTGCCTTCCCAAAACGAGTCGCGCTGCTGGAACAGGCCATATTGCAAACTTTCGTTGGTCCATTCAAAGTTATAGGCAAGCTGAACGGCTTCACGCACGCGCGGGTCCTGAAACTTGGGACGGTCGAGGTTCATGATGAACCCGGTCGCAGCCGGGACGCTGCCGTCTTCTAGCTCAGCCCGCACCACCGAACCATTCGTAATCGCCGGAAAATCGTAGGCTGTGGCCCAGCTTTTCGAATTGTTTTCCTGCCGCAGCGTGAAAGTGCCTGCCTTGAACCCTTCCATTGCCGCTATGGAGTCGCTGAAATACTCGATGCGAATGGTATCGTAGTTGTTGCGACCCACATTTACATTGATGTCATCACCCCAATAGTCAGGGTTGCGCTTGTAAACGATACGTCGGTTGATGTCGTAGCTGTCCAGCAAATACGGGGCCGACCCGATCCCGGGAACCAACCGGGATTTGTCCAAACGCCTGTTTTCCGGATCGGCCTCGAACCAGGCTTTCGAAAACACCGGCGTACCGCCAACCTGCGAGATCAAAGCCCGGCGCGGGATGTCTGGCGCAAAGTAGAATTTGACCCGGTGCTCATCCAACGCTTCGGCACGCGGAATACGCTTGCGAACCGCATCTGCGTAGGACTTCAGGCCCTGGTCCAGCAGCAGGTTATGAGAAAAGACGACATCCTCGGCAGTCACCGGTGTTCCGTCGGAAAACCGAGCCTCGGGCCGCATATTGAAGATGACCCAATCCTGACTTTCCGGATACTCTAGGCTTTCGGCCAAGAGACCATAATATGAGGCAGGCTCATCATAAGATGGGACCAACAACGATTCGTATTGGTCTGCAGATCGGGCGCCAGCCCGTCCCTGCCGAGTGAACGGGTTGAAGCTGTCAAAGGTGCCTTGTGCGGCATAAGACAACTCTCCGCCACGTGGCGCGTTCGGGTTCACATAGTCGAAATGTGCAAAGCCTTCGGGATATTTCAGGTCACCGAATTCCGAGAACCCATGGCTTTTGATGATCTTGTCTTCAGCAAACAAAGGGGTGGCCGCAATCAGAGCGATCACACAGAACCCGATCAACAAAGCATGTAACCGACCTGCGAAATCCACGACACGCGCCTGCACGACAACTCTGTTGGATCTCATATTGCTCATCCCCTGCTTCGCCTGTCTCAATAATCTTATGCGCGCCAGCTAAATGACCAGCACTGTCAGGTGCAAGTTTAGAATGCGTGAACGCTTTGTGAAGATGTGCTGACACAAAAATTAAAACCGCTGCACAGGGCAGCGGTTTCGAAATTTCTTCCAATTGATCGCAGGATCAGTTGCCGATGGTCTGCAGATACGCAATCAGATCGGCCCGCTCTTGCGGTTTTTTCAGGCCCGCAAAGCTCATTGACGTGCCCGAGATATAAGCGCTGGGACGGGTCAGGAAGGCGTCCAGAGCTTCGGGTGTCCAGTTGCCGCCATGCGCCTGCATCGAGGCCGAGTAGCCGGTGAAACCCTTGGCCGATGCGACGGGGCGATCCACAATCGCATAAAGATACGGGCCAGTGCCGTTCGCGCCGTCCTCCAGCTTGTGGCATGCGGTGCATTTGCGGAACACCCGCGCGCCTTTTTCCGGATCGGCAGCGGCAAGCAGGTCTTCGAACACAACTTCTTCACCATCGGCGCTTTCGCCCGCGCTTTCGGTCTCGATAATATAAGAGGCCGTTTCACCATGCCCATCCGCATGATACAGACCCTCGGCGGCCCACTTGGCAATAAGCAACACCAGAAAGGTGCCAAACAGGCCGGCTGCGGCCTTGGTAACTGTCATCGTGTCGAACATTGATCGCTTGTCCATTTCAGCTGTCTGTGCAGAGGTCTAAGGCTTCCCCTGACGAGAGGCAAGGTATAGACACCGCGACTAAACGCCCGACTTTGTAACTTGACGCACGGAAACCACAAAATGACCAAACGTATTGCATTTCAGGGGGAACTTGGCGCCTACAGCCACGAAGCCTGCCGAAACGCCCGCCCGGATATGGAGGCCCTGCCCTGCCGGACGTTCGAAGATGTGATCGAATCGGTCCGGTCGGGCGAGGCTGAACTGGCGATGTTGCCGGTGGAAAACACCACCTATGGCCGGGTCGCCGATATCCATCGTCTGCTGCCCCATAGCGGGTTGCACATTATCGATGAGGCGTTCGTCCGTGTGCATATCAATCTGCTTGCCGTGCCGGGCGCAACGCTGAGCGACATCACCGAAGCGCATTCGCATCTGGTTCTGCTGCCGCAATGTGCGGGGTTTCTGAAACAGCACAATATTCGGGGCCGCGTCAGCCCCGACAATGCCCGTGCCGCGCGCGAAGTGGCCGAACAGGGGGATTTGCATTCTGCAGCCCTCGCCAGTGAACTGGCGGGTGAGATTTACGGTTTGAACCTGCTGGCCCGGCATATCGAGGATCAGGACAACAATACCACACGCTTTCTGGTCATGTCCCGGCAGGCTGATGACACCCGGCGCGGCCCGCACGGAATGATCACCAGCTTTGTCTTTCAGGTCCGCAACATCCCTGCTGCGCTGTACAAGGCGATGGGCGGGTTCGCGACCAATGGCGTCAACATGACCAAGCTGGAAAGCTATATGGTCGACGGGTCCTTTACCGCGACACAGTTTTACGCCGATATCGTCGGCCACCCGGATGACCACAACGTGCGGCTGGCCATGGATGAACTGGAACACTTCACCACAAATGTCGAAGTACTGGGCGTCTACCCGGCAGCACAACCGCGCGGCTAAACCGGGCGTTTCACGCGATCTTGAACGATTTGTTCACTTTGCCCTTGTGCGATCTTTTATCCACAAAGCCTAGGGCGGCGGAATGTGACAGACCTTTGGCGTTTCAGGCAGCTAAATTTCCCGCAGAATGTCAGGAACACCCCGCTCCGTCCGAACTCACCGGGCGGATCACCCAGTCAACCTCCATGCAAGTGCCGCTCTTCAATTTCGCGGGCAAACTCGTTCAGGCGCAGCTGGAACCGGCGGCGAAACCGCGACTGACCCAGCCGCAAGGATTGCAACAACAGTCGGGCTGGCAGGGAACGAGCAGCCAAAGACATGTCGATGCTCAGACGTGTGCGGCGTTGAGACAGGGCCAGGAATTCTACAATTGTCACCCCGTTCATCCCTTTGCTGATCGCATCGAAACGCAACAAGGACGGGGGATCGCATTCCACCATCTCAATCGCCACATGGCGGGGTTTGCCCCGCATCCTGAATTGCGTTTCCCATTGCGTGCCCTGAACCACGCCCATGTGGCCTGACAGGCGACGTACTTCGATCCCGCGGCGCATGGCCATACGTTCGAACCGCTCAAAATCGGCGACCATTTCGAATACAGCATTGATCGGGGCTTCGATATCTTCGCGCGCTGTAAACTGCATGTCTCTTCGTGGGTCTCTTTAGCTATGGGCGTATTATTTTGTCAGTCCAGCGTATCCGCAAGCCAGTTTTGCAGCAGGAAATGCGCGATGGCCCCCTTGCGGGCGGGCAGCAGCTTGGGATGCTCACCTGCAAAGGCCTGCATCATCTCGGGCTTGCTGACCCACATGGCATCTTCGATCTCAACCGGGTCAATGGTGATCTCGCGCGACAGGGCCTCTCCGGCACAACCGAACATCAGCGAGGCCGGAAACGGCCAGGGCTGGCTGGACAGGTAGCTGACCGCACCGACAGGAACGCCCGCCTCCTCCATCACCTCGCGGCGCACGGCGGCCTCAAGCGTTTCGCCGGGTTCAACAAATCCGGCCAGCAGGGAATACATCCCCTCGGGCCAGCCCGGAGAGCGGCCCATCAGAACCGAATCCCCATGCGTGATCAACATGATCACAACCGGGTCCGTACGCGGAAAATGATGCCCGCTGCAAGACGGGCAAGTCCGCTGCCACCCGGCTTGCGTGATCTCGCTGGCGTCACCACAGCGGGCGCAGAACCGGTGGGTTTCGTGCCACCCGATCACGGCCTTGGCCGTCGCTGCCAGCTCTGCATCACGGGGGGACAGGCGGGTCATGATCCGGCGCAGTTCGGCAAACACATGGCCCTGCGGCAAATCCGGGTGCTGCTGCTCGGTTGAATCGACAAAGGCACCGACCTGAGACAGGTCCAGCCCCTGCGGCGACCATTTGGAGATGTCCATGGCAAACACCGGAGCCTCATCCGATATCCCCAGAAAAACCGGCGTTTCGATATGCCCGCCCGGCCCCCGACCAACCAGATCGTGCGTCATCGGGATCAGCGCCAGTTTATCCAGCCCGTCGCCCTGAACCAACGGCTTACCCTTCCACAGCAACAGACAGCTGGCCTTTGGATGGCTGTGCATCTGCGCCAATTGCCCGGAATCTCCGCGGATATGAGCCGCCCGATCCAGGCCCGAGCCGCCAAACGTCACAAGTTCCGCGTGTTTCATAGATGTTCCTTTGGGTCGTCAGCACAGGGCTGCCACGGCTGCGCACAGGTTGCAATGGCAATTGCCAGTACCCTGAAACCCGAAGTCGTCAAATTAACGCAGGCAAAGCTTACAAGTTGCATTAACTATACTTTTTAGCGAATAATCTTAACATATAACTTCTAATAGTAGAAATTTGACTTACTCTCCCCATCCGCCCCGCCCTGAAATCAGCATACGGATTTTAGGCACGTCTGATCTGCATATGAACCTGTGCGGTTTTGACTATTACACCGACACCCCGGACCCAACTTTTGGATTTGCCCGGACCGCGAACCTGATCCGCTCGGCCCGGGAGGAAGCCCAAGCCAGAGGCGCCCAGGTCGTTTTGCTTGATAACGGAGATTCGCTGCAGGGCACGCCGATCGGGGAGTGGGCCGCAGATCCGGATAACGGCCCGCATATCTTTATGCAGGCTGTTCATCAGCTGGGTTTTGACGCGATTGGTCTGGGAAACCATGATTTCGGCTTTGGCCTTGATGTTTTGGACCAAATTCTGACTGATGCCCCCTGCCCTGTTTTGTGCAGCAATGCGCTTCGTCGGGACGCGCGTCAAACCTGGCAAAGCCACGCAATCCTAACCCGCAAAACCGAAGTTGATGGGCAGCAGAGCGAAATTAAAATCGGTCTCTTCTCGGTCTTGCCGACGCAAACTGCCAAATGGGAGGCTCACAAGCTGCAAGGCCGCGTCGATCTTGAGGATATTCTTGTCTGCGCCCGCAAAAAAGTGACCAAGCTGAGGGTCGCAGGCTGCGACCTTGTCTTTGCGCTGGCGCATACGGGGCTGGGACCGTCTGATCCCGAACCCGATCTGGAAAACGCTATTGTCCCGTTAGCTGGCATTGACGGCATCGACGCGATCATCGCCGGGCATGCCCACCTGACGCTGCCGGGGCCGTCCTATGAGGGGTGGCAGCATGTCGACGCTGTGCGCGGACGTGTTCATGGAAAGCCCGTGGTCATGCCGGGATCGGCCGGGTCTTACCTTGGGGTGATCGACCTGAGTGTTCAGCAAGCCGCAGACGGGCGCTGGGTGGTCGCCAACCACCGGTCTGAGCTTCGATCGGTGTGCCCTTTGGATCCTTCCACGGAGGAATCCGTAACCGAAGACCCTGACCTGATTTGCCTGTTCGAAAAGGCTCATACCGAAACCCGCCGCAAAGCCGCGCAGCCGGTGGGACACACCGAGCAACACTTGCACAGCTATTTCAGTTTCTGCTCCGAAGACAGGGGTCTAGCGCTGGCCGCAGCCGCACAGGCCGCGGGTCTACGGCCTTATCTGCAGGGCACGGCCTATGCGCAGTTGCCGCTGATCTCGGCCATCGCCCCGTCTAAATTCGGTGGACGGGCCGGGCCCCGGTTCTTTACCGACGTGCCGGCGGGCGAGATTTGCCTGCGCCACGTCAAGGACCTGTATGTCTTTCCCAACGAACTACAGGCGCTGATCCTTGACGGCACTCAGCTCGGCGACTGGTTGGAAATGTCGGCCAGTGTGTTCAATCAGATCATACCCGGGCAGGAAACCGACTTGGTAGACCCCCGCCGCGTGGGCCATAACTTTGATATTCTTCATGGGCTCAGCTGCCAGATTGACCTGACGCAGCCCGCCCGGTTTGATCCGTCAGGGCAAACCATCCATCCCCAGGCCTCCCGGGTTCGGAACATCCTGTTTCAGGGCAACCCGCTGCGCCCTGATCAGCGTTTTGTGGTTGCTCTGAACAATTACAGAGCCAATGGCGGTGGTCACTTCCCGCATTTGGAGCGGGCAGAACGAATCCCCCTTCCGATCCTGTCAGTGCAGGAGGTCTTACAGGCCTATATCGCAGGCAACCTGCCACAGGACCCTTTGCACCATGTATCCCGGCCGTTTCGGTTTGCTCCGATACCCGGCGGCGCCACCGCACTGATCCGAACCGGCTCGAAAGCGACGCAACATATCTCAGAACTGGATGCTTATCGTCCGCAGGTGCTGGGCGAAGACGCCGAGGGGTTTTTACAAATCCGATTGGCCCTGTGACGGGTTGCGTTCCACCGGTTCCTTACTTATATCAAGCCCTGAGAGGTTGGCGCGGGCGAGCGCCTCGCCAACCTGGTCAGGTCCGGAAGGAAGCAGCCACAACGAGCCCCGCTTGGGTCGATGTCCAACCTCTCACTTCATCCCCACAAGAAGAATAATACGCGCTATGCGATCAGCTTTGGCCAGACGGCTGCGCTGCGTCGGGCGAACGCGCCGATATGGCCCACTTTGGTCAGACCGAAATCCCCCGGTGACAAGAGATGGCGGCGCGCGTGCGGTCCGTACAGATCGGCCAGCCGCCACACCGCGTTCGGCGGCACGACATCATCGTCGTCAAACGTGTACAAATCCACCGGGGTTCTCGATTGCGCCCACCCCGCGTCGGGCAGGGTTTGGCCGATCTCGGGCAGGTAATTGCGGGGCGCGGTGCACCAACGGCGCCATTGCCAATAGACGCTGGCTGGCAAATCAGCGCCAAAGCCCAAGGCTTTGCCCGGCAGATAGCCGAGCGCTTTTACTGCAAGCGGCGCATGACCGTACCAGAACAACAAAGCCAGCGCCCGGTAAGGCCAAGGATGGTCAGACACTGTCACAGGCCCGGAGCAGACACAGATCATACGGTCGATCAGATCAATATCCGGCTGAACAGGCCCCAACATACCACCGACGGAATGACCGATGCTCCACTGCTGAGCCTCGGGAAACCGTCTCCGCATCTCGGTTCGCGCCGCAGGCATATCGATCAAAGCCCAATCCGCCATTGTGACCGTGGATGCCTTTAACGGCCCCTTCAGCGAATGGCCAAAATCGCTGTAGTCATAGGTCATGCAAGCCATGCCCTGTTCGGCCGCCAACCACCGGGCAAAGTGCTGGTAATAGTCGCGCGGCACACCTGTCGCACCGTGAATCACAACGGCAACTTCAGGATCAGCCACCGGCGCATAAAGACGCGCAGACAGCGTGCCTGTGCCCGAGGGGAATTCGAAGTCCTGCGTCGATACAGTCTGCGCGGTGTCCAGCATGGCGCGGCTCCCGATTCTGAACCAGACGGTTCACTTTTCTATACCGGCCCGATTTCCCGACCCAAGTCAACAGGGGCGCAACATGACCATGCGTCCACCTCGTCGCGTCAATTGCGCGCTTGACTCGGGTCACCTGCACCCGCTAGCGATTGCGCGATGGTTCTCGTCCCCGATCTTCGGGGCGGGATGAAAAGGGAACACGGTGCGGTTCTGATTGGCTATGCCGATATGAACCAAGGCCGCGACTGCCCCCGCAACTGTAAGCGGTGAGCAATGCCAAAATACCACTGGCCGAAAGGCTGGGAAGGTCGGCAACGCGATGACCCGCAAGTCAGGAGACCTGCCATCGAACACAACTGTAACTCGGGCGGGGTGTCCGGGCAGGTCGTCAGTTCGCTGTCACACCTGATCTTTGCCCCGCTCAATGCGCGGAGGGCGCAGTATGATCTGGAAGACAAAGACGCACGAATTCTCAGCCACCCTATGCCAGAAAACCGGCAAGACCTGCCCGGCCCTGGCGCAGATGGCCCGCGCCATCGTGCAAGCCATGGAAAGCGCAATACCGGCCACATCCGACGATTTCGAATTTGAAGGCAGCGCAGAGCTGGCCCATTGCCCGCAAGGATGTGCTGTTCGGTATCGGGCGAACAGAGACCAAATCCTCATGTTCGGCGGGGCCGAGGCTGACGCCCCCATCGACGCGCTGGAGGACTACGCAGAAATGCTGTTCGGGCCAGAGTTCACCACCCGCCCGGCTCAGATGTTGCCGACGCCTCCTTGCGCAATGCTGCAAGTGTCGAAACTGGCAACCGGGGCGGCGGTCCGGCCGGAACAGCGGGTGGCTCTCTAATCTATCCTTCCGGGGTGGCGCGATGGGCTTGCACCGCCCATTCCATCTGACCTTCGGTTTCGACCGCACAAGGGCGAACCGCGCGCAGGCGCTTCAGCGCCGCGTCCGGCAACTCGCCCAGTTCGACCATCAGGCGTAGCACGACCATTCCCGAGCGTCCGCACCCGCCCCGACAATGGACCAGCACCCGCCCCGCACCGGCCAATACCTCTTTCGCTGCGGTGCTGACATCGGGCCAGACGGCCTGAATATCAGAGGGCGGCGTGCCAAAATCGGCAACCGGCAAATGCGCCCATTGGATACCCGCATCGCGAAGATCATCCCCAAGGCGAGAGGCGCCTGCCTGCTGCATCTCCGCACCAGTGGTCATCGAAATCACCAGCTTCGGCTGCCATTCCCGCAGGACCGAGAAATCCCATACGTAGCCCCCCGCCCGACCCGGCAGAGGCGACAGGGCAAGCAGCCCGTTTCCCACGTTCACTGCATGAATCGCAAAATGACTCATATGCGTGCCCCTTTTTTCAGATGCGCTTCTACGATGCGCAAAGCGCGATGCAAACCGAATTTCACCCATTGCGGCGGTGGACGCGGGCGGCGGGGGTCTCTACGCTGCATCGGAACCCGAATCCGACAGAGCCCCCATGACCGACACGCCCAGCCCCGCCTATCAGGTTCTTGCCCGCAAATACCGCCCGGAAACCTTTGCCGATCTGGTCGGTCAGGACGCCATGGTGCGCACCCTGAAAAACGCGTTCGAGGCGGATCGGATCGCGCAAGCCTTCATCATGACCGGCATTCGCGGCACCGGCAAAACCACGACGGCCCGGATCATTGCCAAGGGCATGAACTGCATCGGACCCGATGGTACTGGTGGCCCAACGACCGAGCCTTGCGGCCAGTGCGAACACTGCACCGCCATCATGGAAGGCCGCCATGTCGACGTGATGGAGATGGACGCCGCCAGCCGCACCGGCGTGAACGACATCCGCGAGATCATCGACAGTGTGCGGTACCGTGCCGCCAGCGCCCGTTACAAGATCTATATCATCGATGAGGTCCACATGCTGTCGACCAGCGCCTTCAACGCGCTGCTCAAGACGCTTGAGGAACCGCCCGAACATGTGAAGTTCATCTTTGCAACCACCGAGATTCGCAAAGTGCCGGTGACGGTATTGTCCCGCTGTCAGCGCTTTGACCTGCGGCGGATCGAGCCCGAGGACATGATCGGCCTGCTGAACAAGATCGCAGCGGCCGAGAACGCGCAAATCGCTGAGGATGCTCTGGCCCTGATCACCCGCGCCGCCGAAGGATCGGCACGGGATGCAACCTCGCTGCTGGATCAGGCCATTTCCCACGGCGCCGGAGAAACCAGTGCCGATCAGGTGCGCGCCATGCTGGGTCTGGCCGACCGCGGGCGTGTGCTGGACCTGATGGACATGATCCTGCGTGGGGACGCCGCCGGCGCGCTGACCGAACTTGGCGCGCAATATGCCGAAGGGGCCGACCCGCTGGCCGTGCTGCGCGATCTGGCCGAGATCACACACTGGGTCTCGGTCGTCAAAATCACACCCGATGCGGCGGAAGACCCGACAGTTTCCCCCGATGAACGCGCTCGCGGGCAGCAAATGGCCGAGGCCCTGCCGATGCGCGTTCTGACCCGCATGTGGCAGATGCTGCTGAAAGCGCTCGAGGAGGTCTCGGCCGCCCCCAACGCCATGATGGCCGCCGAAATGGCCGTGATCCGCCTGACCCATGTGGCCGACCTACCCAGCCCGGAAGAGCTGATCAAACGGCTGCAGGATGCTCCACCCCCACCGCCCAACGGCGGGCCCGGCGGAGGGGTACCCGCCCCGACACACGCCGCCTCGGTAGCCACGAGCTATGTGCCGCCCGCGCGCGGCAGTGCTGGCGCGCCAACTGCTGCTCTGGCGCAGGATGTGCAGACGGCTCTGGCCCGCTACCCCAGCTTTGAGCATGTGGTCGAACTCATCCGCACGAACCGGGATGTGAAGCTGCTGGTCGAGGTTGAAAACGGTGTCCGGCTGGTCTCATACCAGCCAGGTCGGATTGAGTTCACGCCGACGGATTCTGCGCCCACCGACCTTGCCGCACGGTTGGGAACGGCATTGCAACGCTGGACCGGAAACCGCTGGGCGGTCACGATCGTGGCCAACGGAGAGGCCGCAACCATCGCCGAGCTGCGCGATGCCGCCGACCTGGCGGTCAAGGCCGAGGCCGAGCAGCACCCTTTGGTTCAGGCTGTCCTGATGCATTTCCCCAAGGCCCGGATCAAAAGCATAGAAACCCCCGAACAACGCGCCGCCAAGGTCGAAACCGAAGCCCTGCCCGAGGTCGAGGACGAATGGGATCCGTTCGAGGAAGACTGACATTGGCCTGCCAAAACCAACAAGCCCTCCCGCGCCCGCCACGGGCCATCGGCTGACGCCGATACCCCTGACTGGCCCAAGGGGAGGAAAGGTCTTGCCAAAGACCTTGACGACGGGCGGGAGCCCTTGTGCCGCATGCACAGCGCCCGTATTTAGGCTGCAAACCGAACCACAGGAGAAAACACGATGCTCAAAGGACTAGGCGGTCTGGGCGACATGGCCAAGATGATGAAATCCGCACAGGACCTGCAAACCAAGATGACCGAAATGCAGGAAGAGCTGAACAACCTGATGGTGGTCGGTGAATCCGGTGCAGGTCTGGTCAAAGCCACCGCCACCGCCAAGGGCGAGCTCAAAGGTCTGGACATTGATCCCTCGATCTTTAACGGCGACGACAAGGAAGTGGTGGAAGACCTGATACTGGCTGCTATCAAGGACGCCCAGACCAAGGCGGCCGAGCGTTCTCAGGCGGAAATGGCCAAGCTGACCGAAAGCATGGGTCTGCCAGCGGACATCAAGCTGCCGTTCTGACCTTCATCTCTTTCCAATTATCCCGGCCGGAGGCTCCCTCTGGCCCCAGACAGGACAGGCCGTGAGCTCGAACAGCGACATCGACAATCTGATCGACCTGATGGCCAAACTGCCCGGCCTCGGCCCCCGCTCGGCCCGCCGCGCGGTGCTGCACCTGATCCGCAAACGCGCCCAGCTGCTGACGCCTCTGTCGGACGCCATGCAGCAGGTCGCCATCACCGCCCGCGAATGCCTGAACTGCGGCAACGTGGGCACCACCGACATCTGCGACATCTGCAACGCCGAGGCCCGCGCAACCGGAGAGCTGTGCGTGGTCGAGGACGTGGCCGACCTGTGGGCGATGGAGCGCGCAGGCGTCTTCAAAGGCCGCTATCACGTGCTGGGCGGCACGTTGTCGGCGCTGGACGGAGTTGGCCCGGATGAGCTGCGCATCCCGCGCCTCAAGGACCGGGTCATGGCCGAAGGGATCACCGAGGTCATCCTCGCCCTGAACGCCACTGTCGACGGCCAGACCACCGCTCACTACATCGCGGATCAGCTGGAGGGACAGGTTCGCCTGACCTCACTGGCACAAGGCGTGCCGATCGGCGGAGAGCTGGATTATCTGGATGACGGGACGATCACGGCGGCGTTGCGGGCGCGGAAGGAGTTGTAGTTCTACAAAAGCGTGGTGCGCCTATTGTTGCTATGCTGAGGCCTTAATTCGGAACACCATTCCAAAGTATTGTGTATTCTGGTAACCAGTGATTTTCTATAGGTCTTAACCAAGATGACAATATTAAGAATTTTCAGCATGCTAGCTCTGTTGACCGCCTGCACGATTGGGGATGGAGTTGAATCTAGTGGCATAAAACTACCTGGCTCTGGAAACTCTACCACTCTGGTCGATGCTGGAAGAGGCGTCTGGGTAGTAACCGCCTTTGCAGACACAATAAGAACCATAAACTATTGCTTTTCTGTTTCGCCTCGACCGGGCCTACGAGATTTCAAATGCAAGAAAGCAATTGCGTACAGACCCAATACATCTGACACTTCGCCCGCAAACATTACAATTCCGAGCCGTGGAAACTCGACAATACTAATTGGCGCTTTGGATGGGGGCCTTTGGATCGTGACTAACGCGGTAGGTTCAGTGAAAACGGTAAACTATTGCTATCTGACCTCAGCAGAAAGTATCACGTGTGCAGGTCGACAAACCTACAAGCCAAACTAGCTAAATTTCTCGTTTCCAGCGTACTACCGTTGGCACGATGACAAGATCGTATGCCTGGACTATCTTTATGACCCGCCTTCTCGCACTTACCTTCGCCGCCTTCACCGCAACCGCTGCCTTCGCGCAAGAGCTCATCGACAAGGGCTTTGTCGAAGGCTGGAACATCATGATGGACCCCGCGCTCGGCAACGGGTGCCTGATCCAGACGGTGTATCAGGACCTCTCGGTGGTGCGGATCGGCTATGACGCACTGGACAATCGCGGGTATTTCGCCGTCTACAACAAGGCATGGGGCGATATTGAGCAAGGGCAGAGCTATCCGATCCGCTTTGAACTGGACGGTCGAAGCTTTGATGCCACCGCCATCGGGTTCAACCAGCGCGATGTGCCCGGTGCGACCGTCTTTTTCACCGACCGCAGTTTTGTGGATGCCATCGCGAAGAACAAGACGCTGACGGTCTACAACCCGGCAGGCGAGGTGGTGATGGCCATCGATCTGAAAGGCACGGCCAAAGCGCTGGACTATGCGCGCGAGTGTCAGGACCGCAAACTTTAACGAATCGGATCGAATAGCGCATCCGTCGCCGTGCAATCGCGGATTACGTCGCGACCGCAGGGCACCGGATCAAGGGCGCGGGACAGGCACAGGCGGACCTCTTCGATATAGCCCTGCTTGCAGGTGACGGTGATCATATCCGGCTCTAGCCCCGGATTGGCCTTCACGAAGGCCTCTTCCACGACCGAGGCGGGCAGTTTCACCGAAGTGTCCAGCTTGCGGAACACCTGTGGCCGCGCAACGGCGTCATAGGCCTGCCGCGACAGGGCGAAATAGTCCGGCGCTCTCAGTCCGGAACAAGTGCCGTGTTTCTTCCATTGGTGCCAGGCAAGACCCGCACTGCCCTGAATATCCTCCATCGCGCGGGTCATGCTGCGCGACGGCGGCGCCTCGGGCGTACGGCAATAGGATGGCCAGCCCTGATGGAACTGAGGCCAGAGCCCGTGCAATATCCAGCCATGGTCATGACGCGCATCGCATTGATCCGATCCCCGCGCATCGCCTTCGCGCGCGCACCAATTGGGCGACCAGCTGAGCGACAGGACGTAATAGTCGAACTCACCCGCCGTCTCGCCCTCGGCCACCGCGGCCACGGCGCTCAACACCCACAAAATGACCCAGCGCATTCGCCTCTTCCCTTCTGAACCTGACGCGACTATATAGTCCCGAAGTTCCCCGACAACGGAAACCTGCCCCAAGACCACGGGGCCGCCGAATTCCGGCGACGGGACAGATGTATTTATAGGAGACGGGCTGATGGCAAAACCGCTTATGGCCAAGGCAACAGCCGTATGGCTGGTGGACAACACCACGATCAGCTTCAAGCAGATCGCGGATTTCGTAGGCATGCACGAGCTTGAGGTGCAGGGCATCGCGGACGGCGACGTGGCCGCTGGCGTCAAAGGGTTTGATCCCATCGCCAACAACCAGCTGACCCAGGACGAGATCGACTCGGCGCAGAACAACCCGCTGCACAAGCTGAAGCTCAAGTTCAACGCCGCTGCCGCAGGTGAAGAAAAACGCCGTGGTCCGCGCTATACCCCGCTGTCCAAACGCCAGGACCGCCCGAACTCGATCCTGTGGCTGGTAAAATTCCACCCCGAGCTCAGCGATGGTCAGATCGCCAAGCTGGTCGGCACCACCAAGCCCACCATCCAGTCGATCCGCGAACGGACCCATTGGAATATCGCCAACATGCAGCCGATCGACCCGGTCGCGCTGGGTCTGTGTAAACAGTCCGAACTGGATGCGATTGTTCAGAAAGCCGCCGCCAAGAAAGCCGCCGAAGGCGGCGTCATGAGCGATGATGAGCGTCGCAAGCTGGTCTCGACCGAGCAGTCGCTGGAAATGGACGCTGCACCCAAGATCCCGACGGCCATCGAGGGTCTGGAAACCTTCTCGCTGTCGGATGATCCGGCAGAAGAGAAAGACGATGAGCCGATACTCGACGCCGACAGCTTCTTCAACCTGCCCAAGGGCGGGGCCGAGGATGAAGACGACGACGATCTGCGTCCCTGAATGACAAACAGCCCCGGCCAGACCTGACCGGGGCTTTTTTCTGGTGAACCATGCTGACCTTTTTGTCGAAAATCTTTGGCCCGCATCGGGCCGTTTCGATCTATGCGTTTCTCAAGACCTGGGGCCTGTTGGCCGTGGCAATCGTTGGCACCCTTTCGATCGCCGCTGGATTGCTTGTGTTCAATGACGATGGCGAACACGAACATGACTCCTACCTGACTGTATCGGTCCTGTCGGCGACGCCTGTGAACGGGGATCTGAAATACGGCGTCATCGCTTCGGTGCAACTGCCCGACGGCACAGCCACCTCGATTAACGAACCGAAAGAACATATCGCCCGCACGGTCAGCGCGACCGCCTGCGTCGAAAAACGCGTCTACGTCAAAAGCGGCGAGGCACGGTATCGCCTGAAATTGCCGAGCCTTTGCGAGGCCACCCAATAAGCAAAACCGCCCGGAGGCATCTCCGGGCGGTTTTTCCTTTAGATCATCTGAAAGATGATCCCTGCGATAATGGCCCCCGTAATGCCCAGCCCCAGATAGGTCGCGAACACTTTGGGCTTTACCAGCGACCAGACTGCGGCCATCGCCGGGATCGAACTCACCGCGCCCGCGATCATGAAGGACATCGCCGCACCTGCGCTCATCCCCTGTTCGGTCAACCCCGCCAGCAGCGGCGGCGCGACGTAAGAGTTCAGGTAAGCAGGCATCCCGACCAAAGCGGCAATCACGATGGGTAGGACGCCCTCACCGCCAACCACGCGGACGATCAGGTCTGCCGGAACATAGCTGACCAGCAGCGCCTCAAGCACATAAGCCAAGGCCAGCCATTTCAGCAGGAACATCGCGTTCTGGGCAAATTCAGACTTGAACCGCTGACGGCGCTCGGGCTCTTGCCAGAACCGCCAGACCGGCTTGTCCTCCTGCTTCGGACCACACCCGCAACACCCCGCCGGTTTGTAGACCCGCAGCGGTTCGGCAAAAGCGCCCGAGCGCATCAGGCCACGCACGACGAACCCGCCGAACAAACCCAGCGCCACGGCAGCCACCGCTTTGCCGATGGCAAAGGGCCACCCCAGAGCGCCCGCAGTGATCAGCAAGGTCGGCGGGTCGATCAAAGGTGAGCTGAGCCAGAACGCCATCACCGCCGACAAAGGCGCGCCCAGCGCCAGCAGCCCGGCAATGAAGGGAATGACCTCACAGGAACAGAACGGAGCCAGCCCGCCAAACAGCGCGGCCAGAAAGATCATCCGCGTCTCGCGCCCCTCAAAGGCGCGCGCGACCATCACTTCGGCCCCGGTGGCCTTGAGGTAGGACAGCAGCAAGACCGCAAACAGGATATACTGCCCGGTATGGGCCAGCGCCTTGCCCGCAAAGGTGACCACTTCGACCCAATTGCCGGGGTCCAGCACGGCCACGGCCAGCAAAATCGCCACGATCAGCGCCCAGGGCGTCTTGATCAGATCAAGTACCTTGGCCGGAGCCTTTGGGCTTTGCGTCAACTCAGCCATTGATCACAGCCCTATCCACATCGCCGGTGCAGCACTCGGCAGTGTCATCCGAACAGCACTCCGATTGTTCATCCGCGCAGCATTCGGCCAGAATGAACTGCGCGAGGTTTCGCAGCTCATCATAGCAGGCGCGATTGATCGTGCTGCGCCCGACCTTCTCCTGCTCGACAACGCCGCCGGCCGCCAGAAACCGCAAATGATGCGCCAGAGTCGACGGTGCCATTCCCGTCCGCTCTTGTATGTCGCCAACGGTCAAACCGGCCTGCCCGGCCCGGACCAGAGTTTTCAGAACCTTCAGCCGGGCCTCGGACCCCATGGCTGAAAATCCCACAGCAGCAGCTTCCCACATTTTGCTCACCTATTAAACTAGATTTCTAGTTATTTAGGTGAATTAAATTTCCCTGTCAACAGCGCCCTTGAAAACGTCTGGGCCCGGTAAGTCCAGATTGCCCATCCCATAAGTCCAACCTATAAAGCCCTATGAGCATATCGGTCGACACTTTCTTTCTGGAACTCAACGGTCAGGGCACGCTGCAGGCCCAGATTCAGCAGATGATTGCCGAGGGCATCCTGTCGGGCCGGTTTCACATGGGGGAAAAGCTGCCCTCCTCCCGCAAACTGGCGGCGCATCTGGGGGTTAGCCGGATCACGGTGACGCTGGCCTATACGGAATTGCTGGCGAATGATTACCTGACGGCGAAAGGCCGGTCCGGGTATTACGTGTCGCAAAATGCGCCGGTCCCGCCAAAATACACACCCACACCGCGCGGGGATGAGATTGTCGACTGGACCCGGGCGCTGGCGCGCAGATTCTCGGACGGGGATGTGCTGGCAAAGCCCAGCGACTGGCGCGATTATCGCTATCCTTTCATCTATGGGCAGGCCGACCAATCGCTGTTTGACCACGCCAATTGGCGGCTCTGCGCCGTGCGGGCCCTGGGGCACAAGGATTTCGATTCGCTGACCGGCGACTATGTAGATCAGGATGACCCGCTGCTGGTCGAGTTCATCGCCCGCCACACCCTGCCCCGTCGCGGCATCGCCGCCCGGCCCGAGGAAATCCTGATCACCATGGGCGCGCAGAACGCACTTTGGCTGGCCGCCCGCATCCTGATGAACCGGGATCGCACCGCGGTGATCGAAGACCCCTGCTATTACGCTCTGCGCAGCCTGCTGAATCACTCCGATTGCAGGGTGGTGCCGGTTCCGGTGGATCGTGACGGCCTGCCGCCCGAGGCCCTGCCGGATGAGACCGATGTCATCTTCACCACCCCCAGCCATCAAAGCCCGACCACCGCAACCATGCCCGTTGACCGCCGCACCGATCTGCTGACCCGCGCCCGGGAATTGGACGCGATGGTGGTCGAAGACGATTACGAATTCGAAATGGCCTTTTTGGGCGCGCCGTCCCCCGCGCTCAAATCTATGGACCGTGATGGGCGGGTGATCTATGTGGGCAGCTTTTCAAAATCGCTGTTTCCGGGGTTGCGGCTGGGCTACATGGTCGGGTCCGAGCCATTTATCCGCGAGGCCCGCGCGTTGCGGTCGCTGGTACTGCGCCACCCGCCGGGGCATATCCAGCGCACGGCCGCCTATTTCCTGTCGCTGGGCCATTACGACGCCCAGATCCGGCGCATGTCCAAGGTGCTGGCCCGCCGCCGCGAAATCCTGGATGCCGCTGTCGAAGAACACGGGCTGACGGCTGCAGGCCGGGGAATAATGGGCGGATCATCCCTGTGGATGTCAGCGCCTGATAATGTCGATACCACGAAACTGGCGCGCAGGTTGCAGGATCAAAGCGTCCATATCGAGCCCGGCGCGCCCTTTTTCGCAGGGCCGGACCGCCCGCAGAATTTCTATCGCCTTGGCTATTCTTCGATCCCGCAAAAACGCATCGCGCCGGGGGTTCAACTGATCGCGGACGCCATCACAGCAAGCTGACCCAACACTGGACCTATCCCGGTTCAAATTCTGGCCCTAACGCGACCCTGCACCTTACGCCAAAACCATACCCAAAGGCTGGGCTGATGGCCCGGCTCAACTCATCTATGCGCGGAGATCATCCTGATGAAAATGACCACAGAAGAAGCCTTTGTTAAGGTTCTGCAAATGCACGGAATCGAGCATGCCTTTGGCATCATCGGTTCGGCCATGATGCCAATCTCGGACATCTTCGGGCAGGCTGGTATCACATTCTGGGATTGCGCGCATGAAGGTTCGGGCGGCATGATGGCCGATGGCTACACCCGCGCCACCGGCAAAATGTCGATGATGATCGCGCAGAACGGGCCCGGCATCACCAACTTTGTCACCGCCGTCAAAACCGCCTATTGGAACCACACGCCGCTGCTGCTGGTCACACCGCAGGCCGCAAACAAGACCATGGGTCAGGGCGGTTTTCAGGAAATGGAACAGATGCGCATGTTCGCGGACTGCGTCTGCTATCAGGAAGAAGTGCGCGACCCGTCGCGCATGGCCGAAGTTCTCAGCCGCGTGATCACCAAAGCCAAGCGCGCCTCGGCCCCGGCGCAGATCAACGTGCCGCGTGATTTCTTCACTCAGGTCGTCGATATCGAGCTGCCCGCCGTTGTCGAATTCGAACTGCCTTCGGGCGGTGCATCGGCCGTGACAGAAGCCGCCGCGCTGCTGTCGGATGCCAAGAACCCAGTCATTCTGAACGGTGCCGGTGCGGTTCTGTCCGCTGGCGGCATCGAAGCCTCGAAAGCGCTGGCCGAACGTCTGGATGCCCCGGTTTGCGTTGGCTACCAGCACAACGACGCTTTCCCCGGTTCGCACCCGCTGTTTGCCGGCCCGCTGGGCTATAACGGGTCGAAAGCTGCGATGGAGCTGATCAAAGAGGCCGACGTTGTTCTGTGCCTCGGCACCCGTCTGAACCCGTTCTCGACCCTGCCCGGCTATGGTCTGGAGTATTGGCCGACAGACGCGAAAATCATTCAGGTGGACATCAACCCGGATCGCATCGGCCTGACCAAGAAGATCTCGGTCGGCGTCGTGGGCGACGCCGCCACCGTAGCCACCAACATTCTGGCACAGCTCTCGGACACCGCTGGCGACGAAGGCCGCGACGCACGCAAGGCGAAAATCGCCGAAACCAAGTCGCGTTGGGCGCAGGAACTGACCTCGATGGACCACGAGCAGGACGATCCCGGCACCACCTGGAACGAACGCGCCCGTGCCGCCAAGCCCGACTGGATGAGCCCCCGCATGGCATGGCGCGCAATTCAGGCTGCCCTGCCGAAAGAGGCGATCATTTCGTCCGACATCGGCAACAACTGCGCCATCGGCAACGCCTATCCGTCCTTTGACGAAGGCCGCAAATATCTGGCCCCGGGCCTGTTCGGCCCCTGCGGCTATGGTCTGCCGTCGGTGATCGGCGCCAAGATCGGTTGCCCGGACGTGCCTGTTGTCGGCTTCTCGGGTGACGGTGCCTTTGGCATCGCCGTGACCGAACTGACCGCTATTGGCCGTGACGAATGGCCCGCCGTGACCCAGATCGTCTTCCGCAACTACCAGTGGGGTGCGGAAAAGCGGAACTCGACCCTGTGGTTTGACGACAACTTCGTTGGCACCGAGCTGGACACCAAAGTGTCCTATGCCGGGATCGCGCAGGCCTGCGGCCTGAAAGGGGTTGTCGCCCGCACTCAGGACGAGCTGACCGCAGCGCTGAATCAGGCGATCGTGGATCAGAAGAACGGCATCACCACCCTGATCGAAGCCATGATCAACCAGGAACTGGGTGAGCCCTTCCGCCGCGACGCAATGAAGAAGCCGGTCGCCGTGGCCGGGATCTCGGCCGAGGATATGACTCCGCAAGCGGGGGCTTAACCCGCAGCCTAAAGGGTCTAAAAATCAGGATCATCGCCCCAATGGCGGGGCGATGATCATCCCATGATCGTAACAAGCGAAACACCCCAGCCCCGAGCCATCTAAGTGTCAGCCAGTTCAATGCACATCCACGGCGCCTTGTTCGCCGCTTTCGCAATGACCTGCAGAGGGCAACTTAAAAAGATGTCGGCCAAACCTGATCTGAAAGCCCTGTTCGGTGCCAACGGCACCCAAACACTTCGCATTCTGTTTCCGGGTGTGCTGGTTGCCATCACAGTCGCTGTCACGGCCAAATTTCTATCCGAACACTACGCAACCCCCGCCATGCTGATGGCCTTGCTGCTGGGCATTGCTCTCAGCTTTCTCGGCGAAGAAGGCAAGACCGTCCCCGGCATCGGCTTTGCCGCCAGTACCCTGCTGCGATTGGGTGTCGCGCTTTTGGGTGTGCGCGTGTCAATGACGCTGATGATGGGTCTGGGCCTGGACCTGATCGTGCTGGTTGTCGGCGGCGTGCTGGCCACCATCGCTTTCGGCCTGTTGGTTGCCCGGTTTTTCGGCCATCAATGGCGCTTTGCCTTTCTGACCGCTGGGTCTGTTGCCATCTGTGGTGCCTCTGCCGCGATGGCCATCAGCGCCATCCTGCCCAAAGATGACCGATCCGAGGAACGTTTGATCTTTACCGTTTTGGGAGTCACCGTCCTGTCGACCGTTGCAATGGTTGCCTATCCGATCCTTGTCCGCATGCTGGGCATGACCGACATCGCAGGCGGTGTCTTTCTGGGCGGTACGATCCACGATGTGGCGCAGGTGGTGGGCGCGGGCTTCTCAATCTCGGAACAGACGGGCGACACCGCGACTTTGGTCAAACTGTTCCGCGTGGCGATGTTGGCCCCGGTGGTGCTGGTGGCATCCCTAATCATCCGCCGCGTTGCCGAAGCAGATGAAACCGGCAAACGCCCTCCGATCCTGCCCGGCTTTGTCCTGGGCTTTCTTGCGCTGGCAGCGGCCAGCTCATTCGGTCTGATCCCACCGTCTATCGCTGAACTGCTCAGCCAGGTCTCGCGCTGGTTGCTGCTGATCGCGATTGCCGCCGTTGGGATGAAGACCAACCTGAAACAGATCCTTTCGGTCGGGGGCCCCGCAATCGCCCTGATCGTCGCAGAAACGCTTTTTATTGCGGGACTTATACTTGCCGGAATAACATTCCTCACCTGACACGCTGTCGCGACAGAAGGACGCCAGATGAAAATCGAGCAACCGACAATCGATACCAGCCCCAAAGTCTCGGACGAGATTCGGCGCACCACCTGTTACATGTGCGCCTGTCGCTGCGGCATTAACGTGCACATGAAGGACGGCAAGGTCGCCTATATCGAGGGCAACCGCGACCACCCTGTGAACAAGGGCGTTCTGTGTGCCAAAGGCAGCGCGGGGATCATGCAGGTCAACGCGCCGTCGCGTCTGCGCAAACCGCTGCGCCGCGTGGGGCCGCGCGGATCGGGGGAATTCCGCGAGATCGAGTGGGACGAGGCGATCAGCACCGCTGTCGGCTGGCTGAACGAGTTGCACGAAACAGCCCCTCAGAAACTGGCCTTTTTCACGGGTCGCGATCAGTCGCAGTCTTTCACCAGCTTCTGGGCCCAGCATTTCGGCACCCCCAACTACGCGGCCCATGGCGGATTCTGTTCCGTCAACATGGCGGCGGGTGGCATCTACACGATGGGCGGCGCGTTCTGGGAATTCGGCCAGCCCGATTGGGAGCATACCAAGCTGTTCATGCTGTTCGGCGTGGCCGAGGACCATGACAGCAACCCGATCAAGATGGGGATTGGCAAGATCAAGGCACGCGGCGCGCGGGTGATCGGGGTCAACCCGATCCGCTCGGGCTATAACGCTGTCGCTGACGATTGGGTCGGGATAACGCCCGGCACCGACGGGCTGTTCATCCTGTCGCTGATCCATGTGCTGATGAAGGCGGGTAAGATCGACCTCGACTATCTCAGCCGCTACACCAACGCCCCGGTACTGGTGAACGCTGCCGAGGGTCCCGAAAAAGGTCTGTTCCTGCGCGACGCTGATGGCAAGCCGCTGGTGATCGACCGCGTGACCGGCGAACCAACCGCCTTTGACAAACCCGGTGTCCGCCCGGACCTGTCAGCAACCTACGACAAAGACGGCGTCACCCATCGCCCGGTCTTTCACCTGATGGCCAAGAAGTACCTGTCCGACGATCACGCGCCGGAAAATGTGGCCGAGCGCTGCGGAATCCCCGCAAAACGCATCCGCGCCATCGCGGCTGAGATCGCCCGCGTCGCCTTTGACGAGGCCATCGAGTTGGACCACGAATGGACCGATTTCCGGGGCGAAAAACACAGCAAAATGACGGGCCGCCCGGTCAGCTTCCATGCCATGCGCGGAATTTCGGCCCATGCCAACGGCTTCCAGACCTGCCGCGCCCTGCATGTGCTGCAAATCCTGTTGGGCACGGTTGAGGTCCCCGGCGGTTTCCGCTTCAAACCGCCCTACCCCAAACCGGTCGAGGCGCACCCCACCCCACACGGAGACCGCCGCCCGGGCCGCCCGCTAGAGGGCCCGCACCTCGGCTTCCCGCGCGGTCCCGAAGACCTGCTGTTGGACGAACAGGGCAACGCCCAGCGCATCGACAAGGCCTTCACCTGGGAAAACCCGATGTCCGCCCACGGGCTGATGCATATGGTGATCTCGAACGCCGCCGCCGGTGATCCCTACAAGATCGACACGCTGTTCATGTATATGGCGAACATGTCGTGGAACTCGTCCATGAACACCAAGGGCGTGATGGAGATGCTGTCGGCCAAGACCGAAGACGGCAAATACGTCATCCCCAAAATCATCTATTCCGATGCCTATTCATCGGAAATGGTCGCCTATGCCGACCTGATCCTGCCCGACACCACCTATCTGGAGCGCCACGACTGTATCTCGCTGCTGGACCGCCCGATCTGCGAGGCCGACGCCGCCGCCGACGCGATCCGCTGGCCCGTGATCGAGCCAGACCGCGATGTGCGCGGGTTCCAGTCGGTGCTGATCGAACTGGCCAACCGCATGAGCCTGCCGGGCTTCACCCACGAAGACGGCACGCCAAAGTGGAAAGATTACGCGGACTATATCGTTAACCACGAACGCAAACCCGGCATCGGCCCTCTGGCCGGGTTCCGGGGCGAGGATGGCGACAAGGAAGGCCGCGGCGCGGTCAACCCGGATCAGCTGAATCGTTACATCGACAACGGTGGTTTCTACGTTGCGCACATTCCCGAAGGCGCTGATTACTACAAACCGTGGAACGCGGCCTATCAGGACTGGGCCGTCGGCATGGGCATTTATGACAGCCCCCAACCCTATCTGTTCCAGCTCTATTCTGAGCCGATGCGCAAATTCCAGCTGGCAGCCGAAGGGCACGGGGACCGCCAGCCCCCAGACCACCTGCGCCAGCGCCTCAAAGACACGATGGACCCGTTGCCCATCTGGTATGAGACCGACCAGCAGGGCAACGAAGGCTTCACCGTTAACGCCCTGACCCAGCGCCCGATGGCGATGTATCACAGCTGGGGCACCCAGAACGCATGGCTGCGTCAGCTGCACGGGCGCAACCCGCTTTACGTGCCCACCAAACTGATGCGCGAACATAACCTTAAGGACGGCGACTGGGCCAAAGTCACCTCTCCGCACGGCGAAATCACCGTCCCGGTCATGGAGATGGCGGCACTGAACGACAACACAGTCTGGACATGGAACGCCATCGGCAAACGCAAAGGTGCCTGGGCCCTGCAAGAGGACGCGCCCGAGGCCACAAAGGGCTTCCTGCTGAATCACCTGATCCACGAATTGCTGCCGCCCAAAGGCGACGGGATGCGCTGGGCCAATTCCGACCCGATCACCGGACAGGCCGCGTGGTTCGACCTCAAGGTAAACATCGAAAAGGCCAATCCGCCATCCGACGCCGCAAGCCAGCCTGAATTCGCCCCGATCCAGTCCCCTGTAGGCACTGGCCCCAAAGACCTGGCATGGAAGGTGGGCAAATGAGCAGGATCCAAACTTCATCTGGCCAAAAATATCCCGGGGAGCGCGAGGGGCTGGCCCCTCGCCCCTACCCTCACCACCTGCGCGGAGGTCAAAACACATGACTCAGCTCCCCCCATCGACCGATCGCAAAATGGGCCTCGTCATCGACCTCGATACCTGCGTCGGCTGCCATGCCTGCGTAATCTCTTGCAAAGGCTGGAACACAGAAAACTACGGCGCGCCACTTTCGGATCAGGACGCCTACGGGGCCGACCCTTCGGGCACCTTCCTGAACCGCGTGCACTCCTACGAAGTGCAGCCAGCCGAAGGCGCGGCACAACTGATCCACTTCCCCAAATCCTGCCTGCATTGCGAAGACGCCCCTTGCGTCACGGTCTGCCCAACCGGGGCCAGTTACAAACGGGTCGAAGACGGGATCGTTCTGGTCAATGAAAACGACTGTATCGGCTGCGGTCTCTGCGCCTGGTCCTGCCCCTATGGCGCGCGGGAACTGGACGCGGCTGAGGGCGTGATGAAGAAATGCACGCTTTGCGTCGACCGTATCTATAATGAGAACCTGCCCGAGGTGGACCGCGTCCCCTCCTGCGTGCGCACCTGCCCGGCGGGCGCACGCCATTTCGGCGATCTCGGCGATCCTGACAGCGATGTCAGCAAACTGGTGGCCGAACGCGAGGGTATGGACCTGATGCCTGAAATGGGCACCAAACCCGTCAACAAATACCTTCCACCGCGGCCCAAGGATCAGATCGAGGACCAGATCGATATTCTGGCCCCGCTGCTGGCCCCTGTCGCCGAAGAACCCAAAGGCTTCCTCGGCTGGCTCGACAAAACCCTGGAGAAGCTCTGATGCACCCGGCCCCTTCTGTCATCATCTTCACGACTTTCTCCGGGCTGGGCTTTGGCCTGCTATTCTTCCTTGGCCTCGGCCAGCCTGCGGTGACCGGCGTCATAGCCTTTGTGTTCTACGCCATTGCCTTTGCGCTGGCGGTGGGCGGTTTGCTGGCCTCGACCTTCCATCTGGGACATCCGGAACGGGCGTGGAAAGCGTTCAGTCAGTGGAAATCAAGCTGGCTGAGCCGCGAGGGTGTCTGTGCCGTTGGCGCGCTGCTTGTCATGGGGCTTTATGCACTTGGCGCTGTGTTTGTGGGCAGCCACTGGACGGCGCTCGGCTGGGTCGGTTCACTGCTGAGTCTGGCCACCGTGTTAACCACGTCGATGATATACACCCAGCTGAAAACCATCCCTCGCTGGAACATGAACCTGACACCCGCGATGTTTTTGTCGTTCAGCCTTGCAGGGGGCGCGTTGCTGGCCGGGGCCGAAGCTCTGGCCCCTTGGTTGCTGGCCATTGCGGGCGCGGTTCAGCTTGCCTACTGGGCCAAAGGTGATGGTGCGTTGGCCCGGTCAGGCACGACACTGGGTACAGCTACGGGACTGGGCGATCGCGGTACGGTACGCGCCTTTGAGCCGCCCCATACAGGCACCAATTACCTGTTGCGGGAATTCGTCCATGTGGTTGGCCGCAAACATGCGCAGAAACTGCGGGTCATCGCCTTTGGTCTGGGGTTTGCGCTGCCACTGTTGCTGATCCTGATCCCGGTTTCGGGCATTGTGATAAAACATATCTTTGCACTGTTTGCAGTGCTTTCACATCTGACCGGAGTGGTCGTGTCACGCTGGTTGTTCTTTGCGCAGGCCGAACATGTTATTGGGCTGTATTACGGAAAACGGTGAAGGGAGGGGGCCAGCCCCCTCTTGAGCCTGCGGCTCAATTCACCCCCGGGATATTTATAGCCAGATGAAGTACGGATCCGGGTGGTTGCTGTGGTTTATAGCAAGCCCGCGTGTTTCATTGCGGCCTCGATGGCGGCTTTGGTGCTGTCTTCCAGCTCCGTCAGCGGCGAGCGGACCTCGGTGCTGCAGAGGCCCAGTTTGGACAGCGCGTATTTTGCACCGACAAGGCCGGGTTCGATGAAGATCGCCTCGTGCAGGGGCATCAGGCGGTCTTGGTATTCCAGCGCTTTGTCATAGTCGCCGTCCAGCGTGGCCTGCTGGAATTCCGCGCAGAGTTTCGGCGCGACGTTTGCGGTGACCGAAATGCAGCCGACGCCGCCATGGGCGTTGAAGCCCAGCGCGGTAGCGTCTTCGCCGGACAGCTGGCAGAAGTCCGGCCCACAGGATGCGCGCTGCTGGCTGACCCGCGCCAGATCACCGGTGGCGTCCTTGACACCGATGATGCGCGGCAGCTCTGCCAGTTCGCCCATGGTTGCGGGGGTCATGTCGATGACCGAGCGACCGGGGATGTTGTAGATGATGATCGGAATATCGGCGCAGTCATGCAGCGCGCGGTAATGCGCGATCAGGCCCTTTTGCGTGGGCTTGTTGTAGTAGGGCGTGACGACCAGCGCCGCATCAGCGCCGATTTTCTCGGCGAATCGCACGAAACGGATTGCCTCAACCGTGTTGTTCGATCCCGCACCGGCAATCACCGGAACGCGCCCGTTGGCGGCTTTGACCACCTCGGCCACGACGGTTTCATGTTCTTCGTGGCTGAGCGTCGGGCTTTCGCCGGTGGTGCCAACGGGAACCAGACCGGTGGACCCTTCCTGAATTTGCCATTCGACCAGGTGTTTGAGCGTCTTCAAGTCCAACTCGCCGTTTGTGAACGGGGTGACGAGGGCTGGCATTGAGCCTTTGAACATGACACGCTCCTTCGTGTGCGGTTAGCAATTTTTGTGCCTCGGGCCATCACATTTGAACTGATGTGAGTTGATCCCGGCGGCGCAAGGTTTATCCTGAATGGCTCTATCCTTGGTTGGTTGGGAAATGCAAGGCATGACACGCGTTCTGGCGCTTTTGATAGCGGTGATTCTGGGGTCAATCGGACAGGCGCAGGCCGATGCGGTGGGCGATCTGCGCGCCGGGATGAACGAAATGCGCAAGGGCGACTGGAACGCAGCCCTGCGTGTGTCGGGCCAGCGCGGCTCGGTCAGTCGTGACATCATCGTGTGGCACTGGCTGCGGCAGGGCTTTGGCAGTTCGGGCGATGTGCTGGTGTTTCTGGACCGCAGACCGGATTGGCCCGGTCTGGCGTGGCTGCGGCGCAAGAGCGAGCCCGCCTTTACCGGTGCCGACCCGGACCGGGTGCTGAGGTTCTACGCCGATAATCCGCCCCAGACGGCCGAAGGTGCGCTGAACTATGCCGTGGCGCTGAAGGCCAAAGGGCGGAACGGGGATGCTGAGGCCGATGTTGTTGCCGCCTGGCGCACGATGCCCATGGGGGCGGGGCTGCAGAAGGACTACCTTGAGAATTTTGGCTCGCTGTTGAAACCGCATCATGCGGCGCGGCTGGACCGCATGCTGTGGGACAATCACCTTGTCAGCGCCGGACAGATGCTGACTTTGGTCAGTACCGATCAGCGCAAACTGGCCGAGGCACGGATCGCCCTGCAAAAACGCCAGCCCGGCGTGGATGGCAAGGTGGCTGCGGTTCCGCAATCGCTGGCCGATGCACCGGGGCTGGCCTTTGACCGGTTCGTCTGGCGCGACAAGAAAGAGCTGGACGACAGCGCGATTGACCTGATGCTGGCACGCTCGACCGGGCCCGATGCATTGGGCGAGCCCGACAAATGGGCCGAGGGGCGTCGCCGTCTGGCGCGGCTTGAGATGCGTCAGGGGGATGTGCAGCGCGCCTATCAGGTGGCTGCCAACCATCACATGACGCCGGAAATGGGCTATGGTTATGCTGATTTGGAATGGCTGGCCGGGTTTCTTGCCCTGCGCAAGCTGAACGATCCGGCCACGGCGGTGCGGCATTTCCAGAACTTCTCGGACGCTGTTGCCTCGCCGATCTCAAAAGGGCGCGGCGGCTATTGGCTGGGCCGGGCCTATGCTGATCTGGGCGATGCCGAGAAGGCGTATGATGCCTACGCCATGGGCGCTGATTACCAGACCTCGTTCTACGGATTGCTGGCAGCCGAGCAGATCGGGCGACCGTTTGACAGTGAGCTGGCCAATCCCCGCCGCGCGCCCCATTGGAAACAGGCAGATTTCGCCAATTCCAGCGTGTTGGAGGCGGGTCTGCTGTTACTGCGTGCGGGCGAAGACAACCTGTCGGAGCGGTTCCTGACCCATCTGGTCGAAGGACTTGATCCGGTTCAGGCTACGCAGTTGGGCGATCTGGTGATCGAATTGAAAGAGCCGCATCTGGCCGTGATGATCGCTAAACGCGCGGCCACGGCGGGCACTGTGTTGCCCGCGGCCTATTACCCGGTGCACCCCGTTGCTGACCTTGGCCTGCCCATGGCGCAAGAGATGACGCTGGCTATCGCCCGCCGCGAAAGCGAATTTGATCCGGTCGTGATCAGCGGCGCAGGTGCGCGTGGCTTGATGCAGGTGATGCCTGCTACAGCGCAGCTGGTCGCCAAGAATATGGGCATTCTCAGCGGTCACAATACGGGCAAGCTGACCTCGGACTGGCAGTATAACGCCAAGCTGGGGGCCAACTACCTGTCCAGCCTCGCCGAGGATTTCAACGGCAATGTGGTAATGATGGCCGCAGGCTATAACGCCGGGCCGCGCCGCCCGATTTCGTGGATGGGTCGGTACGGTGATCCGCGCGCCGGTGAGATCGACGTGGTCGACTGGATTGAGACGATCCCGTTCAGCGAGACCCGCAATTACGTGATGCGGGTGGCCGAAAGCCTGCCGGTCTACCGCGCGCGTTTGGGGCAAGCTGCATTGCCCGTGCCCTTCTCGCAGGAGTTGACGGGCTCAACCCTGGCGTCGTTCGCGCCATAGGGTAAACAGGCCCGCCGCAACAACCAGCGCTGCGCCCAGAATAACCGCTGGTCGCAGTGCCTCGCCAAAGACCGCAATGCCGATCATGGCCGTCCAGACCAGATGGAAATAGGCAAAGGGCTGCACTGCACTGGCCTCGGCCATCTCATAGCACTTGATCAGCAACCAGTGGCCCAGGACACCGCTGACGCACAACGCGCCCATCCATGCCCAATCCGCACGGGCCATCGGCTCCCAGAACCACATGCCCACCAGTGTCATCGCAACGGCCCCCGCAACCCCGGTCCAGAAAAAGCTGGTAGCAGCGCTGTCCTTGCGGGCGGCATAGCGGGTCAGAAGCCCATAAAGCGCGAACAGAAACGCCGAGATCAGCGGCACAATAGCCCACGGGTTAAACACACCCATGCCCGGCTGCAGGATGATCAGAACACCGGCGCACCCTACGCCAATCGCAGCCCAGCGCCGCCATCCGACCTTTTCGCCCAGAACCGGCCCGCTGAGCGCGGCGACCACCAGTGGGTAGCAGATGAACACCGCCATACTTTCAATCAACCCAAGGACGGTAAAGGCAAAGACGGCGACGCAGATCTCAGTAGCCAGCAAAAGGCCCCGGAATATCTGAAGTCGCAATTGGCTGGTCCGGGCCGCCTCTTTCAGCCCTCCGGGCGCACGTGCAGCCAATGCGATCACGAAGGCGGCGAAGAACCAATAGCGGATCATGACAACCATATAGGTGTTGTAAGTGCCTGCCAGATGGCGCGAGATTCCGTCCTGCAGCGCAAACACAACCGTCGCCGCGATCATCAGCGCGATACCCGCGCGGATATTGTTCTGTTGCGTCATTCCCTGACCGCCCAGGTCATGTGGCGTTTGCGGCCATAGCCGGGGGCACGGGTGACAGTGAACCCGGCCTCCTCAAGCCCGCGCCGCACGAAACCGGCGGCAGTATAAGTCGCAGCACTGCCACCTTTGGCCGTATGATCCGCCACCTGCTGCATCAGGTCCGCGCCCCAAAGCTCGGGGTTTTTGGCCGGTGAGAACCCGTCCAGAAACCACGCATCCGCGGCCCCGTCCCACACCTGCAGGGTCTTACGCGCATCTCCTTCGATCACCTCAAGCTGCAATGTCCCCAGATCACAACGCCCGCCCTGCCACCGGGCAAGAAAACGGTCGCTCAAGTGGGCAAGCTCGGGGAAGGCCGCCAAGGCGCGGGACATGTCGTCGGGCGCCATGGGGAAGGCCTCGAAACTGGTGAAGGTCAGGGGCGTCGTCTGTCCCGATGCCTCCCACGCGGCCCAGACGGTCAGCATGTTCAACCCGGTGCCAAAACCTAGTTCGGCAATATGGAACCCCGGCGCAAACCGGGCGGGCAGATCATTGCCCGCAAGGAACACATGCCGCGTCTCTTCCAGCCCGTTCTGCAACGAGAAATAGGGGTCATCGAACCGCTCTGAGACGGGGATTTGCCCGTCTCGCCATGTCAGGTCTGCATGCTGGTCTGCCATCGGGGAATCCTGTAGCTAAGCGGCGCGACACTGAACAAGGAAAAGGGGATTGGCAATGGTCGATGTAACGGTGCGCGGGGCGGGCATCTTTGGCCTGTCCATCGCCTGGACCTGTGCCCGGCGCGGTGCCAAGGTGCAGGTGGTCGACCCGTTTGGCCCCGGATCGGGGTCCAGCGGCGGGCTGGTCGGTGCATTGGCCCCGCATGTGCCCGAGAACTGGAATGCCAAGAAAGCCTTTCAGTTCGACAGCCTGATCATGGCAGAACCCTTTTGGGCGCAGATCGAAGAAACAGGAGGCGTTTCGCCCGGATATGCACGTCTGGGGCGATTGCAGCCCATCGCCGATGCCCGGACACTGGAACTGGCCCATGCCCGTGCCGAAACCGCAGCTAAGCTGTGGCAGGGCCGTGCCGAATGGCGTGTGGTCGCGGCCGAAGCGCTGGGGGCGTGGTGCCCGCCCAGCCCGACAGGGTTCGTGATCCACGATACGCTCAGCGCCCGCATGCACCCGCGCCGCGCCTGTGCTGCTCTGGTTGCCGCGTTGCAGGTCATGGGCGTTCACATTCAGACAGAAGCCCCCGACAAGGGGCAGGTCATCCACGCAACAGGGGTCGCGGGCCTGCAAGAGTTAAGCACCGCACTGGGCAAACCTGTCGGCAATGGCGTCAAGGGCCAGGCGGCGCTGCTGCGGTTCGACGCCGGAGAGGTGCCGCAGCTCTTTGCAGATGCCCTTCACATCATTCCCCACGCGGACGGAACGCTGGCCATCGGGTCCACCTCGGAACGCGAATATGATGATCCGACCGCAACAGACAGCGCATTGGACGATGTTCTGGACCGCGCCGTACGGGCTCTGCCGCTGTTGCATGGCGCGCAGGTGATCGACCGCTGGGCCGGGGTCCGCCCCCGCAGCAAAAGCCGTGCGCCCATGCTGGGGGCGCATCCGCTGCATCCGGGCCAGTTCATCGCCAATGGCGGGTTCAAGATCGGGTTCGGCATGGCCCCGAAGGTGGCTGAGGTCATGGCCGATCTGATGCTGGACGGCCGCGATACCATCCCCGAAGATTTCCGGCCCGAGGCGTCACTCTGACCGAGGCGGCGCACCCCTTTTCAATGCGCCTCAATCCAAATTTCAGTCTTCGGGAAGATCAACCAAATGTATCATGCGGCCCGGAGCGAGAACGGGATCCCAGGACGCCCCCGGTGAGTGCTGCAGGAATGTGGTATCCTCTTCGTAGAGATACCTTATCCCCGCCAGAATGGTCGGACGAACGCTGTCAGGCAAGGCATTATACTCAACAGCAAGATTTTCCCAACGAAACTCGAACCATCCGAAGTGATCCATGACCGGAAGGGCATTTGCCAATAAAAGGGCCGTGCAGGGAACAAATCCAGGGGTACTTCTGACATGCGCCACAAGTTCGACGACTTCGCTTGGAAACCACATTTCGCCATCAGGAAACCGGCAGTCAGCAGTAGAAAGAACTTCATTCAACGCTCTCAGGTGTTCGTCTGTACGATCCCCATAATCGGCGGCAGCAACACTGCTGCGTGTCGACTGGTCCATGTTGCGTGCGATCTTGCATAGAGATGGTAAAATCTGATCCATAGGCCGGGTCAGGCGGTCTTCGTTCGGCACGAGGTACACCGCCTGTTCGTACGGATTGGTAAAGTCCTGAACGGTATCCAAACCGCGCAAAACCGCCGTGCGGAGACTTCTGGGTGCGTTGCAAACGCGTTCAACCGCTGCCTCGGCAAACTCAGCCGTGTCATCGGCCCACAACCCTTGTTGGAGTGCGTTAGCAACAAGCAAAGCGACTGCAATCTCCGATTCCTCTGCCGCGTCTAACGCCGAAGTGGCAAGCGCTTCGAAGCATGCGGCATCGGTCTGACGCTCAAAACGGCACGCACATTCGCGCACAATTCTCACAAGTGCGTCACCACCAACGCGCATCAAACGCTCATCATCAAACGATTGCAAATGCGAGATCAGGTCAAATGCAGACTGCGCTTGTCTAAATGTAAAAACGGGCCGTTCCATGGTTAGAAGTTAGGAAAAAATTGCGTCTTAGATATGTCCTGTTTTGAGATTATGTAATTTGGCTTTCGAGAAAAAACCAATGTTATTTAATGGTTTCATATAGTCAGAAGCCTGCCTCGGCCCGCAGTTTATCCATCAGGACCTTCAGACTGCTCTCATAACGCTCGCTGGTCAGCTTGCCGTTTTCGTCGAATTCGTTGGAGCTGTCGGCCAGATGGATTTCCGGCCCCTGCAGGATACGCGGCTGGAACGGCACCATATACCCACGCAGCACCATCTGCGCGCGTTCGCCACCTGCACGGCCCGCTGCCGCAGACATCACGGCCACCGGTTTATCGGCCCAGGGGCTACCCTTGGTCCGGCTCACCCAATCCAGCGCGTTCTTCAGAACGCCCGAGGGGCCCTTGTTGTATTCCGGTGTCGAAATGATCACCGCATGCGCCTGCGCGATCTGATCCGACAGGGTCTGCACGGCTGCGGGAATACCTTCGCCAGCCTCCAGATCACCGTCATAGAGCGGCAGGTTCAGATCAGCCTCGATATGCGTGCCGGGATTGAACAGACGTGCTGCTTCGCGCAGCAATTTGCGGTTGGTGGCGGTTTGGCGCAGGGAACCCGACAGGCTCAGCAGGATCGGTTCGGACATTGGAAAACTCCGTCATGATGTTTCCCAATAGCTAGCGCAACAGGGCGGGTAGCCAAAGACCACATGACGCGCAGTCACTGTGCAAAAAAGGGCACCCGAAGGTGCCCTGTTTGATTGGATCAGCCGCTGGGGATGATCTCGATATCCACGCGGCGGTTCTGGGCCTTGCCCTCGGGTGTCAGGTTGGACGCAATGGGGCGGCTTTCACCCTGACCGATTGTGGTGATCCGCGCGCCGTTGACGCCGTTGGCCTGCAGGATATCCGCAACCGAGCGCGCGCGACGCTCGGACAGACCCTGATTATACGCCGCCGAGCCATCACTGTCGGTATTGCCGATGACCTGCACGTTCGAATTCGGATAGCGCGTCAGGTTCTGACCCACCCGCACCAGATCGGCCCGCAGCGCCGGGCGGACCGTCGCGCTGTCGGTGTCAAAGGTGATGTCATTGGGCACGGTCACGATCAGGCGGTCACCCGCATTGGTCACGGTGATACCCTGATTGGCCAGTTGCTGGCGCAGCTCGGCCGCTTGCTTGTCCAACTGGTTGCCGATCACACCGCCACCGGCTGCGCCAATGGCGCCCCCGGCCAGCGCGCCCAACAGCGGATCGGAATCATTTGCGATCGCGCCTACCCCGGCGCCGATCAGACCACCCAGAATCGCGCCTTGTTTAGCGTTCTGGTTGGGATCGGCCGGCAGGTTCAGCGTGCCCGGGTCCGTACAGGCGCCCAGAAACAAAGCCGAGCACAGCCCGGCAGACAAAACAAACTTGGAAATCGTCATGGTATCACCTTCTGCTCTGGCACCCGTTTACCGGGTACGTCTTGTTCAAAGCAGTATATCGCCTTGTCAGCCTGTGTTCTCAAGCAACAATCCGGTGAATGCGGCAAATACCCGCCATTCAGGACACCCGCGTCGTCTGATCCCAGTCCGTCTGTTCCTGCCAGATTGCCCGCAGAGGTTGCCCCTGTCCGCAAAAGTGATCGCCCGTCAGTTCGCAGGCCCAGACACGATCTGTACGGAAATGGCGAAATCCGTTGCGCAGCTCGCACCAGGCCGCCAGCATGGTGCATTCGATATGATAGATCAGGGCAACGGGACGGATGACACGTTCGGTCTGAACGCCTTCGCCACTGATATAGGTGATGCGAATCTTGCGTTCATCCCGAATGGCCTCGCGGTAATTGACGACGGGGATACAGCCCTTTTCCGGGTCGTCCAGCGGCGCACCCCATGGCGCGACCTGCAACCAGTCGGTGGGCACACGCAGCGCCTCGATCTTGCGGCACACCCGATCAGCGGCCTGTTGCAACGTGCTGTCCCCGGTCCGGGCCAGCATCGACAAGCCAACCCACAGCGCCTCAACCTCTTCGGCGTCAAAATTCAGCGGTGGCAGATCATAGCCGCGCCGCATCAGATAGCCGACGCCCGCCTCGCCCTCAATCGGGGTGCGTTGCGCCTGCAGGGCAGCGATGTCGCGATAGACCGTGCGCACCGACACCTCAAGTTTTTCGGCCAGCGTGTCCGCCGTCACAGGGGCCTCGGCGGCGCGCAGAATCTGAATGATCTCAAACAAGCGGGTGGAACGGCGCATGGGTGTCTCCGGTTCATCTGCTGACACTCTAGCACACCCCCCTGACAAGGTGGTGTCAGCAGTAATGGGCAAAGGTTGATCGCGGAAAAAAGGAGATCACCGATGCCGTATCACGACAATCACGTGCTGATGACCCTGAAACTGGACCGCTGGGCACAGGATCACACCCTGCGCGGCTTTGAGATCGAACGCGAGATCATGGCCGCCCGCCAGCCCAGCGCCCCGCGCACGCGGCGCAGACGGTTTTCGTTGGGTAATTTGAAAATGCTGTGGACCAGCGCGGCCTGAGGGTCAGAAATCTGCCTTGGCGCGGAATTTCATCGAGACACCGCCTTCGGGGTTCTTCAGGCGCAGTTCCTCGGAATGCAGCATCAGGCGCGGAAAGTCCCGCGCAGCGCCTTCGGCATAGAACGGGTCACCTAAAATCGGGTGGCCCAGCGCCAGCATATGTACCCGCAACTGATGCGACCGCCCCGTTTTCGGGGACAGGCGCACACGGGTCGTATCGCCTTCGTGTTTCAACACGCGCCAATCGGTGACAGCCGGTTTGCCGGTCTCATGACACACCATCTGACGCGGACGGTTGGGCCAATCGACGATCAGCGGCAAATCGACGGTTCCGGTTTTCGGCTCAACCCGTCCCCAGACACGCGCCACATAGGTCTTGCGGGTCTGGCGAGCCTCGAACTGCATGCTCAGATGACGCTGCGCATGGGGGGTCTGGGCAAAGACCATCACGCCCGAGGTGTCCCGGTCCAGCCGATGCACCAGCAACGCCTGTGGAAACGCCGCCTGTACACGGGTCAGCAGACAATCGGCCAGATGTTCTCCCCGTCCCGGCACCGACAACAGGCCCGGCGGTTTGTTCACCACAATCAGCTGCGCATCCTCGTGCAGCACATCCAAGGGCGTCATCGGGGGATCATAGGTCTCGCTCATGCGCGCCTGCCTATCGCAGCGCGCCACCTCCCGCAACGTCGGCCTTGCCTGAACGGAGCGGTTCAGCAACTCTGACCGCGAACTGAGAGGAGAGCCCATGCACCCCACGATCGAACGCATGCAAGAGGTGGTCGCCAAAGGCGATGAGAGCCTGATTCATGACCTGCTGGCCGAAGATGTCCGGTTCTCCCCGCCCACCTATTACAGCACATGGACCGGGCGTGCGCCGGTGGCGGCGGTGCTGGGCCACGTGGGGCAGGTGTTTTCCGACTTTCGCTACCGCCGCGTGATGGGCGCGGGGAACGACTGGGCGCTGGAGTTTCAGTGCAAGGTTGGTGATCTGGATGCGGTGGGTGTTGACCTGATCACCCTGAACGATGACGGGCTGATCCAGGAGTTTGAGGTCGTCATGCGCCCCTCTAAAACCATCGGTGCCCTGCGAGAGGCGATGATGGCACGGGTTATGACTGATCCCCGCTTCCTCGAATACAAGAACGCGCTGAGCTGACCATGCCCGTGGCCGCTGATCAGCTGTTGCGGGTTCCCTTGTTGCCGGTTTTGGCCGCACAGGGCCTGTCTGTGCGCCGCAGGGCGCAGCTGTTGCCCGAACCCACAGGCCCGCGCGAGGGGCGCGCAGGTCGCGGCCCCCGTCTGCGGCTGCTCATTGCGGGCGACAGTTCGGCAGCAGGCGTCGGCGCCGGAACGCAAACGCAGGCCCTGTCCGGGCATCTCGTTTCACAGCTGGCCAAACACTATGCGGTCGAATGGCGGCTGGAGGCCACAACCGGGCACACCACGTCAGACACAATAGACCGGCTGAGCGGCCTAACCGGCCAGTTTGACATGGCGATCACAGCGCTTGGCGTAAACGACGTGACCCGAGGTGTAACGCGTCAACAATTCATCGCCCGCCAAACTGAATTGCTGCAGCGCCTCACCGGTCCGCTTGGCGTGCGCAGGCTGGTCGTCACAGCGGTTCCACAGATGCACCGCTTTCCGGCCCTGCCGCAACCGCTGGCCTGGGTTCTGGGGAAACAATCCGCGCGGCTGGATCGCGGATTGCAACAGGTCGCGGCCCAATACCCGCAGGCGCGGCATCTGCAGCTGGATCTACCCGATGACCCTGCTTTGGCAGCACCGGATGGCTATCACCCCAGCCCCAAAACCTATGCCATCTGGGCAGAAGAAGCCGCCCGGCTGTTGCGTCAGGTCTGAGCCCGCATCTGCCGGATCATTGGGATCGAATAGACCACCAGCGCCGTCCAGATCAGCGGGAAGGCGATCATGCGGCCCCGGTCGATCTGTTCGCCGAACAAAGTAATGGCGGTGATAAAGATCATGGTCGGCGCGATGTACTGCAGAATGCCCATGGTCGACAGCCGCACCAGCTTGGCCCCGTTGGCATAGACCAGCAGCGGCACGGCTGTGACAACCCCGGCACTGGCCAGCAAAAGCGTGTCCGAAGCCCCGACGCCAAAATGCCCCGTACCTTGCACGCCCAGCCACGTGACATACATCAGGGCCGGAATCAGCAGGATCAGAACCTCAAGCAAAAACCCCTGATTTGGGCCGATGGGCAGGGATCGTTTGAAAAAGGCATAAAAGCCCCACGTCACCATCAGTCCTAAGGCGGGCCAGGGCAAGCTGCCCGCCTCAACAACCAGCACCAGCACGCCCAGCGCGGCAATCGCGACGGCGACCAATTGCGTCTTCGTCAAAGGCTCACGCAGCAGAACCGCACCCAAAGCAACGCTGAACAGCGGATTGATGTAATAGCCCAGCGCCGCATCCAGCGCCCGGTCATTGGCGATCGCCCAGACATATATCGCCCAATTCACCGAAATCAGCGCAGCCGTCAAACAGGCCATGCCCAGCATTTTCGGGTTCGTCACGGCAGCTTTAATATCTCGGGTCCGCCCTAGTGCCACCAAGAGCAGCCCCGCCACCGGAACCGACCAGATGATGCGATGCGACACGATTTCAATCGGGCCAACATGGGACAAAGCCTTCATATACAAAGGCAAAAACCCCCACAGGAGATAGGCCGTCACGGCCAGCGCCAACCCTTTGGGCGTGTCTTCTCTGTTCGGTGGTACAGGGGTATCTGCCACAGCACGTCTCCGATTGATATTGCGCTTCTCTACGGCAAATCAGACCGGGTTGGAAACTGCGAAAACTGTGAAGCAGGTCATCAGGAAACGTGATAGGTCACGCTGGTGGCGCCCTGTCAACATGCGAGGCTCTGCCTCGCGCTCCGGGATATTTTTGGACAGATGAACAAGGGATCCCGACTTCATCTGGCCTTAAATATCCCGGGGGAGTCGCCCGGAACGGGCGGCGGGGGCAGCGCCCCCTTCGGCCCTCATCACAGTTTGACGCGTTCGGATTTTGGGTCATACATGGGTTTCAGCGAGGCCTCGGCCCTGACCTTTACGCCGCAGACGTCGATCTCATAGGTAGACGAAAGCACATCCGCTGGTTTCTCACCCTCGCATGGCACATATCCCAGACCAATGGCAGCGCCAAGGGTGTGGCCGTAATTGCCCGAACTCAGATAACCCACATATTCGCCATCCCGGATGATCGGCTCATTGTGGAACAACAGTGGCTCGGCATCAGCCAGTTTGAACTGAACCAGACGGCTTTTGGGCCCGCTTTCCTTGCGTGCG
Source organism: Ruegeria sp. CH10 (assembly GCF_056537125.1). Taxonomy (NCBI): domain Bacteria; kingdom Pseudomonadati; phylum Pseudomonadota; class Alphaproteobacteria; order Rhodobacterales; family Roseobacteraceae; genus Ruegeria; species Ruegeria sp. CH10. The sequence continues at coordinate 456,947 of NZ_JBQFQY010000003.1, read as the reverse complement.
ATCACTGCTTCGCGACCAATAAAATCACTGCCTTTGTCAGTTTTCACGGCAAAGCCCAGCCCCGCATCCACAACATGGTCTTCACAGGTGATGTCGTGACCAAAGTGGCGGAAGCCCTTCTCGATCCGGCAGCTGTCCATCATATGCATGCCGCAAAGCTTGAGGCCCATGTCCTGTCCGGCCTCATGCAGCGTCTCAAACACGTGTCCGGCCATGTCAGAAGAGACATAGATCTCCCACCCAAGTTCACCCACGTAAGTCACGCGGTGGGCGCGGGCGAGGCCCATGCCGATCTCGATCTCTTGCGCGGTGCCGAACGGGTTGGCCGCGTTTGAGAAATCACTGGGCGAGACCTTTTGCAGCAGCGTGCGCGCGTTCGGGCCCATGATGGCCAGAACCCCTTCGCCTGCGGTCACATCGGTGATGATCACATTGAAATCACCCTTGTTACGCATCATCCAGGTCTGGTCCGCCAGACGTGTCGCTGCGGGCGTGACCACCAGATAGGCGGTCTCGGACAGGCGGGTGACGGTCACGTCCGCCTCAATCCCGCCTGTGCGGTTCAGGAACTGGGTATAGACGATCTTGCCATTGGGAACCGAATAATCGCCACCGCCGATATAGTTCATGAACCGTTCCGCATCCGGCCCTTCGACGCGGATTTTGCCGAAGGAGGACATGTCATACATGCCCACATTCTCGCGCACCGCACGGTGTTCTGCGGCTGAGTTTTCGAACCAGTTCTGGCGTTTCCAGCTGTAGTGGTATTCGCGTTCCTGGCCTTCATTGGCGAACCAATTGGCGCGCTCCCACCCGGCCAGTTCCCCCATGACGGCACCCTGCTCCAGCAGGTGATGGTGGAAGGGCGTGCGCCGTACTCCGCGCGCGGTGGCCTTCTGGCGATAGGGGTAGTGGTCTGCGTAGAGCAGGCCCAGCGTTTCCTTGGACCGTTCAAACAGGTACTGTTTGTTGCCCTGAAACGGCTGCATCCGGCCAATATCCACGTCGCCCAGATCAAAGGGCTTTTCGCCACTATCCATCCACTCGGCCAGCGCCATGCCAGCACCGCCGGCGGATTGGATACCGATCGAGTTGAACCCGGCGGCGACCCAGACATTGTCCATCTCGGGCGCAAGACCCAGATGGTAGGCATCGTCGGGGGTAAAGGATTCAGGCCCGTTGAAGAAGGTATGAATCCCCGCCTCGGCCAGCATCGGCATCCGGTTCACTGCGGCCTCAAGGATCGGCTCAAAATGGTCGAAATCTTCGGGCAGTTGGTCGAACTCGAAACTGTCGGGGATGCCTTCCACCGCCCAGGGTTTCGCGTTGGGTTCAAACGCGCCCAGCAGAATTTTACCCGCGTCTTCCTTGTAATAGGCGCATTCGTCCGGCACGCGCAGAACCGGCAGCTGGGTCAGGCCATCGATACCTTCGGTGACGATATAGAAATGCTCGCACGCGTGCAGGGGAACGTTCACGCCTGCCATCCGGCCGACCTCATGCCCCCACATCCCCGCGCAGTTCACCACCATGTCGCATTCGATATGGCCCGAGGCGCTGCCATCATCCACAACCCAGTCCACGCCGGTCACTTTGCGCCCTTGTCGGACAATGTCAGTGACCTTTACGCGTTCCTTGACGATCCCGCCGCGTTGACGCGCACCCTTGGCCAGCGCCAGCGCGATGTTCGCCGGATCGCCTTGCCCGTCCAACGGCAGGTAAACAGCACCTTTGACGTCTTCGATGTTCAGATGCGGATACAGTTCGGCCACGCGCTCGTTCGAAATTTCTTCAACCTCGACCCCAAAGGCGCGGGCCATGGCGGCCTGACGGTAAATCTCTTCCTTGCGCTCGTCGGTCAGGGCCACGGTGATCGAACCACAGCGTTTGAACCCGGTCGCAACACCGGTTTCCTCTTCGAGCGAGCCGTAAAGCTCCTGACTGTATTTCGCCAGCTTGGTCATGTTTGCCGTCGCCCGCAGCTGCGCGATCAGGCCGGCGGCGTGCCATGTGGTGCCGCTGGTCAACTGCTTGCGTTCCAGCAGGACAACATCGCTCCAGCCCTTTTTGGTCAGGTGATACGCGACCGAGCATCCGATGACGCCGCCGCCGATGATGACCACACGGGCCTTGTTGGGAAGATCAACCATCCTGAAATCTCCGCACTGTCAGGTTTCGGGCAAAATGCCATGAAAGATCGACAATAAATGCACCAAAAGCGTCACTCTATTGGCGAAAATCACCGATGTGCAGCCGCCCGTTTCTCGCGCCGCAAAACAAAGGGCGTCACACCAAAAAAGCTTTTGTAGACCGAGGAAAACCCGTTCGGAAAGCCGCAGGCCAGGCCGATCTCGCGCACACTCATGGTGGTGTTCAGCAGCAGGTTATTGGCCTTGGCCAGCCGCATTTCGCGATAAAACCCGTTGGGGGTGGTGCCAAAGAACGTTTTGAACTTACGTTCGAGCGATCGGTTGGACAGGTGCAATTCGTCGACAATCTGGTTGATAGGCAGAGGGTCTTCGATATTGGCCTGCATCAGCTTGATACACTGATCCAGCTTGGCATCCCCGGTGGCCGTCAGGCGCGTGCCCGAAAAAGGCTGCATCGATGAAAAATCGCGGATGTTTTCATGCAGCATGATGTCTGCCACCGTCATTTTGGCCGGCCCCGAGATATGCCGCCCGATCACGGCCAGTGCCACATCCGTTGTCGCCTCCATCCCGGCGCAGGTGACGACGGCGCCCTGTTCGGTGGCGATAGACAGCTTGGCCTCGAACCGGGCACCGCGCTCGCGCAGGAACGAGGCGTTCTCCCAATGGGTCGCCATATTGTCCTTGCCCTGTTCTTTGATGTAACGGCTGGCGGCCTCGGCCAGCAGAAACACCTGCGCCCCGCGATATGTGTAGCCCGAGACAACGCGCCCAAGGGACAGGTCAGGGTGGTCCGGGTCGGAATTGCCAACCACGAACAGGTAGTCGGCCCGGGGCTGCGCTGAAACGGGCTCGGTCTGCACCACCGCGTCGCTGCTGCTGGCAATCGGCCCACCCCTGAGCGATCTGTAGGTAAAGGTAAACGGAGGGGCCGGGCACACCCGGTTTGCCAGGCGCAGCACCTCGACCAGCGACGCCAGCTCCAGCAGCACAAAGCCCGGCGCGACCAGAATATCGAAATGGTGCTGATCGGTCCGGGGGGATGAGGGCGCAGCCTTGGGCATCAGCGGTTCCCTAGACGATCTCATGCCCGGCGGCGCGCAGCCGTTTGGCAAGGGTTTCGATGTGATCGGGGCCAACCTCGCAACAGCCGCCGACAATGCTGGCGCCCTGTTCGACCCAGGCCATCGCATGATCGGCATAGGCATCAGGCCCCAAATCCTGCCGTTGCTCCAACGCATCGACTGTGGGCGCGTCTTCGAGAAACTGCTGGGTGATCCCAGTGAAACCGTTCGCATAGGCCCCAAACGGCCGACCCAGTGTGGCAATGACCTTTAACGCAGCCGGAATCGCCTCGGGGCGCGAGCAATTGATCAGCACGGCCTCGGGCGCGAATTGGGCAACCAAAGGCGCGATCTCTGACAAGGGCTCGCCCGAGCGCAGATATGTTCCATCCGCATCCATGACCGACAGCGCCAGCCAGACGGGTTTGCCCAGATCTGCCACACCGCGCAGGACCCCTTCGGCCTCTTGCACGGATGAGACGGTTTCGATCAGAAACAGATCGACCCGACCGGCCATCAGGGCGGCCAGTTCGCCGAATTTTTCGGCTGCCTCGGTCACGTCGGGGTTCAGGTCCGGGCGGTAGCTGGCCAGTAAGGGCCCCAATGCCCCCGCGATCCGCCCGCCTGTTTTCGCGCGCGCCTGTTCAGCCTGTGTCAACGCAGCATCGATCAGCGCGGCCAGCTGATCATCCAACCCTTCGCGCACAAGGCGCGAGCGGTGAACGGCGTAGGTATTCGTGGTGGCGACGGTCGCACCGCGAAGGAAGTAATCGGCATGCACATCCCCGACCAGTTCGGGGTGGTCGATCATTACCCGGGTCGACCACAAAGGGGTCGGCTTTTCACCGCTGCGCTTGACCAGCTCTTGCCCGACAGAGCCATCCAGTAGAGTGATTTGTGCCATTTTCCCAGCCCTTTCACGGAATCAGGACAAGTTTGCCCGGATAGGCTTTGGATTGGAAATCCTGCTGCGCCGTGGCGATATCCCTTAACGGATAAGTTTTTGAGATCAATGGCTTGATCCGACCGGCATTGATCATCTCGACCAGACGTCCAAACACGTCAAAGGCCTGATGGGTGCAGCCGTGAATGGTGATGTCGCGCAGATAGATGTCACGCAGATCAGCCTGGACCATCGGCCCGGCGATCGCGCCGGACACCGCATAATGACCGCCCGGTTTCAGGGCGAGGATCAGGCCGGGCCATGCGGGTCCGCCCACCACATCAATCACCACGTCAAACATGTCCGCAGGCAGTGTCGCATCGCGCGCAAAGATATCGACCGCGCCCTGCCCTTTGACCACATCGGCCTTGGCGGGGCTGGTCACACCCCACACCGTGGCCCCGCGCAACGCGGCCAGTTGTACCGCTGCCAAGCCGACTCCGCCCGAGGCACCGGTGATCAGCACCTTTTGCCCTGAAGTCACACCGGCCCGGGTCAGCAGGTTCTCAGCCGTACCAAAGGCGCAGGGAATGGCGGCAATCTCAATATCCGACAAGGGTGAGGCTGAGACATCATACAGATCAGACGCTTCAACCAGACAATACTGCGCAAAGGCCCCGTCGATTTCCGACCCCAGCGCAATAAACCCGGTCGGGTTGCCGGGGCGCGGACGTGGCAGGTTGATCGGGCAGGTCACGCGCTGACCGGGGCGGAACCCGGTATCCGGTGCGGCCTGTTCGACAACGCCACACAGATCGCCGCCCTGAATGCGGGGGAAGTGCAGCGCGCCACCCCAGCCTCCGGCCTCTACATCCTGATCCACCGCGTCGGTCGCACCGGTCACATCCGACGAATACCAACCGACGCGCGTGTTGATGTCAGTGTTGTTCACCCCGGCTGCCGCGACCCGAACCAGAACCTGGCCGGGTCCGGGGTGCGGCACGGGAATATCCGCGCGCCACTCCAGCGCCTCTGGCCCGCCGTGACGGGTCAGGTAGACGCCTTGCATGACGCGCGGAGCAGTCATGGATCAGGCCCGCAGCCGGTCGTTGGCCGGATCCCAGAGGGGCTGATCTTCTTGCACCACGGCAGGGTATTTCTGACCGTAGATTTCAACCTCCAACGTGGTGCCGGGGTTGGCGAGTTCGGCCTTGACCATGCCCAGCGCGATGGATTTGCCGACGCGATAACCCCATGCTCCGGACGTCGTCTCACCCACGATCTGATCGCCTTGCCAGATGCAGGACATGTAGGGCGCGTCGCAGTCACCGGCCTCGACCGTCAGGGTCACGAACGACTTCTTCACGCCCTGCTGCTTTTCGTTCAGGATCGCGGCCTTGCCGGGGAAGTCCTGCGGTTTGTCCAGTTTGACAAACCGCCCCAGCCCGCCTTCCAGCAGCGAGTAATCGGTGGACAGATCACCCTTCCACGCGCGGTAGCCTTTCTCGATCCGCAGCGAGTTCAGCGCATACATGCCAAACGGTGTGGCACCCGCACCGAGGATCGCGTCATAGATCGCAGGCATGTGGTCGTTCAGGGCGTGAACCTCCCATCCAAGCTCACCGGCAAAGGAGACGCGGATCAGATGAGCAGGCTGCCCCGCCACGGTGGCCGACTGATGGGTCAGCCAGCCCAGCGACAGATCTGCATCGGTCAGGCCCGACAGGATCTCACGCGATTTCGGGCCGGTTACGATCAGCGTATCGCGGGTGGTGGTGACATCCTCGACACTGACGCCCGAGGGCATCGCATTCACCAGAATGTCGCGGTCATGCCATTGCGCAGTGGCGGCGGTGATCATGACGAACTCATCCTCGCCCAGACGCAGGCAGGACATTTCGGTCAGGATGCGGCCCCGGTCGTCCGAGATATAGACCAGATTGATCCGACCCACTTTGGGCAGACCACCCGTAACCAGACCACGCAGCGCCTCAGCCGCGCCGTCGCCCTTGACCATGAAGCGCGAGAAGCCCGGCAGGTCCAGCACGCCGCAATGATCGCGCACCGCCTCGCATTCTTCCTTGATCCGCTGCTCCCACGGGCCTGACCGACCCCATGTGTGCGTGGCCTCAAGCGAGGTGTCGTCGCCCGGCTTGGCGAACCAGTTGGCGCGCTCCCAGCCGTTATAGGCGCCCATGACACCGCCCAGTTCCTTGATCTTGGCGTGAACAGGCGAAACCTTCTTATCCCGCGCCGCAGGCCATTCGTGATGCGGGAAGTGCATGGCGTATTCGTTACCATAGACCTCCATGCCCTTCTGGTTGCAGTAATCCTGATCGGTGTAGTCGGTGTAGCGACGCGGATCGACGGCCCACATGTCCCACTCGGTCGCGCCATCGACGATCCATTCGGCCAGCACTTTACCCGCACCACCACCTTGCGCGATGCCGAAGGTAAAGCTGTGCGCCTCAAACGCGTTTGCCACGCCGGGCATCGGGCCGATCAGCGGCAGACCATCCGGCGCGTACGGGATCGGGCCGTTGATGACACGACCCACACCCGAAGTTGCCATCAGCGGCACCCGCTCCATCGCGTCCATCATGATATCCTCGATCCGGTCCAGATCGTCGTTCCACAGTTGGAAGCTGAAATCCTCGGGCATCGGGTCATCTTCGGTCATCCAGTGGCCCTTGCAGTTGGGCTCATAGGGACCAAGGTTGAAGCCATTCTTTTCCTGCCGCAGATAGTACGAAATATCCACGTCGCGCAGTAGGGGCAGCTTGCCACCGTTTTCTTTCGACCACGCCTCAACCTCGGGCACTTCGTCGGTCAGCAAATACTGATGGCTCATCACCATCGCGGGCACGGTGCGACCACCGTATGGCTTGAACATCTCACCCACGCGCTGCGCATAGTAACCTGCGGCGTTGACCACGTAGTCGCAGGCAATGTCGCCCTGATCTGTGTGCACGGTCCAGGTGCCATCGTCATGCTGGGTCACATTGGTCGCCGGGCAGAAGCGGATAATCTTCTGGCCCAAATCCCGCGCGCCTTTGGCAAAGGCTTGCGTCAGCTGGGCCGGGTCGATATCGCCATCGGTCGGGTCGTACAGCACGCCTTCTAGGTCATGGGTTTCAAGGAACGGATACCGCTCTTTCGCCTGTTCGGGCGTCCACATCTCCATCGGGATGCCTTGGTAGCGGCCCATGGACAGGGCGCGCTCGAACTCCTGCATCCGCTCTTTGCTGTGCGCCAGACGGATCGAGCCCGAAACGTGGTAGTTCATCGGGTAATCGACCTCATCCGCAAGGCGCGCATACAGCTCGGTCGAATAGCGCTGCATGTTCATGATCGCCCAAGAGGTCGAAAAGGTCGGCACGTTGCCCGCGGCGTGCCAGGTGGAGCCGGCGGTCAGTTCGTTCTTTTCCAGCAGAACGCAGTCGGTCCAGCCCTTTTTGGCCAGATGATAAAGCGACGAACAGCCGACAACGCCGCCGCCGATGATGACCACACGGGCCTTGGTTGGAAAATCACTCATGGTCTTGCTTCCCTATTAATGTGCCCGCTTGGGCAGGTCGTCTGTGATGTCGTAGTAGTCGCCCTTGTCCGCCACAAAGATGTGCTGGGCGAGTTTCAGCCCGGTGGGTTCGTCCAACGATCCCACCGAAACTGCAATCGTGTCCTCGTCATTGTGCTGCCAGAACAGGAACGAGCCGCAGGCGCTGCAAAAGCCGCGCTTGGCGATGTCCGAGGCGTGGTACCATCCCAGCGTCTCGTCCGAGGTAAATCTGAGGTTGTCCTGATGCGTCTCGCATGAGGCCCAAAGATGTCCCGATTGCCTGCGGCATTGGCCGCAATGGCAGGCATTGGGCGGGCTGAGGTCTCCGTCAATGGTGAAGGCAACCTTGCCGCAGAGGCAGGAACCGGTGTGCATGTCTTTACCCCCTTGCTGTGGGCGATGTGCTGGTGCCCAGCAACACGCCGTAGATGATGAAACAGGTCGCCATCATGCGGCGGACCCAGATGTTGAACACCGCGCCCAGCGCGGCTTTGCCCATCAGCGCGCCCAGCAGGGTGAACCCGGTATAGCTGAGCGTCGTGATGACCAGCGCAGTGGGCATGATCACCCCCATCTGCTGCCAGACCGGCACGTCGGGCTGCACGAATTGTGAAAACGCCGCCAGATACCCGGCCACGCTTTTGGGGTTGATCGTGGCTACAGCCAGCGCGTGCAGATAGACGTGGCGCGCGGGCCGCTCGGACGCGGGTGCGGGCTTGCTGGCGTTGATCCAGCCGCGGATACCCATCCAGATCAGGAACCCGGCACCGATCAGTTTCGCAATGAAAAATCCCATGGGCGAAGCCGCAATCAGCGCCGTGATGCCCAGCGCCGACAGGATCAGAAACGCACTGGCCTGCGTCAAGATCGCCAGCACGCCCAGCATGGCTTTGGGAAAGGGCAGGCTCATCCCGTTTGAGATGCAATTGACCGCATTCGGCCCCGGCGTGGTGACGAACACCACCCAGAACAGGGCGAATATGGTCCATGCCTCAAAGCTCATTCAATACACCGGCGGGGCGATGACCCAGATGGCCACGGCGGGCTCATCAAAAGGGTTCGCCCATTGATAGGGTTCATGTTTGATGCGGAAACTGTCACCCGGCCCGACCGAGAATTGCCGCCCTCCGATGATCAGGTCCAATCGGCCCGAGACCATATAGCCGACCTCTTGCGTCGGACGGTGGGCCGGGGTTTGCATCTTGGAACGAGGCTCAAAGGTGGAATGCACCATCTCAAAATCATCGGTCAGATCGGGCGAGAGCAATTCTTCGATCAACCCTTCCTCACCCGACCCCATCGGGCGGCGTGAGCCTGCGCGCACCACGTATCCCTGCTCATCTGCGGGTGCCGCGGAATGGGCGAACAGCATCGACATCGGAACACCCAGACATGTCGCGATCTGCCGCAGATCGGAAATCGAGGGGTCAGACATGTCCCGCTCAACCTGGCTGAGCCAGCCGACCGACCGGTTCAGCCGCTCTGCGATCTCGGTCAAGGTCAACCCACGCGCCTTGCGCAAGGCCCGGATATCGGCACCAAGGGTCGCTCGGTTCGGGGCTTGGGTGTTCACTGACATCTCCGGGTGCGTGAAAATTGACGGTCTTTTTTCACGATGACCCGAGTCGGTGAAATTTCCAAGCGTTTTTTCACGCGGGTCACCAAAGTATGCCTTTTTGGAGGGGCTGGCCGAACCGGTAATCTAAGGCGAGAAAACTAGCCTATTCCGTGACGATCAAAATGACTGACCGCCAGGCTCTTGTAGTTGGTAGCCAAGACTTTTCTCCAAAGCCGGGTCGAGTTGAGAATTGATGAAACGCATGTCTTGGGCTTCTACTTTTTGAATTTTACCCTGGCGCAAATCAGGCCGCATACTTCCCAAGGCCCGCACAGGCCATTCAACTTTGTCGACGTCCAGATCAAAACTTCTGGAAACGGCTCGAATAATATCTTCCGGAGTCTTTTTGAACGACTCGAAACGCCAAACAACCAAATTGCAAAGGTCATGGCGCAATCCCGTCCAATGTCTCAGCTTTGCAGTCCGCATCTGCATTAGGTTACTAAATCGTCTACCGGTCATAGGATCACGGTCCTGCAACAACGGCACGCTTGCGTACTCTTTTCGCGGCAGTCCAAAATATGCCTTGGGCCGATCCACAACGGTATCCCACGGGGCGCGAATAAACCCAGGAAACTCAAGATTTCGCATCGTTTCGGTACAATGCCATGGTTTGTCGAACATACTGATGACCCAGTCATATGGCGCGCGTACAGAAACAACGACCAAAGTGTCCTTAGCAATTCCAGAACCCTGAACAAAGCCGTGTTTCCAGCCAAGCTTTCCATCTTTTTCCAAGCGAAATGCGCGTTCAAGCACAAATTTACTAACGTTTGTGCCCGAAGATCGTTCACCCATAACGGCAATTCTTCTGATCGGGGCATCATACACACGGTTGATGAATAGCCCATCTGAACCCAGCATTTTTCCGCCCTCAATTCATCGCAAGTACAACCAAGAGCTATCCATGAAATTGATACTTGTAACAACACTCTAACCAAAAAGCTCGACGCCTGTTACAAACGGGCACTATTGAGAGGTGTCGTTCCTCATTAGCATTCAAAGGATGTAAACAATGGAAAACGGACTTGGGTTCTTCGATATCGTCTGGTCGATCTTCTGGCTGTTCCTGATGGTCGCCTGGTTCTGGGTGATGATTTCGGTGGTGGCCGATGTCTTTCGCTCAAAAGACCTGAGCGGTGGCGGCAAGGCTGTTTGGATCGCCTTTGTGATCCTGATCCCATGGCTTGGCGTCTTGTGCTACCTGATCATTCGCGGCGACAAGATGCACCAGCATAGCGTTGAAACCATGACCCAGATCGAAGAGGCACAAAAGGACTACATCCGGTCCGTTGCCAGCGTATCTGCCGCAGACGAGCTTGAGCGATTGGCCGCGCTCAAGGACAAAGGCCATCTGACGGATGAGGAATTTGCCGCACAGAAAGCCAAGGTGCTTGGCGCCTGATCTCTTGTTCTGAAAAGAGTGTCGACCGGGCGCGCTCGGTCGAGTTCATCTGGCAAAGACGCTGTTCAGAATCGTGGTGAGTGCTGCCGCGTCCGTTTCCGTAAAAGCGTCGGGCTGATCACTGTCGATATCAAACACCGCAATCACAGTGCCCAATGTATCCCGCACCGGCAGCACCAGCTCGGAACGCGTTGAGGACGCGCAGGCGATATGGCCCGGAAAAGCGTCCACATCGGGAACAAGCTGCACTTCTCCGGTCCGGGCCGCTGCGCCGCAGACGCCGCGTTCAAAGGGAATGACCAGACAGCCATGCCCACCCTGATAGGGCCCGATCTTCAGCAGATTGGGCTCGGTCACGCGGTAAAAGCCGGTCCAGTTGAAGCGGTCATCGGCGTGGTGCAACTCACAGGCGATCGTGGCCATCAGTGCGATCTGGTCCGTTTCACCTTCGGTGATTGAAGTTATGGTTTTTGCAAGCGTGGCGAAGTCTGTGGTCATGGTGGTGCCTTTTTGCGACGGGGCAAGGGGGCGCCGCCCCCTCTTGAGCCGATGGCTCAATTCACCCCCGCCGTATTTGAAACAAGAAGAAGGGTCAAACGCGTTCTATGGCGATGGCTGTACCTTCGCCGCCGCCGATGCAGATGGCCGCAATGCCACGGTTGAGGTTTCGTTTCTCCAACGCGTTGAGCAATGTGACCATGATCCGGGCACCTGAGGCACCGATTGGGTGGCCCAGCGCGCAGGCGCCGCCGTTGACGTTCACCTTGTCACGCGGCAGGCCCATTTCCTGCATGAAGGCCATGGGGACGACGGCGAAAGCCTCGTTCACCTCCCACAGGTCCACATCGTCTTTGGACCAACCGATGGCAGAGAGGAGCTTTTGAGCTGCGGGAACAGGCGCGGTGGTGAAAAGGCCCGGTGCCTGCGCGTGGCTGGCGTGGCCGACGATCCGGGCGCGGACGGTCAGGCCCTGCGCCTCGGCCGCGTCCGCTGAGGCCAGCACAAGGGCCGCCGCACCATCCGAGATGGATGAGGAATTGGCGGCTGTCACGGTTCCGTCCTTGCGAAAGGCCGGTTTCAGAGTCGGGATCTTGTCGGGGCGTGCGGATTGGGGTTGTTCGTCTTGTGCGCAGGTGACCTCGCCCTTGCGGGTGCGGGTGGTCACAGATGTTATCTCATCTGCAAAGGCACCGCTTTCCTGCGCGGTCAGGGCGTTCGACAGCGATTGCAGCGCGTATTCATCCTGCGCCTCGCGAGTGAACTGATAGGCTTCGGCGCAGTCCTCGGCGAATGTACCCATCAACCGGCCTTTGTCATAGGCGTCCTCGAGCCCGTCCAGGAACATGTGATCAACCACCTGACCGTGCCCGATCCGCGCGCCGCCACGCATTTTCGGCAGAAGGTACGGGGCGTTGGTCATACTCTCCATCCCGCCTGCGACCATCGTATCGGCATGGCCGAGCGCGATGTGGTCAAAGGCCATCATCGCGGCTTTCATCCCCGATCCGCACATCTTGTTGAGCGTCGTTGCCGGCACCTCTTCGCCCAGACCCGCCGCGAAACCGGCCTGCCGTGCGGGCGCTTGCCCCTGCCCTGCGGGCAGAACACAGCCCATCAGAACCTCATCGACCGTCGCGGTGCCAGCGCCCGTTAACGCAGCGCGGATGGCGGTTCCGCCAAGTTCCGCCGCCGGAACTCCGTCGAACATACCCTGAAACCCACCCATAGGAGTGCGTGCGGCACCCGCGATTACGACCTGTTTCATCACGATGTTCCTCCTCTTTTTCAGTATCGATGGATACCGAATGGTAAGATTTGCCGTCTAGCGTATTTCTACCAGTGAATTTCAGATCAAAGGACCGTCGCGAATGGCCCTGACAAGTACTACGACCGACGACACTCAGATCATCAAGGTCCATTCTGACCGCATTGATGCCGCTATGGCCATTCAGTTCAAGGAAGATATGCGAAATCAGGCCGACGGTCGCATAAAGCGTGTGGTTCTGGATCTCAGCAGTGTCGAGTTTATTGATTCCAGCGGTTTGGGGGCCATCGTTGCCTCGATGAAGCAGCTTGGCAATGACCGCAGGCTGGATTTGGCAGGCCTGCATCCCTTTGTCGAAAAGGTCTTTCGGCTGACCCGCATGGATACGGTCTTTAAGCTGTTCCCGACATTGGATGACGCCCTTTCGGCCACCGCTGATTGATTTTCCGATCTTCTGAGCAGGCCACCCCCTATGTGTGACGGCAAGTGTGTAAATCTGACTTTTGCGGCAACCGAGGCCGAAGCCAGTAGCGGCATTGCGCAGCTCAGCCGGTGCCTTGCCGCCAAAGGTTTGCCAATGCACAAGGCCGCAGATGTAAAGATCGCGCTGGCCGAGGCGATCAACAATGTTGTCGAACACGCCTATGCGGATGTGACCCCGGCAAAGGTGCAGGTGCGGTGTCATCTGCACCGGGACTGGCTGGATATTCTGATTTCGGACACAGGCAATCCGTTGCCAGGATTTCGGGTGCCCGATGGCGTTCCAGCGCCGCTTGGGTCTTGTGTGGATGAGTTGCCAGAGGGCGGGTTCGGCTGGTTCCTGATCCACGAATTGACCAATGATATCCGGTATGAACGCAGCAAGGGCTGCAATCGCCTGTCGCTGCGGTTTGATTTTCCCGAACCGGCCTGACGGCGCAAAAACGTCACAATAAGGCCCAGATCGAACCATTGTGGCGCCGCAAACAATAGGCAAAACTGTACCTGTAGCTCAGATAGCTTCCCTCGGCGCCATGTGTCACAGCCCCCACCCAGTGAACGGCGCCGAGGATCTTCCCACTGATTTTACTGGACAAGTTCCGACCGCGCGGTACCTTCGGCGCGTTCAAATCGGGGAAGTACACCATGCGGGATTTTCACACTCCGGGCCGGTCCGAAGTTCTGGCAACCGAGGGGATGTGTGCCACGTCGCACCCTCTGGCCGCGAAAGTTGCGGTGGATATCCTGCAGCAAGGTGGCAACGCGATGGACGCCGCCATTGCCGGGGCCGTTCTGCTGGGAATTTGCGAGCCGCAGATGACCGGTTTGGGCGGCGATTGCTTTGTCCTCTACAACCGGGCGGGCGAGGATGAAATCCGCGCGCTGAACGGTTCGGGCCGTGCGCCCGCCGCGGCGGATGCTGAACGGTTGCGCGCGCAAGGTCTGGCCTCGGTCCCGCTGAATTCGCCCGATGCGGTGACTGTTCCGGGGGCTGTCGATGCGTTCTGCCATCTGGCCGAGACCGAGGGCAAGCTGGGGCTGGACGCCATTCTGCAGCCAGCCATTCACTATGCCGACACAGGCGTCCCGGTTGCCCAGAGGGTCGCGCAGGATTGGCAATCCGGGGCTGAGGCACTGCAAGGCGCGGCGCGGGCGCATTACCTGTTCGACGACCAACCGCCAGAACTGGGTCAGGTGTTCCGCGCACCCGGTCAGGCCGAAGTTCTGCGCCAGATCGCCCGAAACGGGCGCGACGCCTTTTATTCAGGCGAGATTGCCGAGGACATGATCTCGACCCTCACCAAACTTGGCGGCACCCACACGGCAGATGATTTTCTGACCACTGCCTGCACGGACACTCAGTCCGTCAGCGGGATGTATAACGGGATAGAGCTGGTTGAACATCCGCCCAACGGCCAGGGTGCAACGGCGATTTTGCTGTTGAATATACTCAAGAATTTCGACCTGTCCGGCATGGACCCGTTTGGCGCGGAACGGCTGCATCTTGAGGCCGAAGCCTCGAAACTCGCCTATGATGCGCGCAATCGGTTCATTGCAGACCCGGATCACACAACGCATGCGGATCGGTTTTTGGATCAGGGTGTGGCAGATAAGCTGGCCGCTCTGATCGACCCAAGACGCGCAATGCCAGCAGCAGCCCCGCTGACCGAGGCCATCCACAAAGACACAGTTTACATCACCGTGGTGGATCGGGACAGGATGGCGGTCTCGCTGATCTATTCGATCTTTCACAGCTTTGGCTCGGGTATCGCATCAGAGAAATATGGCATTCTGCTGCAAAACCGGGGGGCGGGCTTTACCCTGCAGGCGGGCCATCCCAACGAACTGGGCGGCGGCAAGCGCCCCATGCACACGATTATTCCCGGCGCGCTGAAACAAGATGGCAAGGTCTTGATGCCCTTTGGCGTGATGGGCGGGGCCTATCAGCCAACCGGCCACGCGCGGTTCCTGTCGAACATGACGGATCACGGGTTGGGGCTGCAAGCCAGCATCGATGCCCCGCGCGCCTTTGCCGACAAGGGTGTTCTCAAGCTGGAACGCGGAATTTCGCCTAAGGTCGCCCAACAATTGTCGGAAATGGGGCACAACGTCGATGTTCCGGAAACACCGCTGGGTGGCGCGCAAGCCATTCGAATCTGCGACACCGGTGTGTTGAAAGGCGCAAGCGATCCGCGAAAAGACGGGTGTGCCCTTGGCTACTGAGCCGTCAGTTCAAATGAAAGTGCAGCGGGTAGGCACCGTTTTCGAAGGGACCAAACATGTCGGGGATGTCGGGATGCTCAACCGGCTCACCCGACTGGTCTTCGATCAGGTTTTGTTCAGAAACATAAGCCACATAGAAGGATTGGTCGTTCTCGGCCAGCAGGTGATAAAACGGCTGATCCTTGATCGGGCGGCTGTCTTCAGGGATGGCCTGATACCATTCTTCGGTGTTCGAAAACTCTGGATCCACATCAAAAACCACCCCTCGGAAGGGATGTTTTTTGTGGCGGACAACCTGGCCCAACCCGTACTTGGCATGTGTCTTCAGCATTGTTTATGCCCCCAGAGGTCTTACTACCTCTTTCCGGGCCGAAAAGCCAATCATTGATCTGAAATTAAGGGAAACAGTCTGTGAACCTCTTGCTGACAGTGTTCGAAATCGCCGCTCCGGTCTTTCTTTTGGCGGCGGTGGGCTTTGCCTGGGTCAAGCTGGGCTTCGAATACCGGTTGGAGTTCGTGACCCGTCTGGGCGTCACGCTGGCGGTGCCAAGCCTGATCTTTGTGGCCCTCATGCAGACCGAAATCCCGGCCGGAGAGCTGACGCGCTTTACGCTGGCAGCCATTGCCGGGCATGTCGGGCTGGCCCTCGTGTTTGAGGCATTCGTACGCCTGCGCGGTCTGGATCGCAGGACCTATCTGTCGCCTCTGGTATTCGGCAACTCCGGCAATCTGGGCCTGCCCCTGTGCATTTTCGCCTTTGGTCAGGCGGGGTTGGGCTATGCGGTCATTTTCCTGGCCGTCACCGCGTTGCTGTCTTTCACCTACGGGCTTTATGTCGTGGCGGGCAAAGGCGGCTTTGGCAAAGCGGTGCGCGAGCCTATGGTCTGGGCCACTCTGTTGGGGGCCCTGTTCCTGTGGCGTGGCTGGCAGACCCCGGTTTTCCTGACCAACACGCTTGAGCTTTTGGGCCAGATGGCCATTCCCATGATGCTGATCACGGTGGGCGTCGCCATCGCGCGGCTGACCACGCAAAAGATCGGACAGGCGATCTGGCTGTCTGTGCTCAAGCTGATTGTGTGTTTTGTGCTGGGCTGGGTTTTGGCGGTTCTGTTCCGTCTGGATACGGTCGGATTTGGGGTGATGGTTCTGCAGATGTGCACCCCGGTCGCGGTGACATCCTACCTGCTGGCGGCGCGGTTCAACGCGGATGCGGATGCGGTTGCGGGGATGGTCATGATCTCAACCATCCTGTCTGTGGGCGCATTGCCCTTAATTCTAGCTATTGTTTTGTAACGATTGTGATTTCCAAAAAGCTCAATCTGCGCTAGAATAAAAGAAAAAGGCATGAGGCACATGAGCAGAATTCTTTTCGTACTCTTCGGGGTGCTGCTTTTGGCATCCTGTGGGGGTGGCTCGAAACAGCCACCCAGCAAGCTGAATGACGCGTGCAGTATTGCGCGCGAGCGGCCCGAATTCATCAAGGCGTTCAAAAGCACGGAACGGAAATGGGGTGTTCCCGTTCACGTTCAGATGGCGACGATCTATCAGGAAAGCCGCTATAAGCATGACGCGCGCACGCCGCATCAATATGTTCTGGGCGTGATCCCGATGGGCCGTCAAAGCAGCGCCTATGGCTTTAGTCAGGCGCTGGACGGCACATGGGAGGAATACCAGCGCGAAACCGGCAAGCGCCGCGCCAAGCGCGACCGCATCCGCGATGCGTCGGATTTCATCGGCTGGTACATGAACAAAAGCTATGAGCGTAACGGCATCCACCCCAGCGACACGCGCAACCAGTATTTGGCCTATCACGAAGGCCATACCGGCTATGCCCGCGGCAGCCACTACAGCAAGACATGGCTGCTGAACGTCGCCAATGACGTGGATGCACGGGCCAAGCTGTATCAGGCGCAGCTGTCAGGCTGCCGCTATTAAAACGGGATACGGGTCAGCGGTTGGCTGACCCGGTTCTTTTTGCTTTTGAGAACAAATCGCGGCTCAGGTCGGCATCTGTATCCAACTGCCCCAGCAACACGGTTGTTTGGGTCCCCGCGTTGTCATGGATCACCCATTTGCGCAGCTCAATCGGATTATCGGTGAACATCAGCTCAATCCGGCCGGATTCGGGGTTTTTGGGGTCCTGAGCAGTCACAACCGTGGCCGTTCCGTCGAACGTATGGCCCACTACCATATTCGCCTGCCCCAGATTCACATTCCGCGCCAGCACCAGTGACAGGGGTGTGCGCCGCAACGGGTATTGCTCGGGCGGTTGGTTTGATTTCGGGTCAAAGATCTGCACGGTGCCCGTATTGGCCAGAACCACAGCGCTGCTAGGCGGATCATATTCGAACCGCATCTTGCCGGGCCGCTGCATCCACAGCTTACCCGTGCTGAGCGTGCCATCATCATTGACCTGAGTGAACGTCGTCTGAACGGTTTTCAAATCGTTCAGATAGTTGGAAATCTGCGACAAGGGCAGTTTATCAGCCGCCCAGGCCGCCGGGGCGGCCAGGGTCAGGGCAAGGGCAAAAGCAATCTGTTTCATGGCTCACAGATAGGCGTTCCGCCCTTGTTATTAAATATCCTATTGCTCGGGGACGAGGATTTCCCGCTTACCGACGTGATTTGCCGCCGAAACAACGCCTTCGTCCTCCATCTGCTCAACCAGCCGCGCGGCTTTGTTGTAGCCGATGGCAAGTTTCCGCTGGATGTATGAGGTCGAGCATTTGCGATCTTTGATCACAATCGCCACCGCCTGATCGTACAAGGCATCCTCTCCGTTCGTGTTGCCGCCGGTATTCAGGCCCAGAACGGCGTCGATATTGTCTGCCTTTTCCTCGGCAGGGCCATCGACCACGCCGCTCATGTAGTCGGGCGGGCCGAACTGTTTCAGGTGGTTGACGATTTCCTCAACCTCTTCGTCCGAAACAAAGGGCCCGTGGCAACGGGTGATCTTGGCTCCGCCGGCCATATACAGCATATCGCCCTGCCCCAGCAGTTGCTCAGCCCCCATTTCGCCCAGAATGGTGCGGCTGTCGACTTTCGACGTCACCTGGAACGAGATCCGCGTGGGGAAGTTCGCCTTGATCGTGCCGGTGATCACATCGACCGAGGGGCGCTGCGTCGCCATGATCAGGTGGATACCCGAGGCCCGCGCCATCTGTGCCAGACGCTGGATGCAGGCTTCGATCTCTTTGCCCGCGACCATCATCAGATCGGCCATCTCATCAACGATGACGACGATATAGGGCATCGCTTCGGGCGCGAATTCTTCCGTCTCGAACATTGGTTCGCCGGTTTCATCGTCAAAGCCGGTTTGGACCGTGCGGCTGAACATCTCGCCCTTGGCCAGAGCGTCTTTTACGCGGCCATTGTAACCGGCAATGTTGCGCACGCCCATTTTGGACATCTTGCGATAACGATCCTCCATCTCGCCCACGACCCATTTCAGGGCGACAACAGCCTTTTTCGGGTCGGTCACAACGGGCGAGAGCAGATGCGGGATGCCATCATAAACGGACAATTCCAGCATCTTGGGGTCGATCATGATCAGGCGGCATTCGTCCGGCGTCAGCTTGTACAACAGCGACAGAATCATCGTGTTGATTGCCACCGATTTACCCGAGCCCGTGGTCCCAGCGATCAGCAGGTGAGGCATCTTCGCAAGGTTCGCCACGACAGATTCGCCGCCGATATCCTTACCCAGTGCCAGCGGCAGCGCGTGATTGCCGTCGCCAAAATCACGGCTGGCCAGAATTTCGCGCAGCACCACCATCTCGCGGTTTTCATTGGGCAGTTCGATCCCGATGACCGAGCGGCCCGGCAGGGTCGACACCCGCGCAGACAGCGCCGACATCGACCGTGCAATATCGTCAGCCAGACCGATCACGCGGCTTGCTTTCAGACCGGGCGCGGGCTCCAATTCATACATGGTGACAACTGGGCCGGGGCGGACGCTGACGATCTCACCTTTGACGCCATAGTCATCCAGCACGTTCTCCAACATCCGCGCGTTTTCTTCCAGCGCCTCATCGCTGAGGTGATGGCGCTGAATCGCGGCGGGGTTCGACAACAAACCCAGCGGGGGCAGTTCGAAATCCGCATGTTTGTCCTCGAAGGACAACGCCGGCTGTGCTTCGGCCTGCGCCCGACGCGATGGCGGGGGGGTACGGCGCACGGGCTGTGCAACCACCGGCTTGCGCGGTTCGGCCACCGGAATTTTCATCGCAGGGCGCGCTTGCGGGACGGGTTCGGGCATCGGCTCATCCTCGAACACAGCCTCGTCCTCGAACTCCGGTTCCGGCACGAAATCCTGATGCAGGGGTTCCTGCTGCCATTCTGGTTCAGGGTCTGAGGTCAGCATCGGCTCGGGTGGCAAACCGGCAGAGGTTACGGGCGGTTCGGGCGGCAGCTCTTCTGTTCCTCGGGGGTTCAGGATCAGCGGGTCCGGGCCACGACCACGGCCTTTGGTCAAGGGCAGGTTCGGATCATGCGCGGGCGCCATCTCACCTGCCGCGACCTTGCGATTGCGCACGGCAGCCGAGATTTTCGAGCGAATGCGGTCTTCGCCCGGCATTTCGTCGAAATCTGCAACCGGTTCACGGTCAATCAACTCGGGTTCTGGCATCGGTTCAGGACGGCGGATCAGGCTGGGCATCCGGGCCAGAAGGCCGGGCTTGGCGGGTTCTTCCTCCTCAACCTCGAACTCTTCAAACATCGGGTCGGCATAGGCCAGATCGTCGTCGAACGCAGGCTCGACCCGCGCGGCCTTGCGGTCTTCCCATTGCGCACGACGGTCACGTGCCACCTGAGCCGTGGCCGACGCCCCCCGGCCCAGCAGGTTCATCAGCATATCATAGGACATCACAAGTCCCAGCAGGAAGGCACGGAACCCCTTGCGCACATCGGCCCGGGTGAAGCCCAGAACAAACACGCCCAGCGCCAGCATGCCGACAGCCATCGCCAGCGACATCAGTTTGACCATGAAATGCGAGGAAATCGGCAACAGGGTCAGCAATGCCCCCATGACGGTATCACCAAACAGGCCACCCAGACCAAAGCTATGGGTCGCGCGCCATGCCTCATCGGGCACCAAGGTGGCAGCATAGACCGAGACAACGGCAATCCAGATCGGCGCAAAGATCAGGCGGGAAATGGCACGATCTTCACCAAAGTGACCGGCAAAGCGCACGCCCCAGCCGATCAGAACCATGGCAATGCTCCAGCTGCCCCAGCCAACGATCATGAACAAGGGCGCGGCAATGGACGCGCCAATCCGGCCCATCCAGTTCTGCACCGGCGCATCTGTTGACACCATCCAATTCGGGTCCTCCGGCGTGTAAGACCAGATCATCGCGGCAGCGGCCAACCCCAGAAGGATCAGGGCGATCCCGATCAGTTCCTTGCTGCGCCGCTCAATCGCGGCCTGAGTGGTGCTGTCCAGTAATGGATCACGGTTGCGCGCGTTCAATGATGCCATTTTGCCCTCGTACCTCACGAATAGATGCAGTCACGCAGCTTGATCAGCCCCTGCTGCATCTCATTTTTTGGAGCCACCAAAGCGGCCCGGATAAATTGCTCGCCCGGGTTTTGCCCCGGGTCGCCTTGGGAAAGATATGCGCCCGGCAGCACGCGGACTCCGGTCTGCTGCCACAGCTTCAATGCGGTCTCTTCGCCGTTTTCGACCGGCAGCCACAGGAAAAACCCGGCCTCGGGCGACATATAGCCCTGAAGACCCGCGAAAACCTCATCGGCAATCGCGTATTTCTCCTGATACAGCGCGCGGTTCTCGGCGACGTGTTCTTCATCAGCCCAGACACGGGCCGCAGCGGCCTGCAACGGCAGCGGCAGCGGTGCACCCGCATAATTGCGCAGCTGTTTGACCTGTTTGATCGTCTCGGGCCCACCGGCAATCAGACCCGATCGCAGGCCCGCCAGATTGGACCGTTTCGACAGTGAGTTGAACAGCGTAACCCGTTCGGGATTAGCACCCAGTTCCTGCGCAACGGTAAGGGCGCCAACCGGAGCCTCGTCGCGATAAATCTCGGAGTAGCATTCGTCAGCGAAAATACGGAAATCGTATTTCTCGGCCAGCCCGATCAATTCGGCCCAATAGGCGCGCGAGGCAACGGCCCCCTGCGGGTTGGCGGGCGAGCAGATATAGGCCGCAACAGTGCGGTTCAGAACGTCCTCGGGCAGGCTTGCGTAGTCCGGCAGATGGCCGGTCGCGGCTGTGGCCGGCACAAAAACCGGCTCGGCCCGGACCGAGATCGAGGCGACCATATAGACCTGATAAAACGGGTTCGGGCACAGAACGACCGGGTTTTTCCCGTTCTTCTGTTCCGGCAGCAGTGCCATCGCGGCGTTGTACAGCCCCTCGCGCGTGCCATTCAGGGCCATCACGTTAGTGTCCGGGTCCATCGTCACACCGTAGCGGCGCGCGATCCAGTCGGTGATGGCACCCCGCAGTTCGGGTGAGCCTTCATTGGGCGGGTAGCCCTGAAACCCTGCCGCATTCTCGGTGATGACATCGGTCACCCAGGCCGGAAAATCGTGCATCGGCGCGCCAATGGTCATGTGAATCACGTCACCGCCCGGCTGGTGGTGGTCCAACAGGGTGCGCAGACGCGGAAATGCGTATTCCGGTAGGTTCGAAAACCGCTCGGGGAACTTCATATCTACTGCCTCAATATCGGGATCATACCGCCCCGTTTTCTGGCAGGTTACAGATCACACCCCGCTTCGTCCAGCCAAAGAGACGTCGAATCAGGGGATTGTGGCATTCAGGCCAATGCGGCCTCGGCGGCTGTTCCAAGCCGCAGCAGCGCCTCTTCGGACCCCGGATAGCCCATCATCATCAACCCGCAGCCGGGCGTTCCGGTGGGCAATGTCAGCGCCGCCAGCCCCATCAGGTTGCCGATCCGTGTATTGCGCAGGGCCAGCAGGTTTTCGGCGATGTAATAATCATGGTCGGTCATCAGCCGGTTCAAATTCGGCGGCAGGATGGGGGCCGTCGGGGCCAGAACCGCGTCAAAGCCCGACGTGGCCGCATCCCAGGCGGCCCGGCTGGCCTTTAACCTGGACCAAGCTGCGACGTAATCGGGGCCCGAGACGGTCTTGCCCGCACGGAATCGTTCGAGAATCTCGGGATACATCGCGTCCGGGTTGGCCTCGATCACATCGCGCCACAGCCCGTAGGCTTCGGTCGTATAGAGGACCCCGGACAGGCCCATCGTGTCGGTCAGTTCAGGAACTTCCAGCGGCACGATCTCGGCCCCGGCGTCGCGCAATCGGGCCAGCGAGTCTTCAAACGCCTGTCGCGGTGCGTCGCGCAGATCGTCCTGCGCAACGGTCCGCAATTCGGCAAAACGGCGGCCTTTCAGGCTGACGCCGCGCAGATCGGCAGGCGTGCCGCCCTCTAGCAAGGCCAGCAGATGTGCGGCGTCCTCGACCGAGCGGGCCAGCGGGCCAACAGTGTCAAACCGCAGGCACAACGGCACCGTCCCCTCAAGACTGACACGTCCGGCGGTGGTTTTCAGCCCCACCAGATTGTTCCACGCCGCCGGAATGCGCACCGATCCGCCCGTGTCTGAGCCGATGCCGCCCGCCGCCAGCCCCCAGGCCACCGACGCCCCCGCGCCCGAAGATGACCCGCCGGGCACCGCATCCTCATTGTCGATGCAAGGCGGCGTGTCGGTGATCGGGTTCAGGCCAAGGCCGGAAAAGGCCAGCTCGCTCATATGGGTTTTGCCAAGACAAACCGACCCCATGGCAGTGGCATTGCACAGAACAACCGCATCGGCGTCCGGCACGCGGCCTTTCAACAGGGCCGATCCGGCCTCGGTCGCGGTGCCCGCTGTGTCGAACAGGTCCTTCCAACTGATCGGCACGCCATCCAGCAGAGATCGGCGCAGGCCCAAGCCCGCCCGTTCCTGCGCGGCCTTAGCCTCGGCTCGCGCGCGGTCATGTGTCACGCGGGCATAGATGCGGTCGCGGTGCGGATGGGCGTCGATGGCGGCCAGATAGGTCTCGGTCAGGTCCACCGGGTCGATCCGACCCATGCCGATGCCGCGCCCCAGATCACATGCCGTCATGGTCAACCAGTCCTGCATCCCTGCCCCCTTGGAAAATCGTCTTGACAGGACGGTAGCGACAGGACCGCACATGGACAATCCCGAAACGGGGCGCATATTGCGGGGCATGGAACACAAGACCGACATCGTGATCGTAGGCGGAGGGTTGAACGGCCCGGCGCTGGCACTGGCTCTGGCACAGACGGGGCATTCCGTCACCGTGATTGACGCGCTGGACGAAACCGTGCGCAAAGACGCAGCGTTTGACGGACGCGCCTATGCGCTGGCGCTGGCCTCGCAACGGTTACTGGACGCGGTGGGCGTGTGGGAGCGCGTCGCAGACCACGCCCAGCCGATGCTGGAAATCAAGGTCACGGACGGCCATGCGGGCGCGGGCCCCTCGCCGTTTTTCATGCATTTCGACCATGCCGAGATCGAAGAAGGCCCGATGGGCTATATGGTCGAGGACCGCCACCTGCGCCGCGCGTTTCTGGACGCGATGGACGGGGAAACCCGGATCACGCAGATCAGTGGCCGGACCGTGGTTGCACAAGAGGCCGGAGCAACCGGCGTGACCGTAACGCTGGACGACGGCGCGACCCTGCACGGTGGCCTGTTGGTTGGTTGTGACGGTCGCCGCAGCGGAACCGCCGCGCGCGCTGGCATCAAACGCACCGGCTGGGATTACGGTCAAACCGCGCTGGTCTGCGCGATTGAACATGACCTGCCCCACAACGGCATCGCGCATCAGTTCTTTATGCCGCCCGGTCCGCTGGCGATCCTGCCGCTGACCGGCAATCGCAGTTCCATTGTCTGGAGCGAACGGACCGAGACAGCGCAGCGCATAAACGCCCTGCATGAGGCCGAGTATCTGCAGGTTCTGCGCCCCCGTTTCGGCGATTTTCTGGGCGATATCCGGCTGGCCGGAGATCGGTTCACCTATCCGCTGAACCTGACCATCGCCAATTCCTTTATCGGGGATCGGTTGGCGCTGGTGGGGGATGCGGCCCACGGCATGCACCCCATCGCAGGTCAGGGGCTGAACGCGGGTTTGCGCGATGTGGGTGCGCTGGCCGAAGTGCTGACCCTGGCCGGACGCCGGGGCGAAGACTTTGGATCCGTTCTGGTGTTAGAGCGTTATCAGGAATGGCGGCGGTTCGACACGGCATCGCTGGCGATGGCGACGGATGTGTTCAACAAGCTGTTTTCCAACGACAATCCGCTGCTGCGCATCGGGCGGGACATCGGCATGGGGATTGTCGGATCAATGCCGGGCCTGCGCCGCAACTTCGTGCGTGAGGCCGCGGGCCTGACCGGAGACCTGCCGAAATTGCTGCAAGGTCGGGCAATTTAATCCAGCTGCCGCGCCTCATCGACCAGCATGACCGGTATGCCGTTGCGAATGGGAAAAGCCAGACCGGCGGCTTTCGACACCAGTTCCTGCTGGTCGGCGTCATATTGCAACGTGGTATGCGTCTGCGGGCAGATCAGCGCCTCAAGCATATGACGGTCAAAGGGGTGTTCAGCGTCGCTCATTGCAGTTTTTCCTCATTCGATCCGCCGCGCATGGCGAATTCGATCAGTGTCACCAATGTCTCGCGCCGGGTGCTGAGGCAAGGTGCCTCAAGCAGGGCCTGCTTTTCTTCGGGGTCGAACTCCAGCAGCATCGACAGCGAATTGACCAGCAATTCATTATCCGCATCCTTGAGCGTTTCCCAATCGGTCGACAGATTGCGGGACGAAAAATACCGTTCCAGCAGGTTCAGAAATCCGGCGCGGTTGAACCCGCTGTCATGCTCGGTCTTGCCCAGATCGCGTTCAAACCCGTCCCAGGACACGGCGCAGCGCCGGTAAGGTGTAAAGGCGTCCAGCTCGGACTGGATACGGAAACGCGAAATTCCCGTCAGCGTGATCAGATAGCGGCCATCTTCGGTTTCCGAAAACTGCGTCACCCGACCGGCACACCCGATCCGGTGCAAGCGGTTCTCATCGCTTTTGCTGGGGTTGGGCTGCACCATCGCAATCAGCCGTTCCTGTGTTTTCAGCGCGTCATCCAGCATCTGCAGGTAACGCGGTTCAAAAATATGCAGGGGCAGGCGCGATCGGGGCAACAGAAGCGCCCCGGGCAATGGAAACACGGATACCGTTTCCGGCAAGTCGGCAGGATGCATCATAGACCCGAGTGTAGCTCTGATCAGAGATTAGGCAAATATCATCGAGCTGAGCTTGCGCCGCCCGTTCAGAACAATCGGGTCATTGGGCTTGAGCGCGTCGAAGATCGTGAACAACTGTGCCTTGGCTGCACCCTCATTCCACTCGCGATCCCGGCGG
Organism: Ruegeria sp. CH10; assembly: GCF_056537125.1. Lineage (NCBI taxonomy): Bacteria > Pseudomonadati > Pseudomonadota > Alphaproteobacteria > Rhodobacterales > Roseobacteraceae > Ruegeria > Ruegeria sp. CH10. Next base: position 431,397 of record NZ_JBQFQY010000003.1, on the reverse strand, counting down.
AACAGTTCCAGCAATTGCGCCACGGCTTCTTCGACCTGACCATTGGCATGCAGCGCCTGCGCCAGATCAAAGCGGGCCTGATGGTTGTCGGGCTCGGCCTCAACCGTCGCCGTCAGTTCCGCCACAGGGCCCGCATCGGCGGCCTGCTTGGCCAGTTCCAGCTGCGCATGCGCGGCTTCCAGCTCGGGCGAGGCAGAAATTTCGGCCGGGGCGCCGTTCAGGATCGCTTCGGCCTGCTCCAGATCATCCGCCGCGATGTGGGCGCGCACCAGCCCGCCATAAGCACCGGCGTGGTTGGGGTCTTCACCCAGAATGGCGGCAAAGGTCTGTGCCGCATCCGTGGCCGCACCCTCAGCCAGCATTTCCTCGGCTGCTGCGACGGCATCATCCAACTGCCCACCGGGGCTTTCACCGCCTGCCGCTTCGATCACGCGGTCGATAAATGCCTTGATCTCGGACCCTGGAACCGCGCCCTGAAAACCATCCACGGGCTGGCCCTTGAAAAAGGCATAAACCGTCGGGATCGACTGGATGCGCAATTGACCCGCGATCATCTGCGCCTCATCCACATTGATCTTGACCATCTTCACCGCGCCTTTGGCGGCGGTCACGGCCTCTTCCAGCATCGGGCCCAGCGTTTTGCAGGGACCACACCAGGGCGCCCAGAAATCGACAATGACCGGGACCTCCTGAGAGGCTTCGACAACATCGGCCATAAAGGTGGCCTCAGATCCGTCCTTGATCAGGTCACTCGCTGCGGGGCCGGTGGCAGTGTTCAAAAGGTCCATGGCTATAGGTCTCCGGTTCGAATTTGCGCCTTATATGCAGCCGCGCGCGGCGGAAACCAAGGGCAGATTTGCGCAATTACAGGTCGAATGTGGCGAAAACAGGGGCGTGGTCGCTGGGTTTTTCCCACCCGCGCGCGTCCCGCAGAACGCGGCTGGAATGACCCGCATTCGAAATGTCGGGCGTCGCCCAGACGTGATCCAGCCGCCGCCCCTTATCCGCCGCATCCCAATCGCGCGCCCGGTAAGACCACCAGCTATAAAGCTGCCCCTCGGGAATATCCTGCCGCGTGACATCGACCCAACCGCCGGCTTCCTGCGTCTCGGCCAGTGCCTCAACCTCGATCGGAGTGTGTGAGACGACCTTGAGCAGTTGCTTGTGCGACCACACATCATCCTCACGCGGAGCTATATTCAGATCGCCCACCAAGATCGATTTCTCGGGTTTTTCGGCGCGGAACCAGTCGCGCATATCAGAGAGGTAGTCGAGTTTCTGGCCGAACTTCTCATTCACCTCACGATCCGGCACGTCGCCACCGGCGGGGACATAGAAATTCTGGATGGTCACCCCATTTTCCAGCCGCGCCGCGATGTGGCGGGCATGGCCGAGACCGGCGAAATCCTTGTCGCCCACCTCCTCCATCGGGATGCGCGACAGGATGGCGACGCCGTTATACCCCTTCTGCCCGCGCGCCGCCATGTGGGTGTAGCCCAGCTCGGCAAAGCCTTCGGTCGGGATTTTCTCAACCGGAGATTTACACTCTTGCAGACACAGAACATCGGGGGCCTCTTCCTGCAGCAATTTCAGCACGATAGGCTCACGCAGACGGACCGAGTTGATGTTCCAGGTGGCAAGGGTAAAGGGCATGGGGGATTCCTCTGTCACGGGTTGGACGGAGGTTAGCGTGGTCAGAGAGGATGGGCCATCGGAAATAGAGTGTATGAGCGACCTAATTTAGTGGCTCATAGTCATATATTCCCCCCCCAACTGCCATTTCAGGGTCTTCAGAAAACTCGTCAATGAAGAATTCATGCTCAAGCAGCATACCAAGCAACACCGGGTCTAGTGCGGCTATTTCTTCTTGAGTAAGAACTGGCAAAATCGCCAGGCGTTCAACCAGTTGACTGATCGGTTGCCAATCATATTGGCCTTTGATGTCACCTCTACGTATCGCTGCGTTCATCAATGCAGTGTTAAGTTGCGAATCCGAAATATTCGCGTGATGGATCGCTTGTTCTTTGGAATTTGCAATTACCGCTTCGAAAACCCGAAACGTAGTTTTGGTACTTAGATTGAGACGCTTACTTTCAACTACCCACCATGACATCCCTTTTTCCAGAGCCGGTAGTGGCTTCGTATTTGTTCCCGCCAAAAGTTGTCACCCCTTCAACTTAGATATGAATCCCAAACAACCGACACACTCTAGGCCAGCATCAAGGCCGTCAAGAATGGATGCGTCACGAGCCGTAGAAATTCGCTTGGGGCAAAAAAAGCCGGGCCAAAGGCCCGGCAGTCCAACAGGGAGGTACATGTCATAACCCGGACATGTGCGGGATGGGAGTAACCTAATTACGCATCCAGAGTATCACTTTGATCTACGTCAATCCACAACGAGTTAAGAGACCAGTCGATATCCGCCCGATTCTGTGACCAAAAGGCGTGCATTCGAGGGATCGGGCTCGATCTTCTGGCGCAGGCGATAGATGTGGGTTTCCAGCGTGTGGGTGGTGACACCGGCGTTATAGCCCCAGACCTCGTGCAGCAGCACATCGCGGGCGACAACACCATCGGTGGACCGGTACAGGAACTTGAGGATGTTTGTCTCTTTCTCGGTCAGCCGGATTTTGCGATCCTCTTCGGTGATCAGCATCTTCATCGAGGGCTTGAACGTGTACGGCCCCAGAACAAAAACGGCGTCCTCGGATTGTTCGTGCTGGCGCAGCTGGGCGCGGATGCGGGCCAGGAGAACCGGGAATTTGAATGGCTTAGAGACATAGTCATTGGCACCAGCGTCTAGGCCCAGGATGGTATCGGCATCGCTGTCATGACCGGTCAGCATCAGGATCGGGCTTTTGACGCCTTGCTTGCGCATCAGGCGGCACAGTTCACGACCGTCCGTGTCCGGCAGACCGACGTCCAGAATGACCAGGTCGTAAATCGCTTCGCGCGCACGCTCCATCGCGGACGACCCGTCTGACGCTTCGAACACGTCAAAGTCTTCGGTCATCACAAGTTGCTCGCTCAGCGCTTCGCGCAGGTCTTCGTCATCATCCACCAGCAGGATTTTCTTAAGCTGTGCCATTCCCGGTCCTCCTAAGCTTTTCCACCACTTGCGTATATTGAATGCAATCAACAAGGTTTGCTGCAATACTTTCACGCCCTCGTGTCTGACGGGGAGGAATTGTTTCACATTTCCGTCTTATCAGGCTACAGGAAGGCCAGAGCGTTACAGGGTAACATAGATGAGTCTGATCCCGGATATTTCAGAATTGCTGGCGCGGGCCCGCGCCGATTTGCGCATGGGGGTGGCCGTTGTGCTGACGGATGCCAGCGGTTTCAGCGTGCTGGCCGTTGCGGCTGAAACGCTCAGCGCCCAAAGGCTGGCCGATCTGCGCGGTCTTGGGCCCGAGCCGGTGGTCGCCATAACCGGCCGCCGGGCCGAGACCTTGAAGGCGCGGGCCTACGATGGCGATCTGGCGCGCGTCATCATCCCCGCCGATGCCGACATTGCGTGGGTTCAGGCCGTAGCCGACCCGTCGGACGATCTGAATACTCCCATGAAGGGCCCCCTGATGACCGAGCGTCAGGGCAATACCAATCTGCACCGCATCGCCATCGCCCTGACCAAATCCGCGCGTCTGCTGCCCGCCGCTGTTGTCGTTCCGGTTGAGGATGGCCGCGAATTTGCCGCCGCAAACGGTCTGACCTGCATCGATCACACTCGTGCCGCGCCCTATCTGGCGAATCGCAGCGCGCTGAATGAAGTGGTAGCTGCTCGCCTGCCCATGGAAGTCTCTGAGGCCGGGCGGTTGCATGTTTTCCGTCCCGAGGATGGCGGCGAAGAGCACTACGCGGTCGAAATCGGCCGCCCCGACCGTGACAAACCGGTTCTGGCCCGGTTGCACTCGGCCTGTTTTACCGGCGACCTGATGGGCAGCCTGAAATGCGATTGCGGGCCGCAGCTGCGGGGGGCGCTGGCGCAGATGGGGGCCGAAGGGGCCGGTGTTCTGCTGTACCTCAATCAGGAGGGCCGCGGCATCGGCCTGGCCAACAAGATGCGCGCCTATTTCCTGCAGGATCAGGGCTTTGACACGGTTGAGGCCAACCATCGCCTTGGGTTTGAGGATGACGAGCGCGATTTCCGGTTGGGCTCGGACATACTGAAATCTCTGGGCTTTAACTCGGTCCGTCTGCTGACCAATAACCCGGCAAAGATCGCGATGATGGAGAAAACCGGAATCGCCGTGACCGAACGCGTGCCGCTGAAAGTCGGCGAAACAGCCCATAACCAAGGGTATCTGGCCACCAAAGCCGCCAAGTCCGGGCACCTGCTGTGACCCCTGCCGATCTGGTTCTGACGCCGCGCGGGGTACGCTTCGCCGGTCGTCTCTTTCCCTGTTCGATCGGCAAAGGGGGCCTCAGCAATGCGAAACACGAGGGGGATGGCGCCACCCCAACAGGTACGCATCACATCGTAGGCATGTTGTACCGACCGGACCGGATTGCACAGCCGGTGGACTGGGCGATTCCCATCGGGCCACGTGATCTGTGGTCGGATGAAGTGCAGGACGCTGGCTATAACCACCTTGTCACTGCGCCCTATGCCCATAGCCACGAAAAGCTGCGCCGCGCAGATCCTTTGTATGATCTTGTGATGATCACCGACTGGAATTGGCCCAATGCCGTACCCGGGCGCGGCTCGGCCATTTTTATCCACCAATGGCGCCGCCCCGGCTATCCGACCGAGGGCTGCCTTGCCTTTCGCCGCGATCACCTGCGCTGGATTGCGGAACACGTGACCTTGGGCACGCGGGTCATTATACCTGCGGTTTGACACGCTCGCCAAAGATGGCGGAGCCGACGCGCACATGCGTTGCGCCCAATGCAATCGCGCTTTCGAAATCGCCGCTCATGCCCATTGAAAGGCCGTCAAGCCCGTTGCGCGCCGCGATCTTGGCCAAAAGGGCAAAGTGCAGCGCGGGTTCTTCATCAACCGGCGGAAGGCACATCAGCCCCTGAACCGGAAGATCCAGAGCGCGACATTCGGCAACAAAAGCGTCTGCTTCGCACGGCAAGATACCCGCCTTTTGGTCTTCTTCACCGGTATTGACCTGAATGAACAGATCGGGGCATGCACCGATCTCTTGCGCCAGTCGGGCCAGGGTATTGGCCAGTTTGGGCCGGTCAACGGAATGAATCACGTCGAACAACTCCATCGCTTGCCGGACCTTGTTGGATTGCAGCGGACCAATCAGATGCAGGTCGACATCCGGATACGTGGTCTTGAAGTCAGGCCATTTGCCTGCGGCTTCTTGCACCCGATTTTCGCCGAAACAACGATGACCTTGTTCCAGAACGGCCTGAACGCGGTCATTTGGTTGCACTTTGGACACCGCGATCAGTTTGACAGACCCGGCCTCCCGCCCGGCAGCGGTTTCGGCTTTGGCGATACGAGCGGTGATTTCCTGCAGCGACATAGGGTTCCTCAATCTGCTTTGCCCGCAGAGAAACACCATGTCGGCACAAAAGAAAAGGGCAGGTCCGAAGACCTGCCCTTAAACCTTGCGGTTCAGATCAACTTAGAAGTTGAACTGCGCACCGAAGTCAGCAACGATCGAGTCGTCGCCAGCGTCGGAGTCGTTGCGGCCGATACCACCGCGCAGCGATGCACCGCCACCCAGGTCGTAAATGGCACCCAGAGCGATCTGCTGCAGGTCGGCGTCTGCGTTACCGTCACCATAGGTGAACAGCAGGGTGGTTGCTGCGCCCAGGTTGTAAGCAGCCGACAGACCCCATGCGGTGCCGTCAGTTGCGTCGATCTCGGTGTTATCGTCCGCCAGGAACAAAGTACCCGAGAAGTCGCCGAATTCAGCACCCAGTGTCAGGACTGCCAGGCTCGGATCGTCGCCGCCCGCGAACGGGTTGTCGGTCTGACCGTAAGCAACAGCTGCGGTGATGTTGTTGAAGGTGTAGGTCGCGCTAATGTCCCAGCGGTCTGCATCGTCGGACGCGCCGTTGATGCCGATGGTCGCTTGGTCATACGATGCGCCGAAAGCGAAGTCGCCAACTGCGTATTGGAAGAACACAGCGTTCGAACCTGCGCCGGTCGAGCTGTAGGCCAGGAAGTTGTAGTTAACGCCCGAGTACTGACCTGCGAACAGTTCCAGACCAACTTCGTTACCGTAGTAGTTTGCCAGGTTGTCGAACGCGCCGGCAACGTTGCCCGCGTCAACACGCAGACCACCGTAGATGACCGAGAAGCGTGCGCCGTTCAGGCCAGCAGTGTTGGCTTCGCCGTTGCCGCTGTTTTCGTCGGCTTGCAGACGAACACGACCTTCAAAGCGAACACCACCGTCGGTTTCGGTGAAGCCGTCGATGTTCAGACGGAAACGCGAGATCAGGATCGCGTCATCGGTGTCGACGGTAGCTGTGCCAGCTGCAGCACCTGCAGAGGTGAAGTTCGGAACAGTACCGGTACGATCTTCAACGTAGCCAATACCAAAACGGCCGTAACCGCTGAAGTTAACACCGGACTCTGCGGCTGCCATACCGGCGGTCGCGATCAGAGCGGTCGATGCGAAGAGAACTTTTTTCATCTTGTTTCCCTCGGTTTCAAAAAGTTTATCTACTCGACACATGCCTAAGCACATGTCTCAGCACGGGAACCGTTTCGCTCTTTTTGCCCCTGTCACGCAAGCTTGGCATAAATGATCCGGGCGCATTGCCACAAAATTGGTGCAAGGATGCCACAGTCGGATTTCGGCCCAGATACGTCCCGGCCCCACCCTTTAGTGACAATAATAGGGTTGTTGCGAAACGGGTCCTTGTCTAGGAGTAGTCCGTAACAATAGGACCATAGTGAACAGGACCAGTCGACAATGCGCCTGCAGACGATTTTCGGTTTGATCATAATGACTGCTGCCGTGTCGGCCTGCGGACTGAATCGGGGGGCCGATCCCAATCCGAATGTGCTGGCAACGGGCGGCAATTCGGACGAGCAGGAATTCAATGATCCGAATCGCTCGACCATTTGGGATCTGTTCAACAACGGAAATGCCGAGCAAGTCACAAATGTGAACCGTTATCTCTGGGCCGCGTCTCTGGACGTGCTGAATTTCCTGCCCGTGCAAGAGGTCGACCCGTTTACGGGTGTGATCGTAACGGGTTATGGCACTCCTCCGGGCGGTGGACGTCAGTATCGCGCAACCGTGCATATCAGCGATCCGGCGCTTGCAGCCCGGTCCCTGTCGGTCTCACTGCAGACCAGCGGCGGCGCTCCGGTCAGTGCGGCCACATCCCGCGCGATTGAGGATGCGATCCTGTCGCGGGCCCGTCAGCTGCGTATTGCGGACAACAAGCTCTAGCCACCCGCTGAAAATCACAATATTACCACGCCGGGTTCACGCCCGGCGTTTTCATTCACGAAGGACCGCACGATGTCGCGCTATTCGGCCACCGAAATCGAAGCAAAATGGCAAGAGGCCTGGGACAAGGCCGGGATCTTTACCGCCAACCACAAGGCGGACAAGCCGAAATACTATGTGCTTGAGATGTTCCCCTACCCGTCCGGCCGAATCCATATGGGGCATGTGCGCAACTATACGATGGGCGACGTTATCGCGCGGCACAAGCTGGCCACCGGCCACAATGTACTGCACCCGATGGGATGGGATGCCTTTGGAATGCCTGCCGAAAACGCCGCAATGGCCATCGGTGGCCATCCCAAGGACTGGACCTACGGCAATATCGCCGACATGCGCGGGCAGATGAAGCCGCTGGGTCTGTCGATCGACTGGTCGCGCGAATTCGCCACCTGCGACCCGGAATATTACGGCCAGCAGCAGGCACTGTTTCTCGATATGCTTGAGGCCGGGCTGGTCTATCGCAAGAACGCCGTGGTGAACTGGGACCCGGTTGACATGACCGTTCTGGCCAACGAGCAGGTGGAAAATGGGCGCGGTTGGCGCTCGGGCGCTTTGGTGGAACGGCGCGAGCTGACACAATGGTTCTTCAAAATCTCGGACTATTCCGAGGAATTGCTGGACGCGCTGGACACACTGGAAAACTGGCCGGCCAAAGTGCGCCTGATGCAGGAAAACTGGATCGGCAAGTCGCGCGGTCTGCAATTCTCGTTTGACCGCACCGATGGCGAGGACCCGATTACCGTCTACACGACGCGGCCCGATACGCTGCTGGGCGCATCTTTTGTCGGCATTTCTCCGGACCACCCGATTGCCAAAAAACTTGAGGCCGAGAACCCAGAAGTTGCTGAATTCGTGGCCGAATGTCGCAAAGGTGGCACCACCGAAGAGGCTATCGAAACCGCCGAAAAACTGGGCTATGACACTGGCATCACCGTCAAACACCCGCTGGACCCGAATTGGGAACTGCCGGTCTGGATCGCCAACTTTATCCTGATGGATTATGGCACCGGCGCGATTTTTGCCTGCCCGGCGCATGATCAGCGAGATCTGGACTTTTGCCGCAAATACGATCTGCCCGTGGTCGATACGTTCTTTGCACTGGACGATGACACGCCGGTCGACAAAACCGCCTTCGTCCCGCCCAAAACCGAGAAAGTGCGCTGGGTGAACCATTTCGCGGGCCTGACCGAGGCAACAGGCGATGAGGCGATCAACGCCACCGTCGATTTCGCCGAAAAGGCCGGTTGGGGTGAAGGTGTCACCAAGTATCGCCTGCGAGACTGGGGCCTGAGCCGTCAGCGCTATTGGGGTTGCCCGATTCCCGTGGTGCATTGCGACACCTGCGGCGTGGTGCCTGAAAAGAAAGAGAACCTGCCCGTTCAGCTGCCTGACGATGTCACCTTTGACAAACCGGGCAACCCGCTGGATCGTCACCCGACATGGCGTGATTGCGCCTGCCCGAAATGTGGTGCACCAGCGAAACGCGAAACCGACACGATGGACACATTCGTTGATTCGTCTTGGTATTTCGCTCGTTTCACCGCCCCGCGCGCAGAAACGCCGACCGATCTGGCCGAGGCCGAATACTGGATGAACGTAGACCAGTATATCGGCGGGATTGAGCATGCGATTCTTCACCTGCTCTACTCGCGCTTTTTCGCACGGGCGATGCAGATCACCGGACACCTGCCGAAAAAAGCCATTGAACCGTTCAATGCGCTGTTCACGCAGGGCATGGTCACGCATGAAATTTACCAGACCCGTGACGCCAATGGCCGCCCGATTTATCACCTGCCCGAAGACGTGACCGACGGCAAACTGGCCGACGGCACCGAGGTTGAGATCATCCCCTCGGCCAAAATGTCGAAATCCAAGAAAAACGTGGTGGACCCGGTCAGCATCATCTCGGCCTTCGGTGCCGACACTGCGCGCTGGTTCGTCCTGTCCGATTCGCCGCCTGAACGCGACGTGGAATGGACCGCATCCGGGGCCGAGGCTGCGTTCAAGCACCTGAGCCGTGTGCACCGCATCGCCTCGGAAATCGCCGAGTCGGACGTTCCGGCCAATGGTGAAGACGAAACCTTGCTGCGCGAAATGCACAAGGCGATCCATGATGTGTCCGGCGGCGTTGAATCCTTTGGGTTCAACGCGTCCATCGCCAAGCTCTATGCGTTCACCAACACGCTGGCGAAATCCAAGGCGGGCAGCGATGCCAAACGTCAGGCGGCCAAGACACTGGCGCAGTTGATGTCCCCCATGACCCCGCACCTGTCCGAAGAACTGTGGCAACTTCTGGGCGGCGAAGGGTTGGTCGCCACCGCCCCTTGGCCCGTCGCGGATGAGGCGATGCTGGTCGACGACACTGTTACGCTGCCCATTCAGATCAACGGCAAGCGCCGCGCAGAAATCAGCGTGGCCAAAGATATGCCTAAGGATGAGGTTGAAAAAATCGCGCTCAGCACCGAAGCTGTGCAAAAGGCGCTGGAAGGCAATGCGCCCAAGAAGGTGATTGTTGTGCCGGGCCGGATCGTGAATGTCGTTGTTTGATCGCAGAACCCTGTTGATGATGCCGCTGGCACTTGCTGCCTGCGGCTTTGAACCGGTCTACGCCCCCGGCGGCGCGGGGGCCGCACTGGACGGTCAGGTCGCGGTATCGGCCCCGAACTCGACCAACAGCTTTTTGCTGGTCCAGAATCTGGAACAAAGGCTGGGGCGCAGCGCAACTTCGGGCAATGCCTATGAGCTGGATGTCAGCGTCACCACGGCGATCCGATCGGCGGCAATCACAACCACCAATGAGATCAACCGTCTGACCATCGAAGGCACCGCGAACTACGCCCTGACCTCGAACACCACCGGCCAGATCATAGCCTCGGGCAGGGTCAACAACTTTGTTGGCTATTCCGCCGCCGGATCAACAGTATCCACGCTGGCCGATGAACGTGACGCCCGTGCAAGGCTGATGGTGATTCTGGCGGATCAGATCGTGAACGAACTTTATGCCGCGCCGGGCCTTGGCTCATGAAGCTTAGCCCGCGCGAGGCTGAGGGATATTTTGCACGGCCAGACGCCGACAAGGCCGGGTTGCTGATCTATGGCGCAGATGCGATGCGCGTGGCGCTGAAACGTCAGCAAGTTCTGGCCGCGCTGCTCGGTGCAAACGCCGAAGAAGAGATGCGCCTGACCCGCATGCCGGGCGGCGATCTGCGCGGTGACCCTGCCTTGTTGCTGGATGCAGTCAAAGCGGTGGGGTTTTTCCCGGGCCCCCGCGCCGTCTTTGTCGAAGACGCCACCGATGTGGCCGCCCCCGCGATCATCGCCGCGTTCGAGGATTGGGCCCCCGGCGATGCCCAGATCATCGTGACCGCAGGCCAGCTGAAACCCAGCTCGAAAATCCGCAAAGCGTTCGAATCGCACCCTGCCGCCTATGCGGTTGGCATCTATGACGATCCGCCCTCACGCAGTGAGATTGAGCGGATACTGTCCGAGGCGGGTCTACAGAACATCCCCCGCGATTCGATGTCGGCCCTGGCTGAACTTGCCACAGGGATCAGTCCGGGTGATTTCACGCAAACCATTGAAAAGATGTCGCTTTACAAACGTGGCGACGCGTCGGAACTGACCATTGAGGATATCGAAGCCTGCGCGCCCCGCTCGACCGAGGCCGCGCTGGATGATGTGTTGAACGTGGTGGCCGAGGGCCGCGCCGGTGAAATCGGCCCGCTGATCCGTCGCCTGCAATCGCAGGGCACCAACGCGGTCAGCCTCTGCATCGGGGCGACCCGGCATTTCCGAACGCTTTATGCCTGCGCGTCCGACCCGGGCGGCGCGGCGCAGGGCATCGGCAAGCTGCGTCCGCCGGTTTACGGAAAACGCCGCGACCGTATTCTGCGGCAGGCGCAGGGATGGGGTGCGCCGAAATTGCAGACCGCTTTGACCGTGCTGACCGATACCGACCTGTCACTGCGATCCGCGGGGCAAACCGCACCGGCGATGGCGCTGGTGGAACGGGCCATGATCCGATTGGCGATGCTGGCGCGGTCACGCTGAGCGGGCCAGCCATTCAGCCGCAGACCGCCCGGCCCAGCGCCCCGTGGCAAAGCAGGCCGTCAGCAGATAGCCCCCGGTCGGGGCCTCCCAATCCAGCATCTCACCGGCGCAGAACACGCCCGGCAATGCTGTCAGCATCAGCCCGTCGTTCAGGGCCGCGCGCCTGACGCCACCCGCCGTCGAGATCGCCTCATCCATCGGACGCAGCTGCGCGCCAAAGATCGGAAGCTGTTTGAGCGCCGCAACCTCCTGCCCCTTGGGCAAGGCCATTTTCTTGGACATCTCATGGAACAGCGCAACCTTCTGCGCGGGCAGTTTCAGCGATTTCTTCAGCCATTGGGTGAATGTGGTTTTTGGGCTCTTGGCCGCAAATCGCGCCTGCAACGTCTCAATGCCCAGATCAGGCAGCAGATCGACGCACAAATCCGAACCCATTCGCACAGCCGGGGTCAGGGAATACAGACCGCCGCCCTCCAACCCGGTTGCTGAGATCGTGGCCTCCCCCCGGCTGCCCAACTCTCCGGCCATCCAGCGCACCGATTTCAGCGCAGCACCAAAGTGCGGCTGCATATGGGTGCTCCAACCCACCGAAAGCGCAGAATTTGACGGGGCGAAGGGCGCGAGATCGACGCCTTTTTCCCGCAGGGTGTCGGCCCAGTGCCCGTCTGAGCCCAACCGCGCCCAACTGGCCCCGCCCAGCGCCAGCACGGTGACATCGGGCGTAACGCGTCGCGTGCCTTGGGTCGTGTCAAACAACAATGTATCGCCGTCCCAGCCCAGCCACCGCCACCGCGTCTCAACCCGCACGCCCGCTGCATCCAGATGCCCCAACCACGCCCGCAATAGCGGTGAGGCTTTCATCGCCGTGGGAAACACACGTCCGGTCGAGCCTGTGAATATCTCCTGCCCAAGATCCTGCGCCCAGCGTTGCACATGGGCAGCATCACAATCGGCAATCATCGGGCGCAACCAGTCTGCGGCGTCACCATAAGCCTGCATCAAAACGTCAAACGGCTCATCCTTGGCCAGATTCAAGCCAGACTTGCCCGCCATCAGAAATTTACGCGCGACCGATGGCTTGGCCTCGGCCACCAGTACGTCGTGGCCAGCGGCGGCCAGTTCCTCGGCGGCCATCAGACCGGCGGGTCCGGCCCCGATTACCACTGCCTGTGCCATTGCTGTCCCCTTGCCTTTGACGCCATCCGGCGCAAGTTTGTCCGTGATATGTCGACCAGCGAACCGATCTGCCCGCTTTGTGACCGCCCCATTCCGGATGGGGGCGGCAGCCTGCACCATCTGATCCCAAAACTCAAAGGGGGCAAGGGTGGACCCACGGTTTTGCTGCACATCATCTGCCACAAAGAGGTGCACGCCACCCTGTCCGAGGCCGAACTGGCGCGCAGCTTCAACACGGTTGAGGCACTGCGCACCCATCCAAGGCTGGAGAAATTCCTGAACTGGGTCCGCAAGCGTCCGCCCGGATTTCGATCCAAAGTACCGGGCAAGCGGCGCGGGCGGTGATCAGCCGGGGCGCACAGGATCACCAAAGGCATCCCGGATGGACGCCTCCAGCCCCTGAACCTCCAACCCGCGATAATCCGGGGCGGGCGCGAATTGCGCGCCTGCCAGATGCTGAAACTCCAACGTGGTATAGGGGCGTTTCCACAGCCATTCGCGGTTGTCTACGGACCAGAGATCGGAATTTGGCGGAACCTCATCCGTGAAGGCATAGAAATGCAGGTCGAACCCGTATTGGGCCACATCCTGCACCGAAAGCAATCGCATGCCCTGCGCGCGGCAAAACGCATCCTCGGCCGCAATATCCCCGGTGCGCAAGGTGATCTGGCCGATGCAGGCTTTGGCAAACGGATCGGCCGGATCACCGGCATTTTCCGGGCGGTTGCCTTGGAAATCATGCTGCAACAACTCGATCACAAAGCCCTCGGGGTCTTTCAGATGGCACATGTATCCGATGTCGAGGAACTGTTTCGGATTCGACACCTCAACCCCGTTCCGGCGCAGATATGCGGCGGCAAGGTCCACATCCGGCACGGTGATCCCGATCTTCCAATAACGTTGCCCGCCGTCATGGGTGTAGCCACCGCCACCGGGCATCAACAGCAGGTCAGCATCCTGCCCCGCATACCCCACGCGGCGGTTCGGGCCCTGTGCCTGCGCGCGCATGCCCAGCATGTCCGTGTAGAACCTGGCCAAAGCGTCGGGGTCGGCAACGCGCAGCAAAACGGCTGACATCCTCATTGGCACATCCTTGCAATACCAGCGGCAATTTCGGGGTCGGCGGCCAAGCTGTCGGCCACAAGTGCATGTGCGGTGGGCAACAGTTCGTCCGGGGCCACCACCCGATCCACCAGACCATAGGCAAAAGCCTCAGCCGCCGTGATTTTCTGCCCGCCCATCAGGATCATCTTGGTGCGCGCAGGCCCGATCAGGGCCGCCATACGCACCGGATCAGACGGTTGCGGCAGAAAGCCCAGCCTCATCACCGGGTAAAAGACTTTCGCCTGCGGCACCGCAATGCGAATGTCACAGGCCAAAGCCATCCCGTTTGCGCCGCCCGCCAGCGTTCCGTTCAGCGCGGCAATCGTCAGGCAAGGCAGCGCCGCAATCGCCCCTGACAGCCTTTCCCACAGGTCCGACGTGGCAAGCCCCGCGCGGGCCTCATCCAGATCGGCCCCGGCGCTGAACACCTTACCGGCACCCGTCAGGATCAGGGCGCGGGCCTCGCCCGCACCCTCGGCAATCTCGGCCAGTTCGGTCAGCATCGCGCCCGTCAGCGCGTTGGCCTTGTCCGGGTTGTTGAGCGTGACTGTCCACAGCCCGTCAGATTTGGTCAGATCAATCACGTCAGGCCAACCCGTTGGCGAATATCCTCGCGCCGCAATGAGATTTCGCCGCCCAGAAACTCATCCGCGTCCGCCGAGCACATCCACAGCAGCGCCTGCGCGGGCCAGTCGGCTGGAATGTGATCGCTCCAGTCCAACTGGCTGACGGCGTTGATCCCGCTGGCCTTGATCACCCGCTGCATATCGGTGGCCACAGTGCCCGGCGACAGGCCCATCGCGCGAATACCGTGGATCGATTCCTCAAGATGCAGGCATTCGGTCAGCATCTTGGCCCCGGCTTTCGAGGCGCAATAATGGCTCCACGCCTCAATCGGGTTCGAGGCTGCGCCCGATGACACCGTGATCACCGTGCCGCCCCCTGCCGCGCGCATCACCGGCAAGGCCGCACGCATGCCGTGGAAAACCCCTTTGAGGTTGATGTCGATGGCCGCGCCCCAGGCGGCAACATCGGCGTTGGAGAGGTGAAAGATCGGATCGATTACACCTGCATTACCGATCAGAACGTCCAGCCCGCCAAACCGGTTGACGCAGTCGGCAACGGCCTGTTCGACCTGCGCGAAATCGCTGACATCGCATTGCAGGGCGATCGCGTTCTCGCCCAGCGCCTCAGCCAGCGCATCGATCTGTTCACGATTGCGCGCGACCAGCGCGACATTTGCACCCGCTGCGGCAAATACGCGCCCTGCCTCGGCCCCGATGCCGCGACTTGCCCCTGTTATCAGTACGGTTTTGCCCTGCATTTGACCGCTGTACCTCCGTTGGCTTGAGATTGTGTGAATCTCTAACCCGCCGACGGGGAAAGGGTCCAGTCCTTGCCCCTTGACGCCCGACGCTGCAAGCACGACGATGCCGGCAAAATTGATCAAGAAGGGTTCTCTGATGTCCGTTTTCCTTCGCCGCTGCGGCGGCGCAGTTTTGGCTTACTCCGTTGTCACGCAGGGTGCGCTGGCCGATGTCACCGCACAACAGGTCTGGGAGGACTGGCAGGCCTATCTGACCCAGATGGGCTATACGGTCACCGCCGAACAATCCGTTTCCGGCAATGTAACCACGATCACCAATTTGGTCATGTCAGTTGATGGCCTCGACGGCGAGGGCGATATGCAGATGTCCCTTCCGCAGATGACGCTGACGGAAAATGGCAACGGCACCGTGAACATCGACTTTCCCGAAAGCTTCCCTCTGACCATATCAGGCGGTGCCGAGGACAGCTCATTCTCGGCCGGTATCGAATACTACCATGACGGGCTTGAAACGGTCGTCTCGGGTGATCCCGACGACGTGACCTATGACTACACAGCCCCGTCCGTCGGCATTAAGCTCAGCAACCTGACCGTCGACGGAGAGGCAATCCCCGCAGATGCCCTGGCCGTTGATGTCAAACTGACCGAGGTTGAAGGCAGCTCGCAGATGAAAATCGGCGAGAACCGCGACATGGATCAGAAATTCACCGCCAAGGGTCTGACCTATGATCTGGCCTTTACCGATCCCGAGGGGGAAGGCAACGGCAAGATCGACGGCTCGATGAGCGATCTGACCTTCGAAGGCATCAGCGTGATCCCCTCGGATTTCGATGCCTCTGATCCGACATCTTTCTTCAAGGGCAACACTGCGTTTTCGGGCCTGTTCACCTATGGCGCGGGACAGACGGCGATTGCCGGCACGAGCGAGGGGCAGCCCTTTTCGATGGGCAGCGAATCCGAGGGCGGCCGGTTCGGCGCCAGCCTCGATGAACAGCGCCTGGCGTATGACATTGAACAAAACAGCACCAAACTGGCCGTTACCACTGCCGACCTACCCTTCCCGATCGAAATGGCGATGGCCAAAACCGGGCTGAGCTTTGAGTTCCCGGTTCAGAAATCGGAAGAAGAGCAGCCCTTTGGCTTTGCCATCAACCTGACCGACTTTACCATGTCGGACGTGTTGTGGAGCATCTTTGACCCTGCAGGTACGCTGCCCCGCGACCCGGCGACCATCGCGCTGGACACGACAGGAACCGCGAAAATCCTGACCGATTTCTTCGACCCCGAAGCGCTGGAGAATCTGGACGAGGCACCGGGCGAACTGAATTCGTTGAAGATCAACAAATTGCTGGTTTCGCTGGTGGGGGCAAAGCTGACGGGCGACGCGGATTTCACCTTTGACAACACCAATACCGAAGAGTTCGACGGCCTGCCCGCACCGGAAGGTGTCGCCAACCTGGAACTGGTCGGGGCCAATGCGCTGATCGACAAACTGATCGGCATGGGTCTGTTGCAGGAAAGCGATGCGTTGGGTGCGCGCATGATGATGGGTCTGATGGCGGTGCCGGGCGAAGAACCCGACACACTGAACTCCAAGATCGAATTCACCGATGAAGGCCACATCCTGGCCAACGGTCAGCGCATCAAGTGATGCTTGCCGGGCGAAGCTTACCCAAGCTTCGCCCCTGACCCCTTTAAAGCGCTTCGGGTTTTACCTGAATCACTCTGCGACACGAATGTCCCGAGTACGCCGCAGGCATGGCAGGGTTTTCGTGTCTCAAGTTGAACCCGAGACGCTTTAGGGGTTCAATTCAAGTTCCTGCACCAGAGCGCGCGCTATGCGGCGACCGACCTTTGTACCGTGAAACATTGCAGGGTTGGGGTGCCTGTCCGCAATCGACACCATGTGGAACCGGTGGTTGCCATCATAAAACTTGAAATTCGTTTCGCACAAAAACAATCGCCCGGTCTTGGCACAGGGGAGTATGTCATGCGCATACAGACCGACACCCAGGGCCTTTTTGACACCTTTGGCGATCTCATTGATCTGGTCTTTATTGGGCGTAATGAGTTTCTTGTGGAAATGGTGAACCAGCTCAACATCCACGGGCGTATCTTTGGTATGCACACTGGGTCCTTTACCGGCGCGAATCCAGGAAAACAGGACCTGCTCACCAATAGCTTGCGCCCGGATGCAGACATTCCAGGTCTCACCACGGAATTCATGCCGGCAATCGACATATTCGGTGTTATACCGTTCTGGATCCAATTCATCGGCCTCTTTGAGCAATTGAACCGGAACATGCGCATTCGACACCTGGTTTGAGAATACCGTGTCAAATTGATCCCCGGCCTCAATCAGTTGCGGCATGGGCACCTCAGCGGCTGTCAGAACTTTGTTCTGTCGTACCTTGTGACCAACGACGCGGCCCTGCTCAATGGAGTGAACCATCTTGTAACCCAGGGCTGTAAGCTCTGCCTCGCGCGCGCGCAGCCAATCGACCTTGTCGTGCTGGACCACGAAAAGCTCGTTGTAATGCAACAGAACATAGCTTTTGGGATCAGTGGTTGGCCCGCGCGCCATCAATTCTTCAAACGTCAAAACCTCGGCATTGACCTTCAGGTTGTTCAGCGATTTCGTGAAGTGGTTGATGACATTCTTCGACCCCTTGCCGACAGCAATGACATGGGGTTCGTTAAATTTGACAACAAAAAACTGGGCCAAACCAAGCACTCCTGTATACCGCCACCCAAACGGACGAAGGTTTCAACCTGTTGTGATTGCAGTTCTGCAAATCATTTAGTTGCCCCAACTAATGGAAGTTTCACCTGAAATGTAAACCCTTCGGCCATTCCAATTGATTTCACGCATAGCGAACAAGGTTTAACAAGGGATCAATCCGTCCAGAGGTCTTGCGGGACGGACAGTCCAAGGCTAGGTCCAATGCATGACAACCGGAGGTCGCATGACACGTACACCCGAAGAGATCAGCCAGGCCCTGTTGGACGCCGCCCGCAAAGCCGGGGCCGAGGCGGCGGATGCCATTGTGCTGGATGGGTCATCGATTTCGGTCGAGGTGCGCGGCGGGGCGCTGGAACATGCGGAACGGTCAGAAGGCACCGATCTGGGGTTGCGTGTCTTTCTGGGTCGGCGGCAGGCCATCGTGTCCAGTTCCGACAGCCGCCCCGAGACCTTGACCACGATGGCCGAGCGCGCGGTAGCCATGGCGCGCGAGGCACCCGAAGATCCCTTTACCGGGCTGGCCGCACCGGACCAGCTGACGACAGGTTGGGACCTGGCCGCGCTGGAACTGTTTGACCCCACCCCTGAGCCGGCCTCAGAGGCCCTGCTGCAAGATGCGCTTGAGGCCGAAGCCGCAGCGCTGGCTGTTGAAGGTGTCACCCAAGTCTCGGATGCCGCTGCAAGCTATGGCACGCATCGCGTCCACCTGGCGGCCACCAACGGGTTTTCTGGCGGCTATTCCCGCAGCAGCCGATCCACCTCGTGCGTGGCCATTTCCGGCGAAGGCACCGGGATGGAGCGCGACTATGACGGCGACAGCCGCACCTTTCAATGCGACCTGCGCAGCCCCTCTGAAATCGGGCGCACGGCAGGTGAGCGCGTTGTGGCCATGGTTGGGGCCCAAAAGCCCGCGACCGGCAGTTTCCCGGTGCTGTTTGACGAACGTATTTCGTCTTCGCTGATCGGACATCTGCTGGGGGCCAGCAACGGGGCGGCGATCGCGCGAGGGGCCTCATGGCTCAAGGATTGCCTTGGCGAACAGGTCCTGCCCGCACATCTGTCGCTGATCGAAAACCCGCACCGGCCACGCATCTCGGGCTCGCGCCCTTTCGATGCCGAGGGGCTGGCGACCCAGCGGCGTGCCATTGTCGAAAACGGCATTCTGACCGGCTGGACGCTGGACCTGTCCAGCGGGCGCAAGCTGGATATGGCATCAACGGGGAACGCCGCGCGTGGCGTATCCGGCCCCCCTTCGCCCAGCAGCTGGAACGTGAGCCTGACGCCGGGCAGTCACAGCCGTGCAGACCTGTTGCGTGACATGGGCACCGGCCTTTTGGTCACGTCGATGATCGGATCGACCATCAACCCCAACACCGGTGACTATTCGCGCGGCGCGTCAGGGTTTTGGGTTGAAAACGGTGAGATCACGCACCCGGTCAATGAATGCACCATCGCGGGCAACCTGCGCGATATGCTGAAACGGATCATCCCGGCCAATGATGCGCGGCCGCATCTGTCGCGGGTGGTGCCGTCGGTGCTGATCGAAGGAATGACACTTGCCGGCAGCTGACCTGCATCTGTTGATCGACGCCGCCCGCGAGGCGGGAAAGATTGCCACGCGATATACGGGCACAACGGCGCAACGGTGGGACAAACCGGACGGCGCAGGCCCCGTGACCGAGGCCGATCTGGCCGTCAACGCTATGCTGGAACAGCGCCTGCCAGCCGCCCGCCCGGGCTATGGCTGGCTAAGCGAAGAGACTGAGGATTCCACCGATCGCCTGACGCGCGACCGCGTGTTCATCATCGACCCGATCGACGGCACCCGCAGCTTTGCCGAAGGCTCCCGCACATGGGCACATTCGCTGGCCGTCGCCGAACAGGGTGAGGTCGTGGCCGCCGTGATTTACCTGCCGCAACGCGATCTGCTGTATGCGGCGGCCAAGGATGAGGGCGCGACGTTGAACGGGCACGCGATCCACACCTCTGGCATCACGGACCTGAAAACGGCCGAACTTTTGGCCGCCAAGCCCAACATGGACCCACGCCATTGGCAAGACGGTCAGGTCCCCGCGTTTCAACGGGCCTATCGCCCGTCACTGGCCTACCGCATGGCTTTGGTAGGGCAAGGGCGGTTTGACGGGATGCTGACACTCAGACCCAGTTGGGAATGGGACATCGCCGCCGGGGATCTGATCATTCGCGAGGCGGGCGGTCTGTGTTCGGACCGGCTGAATCATCCGTTGCGGTTCAACAATGCGCATCCGCGCCTGAACGGCGTCGTCGCCGCAGGCCGTTTCGTGCATAACGCCCTGCACGCGCAGCTTGACCCCAACAGCAGCGGTATCGGGTCATGAGCAAGCCGCGCTCTCTCAGCCTGGCGGCCTATCGGGTGCTGTCCTGGGGCGTGTCTGACGCGGCCAGTCACACCGGCACGCCGCGCCCCGAGGGCGAGTTGATCTGGGTGCATATCGACGCCCAACACAGGCAACGGGCCGTGGTGGATTTCTGCCAACGGCTGCAGCAGATCCGACCCACACTGAACATCCTGCTGACCGCCCCGCCCGATGCGGATGTGCGGCAGTGGGATCTGGATGACTACCTGCTGATCAACCTGCCGCTGGAACAGACCGGCGCAGCACGGGCCTTTCTGGACCATTGGCAGCCCGATCTGGGGCTTTGGGTCGGGGGCGGGCTGATGCCCAACGTGATCACCCGTGCCGAGGAACGCGGCATCCCTCTGATCCTGATCGAAGCGCAGATCGACATCCGAACCGCACGTGGCGCACGATGGCTGCCGGATATCACGCGTTATACTCTGGATTGTTTCAGGACGATCCTGACCACAACCTCGGAAACCAGCCGGACGATCCGCAGGTTGGGGATCGCGTCGAACAAGGTCAATGAATCGCCCCCGCTGCAAGTCAGCCCGAATCCAAAGCCATGGCCCGAAGATGAACTAATCGAGACCAATCACGCCCTCGCCGGTCGCCCGGTCTGGCTTGCCGCCTGCGTCGGCAACAAAGAATTCATCTCGGTCCTCAGCGCCCATCGTCAGGCGATGCGCATGTTGCCGCGGCTGACACTGGTTCTGCATGTGGCCGATACGGCCGAAGCCGAGCCGCTGCGTCGCCGCCTCGAAAATATGGACCTGCGCTGCTCCAACTGGGATGCAACCGGGCAGATCGAGGATACCTCGCAGGTCATTCTATCCGCAGAACGCGATGATCTTGGCCTGTGGCACCGGGTGTCGCCGGTCACGTTCATGGGCAATTCGCTGGAGCGCGGGGCCGGAGGGCATGATCCCCTTGTCGCAGTCGCGCTGGGGTCGTCGGTCGTGCATGGACCGTTTGTGCACCGCCATCAGCAGACCTATGATCAGTTGGATCGCGGCGGCGCGGCGCGTATGGTGAAAACCGCGACCGAACTGGGCAACGCCGTGGTCGAGTTGCTTTCGCCGGATCGCGCCGCAGACATGGCATTGGCCGGCTGGCAGATCGTGTCTGAGGGTGCGCCGCAAACGGATCGCCTGATTGATATGGTACAGGACTATCTGGATCGGCGGGGGACAGATGATGCGCGCACCTGATTTCTGGAATACCGCGCCCGGGCAACTGGATTTCCGCGCCAGACTGCTGGCCCCTCTGGGGCGGATCTATGCGGCGGCCACAGCACGTCGGGTGAAGTCTGAGGCCGGTGTGAAACCGGGGGTCCCGGTGATCTGTATCGGCAACCTGAATGCAGGCGGCACCGGCAAAACCCCCACCGTGATCTGGATGATCGAGCAATTGCGCGACGCATGGCACACGACCCACGTGGTCACTCGCGGCCATGGCGGATCGCTGGAGGGGCCCGTACGCGTGGACCCTGCCAAACACACCGCCGCACAGGTGGGGGACGAGCCGCTGCTGCTGGCCGCCTTTGCCGAAGTGTGGGTGGCCAAGGATCGCGCCGCAGGGGCACAAGCTGCCGCAAAGGCCGGGGCGACCGTGATCCTGCTGGATGACGGGTTTCAGAACCCCTCGGTCGCCAAGGATTTCTCGGTCATTGTTGTGGATGCGGCACGCGGGTTCGGAAACGGCCTGTGCCTGCCCGCAGGCCCCCTGCGTGAGCCGGTGGATGTCGGCCTGCAACGGGCCGATCTGGTGCTGTCACTGGGGGATGCCGAGGCCCAAAGCCAGTTCGCAGATCGCTGGAGCAGCGCCCTGACAGTGCCGCACGCGACCGGAGAAGTCGCTCCGCTACAGACGGGCATGGACTGGACGGATACGCCGGTTCTGGCCTTTGCCGGGATCGGGCACCCCGAGAAGTTCTTTCGCACTTTGCGCCAACAGGGCGCAAAATTGCTGCGGTCCGAAGCGCTGGATGATCACCAACCCCTGACACCTGCCCTGATGACTCGGCTGGAAAACGAGGCACGCCTGCTGGGTGCACAGATGGTGACCACCGAAAAAGACGCCGTGCGCCTGCCCACTGCCTTCCGCAGCAAGGTCCTGACACTCCCGGTGCGTTTGCAGGTGGATGAGGGGGACAAGGTGCGGCAGATGCTGTTGCAGATCGCACCGTCACCCTAGGGCGACCGGCCAGTTACAGGCCGGTCGCGTCAGGTACTTAGCTGCCCAGTTCGTCTTCGATCAGCTGTTTGAATTCAGAATACGACTGGTTGTCGACCTTCTTGCCGTTCACAACAAAGGACGGTGTGGCCTGCACGCCATCACGTTCGGCATTTTCCTGATACCACGCGACCAGCGTCTGCGCGTTGGTACCGTCCTGCAGACAGGCCTCAAGCTGATCATTGTCGATCCCGGCCAGACGCCCGATCTTGCGCAATTCGTCGACGATCTCGGCCGGGCCACCCGCGCGCGTCCATTCGGACTGGCCTTCATAGATCAGATCCGAGATGCCAAAGAACTTTTCAGGGCCGTCACACCGCGCCACCATCGAGGCCCACAGGCCATAGCGGTCAAAATACACCTCACGGTAGATGAATTTGACCTTGCCGGTGTCGATGAAATCCTCTTTCAGCTGCTTGAACGCGCCATTGTGGAAATTCGCGCAATGCGGGCAGGTGTACGAGGCGTACTCGATGATCTCGACCGGTGCGTCCTCGGCCCCCAGCGTCATCTCGACAATGGTCGAGGTGTCCAGCTCGGCCTCTTGTGCCTCGGCGCTGCTGATCAGCGGATAGGAAGTGGTGGAATTCGACAGCGACAGCCAATAGCCGCCTGCGGCCACGGCAACAGCCGCGCAGATTCCGGTTGCAATACGGCTCATCTCTCAGCCCTTTCTCAGCGTTTTTGCTTGGATAAAACGTTACGGCCCAGACGTTCAAGGGCTGCACGCAGATCATTGTCGTGAACGTCACCTGCGGCCCGGTCGGCCTCGGCGGCAATTTCTGGGTCGATCCTGGGTTTGATCGATTTCGGCTTGTGATCGAAACTGGCCTGCCCCTCGGCAAATCCGGTCGGAGCGGTCTGAGTGATGCGCACCCGGCTGATGGCGTTATAGCCGTAAACCGCATTCACCTTGCCGCGCAGGGATTCCTTTTGCATTTCCAGCATCGGGGCCTGCGGGCCTGTCGTCAGCACCGTCAGCGTCGCCCCCATTCCTTCGCGGCCATAGCCTACCTTGACCGGGCGCGCGATGGCGGCCAGATCCTGACCGACGATCTCGGCCCAATGGGTCAGCAGGCGCGATACGGCAAAGCCCCGGCTTTCACCGGCCCGCCGAATCTGGCCGTTCAGCAATGTCGCGGTGCGTTTGAACCCGCGGGTCGAAGAACGTCTGCGCTGCATCTGGTTTCCAACTCCTGCGCCGCTATTGTAAAGGGCACAGCTACAGGCGCCAGCGAAACCCGACAGGGAGATAGTTAAAAATTGCGTGACACCGGTGACTTTGACCTGAGCCTTGCCCTGCTGGACTGGTACGATCGCCACGCCCGCGAGATGCCGTGGCGTGTTGGCCCGGCGGATCGGGCGGCGGGCGTCGTGCCGGACCCCTATCGCGTATGGCTGTCCGAGGTGATGCTGCAACAGACAACCGTGGCCGCCGTTCGTGACTATTTCACCCGCTTTACAACGCGTTGGCCGACGGTTGAGGCGCTGGCAGCGGCCCCCGATGACCAGGTCATGGGAGAGTGGGCCGGGCTGGGCTATTACGCCCGCGCCCGCAACCTGTTGAAATGCGCCCGCGTGGTTGCGCAGGACCATGGTGGCAAATTCCCCGACACTTATGACGCCTTGCTGAAGTTGCCCGGCATCGGCCCCTATACCGCTGCCGCCATTTCGGCCATTGCCTTTGACCGGCCTGAAACCGTTCTGGACGGCAATGTCGAACGCGTCATGGCGCGCCTTTACGACATCCACGACCCGCTGCCCGGCTCAAAACCCCTGCTAAAGGACAAGGCAAGCGCGTTGACGCCCGACACGCGCCCCGGCGATTATGCGCAGGCGGTGATGGATCTGGGCGCGACGATTTGCACACCGAAATCCCCGGCCTGTGGCATCTGCCCGCTGCGCGACCCGTGTCAGGCCCGTGTTGCCGGCACGCAGCCTGACCTGCCGCGCAAAACCCCGAAAAAGCCCAAACCCACGCGCTACGGCCATATCTACATCGCTCAAGACGCCGATGGCGCCCTGTTGCTTGAACGCCGCCCCGACAAGGGCCTGCTGGGCGGTATGCTGGGCTGGCCCGGCTCAGACTGGTCGGAAAACCCCGCCGAGGCCCCACCTTTTGCAGCGCAGTGGCAAATGCTTGCGGGCGAGGTGCGCCATACCTTCACCCATTTTCATTTGATCCTGCGCGTCTGGTCGGCCACCCTGTCGGAACCAATCCCAGACGGTCTGATCCTGATCGGCAAACATGATTTTCGACCCAGCGACCTGCCGACCGTGATGCGCAAGGCCCATGACCTCTGGCGCAATCCGTAACGCCCGGTCACCATTGTACTATATATCAGGCTGGGGCTAGGCTCACCCCAGGTGTTCGGAGGTCAAGAATGATCGCATCAGCCACTTTGTCCCGCTGGCAATCGGCCCTGCCGTTCTGGGTCTCATTCCTGCTGATCCCTCTGATCTGGTTCGCGGCGGTCGCGGGCGGCTGGTGGGTCTTGCTGGTCCCTCTGTCGACCTGGTGGGCCTTTGCTGTGCTGGACCGGCTGACCGGGCTGGAACTGGGTAACGCTGACCCCGACACGCCCGACACGGTCCTGCGCTGGTACATTCTGCTGACCAAACTATGGGTGCCGGTGCAGTTCCTCACCCTCTATGGGCTGATCTGGTACGCCACCCATACCGACCATCTGTCCACACCGGCCAAGATCGGGCTGTTTTTTGGCATGGGTGTGATCTCGGGCACGATCGGCATCAATTACAGCCACGAGCTGATGCACCAGAAAGGCCGGTTCGAACGCTGGCTGGGGGATATCCTTCTGGCGATGGTGCTTTATTCGCATTTCCGGTCCGAGCACCTGCTGGTCCATCACCGCTATGTCGGAACGCCGCGCGATCCGGTGACCGCGCGCTATAACGAAGGGTTCCACCGTTTTTACCCACGCGTCCTGATCGCCTGCCTGACCTCGGCCTTCCGGGCCGAACGCGAAAAACTCGCCCGCAAAGATCGCCCCTGGACAGACGCAGCAAACCCGTTCTGGCGCTACTGGGCGCTGCAAGGCGCGATGCTGGCTCTGGCGCTGCTGATCGGAGGACTGCCCGGCCTCGCCCTGTTCCTGATTCAGGCGGGCACGGCCATCTGGCAGCTCGAACTGGTCAACTATGTCGAACATTACGGCCTGACCCGCAAACATCTGGGCGACGGAAAATACGAACACATCCAGCCGCGCCATTCGTGGAATGCCTCGCAAAAAGCGTCGAACTGGCTGCTGATCAACCTGCAGCGCCATTCCGACCACCATTACAAGCCCAACCGCCGCTTTCCCCTGCTGCAACACCATTCCGAAGACGCAGCCCCACAACTGCCCTATGGCTACCCGGTGATGACCGTCGCGGCCATGATCCCACCGCTGTGGCGGCGCGTCATGAACCCCCGCGTCCGCGCTTGGCGGCGCCAATACTACCCCGAGGTTACAGATTGGACGCTCTATAATCGCGCAGAAAACCCGCACCCACGGGCCTGACCGCAGCGCGCGCCAGCGCGCTGCCGGGCCCAACGGGTGGCCTTGCATCTTTGATGCAGGGGCAACGGGCGGGAGCCCCTAACCCTTCAGTTCCCACACGTCCATCGGCGCGACGACCCCCCGAACGGCATAGTTTGCGCGCCTGTCAAAGCCTGTCATCAGTTCCGGCGCGCTGTTGCCTTCGTTTCGCAACTGGTCCCGCACCGCGTCACTGATCACCACCCGGGCCTGCAACTCGCGGGTCAGCGCCTCTAACTTGGCGGCCACGTTCACCGCATCCCCGATCACTGCAAACTCCAATCGGTTGGCTCCGATGTCACCCAGAACAACGGCCCCGTAGTGCACCCCGATCCCCACATGTATCTCGGGCTCGCCTGCCCGACGGCGCTCGGTGTTCCAACGGTTCATCACCTCGACCATCGCACGGGCGCAGGCCAATGCGTTACTGGCATCCAAAGGTGTGGGAACCGGCGTTCCAAAGGTCGCCATCAACCCATCGCCCAGATACTTGTCCAGCGTCCCGTGGTGGCGAAATACTTCGGTTTCCATCCGTGCATGAAACCCCCGCAAAACCTCGATCACCTCATAGGGATCGCGCCCGGCAGCGTATTTTGTGAACCCGACGATATCGACAAACAGCACGGCGATATTCTCTTTGCGCACCTGCTTGAGCGGCTCGTCATTCTGGCTCAGCTCCTCGACCACATTGGGTGAGAAATACCGCGACAGGTTCGCCCGCTCCCTCTCCAACCCCGCATTGGTCATCAGCAACCGGTTGAGCCGCCGCATCGACACGCCCAAAGTCACCGCAACCATCATGAAGACAATCACCTGCTGTATGCGCAGCGATGGATCAAAGCTGTTGGGGTCCAGCAACTCGGCCACATCAGGGAACCCGGCCAAAGCCCCGGCCACCCGTTCGCTGAGGTCGGGCATCGGGGTCGCCACCCACCACGCGATGATCCATCCCGCCGTCCATATGCCTGCGGTCCAGGATCCAAGCGCAATCACCGTGCGCCAGGAATAGGCCAGTGTCCCCGCAGCCAGAATGATGAAGAAATACTGAAAGTTGTCGAACCGGTACTGCATCGCCAGCGGGCGCACATCATCACTGAACGGGTTCGGAACGATCATACCCAGGGTCATGATCAGCAGATCGACGAAAATCAGCAGCAGCTCGACCCGAGACTGCCCAACACGACCCGCCCGCCGGATCAGCCAGCCATTCGCGCAGATCAAAAGCAGGATGAAATGATACCACATCACGTCCCAAGCAGGGTTGAGAAAGACCAGCAACACCCCGGTCAGCCCCATCGCAATCCAGCGGGCTCGGACGGCCAGCTCCAACCCTTCGCGCTTGTGCCGTTCCAAAGCGGCCTCGGTGTATTTGTTGTCCAGATCGTATGTTTCGGGCTGGGTTACAAAAAACCGACCAAAACGGGACTCGCCGACTGTGGTATCCGACATTGCTGAGGCTCCCTCGCTGCGCTGCGGGCTTTAAGGAACTCATACAGAAACAAGAATGTGAAGAAAACAAAAGACCCCGCCGAGAACGGCGGGGCAAGGCGTAGTGCCTTGTGTCAGGCCACAGGCACCGGCGGTATTCGTGAAATCAGTTGTGCAGCTCCGCGCGGATCTGCTGACGCAGCACGTCAATCGGCACCGTTTTGCCGTCGCGCTTAAAGCACCAGTAGGTCCAACCGTTGCATGACGGCGCGTTTTCCAGATGCGCGCCCACTTGGTGGATCGAGCCCTTGACGTTGTCGCCGACCAGCGTGCCATCGGCGCGCACCTTGGCCTTGTGGCGCTGGTTCATGGAGTAAAGCTCTTCGCCCGGGCGCAGCATGCCGCGTTCGACCAGCTGGCCAAAGGGCACGCGCGGCTCGGCGCGTTTGCTGGCGCTGACCTCCAGCGCCTCGCGGTCGAATTTACGAACCTTGGAGATGCGCTTTTCGGCCACTTTGCGATAGCTTTCCTCGCGCTCGATGCCGATGAATTCGCGCCCCAGCATCTTGGCCACCGCACCGGTCGTGCCGGTGCCAAAGAAGGGGTCCAAAATCACATCGCCGGGATTGGTCGAGCCGACCAGAACGCGGTGCAACAGCGATTCCGGTTTTTGCGTCGGATGCGCCTTGTCACCGTTTTCATCCTTGAGACGCTCGTGCCCGGTGCAGATCGGCAGCACCCAATCGCTGCGCATCTGCACGCCTTCATTCAGCGCCTTCAACGCCTCGTAATTGAACGTGTACTTTGCGCCTTCCTGCTTGGACGCCCAGATCATTGTTTCATGCGCATTGGTGAACCGCTTGCCACGGAAGTTCGGCATCGGATTCGACTTGCGCCACACGACGTCATTCAAAATCCAATAGCCCGCATCCTGCAGGGCCGAACCAACGCGGAAAATGTTGTGATAAGACCCGATCACCCAAATCGCCCCGTTGGGCTTCAGCAACCGATGCGCCGCCTTCAGCCATTCGCGCGTGAACTGGTCATAAGCCCCAAAGCTGGAAAACTGATCCCAGTGATCGTCAACCGCATCCACCTGAGAGTTATCCGGGCGATGCAACTGGCCTTTGAGCTGCAAGTTATAGGGCGGATCTGCGAAAATCAAATCAACAGATGCCTCGGGCAGACTGTTCATCACATCGATGCAGTCCCCGGATAGAATCGTGTTTAAAGGGAGCGCTTTTGCGCCCTTTTTGGTGGTCGTAGTCATATCACTGCCTCAAGTGTCCACGGCGCTTTTGCGCTCATTTGGTTGAGACAAGGATGAGTCAAAGACGATTCGCCGTCAATTTCTTTTTTGAATCAGAGACTTACAATTTACTCTTGATACAAGATATTGTGGACCGGTTTGAACGAACGTCTATGGTGTGGGGTTACACCAAGATTTCGCAGCGCGTCCCTGTGTTGTTTTGACGGATAACCTGCATTTGTTTCCCACCCGTAGCCCGGATGCTGTTGCGCCAAATCCACCATCAGTTGATCGCGCCAGTTTTTTGCAACGATCGAGGCCGCCGCAATCGACACCGAATGCGCGTCGCCTTGCACCACGGCCTGCGCCGGAATCGTCAGCCCGCGCGGAATCATGTTTCCATCGATCAGCAGATAGTCGGGCGGCGGATCCAGCGCCGCCACCGCGCGTTCCATCGCCAGATGCGAGGCGCGCAAGATGTTGTGTTCGTCGATCTCGGCCACCGATGCCTCGGCAATTGCAACTTCTGCACATTCGCGCAGGGCGGCCTCAAGCGTGGCACGGCGCTTAGCCGTCAGTTTCTTGGAATCATTCAGCCCTTCGGGGATATCTGCCGGGTTCAGAACCACTGCAGCGGCCACCACCGGCCCGGCCAATGGCCCGCGCCCGACCTCGTCCACGCCCGCGATGCGCAGATAGCCCTGCGCATGGGCGGCCTTTTCAATTTCGTAATCCGGTTGCGTCATACCCCCGGAAAACAGCGTTTCACACAGCATCGCAAGCCAAAAAAAGAGAGGGCAGCTTGCACCACCCCCTCTCTGCGCGGCGCTTCTGTGGCGCCGCTCCTGCTCGAAACACGTTACTTGTAACTGATCCGGTAACCGTTCTGGCGCAGACAGCCGGGGTGATATGCCCGCTTGGTCTTTTTGCCATTCCAGAACTTCACCTTGCACTGGTGCGGCAGGCTTTTGGCGTATTTGTAGTGATTTTTCAGACAAGTCTGCCCCAACAGGCGTTTGTTGTGTGAATAAGCCTTGAAGGTCCGCAGGCAGCGCTGCGGCAGGTTATAGCGGGCCACATGTTTGGGCAGCGGGCGGACATGATGCGGTTTCGGCTTGGGCTTGGTGTAGGCTGGCTGCTTGGGCAGCTGATAGACGTGGTTGTAGTTGTGCGTCACGGTGTTCTGTTTGCGCTCGTCGTTAAAGTGCTTGACCGCGACGCCCAACAGCGCCAGCGCCGCAAGACCACCGATAATGTCCTCGGCATCTGCGGCCCGCGCCTGCGAGGCAGACACCCCGGTGATGGCAACAGCCGAAGCTATGATCAGGGCGATGAATTTCTTATGCATGGTGTGTGTCCTTCAGTCGTCTTGGAAAGCCCGGGTGACGGGCCGTGTGCTCGATGACCCGACACTGGGCCTGCGCCCTTCAGACAAGCAATAACGCGGGGATGTTATTCGATATCAGGTCCCCGAACCCCCTTAGGTTATTGAATATCCCGCCAACCCATGCGCAGGATGCGGCCTATGAAACAGATCCTCTCTTCTCTGGTCCTGATTGCCCTGCTATCGCTTGGCTCTGCCGCTGCGGCGGCCGATTGCTATGCCGATTACAAGGCCAAACAGGACAACCCGCTGCGCCTGCATTACGGTGTCATGCAGGTGTCTGCCTGCGACAAAGGCCAGGCAAAACGCGAAGTCGCCCAGCGCCTGCAAAGGTCGGGCTGGACCCTGCTGAACGTCATGTCCGTTTTCGGACCGGAAGGGTTGGATAAGAGGAAGGCCAATGCCGGACAATTCTATCTCCGTTACTGAGGCCCGCCGGTCCGGTGTCAGGCTGGTCGGCGCGGGCATCGCGGCGATCGTTTTGATTCTGGTAACGGCGGCGGTGTTCCTGTTCTGGACCCTGCCCGACGCCAACGCCTTTAACGCTCGGGTTGAACGGCTGTTCATCGAAAGCGACCTGACCTCGCAAACCGAAATCCGATTGTTGGAGATTCTGGCCCAGTCCGGCACCGCCTTTGCCGACACGCTGTCCAGCTATCGCATGGTGATCTTTGTGCTGCTGGTCTTTGCCAGCGCGATGCTGATCTCGGCCCTGGTGTTTCTGGTGATGCTGGTCTTCCTGAACCGTCGCATGGCGCAGATCGAACGCAATGGCATTCAGGTCACATCCCTGCTGATCAGCCGCGAGGAAAACACCGTCTACCTCAACAACATGGATTTCAAACTGACCCCCGCCGCGATGGAAACCCTGTCGGTACTGGCTGAATCGCGTTTGGATGATGAGGTCCTGTCCGGTGCCCAGATTGAATCCGTAATCTCGGGCCGGGACGCTGCCGATTGCGATGAGGCCGCCGGTGCCACCCGCATCAAGCGACTGCGGGATGCCTTGGGCAATCAGATGGTCAGTGAGCTGTTGGTCAAGAATATCGCCAAAAAGGGCTATATGCTGTCCATCGAAAAAGATGTGATCCAGATGGTCTGAACCTGCCACCGCGCACAGGGCCTGTGTGGCAAAACCAGCCCGACCCCCTTGGAAAGCGGTGCGGAAAGGCCCATCCTATAAGGACTCGCGTCAGGGAGTCTGATGATGAACATCCACACCACCCCAAAGACCAAAGGCTATGGCATCTCGGTTCAGGACCTGAGCGGCCGGATTGCGATCTACCGGGATGACATCCTGCTGGCCGAAAGCCACAACGCCAAAGTCATGTATGAGACCCGGCTGCCCGCCACGGTCTATATTCCGCGCCAGGATGTGTGCATCGACCTGGGCGAAGAGACCGAGCTTCAGACCTTTTGCCCGTTCAAAGGCACAGCGACCTATCACGACATCGTCGTCGCGGGGCAGCGTCTTGCGAATTCCGTTTGGGCCTATGAGGACGCCCTGCCCGAAAGCACCAGCATTCAGGGCCATATCGGTTTCATGCCCGATGCTTATACGCGGATCGATCTGGGTGAAAATCAACTGCACGAGCCCGAAGACGGCAATATCAGCGGCCCTCTGATCGACTGGCTGATGCGCGGCGCATCTGAAAACCAGACGCCCGAGGCATTCACCAAGGCGCTGGCCGAAAAGATGCTGGACCATGGTCTCGCGATTCAGCGCCTCAGTATTCTGGCATGGTCGCTGCATCCCCTGATCGCGGGCAAACACTACATCTGGGAAAAGGGTGAGGCAGAGATTTCGACCAACGTGCCCACCTATGAAATCCATGACCACCCAGCCTATATCAACAGTCCCCTGCGCCATGTGTCGAACGGGTTGGGCGGCGTGCGTCAGCGGCTGAACGACGAAAACCCGCATAACAGCTTTCCGATCATGGAGGATTTGCGCGCCAAAGGGGCCACCGACTATGTTGCCATGCCGCTGCCGTTCTCGGACGGGCGAACCAATGTTCTGACCCTGACCTGCGACCACCCCGATGGCTTTACCACCGAAAATCTTGGGCTGGTGTTTGAATGTTCTGCCGTGATTGCCCGGTACTATGAGGTCTTCATGCAGCGCGAGAATGCGCAGGTGCTGCTAGAGACCTATGTCGGCAAACGCTCGGGCGCGCGGGTGTTGGGGGGTGAGATACGGCGTGGCGATGGCGATGAGATCGACGCCGCCATCATGTTCTGCGACCTGCGCAACTCAACCAGTCTGGAAGAACGCCTTTGCCGCGCCGCCTATATCAACCTGCTGAACGATTTCTTCGAAACCGTGTCGGGTATTGTGCATGACAATGGCGGCGAAGTGCTGAAGTTCATCGGAGACGCGGTATTGGCCGTGTTCCCCGCAGGCGACGACCCGGATGCGGCGCGTGGCAACGCCCAGAAATCCGCAACCGAAATCGTCGAAAAACTGGGTGAGCTGCGCCAATCCGGGTCTGACACCCATTGCGATTGCTCGATCGGCGTCGCCTATGGGCGTGTGACCTATGGCAATATAGGGTCGCGAGAGCGGCTGGATTTCACCGTTATCGGGCAGGCGGCGAACGTGGCAGCGCGGCTTGGCGAATATGGCAAAAAGCTCGGCCACCGGATCGTTGTGTCAGCCGATATTCAGCCC
Organism: Ruegeria sp. CH10; assembly: GCF_056537125.1. Taxonomy (NCBI): domain Bacteria; kingdom Pseudomonadati; phylum Pseudomonadota; class Alphaproteobacteria; order Rhodobacterales; family Roseobacteraceae; genus Ruegeria; species Ruegeria sp. CH10. Next base: position 398,683 of record NZ_JBQFQY010000003.1, on the reverse strand, counting down.
GCCTGCGCAAATGCGGTTCCGCTGGGCGAGGTCAAACTGCACAACGTGTCCCAGCCGGTGACATCCTTTGCGCTACGTACAGCCGCGGACGCAGTTCTGGACGCGTGACGGTCTCCTGACCCTCTGGGACTGTATTGTGCAGCCCGGTCCTAGCCGCCCAGCAAGATCAGGGCCGTTTGCGCAGGTGACATCGTGCTTTGCAACTGCGCGATCTGGCTGCGGGCCAGAAAGCGGTCGGTGAGCTGCGCCACGGCGTCTTCATCCGTGAATTGCGCCAGATCATCCGATCCCGTCAGCCCCGAAAGCCGGCCTTTGAAAACCTCAAGCTGACGGTCGAGGTCCAGCTGGGCAAAACTCGATGGCAGCCCAAGCGCCGTTTCCATCATGTTGCGCAGCGGTGGCAGGCCCATCAAATCAAACCACTTGGTATCCTTGCTGCTGCTCTCTGACGCCAGATCAGCAAGCGCATGCTGCGCGTAAAGGGCAATCCGCATGGTTTCATCAGATTGGCCCACCGCCACTTCAAAACGCGAGACGACATTGTTACGGACAATGTCCTCCATGAAGGTCACAAGACCTGTCCTCCGTATCTCACCAGGGCCCAGACCGAAAGCCTCGGCAAATTCCCGATACCGCCCATCGGACAAGCGGTTCGAAAGGGCGTCTTCGGCGCTGGTGCCATCGGACAGGATTTTCTGGATGAAATAGCGGTTGTTGATATCCTCCTCCAACCCAAAAGCCCCCAGTGCCACCTGCAACAGTCGCCGGTCCGAGACCAGATCCTCGGCCGTTTCAACCTTACCGATATTGTCCAGAAAATACTGCGTCTCCCTCTCATTGACGGAGGAGGACGAAAAGCTGTCCAGCTGCGCGTCATAGGTGCGCTGCAGAAACCGCCAGCCGACGATACCGCCTGTGGGGATGACAGGTTGAAAGGTCATTGCTGATACGCCATCAAACGCTCTTCGCGCGGCAACAGGGCGCGCAAGGATTTCAGACACTTGTAATACTGCTCGGCCAACAGTGCCTCGGTCGCCTCGGACAGAACACGGCGGCTGTCCGCATCGGTGAAGACCTGGCTCAGTTCTTCGACCCGCCGCAGCAATTGCTGGCGGGCCTGTTCGGGGGCCATATCGCCCGACAGAACAAGCTGCGTCGCATAACATACGCGCCGGACCGGGGTGTTCACCTCATCAGGGTGAATGGCATCCCGCAGACGCAGAACATTCGCCTCTGGCGTCATGATAGAGAACCGGCTGCGCCGGTCCCCGTTTTCGACAACAACACCGTTGATCAGCACCCTTTCTTTCGGTGCCAGTTTCAGAACCAACCCGCCCATCAGGTGGCCCTCATCTGCCGAAGACCCCGCAGAACGGCCATGTTGATCTCCAACAATGGTTCAACAGTGGCCTTATTGCCCAAAACCTGACTGCTGTGCTGTTCGGTAAACTCGGCCAGATAGAAAATCCGCGCCCGCAGCTCATTGGGCAATCCATTGTCGGAATCGGTGACGCCACTGGCCAGCACACTCCAAAGGCGGCGATTTTCGTGCAGGGCCTGAACGAATCCGCCAAAATCTGTCTTTTGTCGGGCGGCAGCGGCCTTGAGCCGATGCGTGATCTTTGAGATTGCCTCGTATTCGGTGTCGCGCGGGGTGCGGGTGGGCGCGGCGGTCTGCGCATAGGCTCGCTGTGCAAGAGAGTGCGGTGTCACTTGAAATCCTTCCAATAAGCCGTCTTTTGCCGGTCAGTGTCGGGGCGCGTTTCCACGCCCCGACCAGGTTCCAAAGATTAACGGAACAGAGACAGGATCGACTGCGGTGCCTGGTTGGCAATCGACAGCGACTGTGTCGCCAGCTGCTGCTGCACCTGCAGGGCCTGCAGACGGGCCGAGGTCTCTTCCATGTCGGCGTCAACCAAAGAGCCGATGCCGGATTTGAACGAGTCCGACAGGTTCGAGATGAACTCTTTCTGCGTCTCGATCCGACCCTGCGCCGAGCCGAAGGCGGCTGAGGCATCAATGGCCGTGTCGATCAGCGTTTCGATGGTACCCAAAGCAGCCAATGCACCCGCATCCGTGGAAACGTCGATCGAATCCAGGGCACCAAGACCACCAGCACCGGCGTTGGTGAACTGTGCCGCAACGGTCACATCACGATCCGCATCAGCGCCCGCAGTTGCGGTACCGGTCACGAATGTCAAACGCCCAGGGTCGCCCGAGTCGTAGTCAATCGCGACACCGGTGACACCCAGAGAGTCGATCTTGTTTTTCAGACCCACGGCAACAACGGCATCGGTATAGGCCGCATCATAGGTGCCCGACGGATCCAGATCGGAGGCTTGGATGGTGTAGGTCGCAACCTGATCACCCACCGCAATCGAGACCTTGTCACCCGCCTCGAAGTTGTCGGTCGAGCTGTCGATCACGATGTCACCAGTACCACCGGTCTTATCCATGGTGAAACCGGCAGTGTCATTGTCGGTGGTCACGTTATCCGACCCCGCCAGAACACCCTTGGCCGTGTAGCCACCCACCGACAGATCCTGCGCGGCAACGCTGATCGATGAAGCCGAGACATTACCGCCGGCATCACGATCCAGCGACGACAGAATCGATGCCGGACCCGAGGACCCGTTGACCAGATTCAGACCGTTGAACTGCGCCGCACCAACGACGGATTCGATCTGATCCTTCAGCGCGCTCACGTCTGCGTTGATCTTGCCGCGGTCCACGTTGTCTTCTTGCGCCGCGACGATCTTGCCTTTCATCTGGTTCAGCAGATCGGTCACGGTCTCCGACGCGTTCCGCGCCACCGCAACGGTCGATTCACCCAGCGCCAGGCTGTCCTTGATCGCATTGAAGCCTTTGACGTCGGATTCCATCACTTTCGAGATCGCCCAGACGGCCGAGTTGTCTTTGGCAGTCGCGACGTCCTTACCGGTCGAGATCGCGTTCTGGGTCATTGCCAGGTTCTTGTTGACCGATTTCAGGGTCTGCAGCGCAACCATTGCGCCATTGTTGGTCAGAATGCTGGACATAGCTTCTTCCTTTTTACGTATGGGCCCTTTGCGCCCGTGCTAACCCCGCACCATCTGCGGGCTTTAACGTCTTTCTGATCACTGCGATCCGCCGTCCGGCTGTTCGCGCCACCTGCTGTTTCAGGTGCCCGACCACCTTTGACCCTGATCCCCTAACGGAGTGCTAAAGCGCCCCAATCAGAAACTTAGGATTTGAATCAAACCCGACGCTAAGCCCGTTTCTCCAGCTTGGCATGGTGGCGCATGGTGTATCCGTTGCGCTGACCATTCGCCCCATAGGTACTGAATTCCTGCCGTACACGACGCAATTCGGCCATGCGGCTGGCCACGGCGCGAATCCCTTCGGCCGCACTGTTCAACAGCGCCTGATTCCGCTCGACCTTTTGTTGCAGGCGAATCAATTCGGCACTGTCCAGCACCTGCAGCTCATTGATCGCACCGATCAGCTTTTCCTTTTCCGGCGCCATGTGATTCAACCGATCCAGATCGCCATCGACAAGCGCGGCCCTCTCAAGGTCCAGCACCTCTTCCAAAGACGTGATCAGATCGGTTTCAGGTTTCGTCGGCATTGGTTTTCTCCATCATGGACTGAAACAGAATTTCGGACAGCCCGACGCCGCCGGACTCGGCCAGCGCCCGCGCCTGATGCTGCACAAGGAACGAGGCGAACTGATCCTCACCCGCGCCGCCGCCAAAGGACTGGCTGGTTTTACCCAGACCCGAAGACTTGAGCATTTCGGCCAGAAATGCAGCCTCCAACTCGACGGCAGCGGCCTTTAGTTTTTGGTTTGTCGTTGGGGGTTGGGCGGTGGGAAGGGGAGCGGAAATCTTCATCGGGTTCTCCGAAATTTGCATCGAACTTTCTTGATCAAAGGCGAAAGCAGTTAAAATAAACGTAACTTCCTGCGGGCAGATTTATGGCGACACAACCGGAGTCGGAGCAAAATGCCCAACCCTCTTACAGCGGTGATCTCCTCACCAACCGCGACCGCCAAACCCGATGCTGCCCCCCCAAAAACCGGCGAGGCTGCATCGTTTCAATCGGTCATGGATCAGGAAACCAACCCGGATTCGGGCGAAGCAGAATTGACGGACCTGTTGGTGCAAACGCCTGATGAAGCTGCCGAGCTAGAGGGGTCCACAACCGAGGTCGAAGGTACCGAACTGCCCGTGCCGGTTGAAGGTCAACAGCCCGATAAAGCCCGCCCTGCCGTCGATGTTCTGCCGCCGGAATCAGATTCAGTTACCCCGCCCGAGGCTGCTTCTTCGTCTCCCCAAGTGGCTGAGACCGCGATAAAGCAACCCCAGCCCGATGCCCCAAACCCCGAGACAGCGCCCCAAACCGAGCATCCGGCACAACAGCTTGTCTCCTCAGCGTTTACGGCACTTATGCTGGGCGCTGAGCGCCAGTCTCGAAAACCAGAGACGGCCATCCCGCCCAAGATGCACCCTGTGACTCCGCAACCGATGGGCGGCGGACCACAAGACATGACGCGCACTTCGTTTACTGCGGCGCTACCAGAGGCGCCGGTCCAGACACCGATCGCCCCCAAGGCGCAAGCACCAAAAGGGCCGGAACGCGCAACAAGTTTTGCGCAGATACAGCTTTTGGCCTCGGACCCGGTCACCGTTCAGGCAGATACCACACAGGGGGCCGAGGTTGATGACATCCAGCCCGCGCGCGAGGCCCCGACGCTTGCGGCAACCCGCGACACGGCCCCCGGCATTCAGGCGATGACAGCTACCGCGCGCGCGGAAACGGCGCGGGCCATTGCGAATCAGATGGCCACCGCGGTCAACGTGCGATCCCAGCCCGGCGCGATCGAAGTTGCGCTGAACCCTGAGGAGCTCGGGCGGGTCTCAATCGTTCTGAATGGTCGGGACGACGGCTTGCACCTGACGATCAGCGCCGAACGCCCAGAAACTCTGGACATGATGCGCCGCCATCTGTCGGTGCTCGAGGCCGAATTCAAGAATTTCGGGCTGGGTGATCTGTCCTTTGACCTCGGCACCTCGGCGGATACACAACAAGACGCATCGGACAGCGGTGAAGAGGCTGAATTCACAGCCGTGCAAGCCGAACCGCTTACCGACACGGCCCCCACATACCCACGCATCGGCCCGGATGGGCGCATCGATATGAGGCTTTGACCATGATTAACCCCACTCAATCAGCCACGCAGGCCAGCACAACAGCGCAGACAGCGTCGCGATCACAGGCTGCGACTGTAGCCTCAGATTTCGACACGTTTCTGCTGTTGATGACGACCCAGGCCCAGAATCAGGACCCGTTGGAGCCGATGGATTCCAGCGAATATGCCTCGCAATTGGCGCAGTTCTCGATGGTCGAGCAGCAAGTTCAGACCAACGAATCGCTGGTCGAGCTGGTGGCGTCACTGGGCGGCATAAAACTCGAAGAATTAGCCAACTGGGTTGGCATGGATGTGCGAACAACTGCGCCGTTTCGGTTTGACGGTGAGCCTGTGAATCTGTTTGCCCAGGCTGCGCCGACGGCTGACGGTGCTGTCATGGTGATCCGCGACAGCAAAGGCACCGAAATCGAACGCATTTCCGTCCCAATCGATCAAACGGAATTTGTCTGGGCCGGGACCGCAGGTGATGGCAGCCCTTTGCCCGCAGGCACATATTCGGCCAGCCTCGAAAGCTATGACGGAGAGGAGCTGCTATCGAGCCAACCGGTCTCAAGCTATAATCAGGTGGTTGAGGCGCAGGTTGGCGATGACACGGTGATGCTGACCCTGGAAAGCGGCGAGGTTGTACCCGTGGCATTGGTAACAGCGGTCCGAACCGGAGCTTGATCTGCCCGGCAGGACGGGCCACACCTGTGCAACCTGCGACTCGCTTATTGTACCGGTGATCCCTCTGCCTGACCCGACGCCTCCTGTGGACCTAGTTGAAGACCTGCGCGACCGAAGATTGATTGCGCAGGAAACGCAGTTTCAGACCCTGTATGGCGGGCGCACCAATCAGGTATGGAAAGTGGTTGGGGAAAACGGCGGCAAGGTTTTGAAACTGTACCGATCCGGCCTGCGCAATCCACTGTTTCGCAATGACGCCGCGCTAGAGGCGCAATGCCTGACGGCGCTGGAGCACACGGGATTCGTGCCGCGTTTGCGCGCAGCAGGGCAGCATGAAACCGGCCAATGGGTGTTTTACGATCACGCTCCGGGATCGACCTGGCGTGAAGGGACTGCGCCGGTGGGGGAATTGCTGCGCAAGCTGCATGGCCTGTCGGTTTCCGTGAAGGCCCCATCGGGGTGCAACGGCAGCGCGGATCTTGCTGCGCATGGGCATAGCATTCTTGACCGATGCGCAACGCACACACGCGGACGGTTGGAACAGCTTAGGCCGAAGGATGATGTGCCGCCCACCGACCGCACCTGTTTGATCCACGGCGATCCGGTCCCCGGCAACATCCTGTCGGCCCCGTCGGGACTGACCCTGATCGACTGGCAATGCCCGGCGCAGGGTGATCCCTGCGAGGATATTGCGTTGTTCCTGTCACCCGCAATGCAGCATGTGTATCGCGGCAAGGCCCTGACCCAGACGGAAGAGAAACACTTCCTGTCCGCTTATGGCGATGCGCAGATCGTGACCCGGTACGTCGCCTTGCGCCAATGGTATGCGTGGCGAATGGCCGCCTATTGCCTGTGGCGCGTCGAAAACGGGGCTGCAGATTACGCGGCGGGGTTAGAGTTGGAGCTTGCGACGCTCTGACCGCTAGAAATCCGTAAATGTCATCGCGGCATAGGCAGGCGGCTTCAAAGCGCGCCGCCAGCGGCCAAGCGGGAATCGCCCCGGCGGCTGTGCGATCGGCTCGGGCAGGTTCGCGTCCTGACCCAGGACCATCCGGGCCAGCGCCCGCCCGCAATAGGTGCCCATCGCCACCCCGTTCCCGTGATAGGCAAACCCCGCGAACAGGCCCGGCTGATCGGGCACGGGCCCGGCATACGGCGTCAGCGCGCGCGACAGGCACACCATGCCTGACCACATATGCGTGACCTCAACGCCTGCCCAATGCGGGAACATGCGCCTGAAATCCTTTAGGGCTTTGCGCCGAATGGCGGCCTCGGCCCGGGCTGAGGATAGCAAACCACCACGCGTGCCAAACAGAAATCTGCCGTCGGGCATCAGGCGGAAATAATGCAGCAGGTTGCGGGTATCGTAGGACATCTGTCCCGTGGTCCAGCCCTGCGCCTGCAACTCATCTTGTGACATCGGGCGCGTCACAAGAACCGTGGATTGCGTGGGCATGTAGCGCCCGGACATCCAATCAGGGACATCCTCGCTGGAGTATCCGTTGGTGCAGATCAGCACATTGGTCGCCCGGATCGCGCCCGATCCTGTCTGAATCTCGAACCCAGAGCGGTTTTTGGTGATAGACTGCGCCGGTGTCTTCTGAAACAGGCCGTCACCGCGCGATTGCACTGCATGGGCCAGACCAAACAGGTATTTTCGGGGGTTCAGAGCAAAGCCAACCGGATTTGTGTACCCGCCATAAAACCCGGCCCCAAAGCCCAGACCGGGCAAATCACCCGCTTCGTGAAGCGTGCCCGCAGGTCCGGCCTGACGCCGCAGCCGCTCCATCGCGCGTGGGGTATGGGCCAGCTGCGTCTCACCCTTCGAATGCGTATCCGCCTTGATCCCGTGGGCCGAGAGCAAGTCCGCGACAAGGTGCACGGCCTCTTCCTCGGCCTGTTCATAGTGGCGGGTTGCCTCGTCCCCGAACCGACGGGTCATCGCAGCGGGGCTTAGTTTCGAACCGCCCAGACAGCAAAACCCGCCATTGCGCCCAGATGCACCCCAGCCCGGTGTCTCGGCCTCAAGCACAGCAACCGACGCGCCGGATTCAACCAGATGCAAAGCGGCGGCCAGCCCCGTGAACCCACCCCCAACAATCACCACATCTGTGGTCAGATCGCCATGCAGGACAGGCCAGTCCGGGCTGTCTGCCGTGTCATCCCACCAGCAACCCGAGCGCGGCCCGTCCCCATAGGTATAGTCAGGGAAAATCCGTCTCATTCGGCGCGCGCGGCGGCCATTTCGTCCTGTTTTTGCCGCATCATTGCGCGTTTGGTCACCAGGGATGCGGTGATGACGCCCACCGTCACAACCGCAATCATCAGGGTGGACAAGGCGTTGATCTCAGGGCTGACACCCAACCTGACCGCCGAGAAAATCTTGATCGGCAAGGTTGTCGCCGACGGCCCCGAGGTAAAGGACGCGATCACCAGATCATCCAGAGACAGGGTAAAAGCCAGCAACCAGCCCGAAATCACGGCGGGCGCGATAATCGGTAGGGTCACCAGCCGGAACGCCTGCGCGGGTGAGCAGCCAAGGTCGAGCGCGGCCTCTTCCAGCGACTTGTCGAAAGTCACAAGACGCGACGAGACGACGACCGAAACAAAGCACATCGAAAAGGTCGTATGGGCCAGAACGATGGTCAGAATGCCTCGGTCCAGCCCGATTCCGATGAACAGCAATAGCAGCGACAGGCCGGTGATCACCTCGGGCATCACCAGCGGCGCATAGATCATCCCGGAAAACAGGGTGCGGCCAAAGAACCGCCCGCCCCGCACCAGAACATAGGCCGCAGCGGTCCCCAGAATCGTCGCCAATGTCGATGAGAATACGGCCACACGGATTGTCACCCAGGCCGCATCCAGAAACCCTTCGTTCTGCATCAACTCGCCGTACCATTTGGTCGAGAACCCGGCCCAGACGGTGACGAGTTTGCTTTCGTTAAACGAATACAGGATCAGGATGACCATCGGGATGTAGAGAAACGCGAACCCCAGCGTCAGCGACACCGTGTTGAACCAGCTTAGCCTGTTCATCGCTCGGCCTCCGTTTGTTTCTGCTGGTTGCGCTGGAACAGCACGATCGGGATCACGAGGATCAGCAGCAGCACCACAGCCACGGCGCTGGCCACCGGCCAGTCGCGGTTCGAGAAGAACTCCTCCCATAGCACTTTACCGATCATCAGCGTGCCTGAGCCACCCAGCAGCGAGGGGATCACGAACTCACCAATCACCGGGATCATCACAAGGAAGCATCCCGCGATGATGCCGGGGCGCGACAGCGGGATTGTCACCAGCCAGAACGCCTGCAGGCGCGAACAACCAAGGTCTTCGGCCGCTTCGATCAGCGACTCGTCCATGCGTTCCAGCGCCGAATAGATCGGCAGGATCATAAATGGCAGATAGGTATAGATGATCCCGATATAAACCGCCGTGGGTGTGTTCAGAATGGTCAGCGGGGTTGAGATAATCCCCGTCCACAGCAGGAACTGGTTCAGATAGCCTTCGTTCGACAGGATACCCATCCAGGCATAGACGCGGATCAGGAATGAGGTCCAGAAGGGCAGGATCACCAGCATCATCAACGTTGGACGCCATTCCGCGGGTGCGCGGGCCATGCCATATGCGATGGGATAGCCGACCAGCAGTGTGAAAAACGTGGAAATCACCGCGATCTTGACGCTGGAGAGGTAGGCTTTCCAATACAGATCATCCTCGGACAACCAGACATAGTTTTCCAGATCAAGCTGGCTGAAGAACTCTTTGATGCCTGCCCAGCCCTGCGAGAGATCCAGCGTCGGCGCATAGGGCGGGATGGCCAGTTCCGTGTCCGACAGCGAGATTTTCAGGACAATGAAAAACGGTACCAGAAACAGCGCCAACAGCCAGACATAGGGGATGGCGATCAGAACCGCGCGGCGCATCAGTCGGCCAGCAGGACCGCGGCGGTGGCTGTCCAGGACAGCCAGACCGGGTCTTCCCATGTAAAGGACCGGCGCGAGATACGGCGGGTATTGGCCGTCTGCGCCTTGATGATCGTGCCGTTCGGCAGCTCGACGTAATAAGTGGACAGGTTGCCCAGATAGGCGATGTCATGCACCTTGCCCTGTACCGCGTTGATCGCATCCGCCGGACGGTCGGCGGAAATCGTCACCTTCTCGGGGCGGATGGCCAGATGGCACGCCTGCCCCTGCGCAAACCAGTTGGTCGACGTCGCGGTCAGCGGCGCCTGCCCTTCGGCCCAGTCGACCTGATAGGTATCCCCACCATTGGCAGAGGCGCGGCCTTGGATGATGTTCACGTCGCCAATGAAGTCAGCCACATAGACCGAGTTCGGGTTCTCATAAATCCGATCCGGCGTGGCCACCTGCATCAGCTTGCCCTGATCCATCACGGCCACGCGGCTGGCGACGGTCATGGCCTCTTCCTGATCATGAGTCACGATCACGAAGGTGGTCCCGGTCTTTTCCTGAATGTCCATCAGTTCAAACTGCGTGTCCTGCCGCAGTTTCTTGTCCAGCGCACCCAGCGGCTCGTCCAGCAGCAACAGTTTCGGCGCTTTGGCCAGAGACCGCGCCAGCGCCACCCGTTGGCGTTGCCCGCCCGAGATCTGATGCGGTTTGCGGCGGGCGAATTGCTCCAGCCGGGTCAGGCGCAGCATTTCTTCGACGCGGTCCTCAAGATCATGCTTGGGCATGTTGTCGCGCCGCAGGCCAAAGGCGATATTTTCCCAGATGCTTAAGTGAGGGAACAGCGCGTAGGACTGGAACATCATGTTCACCGCCCGCTTGTTCGGCGGGATTGGATCAATGTCCTGACCCCCCAGCATGATATGCCCTTCGGTGGGTGTCTCAAACCCTGCCAGCATCCGCATCATGGTGGTCTTGCCGCAGCCCGACGGCCCCAGCAGAGCGAAAAACTCACGCTCGAAAATGTCCAGAGACAGGTTATCGATGGCCGTAAAGTCGCCAAACCGTTTGGTGACATTGCGGAACTGGATCAAAGGCTTCGCCTGCGGGTCTTCCCACGGCGCAAAAACGTCAGAGTTCAAATCGGCCCCCGTACATCAGTCTGGAAAGGACACAGGGCGGCGCATGCCGCCCCGCGCAGACACCCGGTCAGGTGCCCGATTTGATCTTGGTCCACATCCGCGTCACGACGCGCTGCGTCTTTTGCGGGTACGGCCCCTTGATATAGGTATTGTCCATCGCCTCAGCCGACGGATAGATCGCCGGATCGGTGATCACGTCTTCCTCAAGAAACTCCTGCGAGGCTTTGTTGCCGTTGGCGTAGTAGACATAGTTCGATGCCGCCGCCATGTTCTGCGCATCCAGCATGAAGTTGATGAACTTATGTGCACCTTCGGGGTTCGGCGCATCAACTGGCACGGCCATCTGGTCGAACCACATCTGCGAGCCTTCCTTGAAGGCGTTATAGGCGATCTCGACCCCATTGTCGGCCTCAGCCGCGCGATCCCGCGCCTGCAACACGTCGCCCGAGAAACCGACGGCCACACAGATGTCCCCGTTGGCCAGCGCGTTGATATATTCCGAGCTGTGGAACTTGGTCACATAAGGACGAACGGCGGCAAACACCTCTTCGGCCTTGGCGATGTCATCCTTGTCGTGGCTGTTCGGGTCCAGCCCGGCATAGACCAGGGCGGCCGGAACCATCTCATCGGGGGCATCCAGGAAGTAGACACCGCATTCGGCCAGCTTCGCCATGTTGTCGGGGTTAAAGATCAGCTCCATCGAATCCAGCGGCGCATCTTCGCCCAGCACTTCTTGTACTTTGCCGACATTCACGCCCAGCCCGGTGGTGCCCCACATGTAGTTGACCGAATGCTTGTTGCCAGGATCGAACTGCGCGACCCGCTCGGCGATGACATCCCAGGCATTGCCGATATTGGACAGCTGCGCCGGGTCCAGTGGCTGAAACGCGCCCGCCTGAATCTGACGGCTCATAAAGCTGCCGGTCGGCACCACCACGTCATAGCCCGACCCACCGGCCAGCATCTTGGTTTCCAGCACTTCGTTGCTGTCGAACACATCGTAGATCAGCGTCAGGCCGGTTTCTTCCTCAAACTTCTCCAGAAGGCCCTCATCGATATAGTCGGACCAGTTGTAAACACGCACCTCTTCAGCGAAGGCCGCCGAAGTCCCCAATGCGATTACCGCCGCTGTCACGGTCAGCGTTTTAATTGACATTTTCTTCTCCCTGCAAATGTTCGGGTATTTTCCCGTTTTTTTGGATTTGATCAAGTTTTGCGTTTTCCCCCGATCACGCGTATGATTCCATGAGGTCAGATACCTGGCAATGCAGCATCAGTCGAAACAGGGCAAACCAATTGGATTTGATCAAAAACAAGGCATTCGCCCCAAAAGCGGACACCGAGAAAAGACCCGCGCACGAACAGGTCTACCACACCCTCAAAGCACAGATCATGTTTGGTGATCTGGTGCCCGGACAACCCGTAACGATCCAGGGGCTGACCGATTCTCTGGGTGTCGGCATGACCCCGGTACGCGAGGCGATTCGCAGGCTGATCTCGGACGGCGCGCTGGTGTTTCAGGGCAACCGACGGGTCAGTGTGCCTTTGTTGTCCAAAGGCGATGTCGAACAGATGATCTTCGCCAGAATATCAATAGAATCAGAGCTTTCCAGGCGCGCTGCCGGGAATATGGACAGTGCTGATATCGACGAGCTTGAGCAAACAGATCAGCAATTGGACCGCACCATCACTGATGGGGACGTCAGCGGCTATCTGCGCCTGAACCACCAGTTCCACGAGATGCTCTATGCCCATGCCGATGCTCCGATTCTCAGCGATCTGGCCGAGCGGTTATGGCTCAGATTCGGGCCGTCATTGCGGGTGGTCTGCGGGCGTTTTGGCACCCGCAGCCTGCCGGACAGGCATAAGGATATCATCGCCGCCCTACGGGCACAGCACGCCGACGCGGTGGCGAAAGCAACCGCTCAGGACATCGAACAGGGGATGGAGCTGATGGCGGATGCCCTTGCCAAAAACTGACCCTGCGCGATTCGATTGACAGGATAAAATTTGATCATATTGTGAAAGCCAACCGCTCTTTCAGGAGGATCTCGGATGTCCACCATCACCAATCACATGCCCACCGCCGAATTGCAGGCGCTGGATGCAGCCCATCACATGCACCCGTTCTCGGCCAACGGCGCACTGGGCAAAGAAGGCGCCCGTGTCATCACCCGTGCCAAGGGCGTCTACCTGACCGACAGCGAAGGCGAAGAGATTCTGGACGCCATGGCCGGTCTGTGGTGCGTCAATATCGGCTATGGCCGCGATGAGCTGGCCGAGGTTGCCGCCCGCCAGATGCGCGAGCTGCCCTATTACAACACCTTCTTCAAAACGACCCACGTGCCCGCCATAGCGCTGGCCAACAAATTGGCCGAATTGGCCCCGGGCGACTTGAACCACGTCTTCTTCGCTGCGGGCGGGTCCGAGGCAAATGACACCAACATTCGCCTGGTCCGTACCTACTGGGCCGAAAAAGGCCAGCCTGACAAGAACATCATCATCAGCCGCCACAACGCCTATCATGGCTCGTCGGTTGGGTCGGCTTCGCTGGGCGGGATGGCCGGGATGCACGCACAGGGCGGCATCCCGATCCCGAACATTCACCACATCAACCAACCCAACTGGTGGGCCGAGGGCGGTGACATGTCGCCCGAAGAGTTCGGCCTCGCCCGCGCGCGCGAGCTGGAAGAGGCGATTGAGCAACTGGGCGAAAACCGCGTCGCGGCCTTCATCGCCGAACCGGTGCAGGGCGCAGGCGGCGTGATCGTGGCCCCCGACACCTATTGGCCGGAAATCCAGCGCATTTGCGACAAATACGATATCCTGCTGATCGCGGATGAGGTGATTTGTGGCTTTGGCCGCACTGGCAACTGGTTCGGCTCGCAAACTGTCGGCATCAAGCCGCACATCATGACCATCGCCAAGGGCCTCAGCTCGGGCTACGCGCCCATCGGCGGCTCCATCGTCAATGACGAGATCGCCGAGGTGATCGGCAGCACCGAATTCAACCACGGCTACACCTATTCCGGCCACCCGGTCGCCGCGGCCGTGGCACTGGAAAACCTGCGCATCCTAGAAGAGGAAAAGATCGTCGAGCATGTCCGCGACGTGGCCGCCCCCTACCTGAAAGAGAAATGGGAGGCCCTGGCCGACCACCCCCTGGTGGGCGAGGCCAAGATCGTCGGCATGATGGCCTCAATCGCGCTGACCCCGGACAAGGCCAGCCGCGCCAAGTTTGCGTCAGCCCCAGGCACCGTGGGTTATGTCTGTCGCGACCGCTGCTTTGGCAACAACCTGATCATGCGCCATGTGGGCGACCGGATGATCATTTCCCCCCCGCTGATCCTGACGCCTGCGGATATCGACGAGATGTTCGTACGCATCCACAAGTCACTGGACGAGGCGCAGACCGACATCATCGAACAGGGACTGATGAAAGCCGCAAGCTGATCCGCGCAGCTTCATCTGGCCAAAAATATCCCGGGGGAGTCGCGGCTTGCCGCGGCGGGGGCAGAGCCCCCTCCCCTACCTCAACCGCTCAAGCAGCCGCGGGGACGGATACCCATCCGGAACCAACCCCTGCGCCAGCTGATAGGCGCGCACGGCGTTCACCGTGTTCGGCCCGGTCCGCCCGTCGATGCCCTGCGTGTCAAATCCGGCCTCGGTCAGGCGGGTTTGCAGTTCTTTTTTCTCGGTAAAACTCAATATCCGGTCACCACGCGGCCAGTTGGCCTGAAACGGCGCGCGGCCGGACAAACGGTCGGACAGATGGCCAATGCCGATGACATAGGCATCCGCACCATTATAGGCCTCGATCACGCGGAAATTGTCAAAGATCATCAGCGCCACGCCCTGCCCTCCGGCAGGCAGCAGGATGGCGGCCTGGCCGTGATCGGGCACAGGCTGACCGGTCCGGTCAACAACCCCGCGTGCGGCCCAATCTGCGGGCAGCAGTGTGAAATCCCGCCGCGCCATCGAATAATCGAACCCATCGGGCAAACGGACTTCCACCCCCCACGGTTGCCCCTTGGTCCAGCCATGCCGCGCCAGGTATGACGCCGCCGAGGCCAGCGCGTCGGTCGGGTCATCCGACCAGATATCGCGCCGTCCATCCCGGTCGAAATCCACCGCGTGCTCCAGATATGAGGTTGGCATGAATTGCGTATGTCCCATAGCCCCGGCCCAACTGCCAATCATATGGTCGGGACTGACATCACCCGCCTGAATGATCTGCAACGCGGCGACCAGCTGGGTCTCAAAGAACTGTGACCGCCGCGCATCAAAAGCCAGCGTCGCCAGTGAGCGGATCGTGTGATCACTGCCCCGGAACGTACCGAATGAGGTCTCAAGCCCCCAGATCGCGGTCACGACCTCTTTTTCGACGCCATATTGCGCCTCAATCCGAGTCAGGGTTGCCCCATGCTGGTCCAGCGCCGCGCGCCCGTTCGCGATCCGACGGTCTGAGGCGGCGGCGTCCAGATACTCCCAAATCGGTTTTGAGAACTCGGCCTGATTTCGGTCCCGCTCGATGATCTTCTTGTCATAGGTCAGGCCCGCCAAAGCCTGATCAAGCGTTGCCGCAGAAATCCCCTGTGCCTGCGCCCGCTCGCGAAACGCGCCCAGCCACGCCTGAAACCGCGCGTTTCCTTCGGTCGACACCCGAACCTCCTTAATCTGGGGCCGCAAGACGGGTCGGATGGACACCGTCACATCCGCCGAGGCCAGCTGGATGGATCTCAGCCCATCCGGTGTGTTGAGAGTTTCCGCCTGCACAATGGATGCCCATAATGCGGCGGCAACGACGCCACCCATGCATTTACGCATTCCGATTTTCCTGATTACTGCTCAGGCATAGAATAGCGCAAAAAGCGATTTTCACAAAGCGCTCTGAGCGAAATGTCTGACGTGACCACACAAAGCAGTTAAGCTGCTGGCATGACACCTTTTACCGACCCGAAAGTCGCCGCCGCCTATGACACTCTTTCACCCGAGGCCCGCAACGGCGCTTTGGCTCTGCGTGAATTGATCTTTGAGACTGCGGCGTCCCTGCCCCGCGCACACCCGCTGCAAGAGGCGCTGCGCTGGGGTCAGCCAGCCTATCTGGCCCCCAAGGGGTCGACCATCCGTCTGGGCGGGCACAAAGCGGCCAGCTTTGCACTGTTTGTACATTGCCAAAGCCGGTTGATGGGGGATTTCACCTCGGCCTTTCCCGGCGAGGACCGGATTGAGGGCAACAGGGCGGTGCTGTTCGACGACCCTGCACAGATCGACGCAACGCGCCACGGCTGGCTGATTGCGCGGGCTTTGACCTATCACCTTTGACGGCGTTTGCGTTCGACCTTGCGCTTGATCTTGTCCTTCTTGCGCTTGGTGCTGACCGCCTTGCGACGCGCGCCACGTTTCGTGGAACCTCGCCCGCGCGGCAGAGCCTGATCGTCGATTGAGAGAAGCTCCAGCTCCAATCCGCCGGTCACAGGCGTCGCCGCAGCCAGGCGCACGGTAACACGCTGACCGATTGCGATGATCAACCCGGTATCCGATCCCATCAGCGTCCCGGCCTCGCGGTCAAAATGAAAGAACTCACGCCCCAGAGACCGCACAGGAACCAGCCCATCCGCGCCGGTTTCATCCATTTTCACAAAGGCCCCAAAGCGGGCAATACCGCTGATGCGACCTGTGAACTCATTGCCCACCCGTTCGCTCAGATAGGCCGCTAGATAGCGGTCGGTGGTATCCCGTTCCGCCATCATAGAACGGCGTTCAGTATCCGAGATATGGGTGGCGGTTTCGTCCAGCCGCGCGATTTCATCCTCGGTCAGCCCATCCTTGCCCCAGCCATGGGCCGAGATCAGCGCGCGGTGCACGATCAGGTCCGCATAGCGGCGGATGGGAGATGTGAAATGCGCGTAATTCCGCAGCGCCAAACCAAAGTGGCCGAAATTCTCGGGGTTGTAGTACGCCTGCGCCATCGACCGAAGGGTGGACAGATTGATCAGCTCCGCATCCTCGGTCCCGGCGGCGGCGTTCAGCAGGGCGTTCAGGTGGCGGGTCTGCAGCACCTGCCCTTTGGCCAGATTCAGCCCCGCAGCCTGCGCGGTTTCCCGCAGGCTTTCCAGTTTTTCCGGCGCGGGTTCTTCGTGGACGCGGAACAGCAGCGGGCGGCGTTTGGCGATCAGCGTCTCAGCCGCAGCGACATTGGCGAGGATCATGAACTCTTCGATCAGCTTATGCGCGTCCAGCCGATCGCGGAAGGCCACGCTGGTCACTTCGCCCGTGTCACTGAGTACGATCTGACGCTCAGGCAGGTCCAGATCCAGTGGCTGCCGTTCCGCCCGCGCCTTTTTCAGCGCGGCATAAGCGGCATAGAGCGGTTTCAAGACCGTCTCTAACAGCGGCCCGGTGCGGTCGTTGGGATTGCCGTCGATGGCCTCCTGCACCTCGGCATAATGCAGTGATGCGGCCGAGCGCATCAGGCCCCGCACGAACCGGTGACCGATCTTGTTGCCATCCGCATCGATCTGCATCCGCACGGCGATACAGGCGCGCGGGACGCCTTCGTGCAGCGAACACAGATCGCCCGACAGACGATCCGGCAGCATCGGCACCACGCGGTCGGGGAAATAGCTGGAATTGCCCCGCTTGCGCGCCTCGCGGTCCAGCGCGGTGCCGGGCTGCACATAGGCGGCGACATCGGCAATCGCGACCCAGATTACATGGCCGCCGGGGTTCTTCGGATCATCGTCGGCGTGGGCATAACAAGCATCGTCGTGATCCCGCGCATCCGAGGGGTCGATGGTCAGCAGCGGCATATCCCGCAGGTCGTCGCGCCCTTTCAGGCCGACGGGTTTGGCCTTGTCGGCCTCATCGATCACCTTGTCGGGGAAGTCGTCCGGAATGCCGTGCTGGTGGATCGCGATCAGCGAGACGGCTTTGGGCGCGGTTGGGTCGCCCAGCCGTTCGACGATGCGGGCGCGCGGCAGGCCCATGCGGTTCTTGGGTCCGGCCTGTTCGGCCTCGACCAGCTCACCGTCCTTGGCCCCATGAACCGCGCCATCGGGCACCAGCCACTCGGTCGAACTCGCCTTGTCGATGGGCACGATCCGCCCGCCCTCGGCCCCTTTGCGAAAGATGCCAACGATCTTGCGCGGGTTGGTGCCGATCCGGCGGATCAGGCGCGCCTCGTAATTGTGGTCTTCTTCATGCACCACGGTCAGGCGCGCCAGAATCCGGTCGCCTTCGCCCAGGGCCGGATCGCTGGCGCGGGTGATCAGCAGCACGATGGGTTCGACCCCTTCACCATGCCATTCCAGCGGACGGGCGAACAGGTCGCCATCGGCGTTCGGCGCCTTCACCTGCAGCACACTGACAGGCGGCAGACGATCCGGGTCGCCATAGCTGCGCTTGCGCTTTTCCAGATGGCCCTCGGCCTCAAGCTCGCGCAGGATGCGTTTCAGGTCGATCCGCGCCGCGCCCTTGATCCCAAAGGCTTTGGCAATATCGCGTTTCGAGGTCAGGGTGGGGTTCGCCGAGATCCAGTCAAGGACCTCTTGCTTGGTGGGGATGCGAGTCATAATCCCGGCCTAGCACGGGTGTGCGACCGCGTCATGACTAAAAACGGATCAGGCGAAATAGTCCCGCAGGATGCGCGCATAAATCGCCGTAAGCTGTTCGATCTGCGCCACCTCAACACATTCATCCACCTGATGCATGGTGCGCCCGACCAAACCAAACTCGACCACCGGGCAGTGGTTTTTGACAAACCGCGCATCCGAGGTTCCGCCCGAGGTGGACAATTCAGGCGCAACACCCGTTTCCGCCTGAACCGCATTGGCCACCAGATCGGACAAGGGGCCCGGTGGGGTCAGAAAGCTTTCGCCCGAGATCTTGATCCGCACGTCGATTTCAACGCCAAAGGCGTCGGCGACGGCGGCGGCCTCGGCCCGCAGCCAGGTGCTGAGGCTTTCGCCCGAATGCAGATCGTTGAACCGGATATTCACCGTGCCGCTGCATTGCGCCGGGATCACGTTGGTGGCCGGGTTGCCGGTATCGATGTTCACAACCGCCAGCGTGGAGGCATCGAAATGGTCCGTGCCCTGATCCAGTTCGTGACTGGCCAGCCGGTCCATCAGCCGCGCCATCGCGGGCATCGGGTTTTTGGCCCGGTGCGGATAGGCCGCATGGCCCTGCACGCCGGTCACCGTGAACCAGATATTCATCGAGCCGCGTCGCCCGATCTTCATCATCTCACCCATGGTATTGGGGCAGGTCGGCTCACCCACCAGACAGACCGACATCGCCTCGCCCTCGCGATCCATATAGTCCAGCAGGGCCGTGGTGCCATCCAGCGCATCCCCCTCCTCATCCCCGGTGATGGTCAGGATGATGGCCCCGTCGGGCGGGGTGTCGCGCACGAAATCAATGGCCGCCGCGGCAAAGGCCGCCACGCCTGATTTCATATCCGTGGTGCCCCGGCCATACATGACCCCATCGCGGATCTCCGCGCCAAATGGCGGCATGGTCCACGCGGCCTTGTCCCCGACCGGAACCACATCCGTATGGCCGTTGAACCCAAAGCTGCGCCGGTGGCCTTTGTCGCCCCAACGCGCGAACAGATTGCTGATGCCACCACGGTCGACGCGGCTGCAGGAAAAGCCCGCCTCGGACAGCAGGTTGTCCAAAAGAACCAAGGCACCGCCTTCCTCGGGTGTGACCGATGGGCAACGGATCAGGTCTGCAGTCAGTTTCACCGGATCAGTCATCGCGGCCCCCTCTGGTTGGTTTGCGCACACAGATTCAACGAATTGAGCGGATTGCCAACCCCTGCCCGAGTGAAAAACCCGCCATTTTTTCAGGCGTATCGCTCTGACACTCCAACAAAACAACGCGTTTTCGTAGCGGCACGCTTGCCCGGTCGCGTGGAATTGCGCTAGAGCCCGCCGAAACAGGTAACTGGACTATGATACGCGCCCTTTTCGTATGGTTGTGCCTGACTTTCGCCGCTCTCGCTCAGCAAAGCCAGGCACAGACACTGACCGTCACCACGGTGACCCGCCCCCCGTTTTCCTATGTCGAGGACGGGGCACAGACTGGGTTTTCCATGGACCTGCTGGCGGCGCTGGCCGAGTCCCTGAACTGGGACTATGCGATCAACCGGGTCGAAGGGTTCGGCGACATGCTGGGGGCGGTGCAGGATGGCGCGGCCGATCTGGCCATCGCCAATATCTCGATCACCGCCTCGCGGGAAACACTGATGGACTTCAGCCAGCCGATCTTTGAGGCCGGCCTGCAGATCATGGTCCCGTCCGAGGCCGCGCGCCAGCCATCGCTGCTGTCGGCGCTTCTCTCGCGCGAGCTGTTCATCGCCATTGGCCTGGCCTTTGCCATCCTTTTGGGCGGCGGCATGCTGATGTGGACATTTGAACGCCGCGCGCAACCCTATTTTGACCGCAGCCTGGACGAGGCGTGGTTCCCGTCCTTTTGGTGGGCGCTGAACCTCGTGGTCAATGGCGGGTTTGAAGAGCGTATGCCCCGCACCCCCTTTGGCCGCCTGCTGGGCGTCGTCCTTGTGGTTTCGTCGCTGTTCATCGTGTCGGTGTTTACGGCGCGTATCACCTCGGTCATGACGGTGGATGCGATCAGCGGCAGTGTGAATTCGGTCAATGACCTCTATGGCAAGCAGGTCGGCACCATCTCAAACTCGACCGCCGCCAGCTTTCTGAACCGGCGCGAGGTTGAATTCACCGGTTACGCCGGTCTGGATGAGTTGCTGGCCGCGTTCGAGAACAAGGACTTGGACGCGGTGGTATTCGACGCGCCGATCCTGTCCTACTACGCCTCGCATGAAGGGCGCCGGATCGCGACGATGACCGGAGGGGTATTCCTGCGCGAAAGCTACGGGATTGCTTTCCCGACCGGCTCTCCGCTGGTCGAGGATGTCAATCAGGCGCTGCTGGCCCTGCGTGAAGACGGCACCTATGACGAGATTTACCGCAATTGGTTCGGAGTGCGGAACTAGGCGGTTCCCTCATCCCCGAAAAACGGTGTCATCTGCGCGACTATGACGGCGTTCTCATCCAGCGCGCGCTGCATCAGGGCGCGCTCATCCGGGTCGATGTCATGGCCCTGCGCCTCACGCTCGGCCAGAGTGCCATAGCCCGTCACATCCAAAGGCGCGGTGTCGGCCTGTTTCAGGATCGCCACGGTTTCGCGCACCGCCTCGGCCTCGTCCACGCCGCTGGCAAAGCACATCAGCGCCGCCCCGGTCGCGCCTTCGGGCAGGCCATCGCCATCCTTGCGGCCGATCTGCACAAGCAGGGTATAGACTTGCTGACGGGAAGGTTTCTTTTGCTTTTCCATGCAAGGGGCCATAGCCGCGCGCCCCTGTCCGGTCAAGCAATTGCAACAATGCAGCCACGACGCCATAGTAACCGCGCGATTAGCCAGCAAGGACAGCTTATGACCTATCCCGATTTCATCACCGATTTTCCCAGCCTTGATGTGCCGTTCCCCGAAGACGTGGTGCAGACAGCCGTCATCCGATCCGATGCCGGGCTGGTGGCGTTTTTCACCTTTTTGCAGGATTTCGAACTGCCCATGCATTCGCACAAGGCCCAATGGGGCACCGTGGTCGAGGGTGAGGTTGAGCTGACCATTGGCGATGAAACGCGCATCTACCGCCCCGGCGACAGCTATTCGATCCCGTCGGGTGTGGAACATGGCGGCAAGATCAAGGCCGGGTCGCGGGTGATCGACGTTTTCGAGGAACCCGACCGCTATCCGATCAAAGGGTAACAAAAAAGGCCGCAGCGCGGTGCTGCGGCCCCTGTCTGTTCTGCGCGCGGGTTAGTCGCGCAGCAGTTCATTGATCCCGGTTTTCGAGCGGGTCTTCTCATCCACCCGCTTTACGATCACAGCGCAATAGAGGCTGATGTTGTTCTTGGACGGCATCGAACCTGCAACAACCACCGAATAAGGCGGAACCTCGCCATAGGTGACCTCACCGGTTTCGCGGTCGACGATCTTGGTTGACTTGCCGATAAAGACGCCCATGCCCAGAACCGAGCCTTCGCGGACGATGCAGCCCTCGACCACCTCGGACCGCGCGCCGATAAAGCAGTTGTCTTCGATAATGGTCGGTCCGGCCTGCATCGGTTCCAGCACGCCGCCGATCCCGACGCCACCCGACAGGTGCACGTTCTTGCCGATCTGGGCACACGAGCCCACGGTGGCCCAGGTATCAACCATGGTGCCGCTGTCCACATAGGCGCCCAGGTTCACAAAGGACGGCATCAGCACAACGCCGGGTGCAATATAGGCGGATTTGCGGACAACGCAGTTCGGCACAGCGCGGAACCCGGCAGCCTGCCACTGGTTTTCGCCCCAACCGGCGAACTTGCTGTCCACCTTGTCCCACCAGCCACCGTCTTGCGGGCCGCCGGCCTGATGCTCCATGTCCTTGATGCGGAACCCCAGCAGAACCGCCTTTTTGGCCCACTGGTTCACATGCCAGTCACCGCTTTCCAGCTTTTCCGCCACGCGCAGCGCGCCGCTGTCCAGCGCGTTCAGCGTGTCTTCGATGGCCTCACGCGTTTCGCCGGTGGTGGCGGGGGTGATGGTGTCACGTGCCTCCCATGCGGCTTCGATGGCGGCTTCCAGTTGGGCGTTGGACATTTCGGGGCTCCCTGACGAATCTGTTCACGTTGGTTTTGCCTATACGCAAGCGCCATCCATGGCGCAATGCGACGCAGAACGCGCGGTTTGCGGCTGTTTCACCCGCCCAGCGGGTCCGGCGCGATATTGCCGCCGCAAATCAGCACTGCCACCCGCTCTTCCGGCTCGGGCTGATACGCCCCCGACAACAGCGCCGCCAGCGCCGCAGCCCCTGCGGGTTCCACCAATATCCGATGCGCGCGCCATAGCAGTTGCTGGGCCTCGGCAATGGCGTCATCGCTGACCAGAACCGAGGTCATCCCCTGCGCCAGATCGAAACAGATCGACCCGATCCGCCGCGCGCCCAGCGCGTTGGCGGCGATACCTGAAACGCTCACATCCACCGGTTCCCCGGCCTGTAGCGCCGCGTTCAGCGCGCATGAGGTTTCGGGTTCCACCGCAACGACCTTGCGCGCGCCCTCGAACCAACCCAAAGCACCTGCGATCAGCCCGCCGCCGCCAACGGCAACCAGAACCGTATCGGCCTTCAGGCCCTGCGCCTCCCACTCGGCAAAACAAGTGCCCTGCCCGGCCACGGTGGCGGGCGCGTCATAGGCATGGATTTGCATCGCACCGGTCGCCTCTTCATGCGCCTGCGCGCCGGTCAGGGCATTGGCGTATTCCCCCGACACCACGCTCAGGTCCGCGCCGGTCTGTTCGATCAGGGCAATCTTGGACGGCCCCGCGATTTCCGGCACAAAGATCTTGGCCGGATAGCCCAGCGCCCGCGCCGCATAGGCCGCCGCCGCCCCGTGATTGCCACCCGATGCGGCCACAACCCCGGCCTGTGGCACGTCCGAACTGAGCAATGTGTTAAACGCCCCGCGCGCCTTGAAACTGCCGGTGTGCTGGAGATGCTCCAGCTTCAGCTCGATAGGATAGCCCAGCATGTCGCTTTCCATCACCGGCGTTACTTGCGCATATCCGGCGATCCGGTCTGCGGCGGCTGAAATCTCGCTTTTCCAATTCATTGTTGTTCTTCCGTGACTGGCGCTCTGGCCGCGAACCCTATAGCTGTTTTGTGAACACGCAAGCAGGGAACCATCACACATGAGAGAAGACCGCCTGAGCCCCTTCCGCGACGCACAGACCGACCGCTCAACCGCGAGCGAGGTTCCCGATACGCCGCAAACCCGGTCTCCGGCCTATCGCCTTGCCTTTGCCGATGACGATTTCCTGTGCCGCGATGAGCTGCGCCCGGTGCGCCTGCAGCTGGAACTGCTCAAGCCCGAGATGATTATGACCGAGCGTGAGATCACCTCGACCATCGTCATGTTCGGCGGCGCGCGCATTCCCGAGCCATCGCAGAAACACACCGCGCGCACCCAAACGCTGGCCGATTTGTCGGAATATTATGACGAAGCGCGCGAGTTCGCCCGGCTGATGACCGAGAAATCGAACCAGACAGGCTGCCGCGAGAATGTCATCGTCACCGGCGGCGGCCCCGGCGTGATGGAGGCCGGGAACCGCGGCGCGCAGGATGCGGGCGGCTGTTCCATCGGGTTGAACATCGTGCTGCCGCACGAGCAGGCACCGAACCTGTATGTGACGCCCGAGCTCAGCTTTAACTTCCACTATTTCGCCATCCGCAAGATGCACTTCCTGATGCGCGCCCGTGCCATCACCATCTTTCCCGGCGGCTTCGGCACGATGGATGAGCTGTTCGAGTCGCTGACCCTGATTCAGACTGGCCGGATGGAGCGCGTGCCCTTCCTGCTGTTTGGCCGGGAATTCTGGGAAAAGGTCATCAACTGGGAAGCGCTGGCAGATGCGGGCACCATCTCGGAAGAAGATTTGGACCTGTTCCGCTTTGTCGACACAGCGCAAGAGGCGGTCGACATCATCGAGAACTGGGAACCCGCCCCGCCGCGCGACGAAATCCCGGGACGCTGAGGGATGCCCAAACCCGGAGAGATGCTGCACCTGCGCGGCAATGCGCTGAACCCCGGCGATCCGGTGGCGCTGCCGCTGACGCAAAGCAGCATGTACCACCTGCCGGGCGCGCCTGACGGGCTGCCCACCTATGGCCGGGCTGACAACCCCACCTGGACGCATCTGGAACATGTTCTGTCCCATCTTGAAGACGCGCCCTGTTTGGCCTTCCCCTCGGGCATGGGGGCAATCTCAGCCGCGCTGTTCGCGACGCTGAAGGCCGGGTCGCGGCTGCTGATCCCCTCGGACGGGTACTACGTTACGCGCGTGCTGGCCGATCAGTTTTTATCCGGACTGGGGGTTTCGATCACCGAACGCCCGACGACCACCTTTGCCGAGGGCGGGTTTGACGGGTTCGATGTGGTCTTTGTTGAAAGTCCGTCGAACCCCGGGCTGGACATGATGGACCTGCCGGCCATCGCCAAAGCCGTGCGCGCGGGCGGAGGCATCACGATTGCCGACAACACGACCATGACGCCTCTGGGCCAACGCCCGCTGGATCTGGGCGTAGATGTGGTTGTGGCCTCGGACACCAAGGCCATGGGCGGGCATTCCGACCTGCTGATGGGCCATGTCGCCAGCCGCAATGCGCAGATCATGGAACGGGTCGAAGAATGGCGGCGCGTGTCCGGCGCGATCCCCGGCCCGCATGAGGCTTGGCTGCTGCATCGCGGGTTAGAGACGCTGGAGGTGCGCTTTGACCGCATGTGCAGTTCAACGCAGGTTTTGGCAGAACGACTGGCCGATCACCCTGCGGTCAAACATATCCGCTATCCGGGCCTTCCCGGCGACCCTTCGCACGCTCTGGCCAAGGCGCAGACCAGCCGGTTCGGGTTTCTGCTGTCGATCACGCTGGACAGCGAAGCGAAGGCCGAGGCTTTCATAAACGCCTGCCCCATGCTGCGCCCCGCCACGTCCTTTGGCGGCGTCCACAGTTCCGCCGAGCGCCGCGCGCGCTGGGGTGACGATGTCGACCCCGCCTTTACCCGCCTGTCGGTCGGATGCGAACCGGTGGATGAGCTGTGGCAGGCCATCGCGGCCAGCCTGGATGCGCTGTAGTTACTTCTTGGGTCCACGCAGTTCGGGGAACAGATAGATCGGCAGCACAATGCTGGCCACCAGCGCGCCCAGCCACACCAGCAGCGTCGCCGCCAGCAGGTTGGAAATCCCGCCGACAGTCAGCCCGTTGGTGACCAGATCGGTGATCAGCAGCCCCACAAAGGTGACGATCAGCGCAATCCCACCTTTCAGCGCAGGTGCTTTCTTTTCGCCCAGCTTCAGGATCAACGGCTCGGCCACCCACTGAACCAGCGTGAAGACGATCACCACCACGATGAACGAGATTGGCTTGATTGCAAATTCCGGTAGCAAAATGGCCGCCAGCAACAGCCCGATGGCGTTCCCGGCCAGCAAGGCCAGAATGGATTTCAATCGGCGCGTCATGGGGCCTCCGGTCATACAATAAAAACATGCATATGTTAGCAGGTCTTTAGGGATTTGCGAGCGGTTTCAAAAGCCTCTTCCTTTTGGGCCGTTGAAAACGCATGATAAAACCACCTGTTCAGACCGACCCGCGAGAGGTGAGATGAGCGACGATCCCTATTCCGCCCTTGGCGTCACCAAAGACGCCAGCGATGCCGAGATCAAAAAAGCCTATCGGCGCATCGCCAAGGACTGCCACCCGGACCTGAAACCCGGCGACGCCGAGGCTGAGGCCAAGTTCAAAACCGCAGCCGCCGCCTATGACCTGCTGAAAGACCCTGAGAAAAGGGCGCAGTTTGACAGGGGTGAGATTGACGCCTCGGGTCAGGAGCGACCCAAACAGCAATATTACCGCGACTATGCCGAGGCCGCCGGGAACCCCTATCGCGGACGACAGGCAGACCCGGAGGACATGTCGGACATCTTTGCCGAGTTCATGCGCGGGCGCGGCGGGTATGGCCAGCGCAGTCAGGAATTTCACGCGCCCGGCCACAATCGGGCCTACAGCCTGCAGATCAGCTTTCTGGACGCCGTCTTTGGCGCCAGCCAGAAACTGACCCTGCCAGATGGCGACCGGATCGAGGTAAAAATCCCCGCAGGCATCACCGATGGCCAGACCATCCGCCTGCGCGGCAAGGGCGATCCGGGCTTTGGGAATAGCCCCGCTGGGGATGCTCTGGTCACGGTTTCGGTTGCAAAACATCCGGTTTTCGACCGTCAGGGTGACGACATCCACATCACCCTGCCGATCACCATTGATGAGGCCATTTTGGGCGGCAAAGTCCCCGCCCCCACGATCGACGGCGGTGTCAATGTCAGCGTCCCGCCGGGCACCAGCAGCGGCAAGACCCTGCGCCTGCGCGGCAAGGGGGTGAAGAAGCGCGGCTCGACCAACCGGGGGGATCAGTTGATCGAACTGACCGTGACCATGCCCGACCAGATTGACGAGGACCTGAAGAACTTCATGGAGACATGGCGCGAGACCAACAGCTATGATCCGCGCAAAGGAATGCCATCATGACCCTGACCGAAAAGGAACTGATCGCAACCGTTACCCGCCTGACCTCGACCCGGTTGACCGAGTATCTGGCGGCTGAAATCGTGATCCCGGAACAGGGCGAACAGGGCCTTGTCTATCGCAGCCTCGACGTTGCCCGATTGGAACTGGCCTGCGAGCTGCACGATCAATACGAGATGGAGCCCGACGCCCTGTCCATGATGATCTCGCTGATCGACCAGATGCACGGATTGCGTGCGGAACTGCGCGAGGTGCTGAACGCGGTTGAGGCACAGCCCGAACCGGTGCGCCAATCCCTGATCGAGGTCATCGGGGCCGCGCGGTTCAAACGCGGATAGTCAGTTCCCGACGATGTAATCCTCGGGCACGAAAAACGTGTAGTCGCGATCCGCGACCGCCTCGTGACAGTCATGGCAATAGGCTACGGCACGGGCGCGGTCCCCCATCGTGTCACCGAACAGAGACCCGTCCGGCAGCACCATGATATAGCGCCAATCCGCAGTGTCAGGGCTGGTGCCTGCGGGCAGCTTTTCCATAACGAACAGGGCACCGGGGTGGATATTGCCCTCATCCGTGACAGTCACGCTGTCCTTGGCCAGAACCGAGCCGACAGGCAGCACCTCACCCTCTTGCAAGGTGCCATAATTATGCGCCATCCGGTTGGCATAGCTGTTCACATAGCGCTGGCCATGGGTGGCCGAGATATAGGGCGCATCGTTGAACAGCGGCCAGTTCTGATAATTCAGCAGCAAATCCAACTGCGCTGCCCCATACCCGCGCGCCATGCGCCGCTGCAGCGATTCATAGATTTGCGCCGCTTCGTCCTTGGTCAGATCCGCAGGGTTTTCAATGGTGATATGTGCACCCTCACCCGGGGATTGTTGAGCGGAGACGCCCGAAAACGAAAAGATTACAATGAGTAACGTCGAAAGTCGTAAAAATCCAAAAAACATATAACTGGCCCACCTGATCCATAAGGTTCGCCTGAACGCCGCGTGTCGTGCTGTAATTCAGATAGCGGCACTGAACAAACATGCCACCACAAGATCGCGGTCTTCACCGCTTTGTGCGCAAGAGTGAGACACGTCCATCCTGCCGTGACAGCCCAAATATATCAAATTTCCTATGCGAAAGACAGAAGGGGCAACATTAAATTATTGTTGCCCACTTAGGCACAATTAGGCAGCTCAGCGTTGCATGCCAGCCTCGGCTTCAATCTGCTTGCGTGATTTTCGCGCCCGTTCGGTGGCCGATTTCAGCTGCCCGCAGGCGGCCATGATATCCTCGCCACGTGTCTTACGGATGGGTGAGGCATAGCCAGCCTGATAGATGATATTCGCAAAAGCCCGGATACGGTTGTTCGAGCTGCGCTTATAGGGCGCGCCCGGCCATTCGTTGAACGGGATCAGGTTGATCTTGGCCGGAATGTTGTGGCGCTTGATATGGTCAATCAGGCGATGCGCATCTTCGTCGCTGTCATTGACGCCATCCAGCATCACGTATTCAAAGGTGATCCGTTCCGAATTCGACGCCTTGGGATAGCTTGCCAGCGCGCCCAGCAGTTCCTCGATGTTCCAACGCTTGTTGATCGGCACCAGCACATCGCGGGTTTCATCCGTGGTGGCATGGAAGGAAATCGCCAGCAGGCAGCCGATCTCTTCCGCTGTGCGCGCGATTTCGGGCACCACACCGCTGGTCGACAGGGTGATCCGGCGCCGCGACAGGGAAATCCCCTCGGGGTCCATGGCGATCTTCATCGCGTCGCGCACGTTGTCGAAATTGTACAGGGGCTCGCCCATGCCCATCAGAACGATGTTCGACAGCAGGCGGGTTTCATCCTTGGGCGCACCGGGGACCGGCCATTCCTCAAGATCGTCGCGGGCCATCATCACCTGACCGACAATTTCCGCCGCCGTCAGGTTGCGCACCAGTTTCTGCGTACCGGTATGACAGAAAGAACAGGTCAGCGTGCACCCCACCTGCGATGAGATACACAGAGTACCGCGGTCATCCTCGGGGATGTACACCACCTCAACCTCATGCCCGCCTGCGATGCGGCACAGGTATTTGCGGGTGCCGTCCTCGGACACCTGACGGGTGACCACTTCGGGGATTTCGATCACAAAGCTCTCAGCCAGTTGCGCGCGATAGGCTTTGGCCAGATTGGTCATCTGCGCAAAGTCGCGCACACCCCACTGATAGATCCACTGCCAGATCTGCCCGGTCCGCATCTTGGCCTGCTTTTCCGGCGTGCCATGTTCGATCAGCGCCGCGCGCAGTTGATCGCGGGTCAAACCGACGAGGTTCACCTTCCCCTCGGGCAGTTTGCGGGGGATGGTCATGACGTCTTGAGTGATCGGCGCTTTGGGCGACATTGGCGTATCTCTGAGGATTCTGGCTTGGGATGCGCCTCTATATAGGATCGCGCGCAAAGATCAAAAGAAATCGTGCCGCTTAATTTGCCATGCGCAGCAATTCATCTACACGCGCCCGGCCCAAATCGACCCGGCACGCAGTGATGCCGATCCCCGTGCCCGACCCTCCGCCGAACGAAGCCCCCACGGCCTCGCATTGCGCATCACGATAGGTGCTCCAGGCCACCTGCGCCGTCTCAAGGGCGGGTTGGGCCACGGTGCGGCCGGTCACTTCGTCCAATTCCTGAGCGGCATCAAGGGCAAAACCATATGCGGCCTGCAACGCCATATCCACGCGCCGTTCCACATCAGACACGCAGGCGCCAATTTCGACCTGCGACGCGGCATCGGCGCATTCCAGCATCGGGTCGGCCAAAGCCAAACAGGGAAACAGGCAGAAAAGAAGGGTGTAACGCATAGCAGGGCCTCCGATAGCGGACGCCCTATGTTACCACATCATCGCCGTGACCGGATCAGTTGGTGCAACGCTTTTCCGCATCCTCGATCGCTGCGGTGAAACCCAGCAATGAGAATGTGTCTTTGGTTTGCGTGCCCCGTTCTGAGCGTGCGGTCAGCACCGCCTCGGTCCCGCGTTTCATTGCAGCCACAACTTTCAGGTCCTCACCTTCGGTTGCGGGCCAGGCCCATTCACCTTCGGTGATCAGTTCGAACTCGGTCCCGTCGATCTCAAGATTGACGGTCGATCCTGCGGCAAAGGGATAGCCACCGGTGAAGGTTACCTGACCTTTGACCTCGGCGTTGGGGCGATAGAATACGAACAGCAAAATATCGCTGCGGCGCACCGACACCACCCGTCCACCACGTGTATTGACCGTTTCCTTGGGGGCGGACACGCTCCAGCATTCGGTGGGATCATCTTCGACGAACACACTCCAGTCCGTCTTGGCGGCCACGCGATTGGTGCTTGTCGCTTGCTGAGCGATTGCAGTGGTGGCCATCCCTGCCACGCACAAGCCCGCGATCACGCGGACGAGTTTCGATCCCATTGTCCAGCCTCCTAGCTCGACCTAATACCTCATACCCATCGGACATAGCTGCGAACTCTGCCGGTTCGTCTGTTAAGTTGCGTATTCCGATGATTGTCGACATACACACACTAACGCAGGTTTCGCCACAGGCGAAAGGGCGATTGGCAGAATTTTGCGCATATTCAGGAGGGGCCAGATGACGCAGCCGGTACCAATGACAGAACTATGGCGCGGGCCCCTGCTGGAAAGCCTGCATCTGGGCCATGCGGTGATCTGCGATGACAGCGGCCAGATCGTGCAAAGCTGGGGCGATCCAGACGCGGTGATCTATCCACGATCCTCGGCCAAGATGATCCAGGCACTGCCGCTGATCACCTCGGGCGCGGCGGCCAAGTATGGGCTGAATTCGGAACATCTGGCGCTGGCCTGCGCCTCGCATAGTGGCGCGCATATCCACACAGATCGTGTGTCGGCCTGGCTTGACCATCTGGGCTTGTCCGAACCCGACCTGCGCTGCGGCCCGCAAGAGCCACAGGACATGGCGGCGCGCGACGGGCTTATTCTGGCCGACGACACGCCCTGCCAGATCCACAACAACTGTTCGGGCAAGCATTGCGGCTTTCTGACCGTGGCTCAGCATATGGGCGCGGGGCCGGAATACCTTGAGATCGATCACCCGGTGCAACAAGCCTGCCTGTCCGCGTTAGAAGAGACCAGCGGTGAGACCAGCCCCGCCTATGGGATCGACGGCTGTTCCGCGCCGAACTTTGCAACCTCGCTGGTTGGCCTTGCGCGGTCGATGGCGTGGTTTGCCGGCGCTGCGGATCGGTCGGACCGGGCCAGCGACGCGGCACAGCAACTGACCGCCGCAATGATCAAACACCCCGAGCTGGTCGCAGGGGAAACCCGCGCCTGTACCGAGCTGATGCGCGCCATGGATGGCCGCGCCGCGATCAAAACCGGGGCCGAGGCTGTTTTCGTCGCCATCCTGCCGGAAAAACGCATGGGCATTGCGTTGAAAATCACCGATGGCACCACCCGCGCCAGCGAATGCGCCATTGCGGCCCTTTTGGTACATCTGGGCGTGTTAGAGGCGGATCACCCGGCCACACTCAAATTCATGAACGCCACGCAATACAGCCGCCGCGGGCTGGAATGCGGCGTGATCCGCCCTGCGCCGGGGTTTCCTGTTTAAGGCTACATCTCGATCGGATGGACCTCGGCCACCTCGACCGAGCCAGAGCCGTTCACGACCATGGGGCACCCCTTGGCCATCTCGGTCGCGGCATCGATACTGTCGGCCTTGATGACGGTAAAGCCCGAGGCCGGGTTTGCACCGCCATTGTCGACAACGCCATCTGCGCTGACCGTATAGGACTGGCCGACCGGGTTGCCGGGGATGTCCAGCGCTGGCCCCATGTTCTGAAACCACGCGCCCCATGCGGCCATGGTGGCTTCGATTTCGGCTGGATCGGTTGGGGTGTGACCGCCGTGATAGACAAACAGAAATTGGGGCATTGTCGTCCTCCGTGATGAAATCCTTAAAACTGAGCTTCGAGCTTGCGCAGTGACGAGGTCCAACCCTGTTTGTGGTTCCCGGCGACCTCGGCATCGGCAAGATCGCGATGGTCCAGAACCAGTTTTGCACCCGTCGCTGTTGCGGTGACTGTCAGCGTGACATGGCTTTCCGTACCGCGCTGGTCGTTTTCGTCATGCCAGCCCCAGGTGAACCCAACCGAATTGGGCGGATCGACATGGGTGACGTGGCCCGAGACTTTGAATCGCTGCCCCTCCCCATTCACCATGACCGAATACCACGGCCCTAAGCGCGAGAAATTCAGATCATGCTCTGGCACATGCATCCCTTCGGGGCCCCACCATTGCAGCAGCTTTGCGCCGTCACTGATCCAGGCAAACAGGTTTTCCGGGCTGGTCGGGAACGTGCGTTCCAGTTTCAGGTCGGCCATGAATTTTCCCTTTCGATTGCGTCGGCAAGACGATCCAGACTGCTTTCCCAGAATTGCCGTTTCGAGATGGTCCATTCGGCAATTGCCCGCAGCCCCTCGGACCGGATGGAATACATCCGCTGGCTGCCGTGCACCCGTTGCTGAACCAGACCCGCCTCACGCAGCAGCTTCAGATGGCGCGAGATCGCGGCACCGGACATGCCGCGGCCTTCGATCAACTCACTTACTGGCAATTCCCCGTCCTGCATCAACTGCTCAACGATTGAGAATCGGGTGGCATCGGACAAGGCCGAGAAAGCGGTCAGAAGCGTGTTCATGACCACTGTTTAACATTTTTGTTAAATAAAAGAAAGCCCCAAGAGAAAGAGCTTTGTGTCAGACGTCCGCAAACGCCGCGCGGGAATAGCCCTGCAAGTACAGCAATGCGGTCAGATCGCCATAGTTCACGCGAATATCGCATTGCCGCGCGACCGAGGGCTTGGCGTGCAGCGCAACCCCAGTTCCGGCCCGACCCAACATGCCCAGATCATTGGCCCCGTCGCCCACGGCCAGAACGTCATCCTCGGAAAGACCAAGACGTTTGGTGATCTGTTCCAACGCATCCACCTTGGCCTGTTTGCCCAGAATCGGCCGCTGCACATCGCCGGTCAGTTTACCGTTCTCGGCCAGCAGCGTGTTGGCGCGGTTTTCGTTAAAGCCCAATTGCTCCGCCACATTGGCGGTAAAAGCCGTGAACCCGCCGGATACGAGCGCCGCGTAGCCGCCATTCACGCGCATCGTGGTCACCAATTCCCGACCGCCCGGCATCAGCGTGATACGTTCCTCAAGCACCTTGCCGATCACTGCCTCATCCAGCCCTTTCAGCAACCCGACCCGTTCGATCAGCGCGCCTTCGAAATCCAGCTCACCGTTCATGGCGCGGGCGGTGATCTCTTTGACGCGGTCACCGACACCGGCCTCATCGGCCAATTCATCAATGCATTCCTGCCGGATCATGGTGCTGTCCATATCGGCCAGCAGCATCAGCTTGCGGCGCTTGCCAAGAGGCTGAACGATCAGATCGACCTCAAGCAATTGCAGTTCGGCCCACACCTCCCACTGGTTGTCGGTCTTTTCGGGAAACCGGAATTCTGCAGCCTCGTTTTCGCTCAACCAGACCGGCTCAGACCCGCCCCAGGCGTTGCACAGCGTCTCGACCAAAGCCTCATCCAGCTTTGGCGTGTTTGGGTCGGTCAACAAAGTGGCTACGTACATGGTCGGTCTCCTGCGGGGGTTCCCTGCGCATAGCGCAGAGAGGGCCAATTCACCAGAGACACTTAGCCAAGAATGCCCGGCAGGCGTAACCCATGCGCGCGGGCGCAATCCTTGGCGACCTCGTACCCCGCATCCGCATGCCGCCATACGCCCGAGGCCGGATCGTTCCACAACACCCGCTCCAACCGCCGCGCGGCGTCCTCGGTGCCATCGGCGCAGATCACCACGCCCGCGTGCTGGCTGAACCCCATGCCGACACCACCACCGTGATGCAGCGACACCCAGGTCGCCCCGCTGGCCGTGTTGATCAGCGCATTCAGCAGAGGCCAGTCGCTGACCGCGTCCGAGCCATCCAGCATCGCCTCGGTCTCGCGGTTTGGGCTGGCGACCGAGCCGCTGTCCAGATGGTCCCGCCCAATCACAACCGGCGCTTTCAGCTCGCCATTTGCAACCATCTCGTTAAAGGCCAGCCCGGCGCGGTGACGGTCGCCCAGCCCGATCCAGCAAATCCGCGCTGGCAGGCCCTGAAATGCAATGCGGTCCTGCGCCATGTCCAGCCAGCGGTGCAGGTGCTCGTTCTCGGGGAACAGCTCCTTCATCTTGGCGTCTGTTTTGTAAATGTCCTCGGGGTCGCCGGACAAAGCACACCAGCGGAACGGGCCGATCCCCTTACAGAAGAGCGGACGGATATAGGCAGGCACGAAACCGGGGAAGGCAAAGGCGCTTTCCAACCCCTCATCCTGCGCCACCTGACGGATGTTGTTGCCGTAATCCAGCGTCGGAACGCCCGCGTTCCAGAAATCGACCATTGCGGCCACATGCTGTTTCATCGACGCGCGTGCGGCCTTTTCCACTGCTTTAGGGTCTGTTTCCCGTTTTTCCCGCCAATCCGCCATCGACCATCCCAGCGGGAGATAGCCGTTGATCGGATCATGGGCGCTGGTCTGATCGGTGACGATGTCCGGGCGTATGCCGCCTGCGGCCATGCGACGGTAGATTTCGGGGAAGACCTCAGCCGCGTTCCCCAGCAAACCCACCGATTTCGCCTCGCCCGCCTTGGTCCAGCGGTCGATCATGGCCAGAGCTTCGTCCAGCGTTTCGGCTTTTTCATCCAGATATTTGGTGCGCAGGCGGAAATCGATGCTGTCCGGGTTGCATTCAACTGCCAGACAACTGGCCCCGGCAAACACCGCCGCCAGCGGCTGAGCACCGCCCATGCCGCCCAGACCTCCGGTCAGAATCCACTTGCCGGTCAGATCGCCGCCATAGTGTTGACGCCCGGCCTCGGCAAAGGTCTCATAGGTGCCCTGCACGATGCCCTGCGTGCCGATGTAAATCCAAGAGCCAGCGGTCATCTGGCCGTACATCATAAGACCCTTCTTATCGAGCTCATTGAAGTGATCCCAGGTCGCCCAATGCGGCACGAGGTTCGAATTCGCGATCAGCACGCGTGGCGCGTCCTTATGGGTGCGGATGATGGCCACCGGCTTGCCGGATTGGACGATCAGGGTCTCATCCTCTTCCAGATCCTTCAAACCGGCCACGATCGTGTCAAAATCCTTCCACGTGCGCGCGGCACGCCCGATCCCGCCATAGACCACCAGCTCATGCGGGTTCTCGGCCACATCGGGGTGCAGGTTGTTCATCAGCATCCGCAAAGGGGCCTCGGTCAGCCAGCTTTTGGCGTTCAGCTCGGTGCCGGTGGGCGGATAGACGTCACGGGTGTTCTTGCGAGGATCGGTCATGCTGTCAGCTCCAATGCAGTGTCTTGGATGGCAATCAGAATATCGCGCAGCCAGGGGCGTAGTTGGTTGGCCTTGGCGGCGTCATAGCCCCAGGGCGCGGCCTCCGAGGACAAATAGGTGGATTGCGCCAGTTCCATCTGAATGGCGTGCACCCCGTCGGCTGGACGGCCATAGTGGCGCGTTGTCCAGCCGCCCCGGAATCGACCGTTCAGAACGGTGCTATAGGGGGATGAGGCTGCCAAATCTCCTGTAATAGACTCGATTTTTGGCGCACAAGTCACGCCTCCATCCGTGCCGATATTCAGGTCAGGCAAAGTGCCTTCAAACAGAAACGGAATGTGGCTGCGGATCGAGTGGCAATCGAACAGAATCGCCACGCCGTGACGGTCACGGACGCGCTGCAACTCTTCGGACAGGGCCGCGTGATAGGGGGCGTGATAGGCCAGTCTGCGCTGCGCGACCTCATCATCTGAGGGTTCCTGCCCGTCCTGCCAGATCGGCTGCCCGTCAAAATCGGTCGACGGCACCAGCGTCGTGGTGTTCTGCCCGGGATAGAGCGAGACCCCGTTGGGATCGCGGTTGGCATCGATGACATAGCGATGGATGTGGGATTGCACCACCGTCACACAGCCCAAAAGCCCATGATAGAGCCTGTTTATGTGCCAATCCGTATCCGCCAGCGCCCGCCCCGCCCAGTTCAGCCGGGCCGCAATACCATCTGGCACAAAAGTACCGCCGTGGGGCTGGCCCAGCACGATCGGGCTATCGCCGCGCGCGACGCTGACCACCTGCATCACATCAGCTCCGGCAGAGGTGTGCCAACAGCGGCCAGAACGGCCCCGTCCGATACCAGTGTTTTCGCAATTTCCAACTCAGGCGCCAGATAGCGATCTTCGTTCAGTGCGGGAATGTCGGCCCGCAGCCGGGCGATAACCTGCTGCAACGGGCCGCTTGTGGTCAAAGGCGCTCGGAATTCCACCCCCTGCGCGGCACAAAGCAGTTCGACCCCCAGAATATAACTCAGATTCTCGACCATCCGGCTCAGACGCCGCGCCCCGTGGGCGGCCATCGAGACGTGATCCTCTTGGTTGGCCGACGTGGGCGTGCTGTCCGTCACGCAAGGGTTGGCCAGATGCTTGTTCTCGCTCATCAGCGCGGCGGCGGTGACTTCGGCGATCATCAGGCCCGAATTCAGACCCGGATCAGGGGTCAGGAAGGGCGGCAGATCAAAGCTGAGCGCGGGATCCACCATCAGCGCGATGCGCCGTTGGGCAATCGCACCGATCTCGGACAGGGCCAGCGCGATCATGTCGGCGGCAAAGCCCACTGGCTCGGCATGGAAATTTCCGCCCGATACGATGGCCCCGGCTTCGGTCAAGACCAAGGGATTGTCGGTGGCGGCGTTGGCCTCGATCTCAAGCGTCATCGCCGCTTGGCGCATCACATCCATCGCCGCCCCGGTGACCTGAGGCTGACAGCGGATGCAATACGGGTCCTGCACCCGAGTATCCCCGTCGCGATGGCTTTCACGTATCTCGGACCCGGCCAGGGTTGCCCGCATGGCACTGGCGGCCTCGGTCTGGCCGCGATGGCCGCGCAGGGTGTGAATTTCGGGCTGCAACGGGGCCGTGGACCCCATAATCGCATCCGTGGACAAGGCCGAGATCACCAGCGCGTTCTGCGCTGCACGCCACGATTCAAACAGTCCCGCCAAGGCAAAGGCGGTTGAAAACTGCGTGCCGTTGATGAAGGCCAGACCCTCTTTCGGGCCTAGCTGAATAGGCTCTAAACCGGTTGATTTCAACGCCTGTTCGCCCGGCAGGGTCTGTCCGTTTACCTCGGCCTCACCTGCCCCGATCACAACGGCGGTCATATGGGCCAGCGGCGCCAGATCACCCGACGCGCCGACCGATCCCTGCGCCGGGATCACTGGCGTGACCCCTTTGGCCAGCATCTGCTGCAGCAGTTCGATCAGTTCCCACCGCACGCCGGACGCACCGCGCCCAAAGGACAGCAGCTTGAGCGTCATCATCAAACGCGTCACCCGTCGGGGCACCGCCGGGCCGACCCCGCAACAATGGCTGAGGATCAGGTTGCGCTGCAGGGTCGAGGTATCAGCGGGCGCGATCTTGTGACTGGCCAGTTTGCCAAAGCCCGTATTGACGCCATAGACCGGCGCATCCCCCTGCGCGGCGGTCTGGATACGCTGCGCCGCAGCCTCAACCGCAGGCTTGCAGGACGGGTCCAAAGTCACCGGCGTCTGGTCCCAATAGACCCTCGCCAATTGACCCAGTGACACATGGCCGGGTTGTAAAGACAGAGACGTCATACTGCACCTCCGAAGATACGTTTGTGCAGGGGGTTGAAGCCAACGCGATAGGACAGTTCGGCAGGGTGGTCCACGTCCCAGACAGCCAGATCAGCCCGCTTTCCCTTCGTAATAGAGCCTGTATCGCCAAGCCCCAGCGCAAGGGCCGCGTTGCGTGTGACACCGGCCAGGGCCTCTTCGGGCGTCAGGCGGAACAGGGTGCAGCCCATGTTCATCGTCAGCAACAGCGAGGTCAGCGGGGACGAGCCGGGGTTGCAATCCGTGGCCAGCACCAAAGGCACATTGTGTTGGCGCAACAGGTCAACTGGTGGCACCTGCGTTTCGCGTAGCGTATAGAAGGCGCCCGGCAGCAAAACAGCGGATGTTCCGGCCTCGGCCATGGCCGATACGCCATCGGCATCCAGATACTCGATGTGATCGGCGGACAGCGCCCCGTAAGACGCCGCCAGTCGCGCACCGCCCAGGTTGGACAATTGCTCGGCATGCAGTTTGACGGGCAGGCCCAACTCCTGCGCCACATCGAAAACTTGAGCGATCTGGGGGGGAGTAAAGGCGATACCCTCACAGAACCCGTCCACCGCATCCACCAACCCCTCAGCATCGGCCTGCCGCAAGGTCGGGATACAGACATCCCGGATGTAATCGTCCGCCTTGCCCGAGAATTCGGGCGGCACCGCATGGGCCCCCAGGAAGCTGGTCTTTATGTGCACCGGGCGTATCCGGGCAATCCGGCGGGCCACGCGCAGCATCTTCAGCTCGGTCTCGGTGTCCAGACCATAGCCGGATTTGACCTCAATCGTGCTGACCCCTTCGGCCAACAGTGCATCAACCCGGGTCAGCGCGTCACTCAGCAGCTCATCTTCGGTCGCGGACCGCGTTGCATTGACCGTGGATAGAATACCCCCGCCTGCCCGCGCGATGTCTTCGTATGAGGCCCCGTTCAGGCGCATCTCAAACTCGGCCGCGCGATTGCCGCCAAAGACCACATGCGTATGGGCATCGATCAGGGCTGGCGTGATCAGACGCGCGCCGAAATCGGTCATAGGCCAATCGGTATAATCGGCAGGCAAGTCGCACCGCGCGCCCGACCAAGCAATGTCGGTTCCGTCAATGGCAATCGCCGCATCCGGGCAGAGGCCATAAGGCGTACCGCCTTGCCGCATCGTGGCCATCGCAGCGCTGGTCAGGACCTTTCTTTGGGTCATGGCGATTCTTTTCCGCTCCCCTCTTGTTTGATTTTTTCGTATATGTGTAAAAGTATAAAGTCTATACAAATTGGAAGTGGTATGTTGATTCACGCCAAAACCGCCTTGATAGGCTCTGACTGGATTCAGGATGTTCGGCTGCGGATCGATCAGGGACGTATCCGTGATCTTGAAACAG
This sequence comes from Ruegeria sp. CH10, assembly GCF_056537125.1. NCBI lineage: Bacteria > Pseudomonadati > Pseudomonadota > Alphaproteobacteria > Rhodobacterales > Roseobacteraceae > Ruegeria > Ruegeria sp. CH10. The sequence goes on along the minus strand of NZ_JBQFQY010000003.1, from coordinate 359,548 downwards.
GTGTCGGCGCTTTGCCCGATGACCTGCGTGTTGACGTCCTGTTGCCGGCCCTTGGGAACCTGCATAGCCACGCCTTTCAGCGCGCGATGGCGGGGATGACCGAAACCCGCGCCGCCGGGCGCGAGAGCTTTTGGACATGGCGCGACCTGATGTACCGCTTTCTCGACCGCCTGACGCCCGAGCAGATACAGGCCATCGCCGCGCTGGTGTTCATGGAGATGCAGGAGGCCGGATATGCCTCGGTCGGTGAGTTTCACTATGTCCATCACCAACCCGGTGGCGCGCCCTATGCGCAGCTGTCGGAACTCAGCCAGCACATCTTTGCCGCCGCGCAGGAGACGGGGATTGGCCTGACGCACCTGCCGGTCCTTTACACCTATGGCGGTGTCGGACAGGAGGGGTTGGCGGGCGGCCAGCTGCGTTTTGGCAATGATGTGGATCGGTTTCTTAAACTGGTCGATGAATGTCGTGCCAACTTGCCGGAAACAGACTCTAATCTAGGTATTGCGCCACATTCCCTGCGGGCCACCTCTCCTGCGGACCTGACCGAGGCTCTGGACGCCACGCCTGACGGGCCGGTCCATATCCACATTGCGGAACAGGTGAAGGAAATCGCCGACGTGCAGCAGGCACTCGGTCAACGCCCAGTCGAATGGCTGCTGAACAATGCGCCGGTGGACCAGCGATGGTGTCTGATCCACGCGACCCACATGACCGACGCAGAAACACGCGCTGTGGCCCAATCAGGCGCCGTTGCGGGACTTTGCCCAATCACCGAGGCCAATCTGGGCGATGGCATCTTCAACGGCGCGCAGTACATCGCCGACGGGGGGCGGTTCGGCGTTGGGTCAGACTCTAATGTCAGAATTTCGCTGCCCGAAGAGCTGCGCATGCTGGAATATTCCCAGCGCCTGCGCGACCAGCAGCGCGCGGTTCTGGTCAATGGCGAGGGGTCCGTCGGCCACGCCCTGTATACCGGCGCAGCACAGGGCGGCGCGCAGGCGTTGGGTCGCGATGCCGGTGAGATCGCCGAGGGGAAACTGGCCGATCTGGTGGCATTTGACCGGACCCACCCGTCCCTTTGCGCCTTGCGAGATGACCAACTGCTGGACGGGCTGTGCTTTGCAGCGCCCGACGGGCTGGTCACTGATTTGTGGTCGGCCGGGCGGCATGTGGTCAAACAGGGTCGCCATGTCGCGCGTGACCGGATCATCCCTGCCTATCGGTCTGCAATTGCAGAGCTGCTGGCCTCGGTCTAGAGCTACACCATGCCCCAATCCACCGAGACCACCAGCTACAAAGACATCAAGCACACCGTTCTGGAGCGTATCCGGTCGGGCGAATGGCAGCCCGACACGCTGCTACCCAACGAACAGGAGCTTGCGGTCGAGTTCTCGTGCACCCGCACGACGGTCAACCGGGCGATGCGCGAACTGGCCGAGGAGGGCTATCTGGAACGCCGCCGCAAGGCCGGAACCCGCGTGCTCAGCGCGCCTCAGCGGCAGGCGCGGTTCACCATCCCCATGGTCCGCGATGAGGTTGAGGCGCTTGGCGGCACCTATCGCTATGCGCTGGTGTCATCGGGCACCGAAACTGCGCCCGAATGGCTAAGCGCCCGTCTGGCGCTGCAACCGGGGCAGAGCGTGGTGCATGTGCGCTGCATGCATTTCAACGGCAACACCCCGTTTCAGTATGAGGATCGCTGGATCGTCACCGCCTCGGTCCCGCAGGTGGAACAGGCGGATTTCACGGCAATCGGCCCCAATGAATGGCTGATCCAGACCGTACCCTTCACCAATGTCGAGCTGAGCTTTCTGGCCAGCCGCGCCGATGCCACGGTCGCCGGGTTTCTGGACGTGCCAGAGGGTGAACCTGTCTTCACCGGCGAGCGGATCACCTGGCTGCAAGGCCAGCCTGTGACCTTTGCCAAGATGTATTTCGCGGCAGGCTACCGGATGACGACGCAATTCTAGACCTGCCCCCGATTTCCGCTTTACCAACAGGTTGATCCGATCCAGATTCGGCTTTGAAACAGGCGTAAAGGAAGGACGATATGGGCAACCCGCTTTATGACCGGCTGTTTGGCATTCATGCGGGCAAGGATACCCCGTTCCTGCATCTGCCGGATGGTCAGACCCTGACCCATGCCGCGTTTCTGGATATGGCCGCACAGATCGCCAATGCCTTAACCGGGTATGAATTGGAACCGGGCGAACGGGTGGCCGTTCAGGTGGAAAAATCCCCTCAGGCGCTGGCATTGTACGCGGCCTGCGCGCAGACCGGGCTGATCTTTTTGCCATTGAACACCGGCTACACGACAGCCGAGTTGCAGTATTTCATCGAAAACAGCGGCGCCAAGCTGGTCGTCTGCGATGACACCAAGGCCAAGGGGCTGACCCCGATCGCTGCCGCGCAAAACGCAAGGTTAGAGACACTGAACGCCGATGGGTCAGGCAGTCTGATGCGGCGGTCTTTGGGCATGCTTCCCGCGTTCGAACCCGTGCGCCGCACTGAGGATGATCTGGCTGCGTTCCTGTACACCTCGGGCACCACCGGTCGGTCCAAAGGCGCGATGCTGACGCAGGCCAACCTTTTGTCGAATGCGGAAACGCTGGTGCGGGAATGGCGGTTCACAGCCGATGACGCGCTGCTGCACGCCCTGCCGATTTTCCACACGCACGGGCTGTTCGTGGCGACCAACGTGGTGTTGGCCGCGGGCGGGTCGATGATCTTTCTGCCGAAGTTCGATCTTGATGACATGCTGCGCCTGATGCCGCAGGCGACCTCGATGATGGGGGTCCCAACCTTTTACACCCGCTTGCTGGGGGATGCGCGCTTTACCGGCAATCTCGCGCGGCATATGCGGCTGTTCATCTCGGGCTCGGCCCCTTTGCTGGCAGAAACCCATGAGCGGTTTGAATCCCGCACCGGCCACCGCATCCTTGAACGCTATGGGATGACCGAAACCAACATGAACACCTCGAACCCCTACGAGGGTGAACGCCGCGCGGGCACAGTCGGCTTCCCCTTGCCGGACGTTGAATTGAAAGTGACCGATCCCGAAACCGGCGATGTGCTGCCGCAGGGCGAGATCGGCATGATCGAGGTGCGCGGCCCGAACGTGTTCAAAGGCTATTGGCAAATGCCCGAGAAGACAGCCGCCGAGCTGCGCCCGGACGGGTTCTTCATCACCGGTGATCTGGGGCGGGTGGATGCGGACGGTTATGTCCATATCGTCGGGCGCGGCAAGGATCTGATCATTTCGGGCGGCTACAACATCTATCCCAAAGAAATCGAACTGCTGCTGGATGACCAGCCCGGCGTGCTGGAAAGCGCGGTGATCGGCGTGCCGCACCCGGATTTCGGCGAAACCCCCGTGGGCATTCTGGTGCCCTCACCGGGGCAGACCCCGGACCCCGGGGCCATTCTGGCCAATGTGCAAAACGCACTGGCCCGGTTCAAACATCCCCGAAAGCTGATCGTTGTGAACGAACTGCCCCGCAACACCATGGGCAAGGTGCAGAAAAACGCCCTGCGCGAGCGTTTCTCCGAGCTCTTTACCTGAGCGGCACGCGTCCGGTCGGGGTCAAAAGCCAGCTCTTACGCCCTACGAAAACAGCCGTGGCCAACGGGTGGCCATACCCTGCACCTGTGTCCAGATTGACGCGATTGCCGCAATGCTCGGCCTGATCGACGGGAGTGTGACCATGGACAACCAGCCACGGATGCGGGGCGGCTTCGATCAGAAACTCGTTGCGAATCCAGATCAGGTCATTCTCGGATTGTTGTTCCAGCGGAAGGCCCGGTCGGATACCCGCGTGAACAAACAGCAATTCGCCCTCTTGGTGGTAGTTCGGCAGCGCGTTGAGGAAATCCAGATGCTGCGGCGGAACAGCATCAACCGCGCGTTGATGAACGTTGACAATACGATCATTGTCAGTGACATCCACCCAGTATGAGGCCAGTGTCTCGCGCCCGCCCAAACGCGGATGCAGCCAGCTGAGCGTAACGGGCAGATGGCTATCGGCAATCTCGCAGTCCTGCACGAACCGGGCCATCATCCGGTCGTGGTTGCCCTTGACCATCACCCAGTTGCGCCCGGCGCGTTGACCTTCGACCAACAGGTCCAGAACACCCCGGCTGTCTGGTCCGCGATCCACATAGTCGCCCAGAAACACAACCCGCGCGTCCGACCCTCCATCCTGTTCGATCAGGCGCAGGGCGTTCTCCAGCATGCTCAGCTGGCCGTGGATGTCACCAATGGCATAGATGGGGGAGGTCATGAGAAATCCTTGGGCGAAACGATTGCCCCGTTTGTGCCGCGAATGACGGGGGTAGAAAAGCAAATACCCGCGCCCTGGGGGACGCGGGTAAGAAGAGTCTCAGAATTCCAACACCGCAGGTCAGGCGACGTCAAATTCCAGCGGCTTGATCTGGGTGAACAAACCCGTCTCGGCCAGCTTGGCCCGTGCCTCGGCCGGGACCGGCTCGTCGACATATAGCAGCGCAATGGCCTCGCCCCCGGCCCCGGACCGGCCAAGGGTAAAGTTGGCGATGTTCACGTCGTTCTCGCCCATCGTCTGACCCAGCGCACCGATGATGCCCGGCACATCTTCGTTGGTGGTATAGAGCATATGCGCGCCCACCTCGGCATCGATTGTAATGCCTTTGATCTGGATAAAGCGCGGCTTGCCGTCGCTGAACACGGTGCCCGCGATTGACCGCTCACGCTTGGTGGTGACAACTGTGACCTTGATATAGCCGTCAAAGACGCCGGTTTTGTCCTGATTGGTGGTCGAGATCTGGATGCCGCGCTCTTTCGCGACAACCGGGGCCGAGACCATGTTCACCTCGGGGTTGAACTTTTTCATGATCCCCGCGACGACCGAACAATTCAGCGCCGCCAGGTTCATCTCGGCCGCAACACCATCATAGAGGATGTTGATCGCCTTGATCGGTTCATCCGTCATCTGGCCGATAAAGCTGCCAAGATGACCGGCCAGCTTGATCCAGGGGCCCATGACCTTGGCCTCTTCCGCCGTCACGCTGGGCATGTTCAGCGCGTTTTCCACCGCCCCGGTCAGCAGATAATTCGAGATCTGCTCGGCCACCTGCAGCGCCACGTTTTCCTGCGCCTCAGTCGTGGCCGCCCCAAGGTGAGGGGTGCAGACTACGTTGGGCAGGTTGAACAGGGCGTTTTCTTTGGCCGGTTCCTCGCTGAACACGTCAAAGGCCGCGCCGGCGACGTGACCGGATTGCAGCATCTCGGCCAGCGCCTCTTCGTCAACCAGACCGCCACGGGCACAGTTGACGATGCGCACACCGGGTTTGGTCTTGGCCAGGTTTTCGCGGCTCAGGATGTTGCGGGTCTGGTCCGTCAACGGCACGTGCAGGGTGATGAAATCGGCGCGAGACAAGAGTTCATCCAGCTCAACCTTTTCAACACCCATCTTGTCGGCTTTCTCTTCGCTCAGATAAGGGTCATATGCGACGACCTTCATCTTCAGCCCCAGCGCACGCTCGCAAACAATGCCGCCAATGTTGCCAGCACCGATCACACCCAGCGTCTTGTTGGTCAGTTCGATCCCCATGAACTTGGACTTTTCCCACTTACCCGCATGGGTCGAGGTGCTGGCCTCGGGGATTTGCCGCGCCACGGCGAACATCATCGCGATGGCGTGTTCGGCGGTGGTGATCATGTTGCCAAAAGGCGTGTTCATCACGATCACACCTTTCTTCGAGGCCGCTTCCTTGTCGACATTGTCGGTGCCGATCCCGGCGCGACCGATCACTTTCAGATTGTCGGCTTTCTCCAACAGGGTCGGCGTGACCTTTGTGGCCGAGCGGATGGCGAGGCCGTCATACTGGCCGATCACCTCGACCAGTTTGTCTTTGTCCTTGCCCAGATCGGGCATGAAATCCACATCAATGCCGCGATCGCGGAAAATCTGCACGGCGGTTTCGCTGAGCTTGTCAGATACGAGTACTTTGGGGGCCATATCTCTGGTCCTTGAACTATAGGGAGATGTCCGGGCCACAGGCGGGCCCAGATTTTTCGTCGAAAAATCTTGTCAGGCGGCTGCCGATTGCGCAGCGATCTCGGCCTCAAAGGCCCAGGCCAACCAGGGCAGCATGGCCTGAATGTCCGAGGTCTCGACCGTGCCGCCACACCAGATGCGCAAACCCGCAGGAGCGTCGCGATAGGCCCCAATGTCCAGCGCGATATTCTCAGCCTCAAGCCGTTTGGCCACGGCCTTGGCGAATGTCGCACCATCCTGAATGCGCGGATCGGTGAATTTCAGGCAGACGGACGTGTTCGACTGCGTCGCCGCATCCTCGGCCAGATTGGCGATCCAGTCGTTTTGATCGCAAAAGGCATGAACCGCACCAGCATTGGCATCTGCGCGGGCAATCAGGCCCTGCAACCCACCGACCGAGCGCGCCCAGTCCAGCGCAAACAGATAATCCTCGACCGCCAGCATCGAGGGCGTGTTGATCGTGGCCCCGGTAAAGATACCGTCGATCAGCTTGCCGCCCTTTGTCAGGCGGAAAATCTTGGGCAGCGGCCATGCGGGGGTATAGCTTTCCAACCGCTCAACAGCGCGGGGGCTGAGGATCAGCATCCCATGCGCGGCCTCTCCGCCCAGCACTTTCTGCCAGCTGAACGTGGTCACATCCAGCTTGTCCCACGGCAGGTCCATCGCAAACGCGGCCGAGGTCGCATCACAAATCGTCAGACCCTGACGGTCATCCGCGATCCAGTCACCGTTGGGAACCCGCACACCCGAGGTGGTGCCGTTCCAAGTAAACACGACATCATTGGCGAAATCGACCGAGGCCAGATCAACGATCTGCCCATACTCTGCCGTTTTCACCTCGGCGTCGATCTTCAACTGCTTGACCACGTCCGTGACCCAGCCCGCGCCGAAGCTTTCCCAGGCCAGCATTTCAACCTTGCGTTCGCCCAGCAGCGACCACAGCGCCATCTCAACCGCGCCAGTATCCGAGGCGGGAACGATACCGATCTTATAGTCCGCCGGAATGCCCAGCACCTCGCGCGTGCCTTCGATGGCCGCTTTCAGCTTGTCCTTGCCGACAGCCGCACGGTGCGACCGGCCCAGCGCGGCATCGGCCAGTTTAGACAGCTCAAATGTGGGGGGTTTGGCACATGGGCCCGAGGAAAAACGCGGATTCGTCGGCCGCAGTTCAGGTTTGCGCGCGGCGTCGCGCGACACCGGTTGTTCTTTTGTCATCTGTATTACCCTTCCAGATACACGCCCCTCGTTGGGGAGGGGTGTCCCACCTACAGGGGTATGGGGCGATTACAGGCGCAGCAAGCAAAAAAGACCCAAGTCGCGCAGAAAACGACACGGAAACGGGTTACAAATCGGAACACAGGTTTCCGATTGGCGAAAAACCCCGCCGGTTTAGCGGCGGGGTTTGTAGCGTCTTTATTCAGCGGCTTCCTCATATTCCGACATCGGTGGGCATGTGCAGACAAGATTGCGGTCTCCGTATGCGTTATCGACGCGGTTCACCGGCGACCAGTATTTGTCGACACCCATCGACCCCGGAGGGAAACAGGCTTGTTCGCGGCTATAGGGGCGATCCCAGTCGCCGACCAGATCGCGCACCGTGTGGGGGGCGTTCTTCAGCGGGTTGTTTTCCGCGTCGATCTTGCCGTCGATAATGTCCTGCGCCTCGGCCCGGATGGACAGCATGGCGTCGCAGAAGCGGTCCAGCTCGTCCTTGGGCTCAGATTCGGTGGGTTCCACCATCAGGGTGCCTGCCACGGGCCAGGACATGGTGGGCGCGTGGAAGCCTGAGTCGACCAGACGCTTGGCCACGTCATCCACAGTGACATGCGCCTCGGCATCCAAAGGCCGTGTGTCGAGGATGCATTCATGCGCCACACGTCCGGACTCGGAGGTGTAGAGGATCGGATAGGCGTCCTGCAGACGGGCCGCGATGTAGTTGGCGTTCAGGATCGCCACCTTGGTCGCCTGCGTCAGACCCGCGCCGCCCATCAGCAGCACATAAGCCCAGCTGACCGGCAGGATCGAAGGCGAGCCGAAGGGCGCTGCCGAGACCGGGCCCACGGCGGTGCCGTATTCCGGGTGGCCGGGCAGATGTTCCTCCAGATGCGCCTTGACGCCGATGGGGCCCATGCCGGGGCCACCACCGCCATGGGGGATGCAGAAGGTCTTGTGCAGGTTCAGGTGGCTGACGTCACCGCCAATGTCGCCGGGACGCGACAGGCCGACCATGGCGTTCATGTTGGCGCCGTCGATATAGACCTGACCGCCGTGGTCATGGGTGATCTGGCAGACCTCCTGGACGGTGGTCTCAAACACGCCATGGGTCGAGGGATAGGTAATCATGCATCCGGCCAGATGGCCCGAGTGCTTCTCGGCCTTGGCACGGAAGTCATTCAGGTCGATATTGCCATTCTCATCCGACTGCACCGGCACCACCTGCCAGCCCACCATCTGCGCCGAGGCCGGGTTGGTGCCATGGGCCGAGGTCGGGATCAGGCAGACATTGCGGTGCCCTTCGCCGCGGGCGACGTGATAGTTGCGGATGGTCAGCAGCCCTGCGTATTCGCCCTGCGCGCCCGAGTTGGGTTGCTGGCTGATCGCGTCATAGCCCGTGATCTGGCACAGCTTGTCGTTCAGATCGGCAATCATCTCGTGATAGCCCTGCGCCTGATCTTCGGGGCAGAACGGGTGCAGGTTGCCGAACTCGGGCCAAGTGACCGGGATCATCTCAATGGTCGCGTTCAGCTTCATGGTGCAGGACCCCAGCGGGATCATCGCCCGGTCCAGCGCCAGATCGCGGTCGGCCAGACGACGCATATAGCGGGTCATCTCGGCCTCGGCCCGGTTCTTGTGGAAGATCGGGTGGGTCAGATAGGGCGTCTCGCGCAGGGCGTAATCCGGCAGGCGATAGGCCACGTTCGAACTGTCATCCTGACGGTCGATGCCAAAGGCCCCCCAGACAGCCTCGATGGTTTCAGCGCGGGTCTGCTCATCGAGGCTGATGCCCACTTTCGTATCACCGACCTTGCGCAGGTTGACGCCCCGGGCGACGGCGGCCTCCATGACCGTTTTCTGCAAATGGCCGACTTCGACCGTGATGGTGTCAAAGAACACTTCGGGTTCGACCGAAAAACCCGCCTCTTCCAGACCAGCGGCCAGGCGTGATGTCTTGCGGTGCACCGATTGCGCGATAGCCTTGATGCCATCGGGACCGTGGTACACGGCATACATCGAGGCGATGACGGCCAGCAGCGCCTGTGCGGTGCAGACGTTCGAGTTCGCCTTTTCGCGGCGAATGTGCTGCTCGCGGGTCTGCAGGGCGAGGCGATAAGCCTTGTTGCCGCGGCTGTCGATGCTGACGCCGATGATCCGGCCCGGCATGGCGCGTTTCAGCTTGTCGGTGGTCGCCATATAGGCCGCGTGCGGCCCGCCATAGCCCATCGGAACGCCAAACCGTTGGGTCGAGCCGATGGCAATATCCGCGCCCATCTCACCCGGTGACTTCAGCAGCGCCAGCGACAGGATGTCGGCAGCGACGATGGCGATGGCTTTGTGTTCGTGCAGCGCTGCGATCTCGGCGGTGAAGTCGCGTACATGACCATGGGTGCCGGGATACTGGAAGATCGCGCCAAAGACCGCGCCTGCATCCAGTTGATCGGGGACACCCACCTGCACGTCGATGCCCAGAGGCTCAGCCCGGGTTTTGATCACCGCGATGGTTTGCGGGTGGCAGTTGCGGTCGACAAAGAACGCCGCGTTGTTGGCCTTGGACCGGCCGCCGCGCTTGGCCATCGCCATGGCTTCGGCCGCGGCGGTGGCTTCGTCCAGCAAGGACGCGTTCGCCACATCCAGACCGGTCAGATCGCTTACCATTGTCTGGAAGTTCAGGAGAGCTTCAAGTCGGCCTTGGCTGATCTCGGGCTGATAGGGCGTATAAGCGGTGTACCAAGCCGGGTTTTCCAGAGTGTTGCGCAGGATCGGCGCGGGCGTTGTGGTGCCGTAATAGCCCTGACCGATCAGCGAGGTCAGAACGGTGTTCTTGCTCGCCACTTCTTTCATGTGGAAGAGAGCATCACGCTCGGTCATCGCGGGACCCCAGTCCAGCGGGTCCTTCTGGCGGATCGCCGGCGGAACGGTGGCGTCGATCAGCGCGTCCAGCGTCTTGAAACCGATCACCTTGAGCATATCGCGCATCTCGGTCGGGCTGGGACCAATATGGCGGCGGTTGGCGAAGTCATAGGCTTCGTAGTCGGTCAGTTTGAAGGCCATGTGTTGCGCTCCTCAAGGAATGTCCCGCCTGGGCCGCTGTAACAGATGCCTCCGGCGGGGAGTGAGGGCCGTCTTGGAAACTGTCCGGGGGACAGTTTCAGGCCCGAACGGGCGGAGCCCCAATGAAAAGGCCCCAATGTGAGAGTTAACCGATGAAGGTCTTGTAGCCGGCCTCATCCATCAGATCTTCCAGCTGAGACGCGTCGGTGATCTTGATCTTGTAGATCCATGCCTCACCTTCGGGGTCTTCATTCAGCGCGCCGGGATTGTCGGCCAGTGCTTCGTTCACTTCGGTGATCTCACCATCGACGGGGGCATAGAGTTCCGAGGCCGCCTTGACGGATTCGATAACGCCGATCTCGCCATCCTTGGCGAATTCTTCGCCAACCTCTTGCTGTTCAACGAAGACCACATCGCCCAATTGTTCCGCCGCGTGTTTGGTGATGCCCAGAGTGGCGGTGTCGCCGTCAACATCGATCCACTCGTGCTCTTCGGAATAATAGGTTGCCATTGGGTTTTTCTCCTGACTTCAACGCTTGTAGTTTTGTGTGACGAAGGGCAGCGCCACGATCTGCGCCGGTTGCGGCTTGCCCCGGATGATCAGATTGACGGTCTCGCCCGGTTCCGTGTGTCCCGCCGCGACATAGCCCATCGCAACCGGTCCGCCGGCCGTCGGACCAAACCCGCCCGAGGTGATTTCACCGATGGTATTGCCCTCGGCGCATTGGATTTCCACGCCTTGACGGGCAGGCGCGCGGCCCTCGGGCTTGATGCCCACCAGCTTGCGCACGGGGCCTTCGGCGAGTTCCCTCTGGATACGGTCCGCGCCGGGAAAACCACCCTCTTCCTTGCGGCGTTTCTGAATCGCCCAGCTCAGAGACGCTTCAATCGGCGAGGTGCTCTGGTCGATGTCATTGCCATATAGGCAAAGCCCCGCCTCCAGCCGCAGGCTGTCGCGCGCGCCCAGACCCGCCGGTTCGCAATCGTCATGATCAAGAAAGGCGCGGGTGATCTCTATGGCCTTATCCTCGGGGATCGAAATCTCGTACCCGTCTTCACCTGTGTAACCAAGGCGCGAGATGCGGCATTCGACGCCCATGATCTCGGCCACGGTGGTTTCCATGAAAGTCAGATCGCGGGCCGCCGGGCACAGGTCGCCCACCACGTCCTCAGCCTTCGGTCCCTGCACTGCAACCAGCGCGCGGTCGAAGATTTCGGTCACCTCGACGCCATCCAGATGGGCCTGCATATGCGGAATGTCCTGATGGCGCAGCGCTGCGTTCACCACCACGAAATAATGATCGCCCGCATTCGACACGATCAGATCATCCATGATCCCGCCGTCCGCATTGGTAAAGAACCCGTACCGCGCCTTGCCCTCTTTCAACGTCGCAAAAGCCTGCGGGCAAAGCGATTCCAGCTTTTCGCCTACATTCTCGCCGCGCAGGATCGCCTGACCCATATGGCTGACATCGAACAAAGCGGCCTTTTCGCGGCACTGCTTATGTTCCCCCATGATCCCCAAAGGGTACTGAACGGGCATCTCCCATCCCGCGAAATCAACCATCTTACCGCCAAGTTCGACATGCAGGTCGTACAGGGGTGTGCGCTTCGTCTCGGTCATGGGTCTGTTCTTTCCTAAGCCGTTGCCACAGAGCGCCGCAAAAGCCTGCCCTGCACAGAAACGGTTTAACACAGCCTCTCATGACTTTTGCGTAAGTCAACAGGCTTGCGAATTTGACCTGTGTCATGGCAGGCAGGGCGGGGTCGCCTTAGTGGTATACACCCGCATGCCGCTCTCATGTTTCCAATAGGAAACTTTTTTCCGTTGCGCAACCTCAATTTTTCTAAGACCTTCCTGTTGAGCGTAAAGCCACCGCTTTTACCGCCAAGGATTTTTGACAATTGGACGCTGAACGCCTCTGGCCCCGGCCTGCAACCTGCCCTAAGACTTCGCCCCAAGAGGGAGCGCCATGTCACATATCACACTGGTGCGTCACGGTCAGGCCAACACCGCCGCGCGTGACGAGGAAAGCTATGACAAGCTCAGCGATCTGGGCCATCAGCAGGCGCGCTGGCTTGGGCGCCATCTGCAGGATACGCGCGCGCATTATCCGCGTGTCTATTGCGGCACCCTGCGGCGGCATGTGGAAACCGCAGCCAGCATGGGATTGCCCGATCCCATACGCGACCCGCGCCTGAATGAGATCGAATATTTCACCATCGCGCAGCTCTATGAACAGCAGCACGGCATCGCGATCCCGACCGACCGTGAGGGGTTCGTCGATCACCTGCCGCGGACCTTCACAGCCTGGGCCAACGGAGAGATCGCGGGCGCACCGGAAACGTTTGACGCGTTCGAAACCCGCGTCAGCGACGCCCTGCGCGAGATCGGAACCGAGGGCGGCCCGGCGATTGTCGTGACCTCGGGGGCGCTGATCTCGATGGTGGTGCGTCAGGCAATGGGGCTGGAGATTCCGGCGATGGCGCGGGTGGCGCTTGCCATCATGAACACGTCAATGCATCGTCTGCACCCGATTGGCGCACAGCTTAGCCCGGTCCTGTTCAACGCCGTTCCGCATCTGGAAGCGCCAGACCGCCAATACGCACAGACCCACCTGTAAGGAGCCCCCGGATGCAGCTTTACTATGCCCCCCGTACGATCTCGGTCGCCGTGGCCATCGCTTTGGAAGAGGCCGGCCTGGACTATGAGGCGATCCAGTTGGACTTTGCCGGCGGAGAGCAGACCAAGCCGGCCTATCGGCAGATCAACCCCAAAGGCCGCGTGCCCGCTCTGGTGGTGGACGGCGGGATTCTGACCGAAACGGGCGCGTTGCTAGACTACATTGCCACCATTGCACCGCAGGCCGGATTGATCCCGGAAAATCCGATCATGGCGGCGCGGATGCGTGAGGTGATGTATTACCTTGCCTCAACCATGCATGTGAACCACGCCCACAAGATGCGCGGGCACCGCTGGGCCGACAAGAAATCCAGCTGGAAGGACATGAAGGACAAGGTCGCGCAGACCATGACCGCCTCTTGCGACTACATCTGCTCGAACGGGCTGCGGGGGCCGTTTGTGCTGGGCGAGGCGTTCTCGCTGGCAGACGCCTATCTTTATGTGGTGTGCAGCTGGCTGGAAGGGGACGGGGTTGATGTCCGGGCCTTTCCCAGGATTATCGCCTTCCGCGACGCGATGGAGGCGAGACCTTCGGTTCAGGCCGTGCGCGCCGCCGGGATGCTCTGAACAAAAGGAACTGATATGACACATCTCTGGGTCCGGGCAGAACAGCGCCCGAACGAGGAACGGGTTGGGCTGACCCCCGACGGGGCCGCCGCCCTCATCGCCGCGGGCATCCGCGTGACGGTCGAGGAAAGCTCGGTCCGCGCAATCCCGCTGGACGGTTACAAAAAGGCCGGATGTGAGATCGTGGCCGAGAATTCATGGCCCGAGGCCCCGCTGGATGCGATCATCTTTGGCCTCAAAGAGCTGCCCGAAGACGGCACGCCCCTGCCCCACCGCCACATCATGTTTGGCCATGCTTACAAAGGCCAGCATTCGGGCCGCGCGCTGCTAGAGCGATTCAAGGCGGGCGGCGGCACGCTTTATGATCTGGAATATCTGGTGGACGAAGACGGCCGCCGCGTGGCTGCCTTTGGCTATTGGGCCGGGTATGCGGGCGCTGCGGTCACGCTGAAGACATGGGTTGCCCAGCAACAGGGGCAGGAATGCCCCCCGGTCGGCGTTTATCCCGGCAAGGACGCCTTGAACGCCGAGCTGCTGGCACAGTTGGACGCCATCGGCACCCGCCCCACCGCCATCGTCATCGGCGCCTTGGGCCGCGTAGGCACGGGCGCAGCGGATCTGTGCGAGGCGATGGGTGTTGCCGTGACCAAATGGGATATGGCCGAGACCGCCAGCGGCGGACCCTTCCCCGAAATCCTTGATCACAACCTGTTCCTGAACTGCATCTTTGCACGCCCCGGAACGCCCGTCTTTGTCCCGCGTGAGGCGCTGACCGCACCGCGCAAACTGACCGCGATCGGCGACGTGGCCTGCGACCCGGACAGCGATTACAACCCGGTCCCGGTCTATGACCGCGCGACCACATGGGACGCCCCCGCCTTGCGCGTGGCCGATGATCCGGTGATGGACGTGATGGCCATCGACAACTTGCCCTCAATGCTGCCTGTCGAAAGCTCGCAGGACTATGCCGCGCAGCTGTTGCCCTCATTGCTGACGCTGACCGATCTGGACAGCGGCGTCTGGGGTCGGGCAGAAGCAACTTACAAAACCCATATTGAAGGACTCTGAGAAATGACGATTCACTGGTGTGGCACCGGCCTGTCGGCCATCCCCGGCCTGCGCCGCCTGATCGACGGCGGGCACAAGGTTACCGTCTGGAACCGGACCATCGAAAAAGCCAAGGCCGTGGTCGGAGACCTGACCGACGACATCCGCGCCTTTGACATCGACGCGCTTGGCGCTGTGCTGAAAAAGGGCGACGTGATCGTGTCCATGCTGCCCGGCGACTGGCATGTGCCGCTGGCGGAACTGGCGATCTCGAAAGAGGCCAACTTTGTCTCGTCCTCATACATCGCCCCCGAAATGCGCGCACTGGACGACAAAGCGCGCGAGGCCGGTGTGGCGCTGGTCAATGAGGTCGGACTGGACCCGGGCATCGATCACCTGATGGCCCATGCGCTGGTCGCGGATTACCGCGCCTCGGACGCGTTCGATGCGCAAAACCACCTGAGCTTTATCTCTTACTGCGGTGGCATCCCCAAAACCCCCAACCCGTTCCGGTACAAGTTCAGCTGGTCGCCTCTGGGTGTGCTCAAGGCGCTGCGGTCCCCGTCCAAGTCGATCCGCGACTACGCCCCGCTGGACGTCGCCCGCCCGTGGGACGCGATCAGCAGCTATATCGCGCCGCTGCCGACACCGGAAAGCTTTGAAGTCTATCCCAACCGCGACTCTCTGCCTTTCATGGCCGAGTACCAGTTCGAAGATCACTGGACCGTCAAGGAATTCGTCCGCGGCACCCTGCGCCTGAACGGCTGGGCCGATGCGTGGTCGGATGTGTTCACCGAGATCGAGACCCTCTCGGGCGCGCAAGGCGAGGCGCGTCTGAAAGAGATGTCGGATCAGTTCTGGGCCGAGAACGCCTATGACGAGGGCGAGCCCGACCGCGTGGTTCTGTGCGTGGGTCTGAAGGCTGAAAAAGACGGCATCCCGGTCTGGAACAAGACCTATGTCATGGATGCCTGGGGCGACGCGCGCGGCACTGCGATGGCCCGTCTGGTGTCGATCCCCGTGTCGCTGGCGGTCGAAGCCGTAATGAACCGCGCCATCGCCGCCGGTGTCCACGCCGCCCCCAGCGATCCGAAACTGGTGCAGGACTGGATGGCCGAGATCGACACGCTGGCCCAACACCTACAGGTCGTCGACCACCTGAACTAAACAACAAAAGCCATTCCGAATTCCCGGAATGGCTTTTGCATCGCTTGACCGCGATCCTTCAGATGTAGCGTTGGATGACGTCATCGATATCACTGCGGTTGATGCCCAGTTCGGCCAGGTCCTGATCGGTCAGACGGTTCAGCTCCTGTGCTGCGCGCACGATGTCTGTTCGGATCGTCTGCAGGCGCATGGCCCGGTCGAACAACAGCACAGTACTTGCCTTGACTGGCGCATCACTTGTGGGTTTGAAATCCAGCATCGTCTCCTCCTCGATATGCTGTGCGGCGGATCAGTGCGAATAGTGGCTTACGGATTTGCCCTCATACACGCTCTGATAAGCGCGCTGCTTGATTTCGCTGCGCGGAATTCCGATGTCATCCAACTGCTTGTCGGTCAGTTGCTCCAGCGACCGCACGGTTTTGGCAAAGATGCCCCGCCGGTAAAGCTCGACCCGTGCTTCAGCATAGTTCGAGAACAAACCGAAGAAGAGCCCCTTTTGCGGCGTTGCTGTCTGCGCGTATCCCATGACTTTCTCCTTTTCCCTGAATTGCGATTGGCGTTGCTAAACAGATAAAAGAGGTCAGGATTAAGAGGCCCTTCCTGCCACGTTAAGACCGCTTAATGCGATGGATCACTGTGCTTGGTGGGGTGCATTCAGGTAGAAATACGCCAGATCAAGCAGGTTTTGACGCAGAGGCGGGGTGAATAAATGCGCCCAAACTCTCGCAGCATCGTCCCCCTCAGGGCCGATATACTGGAGTGGGTAGATGTATTTTCGGGGAAAACGCAGTCGAAGACGGCACTAACCATAATGAAGCGTTCCGCTTCTTCCTAAGGAACAACTAGCCTCAAAATCCCAGATGAGTGGTCTGCTGTTCAGAAGACAAAGGTGGGCTATTTTGCTTCCAATCCGAGACAGGCTAGTAACTAGTCGTTCTGCCCCATAGACCGCAGCAGTTTTCTCTTCATGTCCAGCGAATAGTGATTGTCTGGTGCGCGTTTCAACGCCGCCTCAATAGCCACCAACGCACCTGCGTAATCTTTGGTACGCGTCAAAACAAATGCCTTCCATTGCAACGGCACTTCGCTGTCGGGGTCGGCTGCAATCGCCAGGTCGGCCTCACGCCTTGCGGCCTCCCAATCCTTCAACCCCATATAAAGCCGCATCTTGTTGCGATACGCCATAGACCGCTCAGCCGGGTTGAAGACGGCCCAATCCAACAACAGATCGCAGGCGTCGAGGGTGGTTTGCACATCACCCTCAGCCGAGCTGCAGATGTCAATCAATGCAACTCGCTTTTTGCCCAAGGCGAATGTGGCAAGCGTGGCCAGCATGACCACAAAAATGGCCACGCGCACAAAGGTCACTTTGCGTTTGCGAGAAGATGTTTCAGACGTCATTCAAACAACCAGAAGTATATCTGGCCGCACTGAACCAAACGGGCAGCGCCTTGTAAAGTGCCCCTACATCAAGTCGTTTTCCACATCCTCTGCCGAAATGCCCAACGCATCCAGACCGTTTTCCAGATGGTCCGACAGGTGCGGCGTGCCGATCAGGTAATCGGCGCAGGGGGTCGAGGCCTCGGACTTGGCGGTGGCGATCGCTTCGGGCAGGTCTTCGGCGAAAAAGCTTTCGCGCCCGATCCACATGACGGCGACCAATTCGGCCTGCTCATCCTCGCCCATACGGTCGATAAATGCACGCAGCTCACCCTCGGCGCGGTCCAACTCGCGCCCCATCATGGCGACCTGAGCGATCTTTCTTGCCGAGATTTCCAACATGACCCAACTCCTACTGTTCGCGGTTCTCATCCTACGAAAACCACCCCAAGGCGTCTGAGTCTTTGATCTTACGCAAACAGACCCGGTTCAGGGCTCGCGAATGCGGGAAACCGGGTGGTCGGGCACGGGTGCTGTACGAAACGGGCGGAACCGGGCCTTTTTCAGCCACAGTTTCAGGGCCTGCCACAGGATCAGGGTAAAGGCACGGCGGGCGCCAAAAGGGCGGCGCAGCAAGGACCACAGGATTTTGCCATCGCTCAGCGGCGCGCGCGGCCCCGTCAATGTGGCGATCAAACCGCCGCCCTCGCGCCCATAGTCGATCCACACGCCCACGCGATCCGGGCGATAGTCGAAGCGGAACGTATATGTTCCCTCGATCTTCTGGAACGGCGAGACATGCATCAGCTTGTCGGCCATGATCCGGTCGGTCGGCTGAATCGGAGAGAAATTCGCATTGTGGCAAAGATAGCTGTGGCGCGTGCCAAAGGTGTTCGTGACCTCGGCCACAACAGCGTAGAGGTGATCATCCGCGTCGAAACAGAACCAGAAGCTGACCGGGTTGAACACATGGCCGAATACGCGCGCCTGGGTCAGCAGGATCAGGCGCGATGGCTGCGTCACGCCCAATTGGTCGAACTGTTCACGCAGCCAGACGGCCCCGCGCCCCTGTCCGGGCTCTCCTCCATGGTCGCGGTCGCGCCAGTTGGTGACATTGGCGCGGTTCAGTGAAAACAGCAGCGGCGTTTTGGTCTGCGCCTCGGGATCGAACAGGATGTAGTCCACGGAATAGCGAAAGGCGTTTTGAATAGCCCCCTTGCGCCCGTGAAACGTATGGCCTGCTATATGGTCGATCCCGTTCACGCCTTTTTCCCCAAACTGCCTGTAAACCATTCTAACGGCATTTATTTCCCGCATCCTTGCTTAACAGATAATACGCGACTCTGCTCTGCGCGGATCAAAAACTTTATCCAGAGTGATCCGTCTTGGGCTGGCCTGCGTAATGTGGTTATGTTTACCGAGATCGATACCGTGACCTTGGATGAACCGGTGGCCGAACGGCCAGCACAGAAACCTTGGCGCGCGAAGAAACGCATCAGGGGCAAGCCGGTGAACAAAGCGGATGGCATATGTGAGACCAGGACTGAGTGGGTGTCCCACGTCAGACGTATCCGCGACGCGCAGGATCAGGCGGCTTTTGCCGAGTTGTTCCAGCACTTTGCGCCTCGTATCAAGGCGTTCCTGATCAAGTCAGGATCAGACGCCACGACGGCCGAAGAATGCGCACAAGAGGTGATGGCAACCTTGTGGCACAAGGCCCATTTGTTCGACCCGGCCCGCGCGACCGTGGCCACCTGGGTGTTCACGATTGCACGAAACAAGCGCATCGATGTGTTGCGCAAACAACGTCGGCCCGAACCCGAAGATCTGGGATGGGGCCCCGAGGCAGAGCCGGAACAGGACGACGTACTGGCGATGCAACAGGAAACCGCGCAGCTGCGTAACGCCATGGCGGCGTTGCCCGACGCGCAGAGAGAATTGATTGAGAAGGCCTATTTTGGCGACCTGAGCCATCGCGAGATTGCGACGCAGACCGGGTTGCCGCTGGGCACGATCAAATCACGTATACGGCTGGCGCTGGACCGCTTGCGCCATGCAATGAATTGAGATGACGAAGATGAGCAACAAGATCAAACATCACCTGACAGACGATCTGCTGATGGCCTATGCCACAGGCACTCTGCCCGAGGCGTTCGACCTGATGGTCGCCACGCATTTGTCCCTGTGCGACCATTGCCGCGCACGGGCCGAAAGCTTTGACGCGGTGGGCGGATGCGTGTTGCAGGAACAGGACACCTCCGTCAGCATGAGCGACGGGTCGCTGGCCGCCACCATGGCGATGATTGCCCAAGGTGCCCCGATTGCAAAACCGGCGCGTCCGGGCTGCGCGGTCCTACCGACGCCGTTGCAGGATTATGTGGGCGGCGACGTCAATGACATCAAATGGCGATCTATCGGCATGGGCGTGAAACAGGCCATCCTGCCGACCACGCGCGAGGCGACGGCGCGTTTGCTGTTCATTCCCGCCGGTGCCGCCGTGCCGGACCACAGCCATAACGGCATGGAATTGACGATGGTTCTGCAAGGCGCGTTCTCGGATGAAGTCGATCATTTCGCCCGCGGCGATGTTGAGATCGCGGATGAAGACCTGCACCACACGCCAACAGCCGACATTTCCGAGGACTGCATCTGTCTGGCCGTCACAGACGCGCCGCTGAAGTTCAACAAGCTGATGCCGCGCCTGTTTCAGCCGTTCCTCAGAATTTGACCGAGCGGGCCAATCTGCCGCCAAATGGCCCGGTCACCCCTTGCAGGAGATTGGTATCATGAAACGCATATTGGCCTTTTCCCTATTTCTGGCAGTCTGTGCCTCGGCCTCATCCGCCCAGAGAGCGGCGGATGTGAAGTTCGAGGCCGGGAACTACGGCGCAACGGTCAGCGGAACCATCACCGGAGACGAGTATTTCGATTACAAACTGCTTGCGCAGGCCGGGCAGGAAATGTTCGCTGAACTCAATGTCAGCGACACCAATGGCAACGGAGTGATCTACTTCAACATCCTGCCCCCGAACAGCGAAGGCGAGGCGATGTATATCGGCTCAATCGATGGCAACACCGCCCGCATCGCCCTGCCTGAAAGCGGAGATTTCACGATCCGCGTCTACCTGATGGGTAACGACCGTGATACCGGCAAGACGGTTGGCTATAATTTGGACCTGTCGATCCAATAGGGCCTAACCTTCAGACTGGCCCAGCGGCACCACGTTGGTGTGATCGTCGGGGGCCAGTTCCTCAAAATCGAAGTTGTCCAGACGCTGCGCCCGACGACCGGCCTTTTCGGCGCTGATCTTGATCTCGGATATATCTTTGGCAGCTTGCCCGAAATGACGGTCCAGATTGGACACCCGGTCGCCCAGACGTTCGACATCCTTGTGCAGCAACCCCAATTCCTTGCGGATGGCACCCGCCTGTTCCCGCATCCGAGCGTCTTTGAGGATCGCGCGCATGGTGTTCAGCGTGGCCATGCAGGTGGTGGGGGATACGATCCAGACGCGTTTACTGAAGCTTTCCTGCACCAGCTCGGGGAACTTGGCGTGCAACTCGGCATAGACCGCCTCGGACGGCAGGAACATCAGCGCGCCATCGGCGGTTTCGCCGTCCAGAATGTATTTCTCGGCAATGTCGTTGATGTGTTTGCGCACCGTGCTGCGGAACATCTGCACCGCCGCTTTCAACTCGGCATCGTTGGTCGAGCCAATCAGCGCTTCATACGCCTCCAATGGGAATTTACTGTCGATCACGATGGGCCCCGGCGGATTGGGCAAGTGGATCAGGCAGTCCGCGCGCCGACCGTTCGACAGGGTTGCTTGCAGCTGGAAACTGTCCGAAGGCAGCGCCTTGGACACAATATCGTTCAGCTGAATCTCACCAAACGCGCCGCGGGTCTGTTTGTTTGACAGGATGTCCTGCAGCGACAGCACATCGCCCGACAGTTTGGTGATATTGTCCTGCGCCTTGTCGATGGCCGCCAGCCGTTCCTGCAATTGCGTCAGCGAGGTCGCGGTTTGTTTCGACGAACCATGCAGCGATTCCTTCATCCGCTCCTGCATCTCGGCCAGTGCGCGGGCCGACTTCATCGCGTTATCCGCTAACCGGTCATTCATCTGCTGCTGCACCGAGGACAGGCGGGATTCAACCGTCTGGATCACCTGCACCTGCGCATTGGCCTGCGTGTCCGAAACATGCTGGAGGCCCCCGCGCAGCTGTTCCTGCCCCTGCCCCAATTGCTGAACGTGCTGGCCCAGATGCGCCATCTGCCGGACCAGAGGCTCAGCCATGCGGGCGGATCGGTTGGCGGCGCGTAGCGACAAGAACAGCAACAGCAGGATCAGCGCGACCAAACCGCCCCCGATCAGGATCACAGGGTCGTTCAGCGCAATTTGTGTTCCAGCAATCTCGATCATGTTGCCTCGGATGTTCTTGTTTTATTCTTCTTAGCGCGCGGCGCGCGCGGGATCAACTGCGTCCGAACAGACGTTCGATATCAGACAGTTTCAATTCCACATAGGTTGGCCGCCCGTGGTTGCACTGACCGGAATGGGGTGTCGCCTCCATCTCGCGCAGCAGGGCGTTCATTTCCTCGGCCCGCATCCGGCGGCCCGACCGGACCGAGCCGTGGCAGGCCACGCGGCTCAGAATCGCCTCTATCCGCGCCTGTACTGTCTGGCTTTCGCCCTGATCGGCCAGCTCATCAAGGATATCCAGGATCATCGCGCGGGCATCGACCTCACCCAGAATCGCGGGCGTTTCGCGCACGGCAATAGCCCCGCCACCGAAAGGTTCCAGCGTCAGGCCAAGGCGCGTCAGGTCATCGGCCACCGCCATGAGGCGCGCGCAGTCGCTTTCGGACAGTTCGACAATCTCGGGGATCAGCAGTGCCTGCGCGGCGACGCCATTTTCGGCCATCTGGGTTTTCAGTTTTTCATATACCAACCGCTCATGCGCGGCGTGCTGGTCGACGATCACCATGCCATCGGCGGTCTGGGCGATGATGTAGTTCTCATGCACCTGTCCACGCGCCGCGCCCAATGGCAGGTCCTGCGACGGGGGTTCCTCTGCAACCACTGGTGTCGGCTCCACAATGCTGCCGCTGTAATCCTGCGACAGTTCCGCAAAACCCGGCGCCTGCGCCCGAAAGGCCGCCTGCCGCGCCGCGGGCGAGGGGCGATCCATCTGATACACCCGCGCCGGTGCGGGTTGTGCCGGCAACGCAGGTTCCGGCCGCATCGCGCCCAAGGTCGCATTGGCCACGGTCGAGGATGCCCGATGCCCGGCCTCGGCCAGCGCGTGCCGCAGGGCCGAGACGATCAACCCGCGCGCCACGCCGGGATCGCGGAACCGGACCTCGGATTTCGCGGGATGCACGTTCACATCCACCAGCGTCGGGTCACAATCGATGAACAGCGCCGCCGCCGGGTGGCGATCCCGGCTGAGGAAATCGAAATAGGCGGCCCGCAGCGCACCGGTCAGCATCTTGTCCCGCACCGGGCGGCCATTGACGAAAAGGTATTGCGCCACCGCCGCGCCCCGCGAGTAGGTCGGCAAGGCAGCATAGCCATACAGCCTGATCCCCTCACGCGTGGCGTCAATTTGCAAGGCGTTCTCGGCGAACTCGCGTCCGATCACGCGGGCCAGACGGGCGTGCAGCGCATCGAACAGATCGCCATTCTCGCGGTCGGCGCGGAAGGTCACCCGCCCCTCACCCCCGCCCGAGACATCGCGCAGGGTAAAGGTGATCGCGGGCTCGGCCATCGCCAGACGTTTGACGGTGTCGGTGATCGCCTGCGCCTCGGCCCGGTCGGTGCGCATGAATTTCAGCCGGGCGGGCGTGGCAAAGAACAGATCGCGCAGTTCAACCACCGTGCCTGCGCGCAGAGCCGCGGGTTTCACCGCGCCGATCTTGCCGCCCGATACATGCATCGACGCCGCCTCGGCCCCCGGCACCCGGCTGGTGATGGTCAGCCGCCCCACCGCGCCCAGCGACGGGAGGGCCTCACCCCGGAACCCAAACGTGTGGATGTTCAGCAAATCTGTGCCATCAATCTTGGACGTCGCGTGCCGAGACAGGGCCAAAGGCAAATCCCCGGCCGAGATTCCGCAACCATCATCCGTGACACGAATCAGCGTCTTGCCCCCATCCGCCACATCGATCGCGATCCGGCTGGCCCCGGCGTCGATGGCATTTTCCACCAATTCCTTGACGGCCGAGGCTGGCCTTTCGACCACTTCGCCCGCCGCAATGCGGTTGATCGCAGCATCGTCGAGCTGCCGAATTACCGGGCGGTTTTCGCTGATATTGGGGTTTGCCTGCACCATACCACCAGACCTAGCACATTTGCGCACGATTCTACCACTGGTTTGGCGTTCTCAAATTTTGGGGGAGGGGGCGTTCGAACAATCGCATCCAGCTTGTCTAAAATGGCGGCAAATCAGGTCACGATTGTCCGAACGATCCGAAGTGAGTGGTGGTCATCCAAATGTAATAGAGACGGTGTTAGCACGAATAACGCATTGAAAGTGGTTAACTTTGCAAGCACCAGGTAACTGAGCAGATTCCAGCCGATCGCGCGCTGAGGGGGGCGGCAGGAACACGCCGTGTCAAGGGCTCTGGGGGGCTCCGGCGCGGGTGCGGCAGGGGCCCCAAAGGGCGGCGCAGGCCAGGATCAGGCCGGACAGTGTTGCAATCATGCCCGCCGCGCTGACAGCGTCCGCACCACCCAGCCAAAGCGGGCCGTAGCCCGCCAGAACATAGCCGGTGACAGCCGAGAGGATGGCAAAGGCGACGCTCCACGCGATCTGGGTTTCCAGCCGGTTGGTCATCATCCGCGCCGCCGCCGGGGGGCAGATGAACATGGCGATCACGATGATCGATCCCACAGCATCAAACGCGGCCACAGCGGCAATCGCGGCGACGATCACCAGCGCAAAGCCCAAGGGGCCGGTGCGGATACCGATGGTGCGGGCAAAGCCTTCGTCAAAGGTCGAGATTTTCAGCGGCCGCCACAGCAGTGTGACAAACAAGACCACGCCGACCAGAGTGACCGCAATGCGCGGCAGTTCCGGCGGCAGCCCCGCAAGCGCGGTGAAATCCAGGACCGAGGACCACCCCGTCGCGTCCAGCCAGATCAGGCTTTCCAGATTGCCATAGAGCGCATGTTCCACGTCCAGATGCACCGATGACGTATCGGTCTGCTCCAGCAACAGCACACCAGCGGCGAACATCGTCGTAAAGACCACGCCCATCGCGGCGCCGGGTTCGATCTGCCCCAGACGGCGCACCGCCTCGATCATCAGCACCGCGACAATCGACGCGCCCGCCGCGCCCAGCATCATGGGCCAGGTCGAAATCGTTCCGGTCAGGATGAACGCCACCACGATCCCCGGCAGCACCACATGGCTGATCGCATCCCCGATCAGCGCCTGTTTGCGCAGCACCAGAAAATTGCCCGGCAGCGCGCAGGCAATGGCCGCAAAGGTGCCGATCAGCAAAGGCGTCAGGGACAGGGGTACAAATTCCTCACCGCTCATGACGGCACCCCCTGCGGGCCGCCAATGCGGCGGTCGATCTCGGCAATCTGGTCGCGGGTCAGCACGGTCTCGATGTCGCGCAACCCGTCATAAAGCGCGGCTGTCGCCTCATGCGCCTGATCCGCGCGCACGATTTCCCAGCGTTTTTCATCGCGCAGGGCCTTGGCCGCGCGGGCTTTGCCCGCCTCGGTCGCGACGCCATCGGCACGGGCCAGCCCGGCGCGGGTCAACAGGCGCAGGGTCAGCGGTTCATAAATCTTTTGGTCCTGCGCCAGTGCCAACAAGCCCTGACGGATATGAACCCGGCGCTGGAACTTCAGGTGTTTCAGCACAGCCGCCAGAACCCCGCGCACCGGAGCGAACAGCAGCGACAGTGCGAAAAAGCCAAAGCTGACCAAAACGATGATCGGACCGGTCGGCAGATTGGGGGCCGAAGCCGACAGCGCCGCCCCCAGATACCCCGCCAGCCCGCCCGCAAGCCCGGCCAGCACCACCACCCGGTCGGACCGATCCGTCCAGAACCGCGCTGTCACGGCGGGAATGATCAGCAGGGCCACAATCAGGATCAGGCCGACAATCTTGAGGCCGACCACGGTGACCGCCATGACCAAGCCCATCATCGCAAGGTCAATGCGATGCACCGGCAGGCCCCGTGCGGCAGCATATTCAGGATCAAACGCCACCATCGTCATGGGGCGCCGGATGATCATCACCAGGATCAGCGTCGCCGCCCCGCCCAGCGCAATGGTGAGCGCATCCGCCCACAACATCCCGGCGGTTGAGCCCAGCAAAAAGCCCTCAAGCCCCGCCTGCCGCCCGACGCCCATGGTTTGGATGACGGTCAGCAACACGACGCCAAAACCAAAGAACACCGACAAAACGGCACCAATTGCGGCGTCCTCGGCCAACCTTGTACGACGGGTCAGCCAGGTCATGCATAGCAGCCCGACCCAGGCCGAGATCGCCGATCCGGCCAGCAACCCCACCAGATTGCGCCCGTCACCGCCCAAGGCCACCATCGCCATGAAGGCAAGGCAGACACCCGGCAGGGTGGCATGGCTGATCGCATCGCTGACCAGCGCGCGTTTGCGCAGAAACAGAAAGGTGCCGGTCACCCCGGCAGACACGCCCAGCAACGTTGCACCAATGGCAACCAGCGAGGCGTTATAGCCCAACTGCAGGGTCAAAGCGTCCCAAAGCATGATTACCCCAGCGCGCGCGAGATCTGGTCGATCTGAGCCGTGGCCAGACGGCCCCCATAGGCCGATTGCAGGGTTTCGGCGGTAAAGGCATCAGCCACCGGCCCCTCGGCCACTTTGCGGGTATTGATCAGGAACACATGGTCAAAGTAATCGGTGACGGTGGCCAGATCGTGATGCACGACAACCACGGTCTTACCCGCCTCTTTCAGCGATTTCAGCACCGCGATGATGGCTTTTTCGGTGGCCGCATCGACCCCGGCAAAGGGTTCGTCCAGCAGGTACAGATCGGCCTCTTGCGCCAAAGCGCGGGCCAGGAAGACACGCTGTTGCTGCCCACCGGACAACTGACCAATCTGGCGATCAGCAAAATCACGCATGCCAACGCGGTTCAGACAATCCATCGCCTGCGCCATGTGACGCGCGCGCACACGGCCCAACAGACCCAGCTGCCGCGACAGGCCCATGAGGACCACG
Organism: Ruegeria sp. CH10; assembly: GCF_056537125.1. NCBI lineage: Bacteria > Pseudomonadati > Pseudomonadota > Alphaproteobacteria > Rhodobacterales > Roseobacteraceae > Ruegeria > Ruegeria sp. CH10. Next base: position 333,173 of record NZ_JBQFQY010000003.1, on the reverse strand, counting down.
TCAATCACCCGCGTGGGGAAATCCCAATCCACGCTGGCGCGCTGCGGGACATAGGCAATACGGGCCCGTTGCTGTTCCAGCGCTTTGCCAAAGACAGTGACCTGACCGGACAGAGGTGAGACGATGCCCAAAGCGGCCTTGAGCAGGGTCGATTTACCCGCCCCGTTCGGGCCGATGATCGCCGTCATCGCGCCGGGCTGCACGGTCATATCGACCGAAAAGACCGCCGGTTTCTGACCGTAAGAAACTGTCAGGCCACGTATGGCCAGCGGGCTGTCTTCAGCTGTGCTGTCAGTGACGGACACACCCCGGTTTGTTGCAAGTTCCAGCATACCCTCAGAACCCCGCCGACAATTTGCCGTTCAGGCCGCGCGCTGGCACATCCGCACCCAAAGCGCCAGCGATGACGGTGATGTTGTGATCCAGCATGCCGATATAAGTCCCCTCATAGGTGCCCGGTTCGCCCATGGCATCCGAATACAGCTCTCCGCCAACACCCACATCATGACCCTTGGCCGCAGCGCCCTCGATCAGGGCGCGCATCGACCGGTCCGAGACCGAGCTTTCCACAAACACAGCCTTCAGTTGCTTGTCGACGAGGGTGTCCACCAGCTCTCCGATCCGGTTCAGACCAGCCTCGGACTGGGTTGAGATGCCCTGAATGCCCATCACCTCATAGCCGTAATCAGCGCCGAAATAGCCAAAGGCGTCATGGGCCGTCACCAGAACTCGATTGCTTTCAGGCACCGCGGCCAGAACCTGATCGGCATAGGCGGTCAGTGCGTCAATTTCGGTCAGGTGCGCCTTTGCATTGGCGGCAAAGATGTCGGCTGCCTCGGGGCGTGCTTCGGTCAGGGCCTTTTGCACTTCAACCACCACGTCGCCCCACAGGGCGGGGCTCATCCAGACATGAGGATCGTATTTATCGGCATAATCGTCATGCGCGCGCAGCTTGTCGGTCGCCAGCCCTTCGGCCACCGCCACCACGTTATTCTTGCGGCTCAGGTCGTGGAAGAACCCCTCCATCTGCGCCTCAAGGTACAGACCGTGCCACAGAACCAGATCGGCGCGCGTCATGGCGACAATATCGCTGCGGGTCTGACGATACGCATGCGGATCAACGCCAGGACCCATCAGGCCCTTCACCTCAACCTGATCGCCACCGACCTGACGCGCGGCATCCGCGATCATACCCGTTGTGGCGACCACTTTCAGCGGTGCTTCAGCCCATGCCATAGCGGGCAGAGCAACAACAAAGGCAAATGCCGCGATAAAGCTACGACGAATCATGTCAGACCCCGATCTGCTATCTTCTTGCAAATGAATATGCGAACCATTCGCAAGTAAGTCAACGCTATTGCGAATTATTCGCAAATAAAACATCATTTTTGTCCATTTGGTCAAAAATATTACCGTTTACACAGCGCGACACCTTCCAATTGACGCCAAGCCATGCGATTTTGGCGCAAACCTCTCCCAAAGGATGTGAGTATGGAAACGCAGAGCCATGACAGCGCCGTGCGCACCGCGCATCTGCCGCAAGTGACCGAGCCCCGAAATCCGGGGATGGACCTGGACCTGGACTGGGTGCGCGCCGTTCAGGCCAACACTTCGGCCATCGAACGCCGTGCCGCCACCCTGCCCGGCCGACGGTCGGTGAAGAAAGATTTTCAGGCCGCATGGCTGCTGAAGGCGATCACGATGATCGACCTCACGACGCTGGCGGGCGATGACACGGTGGGCCGCGTGCGCCGCCTTTGCGCCAAGGCGCGTCAGCCCGTTTCGCCCGCGCTATTGCAAGCGATGGATATGCCGCCGATCACCACAGGCGCGGTGTGCGTCTATCACGACATGATCGAACCTGCTGTTGCGGCGCTGAAGGGCACCGGCATTCCGGTGGCTGCCGTCTCGACCGGGTTCCCGGCGGGTCTGTCGCCCTTTCACCTGCGTGTGGCCGAGATCGAAGAAAGCGTGAAGGCCGGGGCCGACGAGATCGACATCGTGATCTCGCGCCGCCATGTGCTGTCGGGTGACTGGCAGGCGTTGTATGATGAGATGAAAGCCTTTCGCACCGCCTGTGGCGAGGCCCATGTCAAAGCCATTCTGGCGACCGGAGAGCTGGGCAGCCTGCGCAATGTCGCCCGCGCCTCGGTCGTGTGCATGATGGCGGGGGCGGATTTCATCAAGACCTCGACAGGGAAAGAAAGCGTCAACGCCACTCTGCCCGTGTCGCTGGTGATGATCCGTGCGATCCGCGACTATTATGACCGCACCGGGTATCGGGTGGGCTACAAGCCTGCGGGCGGGATTTCCAAAGCCAAGGATGCGCTGGTCTATCTGTCGCTGATCAAAGATGAGCTGGGCAACCGCTGGCTGGAGCCGGACCTGTTCCGCTTTGGCGCCTCCTCGCTGCTGGGGGATATCGAACGGCAGTTGGAACACTATATGACAGGCGCTTATTCCGCCGGTTATCGCCACTCCATGGCCTGAGGACAGAACAATGACAGTCAAAGAAATTTTCGAGACCATGGAATACGGCCCCGCCCCCGAAAGCGCAGCCGAGGCGCTGGCCTGGCTGGTCGATCAGGGGGATAAGTTCGGACACTATATTGACGGGGCTTTCACCAAGCCCGGCAAAGGGTTCGAAAGTCGCAACCCCGCGACCGGAGAAGTTCTGGCCAAACTGACCCAAGCCAAACAGGCAGACGTCGACGCGGCAGTAGCCGCCGCCCGCAAGGCGCAGCCGAAATGGGCGGGCCTGGGCGGCGCAGGCCGCGCGCGGTATCTCTATGCGATCGCACGGTTGTTGCAGAAGCATGCGCGGCTGTTTGCCGTTCTGGAAAGCCTCGACAACGGCAAGCCGATCCGGGAATCGCGCGACATCGACATCCCCTTAGCCCAGCGGCATTTCTATTACCACGCGGGCATGGCACAGTTGATGGAGAGCGAGTTGCCCGACGCGCAGGCGTTGGGTGTCTGCGGCCAGATCATCCCGTGGAACTTCCCCCTGCTGATGCTGGCGTGGAAGATCGCGCCTGCGCTGGCGATGGGGAACACGTTGGTTCTGAAACCTGCCGAGTATACCTCGCTGACGGCGCTGCTGTTTGCTGACATCTGTTCTCAGGCCGGGCTGCCCAAGGGTGTGGTCAACATCGTGACCGGCGACGGCGCGGTGGGCGAGATGATCGTGGCTGCCGACGTGGACAAGATCGCCTTTACCGGGTCAACCACCGTGGGGCGGCGTATTCGTGAGGCAACGGCAGGCTCGGGCAAGGAACTGACGTTAGAGCTGGGCGGTAAGTCCGCCTATATCGTGTTCGACGACGCCGATATTGATTCAGCCATCGAAGGGCTGGTGGATGCGATCTGGTTCAATCAGGGTCAGGTCTGCTGTGCGGGCTCGCGTCTGCTGGTGCAAGAGGGCATTGCCGAGCGGTTCTACACCAAGCTGCGCGCGCGGATGGATGGCTTGCGCATCGGTGACCCGCTGGACAAATGCATCGACGTGGGCGCGGTTGTGGACCCGATCCAGTTGCAGGCAATCAAAGGCATGGTCGACAGCAACACCGCAGGGGACGTCTATCAGGCGGCCTGCGCGTTGCCTGAAAACGGTTGCTATTATCCGCCGACGCTGATCTCGGGGTTGGAGACCTCGGACCCGCTGATGCAGGAGGAAATCTTTGGCCCGGTTCTGGTATCCACGACCTTCCGCACCCCGGCTGAGGCGGTCGAACTGGCCAACAATACACGCTACGGGCTGGCCGCGACGGTCTGGACCGAGAATGTGAACCTCGCGCTGGATATCGCGCCCAAACTGGTTGCGGGCGTGGTCTGGGTGAACGCCACCAACCTGTTCGACGCCGCCGCTGGCTTTGGCGGTGTGCGCGAAAGCGGCTTTGGCCGTGAAGGCGGTTGGGAGGGGCTGGCCGCCTATACCAAGCCCAAGGGCAAGACCAAGCCGCTGGCCAAGGTCGAGGCTGTAACGGGCGACGGTGCCCCGGTCGATCCCATCGACCGCACCGCCAAGATGTATATCGGCGGCAAACAGGCGCGGCCCGATGGTGGCTATTCAAAACCCGTCTGGGGCAAATCCGGCCTTCTGGGCCATGTGGGTCTTGCCAACCGCAAGGACGTGCGCAACGCGGTTGAAGCCGCCGCAGGGGCCAAAGGTTGGAGCAAGACCACCGGCCATCTGCGCGCGCAGATCCTGTATTACATCGGCGAAAACCTCTCGGCCCGTGGGGATGAGTTCGCGGCGCGGATTGATGCGATGACCGGCGGCAAGACCGGTGCAAAAGAGGTGGACGCCTCAATCCAGCGCCTGTTCACCGCCGCCGCCTGGGCCGACAAATATGACGGTCAGGTGCACGGTGTTCCAATCCGGGGCGTGGCGATTGCGATGAAGGAACCCGTGGGCGTGATCGGCGCGCTGTGCGCGGATGAGGCACCGCTGCTGGGTCTGGTCTCGGCCATGGCCCCTGCGATCGCGATGGGCAACCGGGTGGTGCTGGCCGCATCCGAGCCCTACCCGCTGGCCGCGACGGATTTCTACCAGATCCTCGAAACCTCGGACGTGCCCGCTGGTGTGGTCAACATCCTGACCGGCAGCCATGCGGAGCTGGCGAAACCGCTGGCCTCGCATCTGAACGTGGATGCGGTCTGGTCGTTCTCGTCCACCGACCTGTCGAAAGAAATCGAAGCTGTGTCCGCCGGAAATCTGAAGCGCACATGGGTCAATAACGCGACGGCAAGCGATTGGAGCATGGACCATTCCCGCCGCTTCCTGCAGGCTGCGACCGAAGTGAAAAACATCTGGGTGCCCTACGGCGAGTAGGGCCCCACGCATCGCCGGAGGCCCGCATGAACTTTGCAAACCAAACCGTTATCGTCATTGGCGGCACCAGTGGTATCAACCGGGGCATCGCCGAAGCGTTCGCTGCCGCTGGGGCGAAGGTGGCGGTTGCCAGCCGGTCACAGGACAGGGTGGATGACACCGTCGCCGCGCTAAAAGCGGCGGGCGCGGCAGACGCGATGGGCACCGCCTTCGATGTGCGCGACCCCGAGGCCGTGGCGACGGGCCTGCAACAGTTTCATGAGGCGTTTGGCGAATTCGACGTGCTGGTGTCCGGCGCGGCGGGCAATTTTCCGGCGCTGACGTCTGAGATGTCGGTCAATGCGTTCAAAACCGTGGTCGATATTGACCTGATGGGCACCGTCCACGTGATGAAGGGCGCCTATCCTTACTTGAAACGGCCCGGCGCCAGCATCATCAACATCTCGGCTCCGCAGGCGTTTCTGCCGTATGAAGGTCAGGCCCATGTCTGTGCCGCCAAGGCGGGTGTGGATCAGATCACCCGAACGCTGTCGATGGAATGGGGTGTCGAAGGCATCCGCGTGAACTCGGTCGTGCCCGGCTTCATCGAAGGGACCGAGGGCGCAAAACGTCTGGCACCGACACCAAACGCCCATGAAGAGCTGCGCCGGGACGTGCCGCTGGGCCGTTGGGGTCAGCCGCAAGACGTGGCCAATGCCTGTCTGTTCCTCAGCTCGGATTTGGCCAGCTATATCAGCGGCACAGTGTTGTCGGTGGACGGTGCTCTGTATCAGCGTGGGTCGGGCAAATTTGGACAAATGATGGGTGAAATGCTGCGCATGCAGGCAAAATCACGCTCATAACAGCGATTAACCTGTGAAGTTGTTCATATACAGCGCTGTGTGATTAACCCAACGTAAGGCCCATCTGATCCAAGGGTGGGCCCGACGATGTTAAACATGCCGATTGATCTTCCGACCTCTGTTCATCTGGTCACCATGATCGGCGTGTTCGGGGCTGGGCTGTACATCCTGAACTATTTCCTTTTGCAGATCGGCATCATCCGGGGCAACGGAGTTTTATACCCTGTCCTGGTGATTGTCGCCGCCGGAAGCGTGCTGATCAGCATGGCCGAAGAGTTCAATCTGGCCGGATCGATCATCCAGATGGCTTACATCGCGATCTCGGTCATTGGCCTGCTGCGGGGCTACCTGTCGCGGCATCTGGTGCGCTTTTCCGATGCCGAGCGTCAGTTCATCGCCCATCACCTTGAATCGCTGAAACCGCATCAGGCCCGGCGGTTGTTAAACACCGCCTCGATCAAGGAGTATGGAACCGGGGATATCCTGATCGAAGAAGACATGACCACCGATTTTCTGGGTTACGTCCTGAACGGGCGCACAACGGTTCTGAAAGACGGTCAGGTGATCAACCAATGCGGCGCTGATGAAATACTGGGCGAGTTGACCTTTAGCCTGGGCCTGCCCGCCACCGCGACAGTCATCGCGACCGAACCGACCACATGTCTGGTGTTCGACAATATCAACCTGTCGCGCCTGCTGCGCCGCAACCGTCACATCGATGACGCGCTGAAGGCCGCGCATTTCAGGCATGCGCGGCAAAAACTGCTCAGCAGTAACAAGCACACATTGCAGGCCCACAAACGGCCTGCTGCGGCCTGAACGGGATCAGCCGTCCAGACCTTCGGGCTTACCGACGATGGTGAAATGCAGCCCTTCGGGATCCAGCAGTTCCCGGGCCACGCGGTTCACCTCGTCCAGGGTCACGGCGTTCACCTGATCGTTGCGGGTGGCGATATAGTCGATGGGCAGGCCCTGCATCTGCATCCCCACCATGATCCCGGCGATACGGCCATTGCCATCAAACCGCAGCGGATAGGCCCCGGTCAGATAGGTCTTGGCATCGTCCAGCTCGGCCTGCGTGACACCTTGTTCCGCCGCACGGGCCCATTCGTCGCGGATCACCTCGACCGCTTCGGCAATGCGGTCATTGGACGACGACACCGAGCCCAGATAGACCGAGGCCAGATCCTTGGGCACCAGATAGGTCGAGATGCCATAGGTCAGGCCACGCTCTTCCCGCACTTCTTGCATCAGGCGGCTTTCAAAGCCGCCGCCGCCAAGAATGTGGTTCAGGACGAAGGCGGCAAAGAAATCCTCATCATCGCGGTCAATGCCGGCATGACCAAACAGGGCGACGGATTGGGGCGTATCAAACTCGACCACAGACACGCCGCCGGGGATGGTCACTTCGGCCCGGCCCGGGATGGGTTTACCTGTCTCGGGCAGATCGCTCAGCAATTCGTCCAGCAGATCACCCAGCTCATCAGCGGTGATGTCGCCAACGGCGCTGACATACAGGCGGTCTTTGGCGAAAACGTTGTCATAGGCGGTCACCACGTCGTCGCGGGTCAACGCGCTGACGCTTTCGATCGTGCCTTTGCCTTCGGTCCCATAGGGATGATCGCCATAGGCCATCTGCGCGAAATTCCGCCCCGCGATGTCATTGGGATTCGTCTGGTCCGAACGCAGCCCTGACACGATCTGCGCCTTCACCCGCTCGACCGCGTCCACGTCAAAGCGCGGCTCGTGCAGGGTGGTGCGCAGCAGATCGATCACCTCGTCCCGGTTCTCGGTCAGAAACTGCGCCGAGATCGAGACGGAATCGTCGCCCGCATTGTACCCGAAGGACGCAGCAAGCGATTCGAGCTCGCGCGCATAGCTGCGCGAATCCAGATCACCGGCACCCTCTTCGATCAGGCCGCTCATCAGATAGACCGCGCCGCGTTTGCCCGGTTCGTCCAGAGACGTGCCGCCCCGGAACCGCAGTTCAAGCGCAGTGAAGGGGATCGAATGATCCTCGACCAGCCAGGCGGTGATGCCGCCATCGGATGTGATTTCCTGTATCTCGATCTCGGCCCAGCCGGGCAGAGCAATGACGCAGGCAATCAGGGTAGCAAAGATACGGTTCATTGCGTCACCTCTTCGTCTTTCATCAGCCAGCCCGTGACCGAGGTCTCAGGCTGCAGAACCTCGCGGGCGGCGGCGATGATGTCATCCCCGTTGACGGCCTGCAGAATGTCGGGCCAGGCTTGCACATCCTCGACCGTCAGACCGCTGGTCAGGGCCCGACCATAGCGGTTGCCGATCCCGTCCACATTGTCGCGCGCATAGGTCTGTGCCGCGCGCAGCTGCATTTTGATCCGGTCCAGATCGTCGGGGTTCACACCTTCGGCGATGAAATCGGCAACGACCTGATCCATCGCATCCTCAGCCTCTTGCAGAGAGACGCCCTGCGCCGGAACAACCAGCAGATCAAAGGTCGTATTATCCAGCGAAACACCACGATAGAACGCTCCGGCATAGACGACCTTTTGCTGTTCCAGCTGCAGTTTTTCGTTCAGGTAAGAGGTGGTGCTGCCACCCAGCAGTTCCGCCAGCATGAACAGTGCTGCCGCTTTTTCCTGCTCACCCGCGTTCCGTTCAGTGGCCAGATAGCTGCGCTGCACATAGGGCTGCGACACGCGGGCGTCCTTATAGGTCAGCCGCCGTTCCGCCGTTTGCGGCGGCTCTTGCGAGCGGACCCGTTCGGGCAGATCCGGGTTGGCGGGAATGACGCCATAATATTGCTCGGCCAGGGTTTTGACCTCGTCTGGTTCGACATCGCCCGTCACCACCAGAATGGCATTATTGGGCGCATAATGGGTCTGGTAGAACGACAAGGCGTCGTCCATGTCCAGCGTCTCCATCTCATGCCGCCAGCCAATGATGGGCACCCCGTAGCGATGATTGAGGTACTGCGCTGCGTTCATCTGCTCGCCGAACAGGGCGCGGGGGCTGTTGTCGGTGCGCTGGTTGCGTTCCTCAAGGATCACGTCGCGCTCGGTCAGAATATCGTCTTCCGACAGGCGGATATTGCGCATCCGGTCCGCCTCCATCCGCATCATCAACTCAAGCCGGTCCGAGGCAACGCGCTGGAAATAGGCGGTGTAATCGTAAGAGGTGAAGGCGTTGTCATTGCCGCCATTGGCCGCCACCGTGGCCGAGAACTCACCCGGCGCGAGCGTATCGGTGCCTTTGAACAATAGGTGTTCCAGAAAATGCGCCACACCGGACGAGCCTACGGGTTCATCCGCCGACCCGGCCCGGTACCAGACCATATGCTGCACGACAGGTGCGCGGTGATCTTCGATCACAACCACATCCATGCCGTTATCCAGCGTGAAAGTTGTGACCGCTTCATGCCCTTCCTTTGCCATTAAAGGGGTGGCAGCGAACAAGGCGGCAGACAATGCCAGGGCCCGAACCATGGGGCGTCCTCCGTTTCGTTTAATGAAGATAAACTACGGTGGTCCTGCGCAGGTTCAAGGCCGATGACGGAAAGTTAAAGTTTATTCATCAGCCGGGGGCGCCGATGGCGTCTCAATCCCCGCACGTCGCGCCGCTTCGTTCTGTTGCGCGGCATCCAGCGATTGACGCTGATAAACCTGCGAATAGCGATCCACGTTGAACAGGCGCAGGCGGGTCAGACGGCCCTGCTTGCGGCGGAACTCGGCGTCCTCGGCATCCACAACCTGACGGGTATTCGACGGCACGCCATAGCGGCTGGACGCGGTCACAAGCGCCGCATCGCCCGAGGGGATGGCAGCATTTGCGTTCAGCGCCGCCTCACTGCCGCCCAGCGCGACAATTGCATCAGCCTTGGGATTGGGGTCCGTCAGATTCGCGCCACCCGGGGTTGGGGCGGGCAGGAACTGATAATCCGCGGGCTGGGTCAGCGGGCGCACCGGCATCACCGAGAATTCATCGGGGCCATCGCCGGGGGCCTGAAGATGGCGCAGACCGATATCGGAACAACCCGCAGCCGCAAAGGCCAATGTCACAGCAAATATGGAACGCGGCAACCGCATCAGAGTCTCCAGCCTGTTTCAGGCGCTTTTATCGCATTTCCCAAGGCGCGTCACGAGGGCTTTTTGCCCTCGAACAACACAAGTCCGATGGCACCGGCAAAGATGAACACATCCGCAAGGTTGAACACGAACGGATTGTTGATGCCGCAGCAGGACATATTCAGGAAATCCAGCACATAGCCGTAAAGCACCCGGTCCAGCACATTTGCCAGCGCTCCGCCGATCAACAGCCCGCCGCAGAACTGCATCAGTTTGGATGGCGCGGACCGTAGCAGCCAGATCAGAACACCCGCTGAAATGGCCAGCGATATCCCGATCAAGACCCAACGGGCCGCATCGGTATCGCCTTGGAACAGGCCGAAATTGATGCCGCGATTCTCACCGTATTTGAACACCAGCAGGGGCGGCAGCACGTCGATATCGCCCTCGGCCACGCGCATGACGTGAACGACCAGATACTTACTGATCTGGTCGATCGCAAACGCCACAAGCGCGGCCCAGAGCAGAAGACGGTACCGCATCAGTGGCGGAAGTGGCGCATGCCGGTGAAGACCATGGCAAGCCCGGCCTCATCCGCCGCCGCGATCACTTCGTCATCGCGCATTGAGCCACCGGGCTGAATGACGCAGGTCGCGCCCGCCTCAGCGGCTTCCATCAGACCGTCGGGGAAGGGGAAGAACGCGTCCGATGCCACGGCCGAGCCGATGGTCAGCGGTTGCGGCAGCCCCAGCGCATCGGCCATGCGTTCGGCTTTTTTGGCCGCGATCAAGGCCGAATCCACGCGGCTCATCTGCCCTGCACCCACGCCCACGGTTGCGCCATCTTTGACGTAGACGATGGCGTTGGACTTGACGTGTTTCGCCACTTTCCACGCAAACAGCAGGTCGCGCATCTGCTCCTCGGTCGGGGCCTTTTTGGTCACAACCTTCAGATCGTCCATGCCGACAAAGCCATTGTCCTTGTCCTGCACCAACAGGCCACCGGCCACTTGCCGAACGGTCTTGCCGCCTGCGGTCACATCCGGCAGCCCTTCGGTCGTCAGCAGGCGCAGGTTCTTCTTGGCGGCAAAGATCGCCTTGGCCTCATCCGAGGCACCGGGGGCGATCACCACTTCGGTGAAAATCCCGGTGATTTCCTGCGCGGTTTCCGCGTCCAAGGGCTGGTTCAGCGCCACGATCCCGCCAAAGGCCGAGGTGCGGTCGCAGTCGAATGCCGCCTTGTAAGCCTCGATCAGCGTATCACCCGTCGCCACACCGCAGGGGTTGGCGTGCTTGATGATGGCACAGGCCGCGCCTTGCGCAGGGTCGAATTCGGCCACCAGCTCGAACGCGGCATCGGTGTCGTTGATGTTGTTATAGCTCAGTTCCTTGCCCTGATGCTGCACAGCAGTCGCCACGCCGGGGCGATTGGTGCCGTCGGTATAAAAAGCCGCCGTCTGGTGACTGTTCTCGCCATAGCGCAGGGTCTGTTTCAGCTCACCGGCAAAGGCGCGGCGCTTGGGGGCCTCAAGCTCCAGCGCATCGGCCAGCCAGTTGGACACGGCGGTGTCATAGGCTGCGGTGCGGGCGTAGGCTTTTTGCGCCAGTTTGCGACGGAATTTCGGGCAGGTCGCACCGTTGTGCTGGTCCATATCACCCAGCAGTTTTTCATAATCTTCGACATCCACGACCACGTTCACAAACGCATGGTTCTTGGCCGCAGCGCGGATCATCGCGGGGCCGCCGATGTCGATATTCTCGACGCATTCGTCATAGTCGGCACCCTTGGCCACGGTCGCCTCGAACGGGTAGAGGTTCACCACCAGCAGATCAATCGCATCGATGCCATGTTCATTCATTGCGGCCACATGGGTGTCATTGTCACGCAACGCCAGCAGGCCACCATGCACCATCGGATGCAGGGTTTTCACCCGGCCATCCATCATCTCGGGAAAACCCGTGACCTCGCTGACATCCTTCACCGCAAGCCCCGCATCACGCAGCGCGCGTGCCGTGCCGCCGGTCGACAACAGCTCAACGCCGCGCTCGGCCAGTGCCTTGCCGAGGTCTATCAATCCGGTCTTGTCGGATACGGAAAGCAACGCGCGGCGCACGGGGTGAAAATCGGTCATGGGTCCAAAGGTCCTTTTGGCGTCAGTCGAAATCGGGCTCGTCCCGGTGCAGGTCGCGCACGGCATAGGCTGTATCCTGCGCCTTGCTCAACGTCCACTGGATGCGCGTCGCATACTCCATTGCGCGCCCGGATAGAACGATCTGTTTTGTCGCGCGCGGCTTTAATCGGGTTTTTTCCAGATAAACGCTTGGTTCCACGGACAACTTTCCCACACCATCATGGCGGAAAACCCAGATCTCACCGCTTTTGAGCGCCATCGACACCGCCGCGCCGCCCAGATCGATGGCTGCATCCACATCGGGGTGCAGATGAAAACGCACGTCAAAGCCCACGCCTTTCAGCCCCGAGGCATCCATCGCCTTGTCAAACTGCCGCTTGGCCTTGTCGGTAGCCGTCAGCAGGATGTCCTCGCCTGTCAGCTCGCGCCCGTCAAAGCGCAGCTCAAACGTGCGGGCATGGGTCAGGCCAAAGGTTTTGGTATAGCCATCATGGCCAACCATGAAACGGCTGCCTTCGAACGCTTCTTCGGTATCCACGGGCACGTCTTTGGGCGCATCGACCAGCGCCTCGGCCTCGCTGCCATGACCGGCCGGGGCCAGCCGGGCGCTGGAATAGCCGTCAAGACACAGGGTCGAATGCGAAGGTGTGGCCCGTCCGGCCCGCCGCCATTCCGACCCGAAACTTTCGCCCGAGCCGCAATTCACGATCAAGGGCCGCCGCCCGGATGTCAGCTCAAACGCAAGGGTCGAGGCATGGGCGTTATGCGAAGCCGCACCCTTGGGCGGCGCGCTGGCATCCACGATGACGCTGGTCCGGCCTGCGTAAAGCCGTGCAAAACCCATCGCTAGACCGGTGGCATGTTGCGCACGCACCCCGCTTTGGGCCAGCGCCTGATCCAGCCGCCCTTCGATACCGCGCCCTCCGCCATGAAACCGGGCCAGCGCGCCATCGGCATGGCGCAGGCTGCGCAATGTGGGGGCCATCCGCTTGATCGCGTCGGCCTGCGCCGCCGGAGTTCCCCGCCCCTGCTGGCTCAGCGCAGCTGAGGTCCACGAGAGCAGCGTGAACACGTCCAGCAATTCCTCGGGGTTGCGGGTCGAAAGCCCGCCTTGTGCGTCGATCTGCTTTTCGCATTCCCTAGCCAGCGCCCGCAGGGCCGGGTCGGCCACCTGCTCCAACCCTTTCAGCGCCAGCCCCGCCTGCACCAGCCCGGCCAGCGCCTCAAACCGGGGCAGGCCCGGCGTGGCGGCATGCCAGCGTTTGGACAGGAACCATGTCTGTTGTGCCAGCGAGCGGAAAAACAGTTTGCTCTGCGTGTCATCCATACCACGCAGCAGGAAGACGGAATGGTTGATCCAGCGCATCACCCGCCGGCCGGTCAGATCCGGTGCCCATCCGGGCCCTTGCCCGCGGCCATGCGCGTCGATCCAGCCCCAGACCCAGCGCTGCGCCTTGTCGCGGGCACGCATGTCGCCCACGGCGGCCAGATCATCCAGCCAGGCAAAGCCGTGACGTTCATTGTCAAACCCGGTGCTGGGGGCCGCGACATCCCACAGGCCTGTATCCTGCGCCTCGACCAGATAGCCTGCGAATAACAGATTGCCCGCAACCAATTGCCGCCCGCGCGCGAATGAGCCGACCGTGCGCGGTTCGGGCTCGACCACAAACCCCGCAACCGCCTTGCGCCGCTGGCTCAGCCGCGCAAACAGACGGTTCTGGAACCGTTTCCACCGGTTGCTCATGGTCTCGTGGTTTGACATGACGCTCGTTACACTGCCCCTTGCGCTCTGCTGGCGCCTGAGACCCAACGATAGACCGCACGGATCGTCAAGTCACCGAAAAGCGACGCGTCAGGCAGATTTGTTCAGGCAGGCCACATAGAACCCGTCCATCCCGCCGCGATCCGCCCAATAATCCGGCCGCAGGCGCAGCCCGCCTTCTTCAGTGATCCAGTTCGGGTCGATCCCGGCGATGTTCAGCGCATCGCGGTTCACAAGCATGTCGGGAAACATGCCCAGCGCCTCTTCGATCTGCACTTCGCCCTCATCCGGCAGCAGGGAACAGGTGCAATAGACCAGCCGCCCGCCGGGTTTCAGCAGGGTCCACGCATGGGCCAGCATCTGCGTCTGCAACTCGATCAGCCCGCCGAATTCCGAGCCGTCTTTGGCAAAGGGCAGGTCCGGGTGACGGCGGATGGTGCCGGTGGCCGAACAGGGCGCGTCCAGCAGGATGGCGTCGTATTGGCCCTGATGATCCAGCGCGTCACCCGCGATGACCTCGGCCTTGAGGCCAGTGCGCGCCAGATTCTCGCGCACCCGGTCCAGCCGCGACTCTGATATATCCAGCGCCGTGACCTGCGCCCCGGCTGCGGCCAGTTGCAAGGTCTTGCCCCCCGGTGCAGCGCACAGGTCCAACACGGTTTCACCCGCCTGAGGGGCCAGCACCCGAACCGGAACCGCCGCTGCCGCGTCCTGCACCCACCAATCGCCCGCTTCAAAGCCCGGCAGGGCCGAGACCTGCCCCGCATCCTGCACCCGCCGCGATCCGGTGGGCAGTTTTTCTCCGGGACCGTTTGCGTTGGGTTTTGTGGTGATGTCCAGCGGCGCGCCTGCGAAATGCGCTTGCTCCATACCCGAGACGGCCTCTGGTCCCCATGCCATGGTCAAAGGTTCGCGCAACCATTCGGGCAGACGGGGCACGCGCATCTTGGGCCACGCGTCAGGCCCTTCGGCAGCCACCTTGCGCAGCACCGCGTTCACCAGCCCCTTAAGGCGGCCATGCTTGCGCGACCGGCCCACGATTTCGACCATGGAATTGACAACGCCATGAGCGGCCTCTCCGTGGCACAGTTCCACCGCGCCAAGGCGCAGGGCGTTGAGGACGGTCAGGTCAGGTGTCCGTTTCAAGTGGTTGTCCAGCAGACGGTCAGCACGCTCCAACCCGCGCAGGGTTTCCAGCGTCAGGCGTTGTGCGCGGGCGCGGTCTTCGCGGTCCAGCCGGTCCAGCGCCCCTGCGGCCAGACATTCAGGCAAAAGCCGCCCTTCGCCCAGAATCTGATCCAGCAGATAGATCGCGCTGCGTCGCGCCGCTGTTGCGTTGTCGGACATGGAACCGCCTTTTGTGTGACCCTCGCCCGCATTGCCAAACGCGGACGGGGGCGTATATCAAGCCATGGAACGGAAAGGAACCCGATCTCATGAGTGACGACCGCACAGACCTGCCGCCCGCCGCCCAGCGCGCCCTGGCCGAGGCCGAGGACCGTCGCCGCAAGGCCGAGGCCGAAGCGAAAGAGATGCCCAAGGAACTGGGCGGTCGTGATGGCCCCGACCCCGCCCGCTATGGCGATTGGGAAAAGAAGGGCATCGCGATCGATTTCTGATCGCTCAGCCCCGCAGCGCCTGCAGGAAATCCGCGATCAATGCGCGCTGCTTTTTGGACGCCGCCCGATCCTCGGGCCATGTCAGCCAATAGCCGTCTTTGGTGTTCAGCGCGGGCAGGTTCAGCCGGTGCAAGCGCCCCGCCTGCAAATCGGCATTGGCCAAGGGTTCCGACCCCAAAACGACACCCAATCCCTGCCGTGCAGCCGAAATGGCATGTTCCATAGAATCGAAACTGATCACCGAAGGCGGCATGTCGTCATGGCCGGTCTTGCGCACCCAGTCGCGCCAGCCGGGCCTCTCCCCCCGCAGATCGATCAGGGGGGCACCCCACTCCACGCCCGGCGCGGCCATGGGCACCAGAACCTCGGGTGCGATCAGCTCTGCGTCCCGCCCCGGCCACGTGCCGCGCCCATAGCGGATTTGCAGCCATGTCCGTTCCTCATCCAGCGAGGACCGCCGCGCCACCGAATCCGTCACCACCCGCACCTTGGGGCGCATCTGCTGAAACCGGGGAATCGCCGGAAGAACCAGTGCATGAATGCTTGACGACAGCGCGGCCACGCGCAGCTCACGCGGGGATTTGCCGAACAGGTCTTCGGTATTGCGTTCCAGCGCCTGCAAACTGTCCTGCACCAACGGCAAATAGCTTTCGCCTTCGACCGTCAGCGACACACCGCGTGCCTCGCGCACAAACAACGTCCGGCCCAGCCATGCCTCAAGGTTTGCGATCCGCTGACTGACCGCCGCCTGCGTCAGACCGAATTCCTTGGCTGCGGCAGAAAACCCGCCCAGCCGCCCGGCGGCCTCGAACACGCGCAACCAGTCCAGCGGCGGCAGGCCAATCTTTTTCTTAGCCATAAGTTTTTCCAACCCTCAGTCGCAATAAGGTTTAATTGTGGTGATGCCACGGGGCGCGTATTTCCTCAACCATAGCCCGCGCCGAACAGGAGAGACCCCATGCTGCGCACCGCCACCCACACGCCCCAGATCGTGACTGTCGAATTTTCCGATGGCGCCCAAGCCCGCTTTCACGCCATCTGGCTGCGCGACAACGCGCTGGACCCCGACACCCGCGCGCCGGGCAATGGTCAGCGCCTGATCACCATCGGCGACATTCCCGCCGATGTCTCGGTCAGCGCGGCCGAAGTTCTGAATGGCGATCTAAGCGTCACCTTTCAGCCTGAAGACAAAACCGTGACCTTCCCCGCCGACTGGCTGGCCGATCACATCTATGACTGCGGCCACGCTGAAAAAACGGGCCGCACCGGCCCCGGCATTACCACCTGGGAACGCGGCATCGACGCGCCCAGCGGTGACTGGGCCGCCGTGCACGCCACCCCCGCCGCCAAGCGCGATTGGCTGGCTGCGGTGGCCGAGTATGGCTTTGCCAAGCTGACGGGCGGCCCGACTAAGCCGGAATCGCTGCTGCAGGTGGCTGATCTGTTCGGCTATGTGCGCGAGACAAACTATGGCCCCTATTTCGAGGTCCGGACCGAGGTGAACCCCACCAACCTCGCCTATACCGGCTTGGGTTTGCAGGCCCATACCGACAATCCCTATCGCGATCCGGTACCGACGCTGCAAATTCTGTACTGCCTGGAGAACAGCGCCGAGGGCGGCGATTCCATCGTGGTTGACGGCTTCCGCGCCGCCGAAAAACTGCGCGATCAGAACCCCGCGGGCTTTGCCCTGCTGGCCGGGTTCCCGGCCCGGTTCGAATATAAAGGCTCGGACGGGGTCTGCCTGCGATCACGCCGCCCGATGATCGAACTGTCCCCCGATGGTGAGCTGATCGGCATCCGCTTCAACAACCGCTCGTCCGCGCCCTTCGTCGACATCCCCTTTGACCAGATGGAAGCCTATTACGCCGCCTATCGCCAACTGGGTGCAATCATCGATGACCCGGCCATGGGCGTGTCGTTCAAACTGGAACCGGGTGAAAGCTTTATCGTCGACAACAGCCGCGTCCTGCATGCACGGCTGGGATATTCCGGCGCAGGCTCGCGCTGGTTGCAAGGGTGCTACGCCGACAAGGACGGGCTGCTGTCGACGCTGGCGGCGATGGAGATGGCACAGCCGGAGGCGGCGGAATGAAACCCGATTTTTCGACCCTGAACCGCGACAATATCGTGGCCTTTATTGCTGATATCTTCGACCGCCGCGGCGGTGAGGAATATCTGGGCGAGCCCGTCACAATGGCCGAACACATGCTGCAAGGCGCCACCATCGCCGAACAAAACGGCCAGCCCGAGGAAATCATCGTCGGCGCCCTGCTGCATGACATCGGGCACTTTACGTCCGAGTTCGGCACCTATCACCCTGACGACACCGAGGACCGCCACCACGAAGACGCAGGCGCGGAAGTGCTGGAACAGTTCTTCCCCTCGGTCATCACCGATTGCTGCCGCTATCATGTGGCGGCCAAACGGTATCTGTGCGCCACCAAGCCTGAGTATTTCAACCGCCTGTCCGCTGCCTCGGTCCACACATTGGAATTGCAGGGCGGCCCCATGAGCCCCGAAGAGGTGGCCGAATTCGAATCCAACCCGAACCTGAAAGAGATCATTCAGGTCCGATATCTGGATGAGGCCGGCAAGCGCGCCGATATGGAAACCCCGGATTTTGCGCATTTCGCGCCGATGGTGCAGCGTATGGTCGACCGGCATCTGGGACAGGGCTGATCGCGGAATTCAGAATTCCTTCACCTAAACCGTGAAGTTCTGCGATACTTTCCACATGAAGCTATGTGGAGGCTTGCATGGAACTGGATAGGCGCGCGGTTGTAAAACTGGGCTCGGCAGCAGCGGCAGGCACGTTGCTGCCCGGCATCGCCCTTGCTCGCAACGACGGGTTCGAGGACGCATTTGCCGAAACACTAAACCGTCTTGGCGCAGTCTTTGCCGCGCTTGGCTTTACTGAGACGACGCCTTTGCCCCTGGCGTCGGGCGACGCCGACTACAACGGCGGGCTGCGCCACGACTTCGATCAATCCAGCCTGCCGGTCGGGCACTATGTGGTTCAGCCGCTGGCTCGCGTTGGCGACGTTGCCGAGAAGTCCCGCCCGGACGTTCTGCCGCTGTTTCACGAGGTCGGATGCCACCCGGCCGACGATGCAGATGGCCAGATGACAACGCGCCTGATGATACGGATTCTGACGCAAGAGCTTGGTCTGGACCCGTCGCGCCTTGCCTTTGTCAGCGTACCGCAATCCGATGGGATACGCCCTGTTCTGGATGACCTGAACCTGCCTTTTGCGCAAAAGGTTCTGTTGCGGAATGAGGCCGAAGCCCTGGCCGCCCGTGACGCGTCCGGGTTCTTTTTTCCCGATCCGTTTGGTGAGGACTATCTGGTCACGATGGGCGTCTATTATCGCGTCGGGGACACGGATGAACCCGCGCCTACGTCCTATCCCCCCTCGGCCAACTGGACCGAGATTGGCGAGATCGTCATCGATGGCAAGGCCGCGCCTCTGGGCATTTCCATGGGGGCTGAACGGCTGACCTATGCCCTGACCGGACAATTCCCGTCATGGGATCAGCGGTTAGACGCTTTGTTTGCGCAAGCTGAGCAAAATGGGGCAGAGCCGCCCGGTCTGGCAGCATTCCGCTAAGCGCGCCTACAGCCCCAGCACATCCACCATGTCATATTGACCGGGGGCTTTGCCCTGCCCCCACAGCGCCGCCTTAAGCGCGCCGCGGGCAAAGATGGCCCGGTCGGTGGCCAGATGGCGCAGGACAATGCGCTCACCCGGCGCGGCGAACAGGACGTCGTGCTCGCCCACGATGTCTCCGCCGCGAATGGCGTGGAAGCCGATATTGCCCCGTTGGCGCGCGCCGGTGATGCCGTCGCGCGCCCTGTCGGACACATCCGCCAGATTGACGCCACGCCCTTCGGCGGCAGCTTCGCCCAGCATCAAGGCCGTGCCCGAGGGCGCGTCGACCTTGTGGTGGTGGTGGCCTTCGATGATTTCGATATCGAAATCTTCATCCAGCGCGGCGGCAACTTTTTTGGTCAGCTGCACCAGCAGGTTGACCCCAAGGCTCATATTGCCAGCGCGGACGATCACAGCGTGGCGGGATGCGGGCTCCAACGCGGCAATCTGTTCATCCGTCATGCCGGTGGTGCCGATCACATGCACACAACGTGCCTGCGCGGCCAGTGCCGCGAATTCCAGCGTTGCCTCAGGCGCGGTGAAATCGATCACGGCCTGCGCCTGCGCAAATGCCTCAAGCGGGTCGTCGGTGACTGTGACGCCCAGCGCCTGACCGCCCATGGCCGTACCCACATCCTGACCGATCCAGTCATGGCCCGCGCGTTCAACCACGCCGACCAGACGCGCCTGATCGCTGTCAGTCACGGTCTTGATCAGCATCTGCCCCATACGGCCCGAAGCCCCTGTGATGACGATCCCCGGAATATGGGTCATTGTGCTGGTCCTTTCGCGTTAGTCGGCTCAAAGCCTCCTACCCGGTTCGCGCCCGCTTGGCAAAGGCGGGATTTGGGCTTAGATCGAAGACATGGCAAAGAACAAATTCCACGATGGCCCCGGCCCGTCCCAACGACAGCTGCGCGTCGGCGAACTGATCCGCCGCACCCTGTCCGAGGTTCTGGCGCGCGGAGATGTCCACGACCCCGACCTGAACCGCATGTCGATAACCGTGGGTGAGGTGCGCACCTCGCCCGATCTGAAGATCGCCACCGCCTATGTGCTGCCCTTAGGCGGCAAGGGGCAAGAGGATGTGATCGACCTGCTGGCCCGAAACAAAGGTGAGCTGCGGCGCGTGATCGGCAAGAAGCTGAACCTGAAATTTTCGCCCGATCTGCGGTTCCGTCTGGATGACACGTTCGACCGTCTGGACGACACCCGCCGCATGTTCGAACAGGACGCGGTGCGCCGCGATTTGGACGAGTGATCCGCACACTGGCCACATTTTGCGCGCTCCTGTGGGCCGCGCAGGCTGGTGCGGTGAGCTGTGAGAAGGTCTCCCATCAGGACAAACGCTATACTGTTTGCGAGGTGGGCGCCGCAAACGAAGACCTGCGCCTGTTTCTGAACGACGACAATGGCGATCTGCTGGGTCATTTTTCCTCGGTGAATGAGGCGCTGGCCCCTGGTGGCGAACGTCTGGCCTTTGCGATGAACGCGGGCATGTATCACGACGACCGTTCGCCCGTGGGCCATTATGTCGAGGACGGGCAAGAGCAGATGCGCGTGATCTCGAACCCCGGCCCCGGCAATTTCGGCCTGCTGCCCAATGGCGTGTTCTGCATCCGCGACGGCCGCGCCGATGTGTTCGAGACGCTCGACTATGTCGATCAGGCGCCCGACTGCCGCTTTGCCACCCAATCCGGCCCCATGCTGGTGATCGACGGGGAATTGCACCCCCGCTTTCTACCCGATTCAACCTCGCTGTTTGTGCGCAACGGGGTGGGGACCAGCGATGATGGCACCCGCGCGGTGTTCGCGATTTCCGAGGACTACGTTACCTTCCACGAATTCGGCAGCCTGTTTCGGGACGTGCTGAAAACACCCAATGCGCTGTTCTTCGATGGGAATATTTCCCGCATGTATGACCGGGCCGGGGGCCGTTCGGATATCGGGTTCTCGCTGGGGCCGATCGTGGGCGTGGTCGAAGACGCGCCCGCAAATTGACAGTGCCCACGTGATCCGTTAACCCGCGCGCCTCAGCAAAAGGCAAGGTAAGACATGGGACGCAAACGCAAGGGCCGCGACATTTCCGGTTGGCTGGTGGTGGACAAGCCTGCGGGCATGACCTCGACCTCCGTGGTCAACAAAGTGCGTTGGGCAATGGATGCGAAAAAGGCGGGCCATGCAGGTACGCTGGACCCCGAGGCAACCGGCGTTCTGGCCGTTGCACTGGGTGAGGCGACCAAGACGGTTCCCTATATCACCGATGCGCTGAAAGCCTACACCTTCACCGTGCGTCTGGGTCAGGCCACCAACACCGATGACGCCGAGGGCGAGGTGGTCGCCTCCAGCGATGCGCGCCCCTCGAATGACGATATCAAACAGGCGCTGACGCCGTTTCTGGGTGACATCATGCAGGTGCCACCCAAATTCTCCGCCGTGAAGATCGACGGCCAGCGCGCCTATAAACTGGCCCGCGACGGCGAGGATGTGGAGCTGTCCGCCCGCCCCCTGTGGGTTGAGGAACTGATCCTTGTGGACCGCCCGGATGACGATCACGTGGTGCTTGAGATGACCTGCGGCAAAGGTGGCTATGTCCGCTCCATCGCCCGCGATCTGGGCGCGGCGCTGGGATGCCATGGCCATGTGAAAGAACTACGCCGCATCTGGTCCGGCCCGTTTGAGGTCGAAGATGGGTTGAGCATCGAACAGATCGACGAGATGGCCAAGACCGAGGCATTGGACGACTACCTGCACCCGCTGGAAACCGGCCTCGCCGACCTGCCCGAGTTGAAATGCACCGCTGAGGGCGCAACCCGCCTGCGCAATGGCAATCCGGGCATGGTGCTGGCCTCGGACGTGGAATATGGCGATGAAGCCTGGGCCTCGCTGGATGGCAAGGCCGTGGCGGTGGGCATCTACAAATCGGGCGAATTGCATCCCAGCCGGGTGTTCGTCACCTGAACTCCGTGCTAGGCGGGGGCATGATCACCCGAACGCATACCAAGGGCGATGCGCCCTCGACCGCCGTCTATTCCGATTGCGAAAAGTATCGCTATAGCCTGACCCGTGTGTGGGACCCGGACGGGCGCAAGGCGCTGTTTGTGATGCTGAACCCCTCGACCGCGACCGAGGTTCAGAATGACCCCACAGTCGAACGCTGCGAACGCCGTGCACGGGCGCTGGGGTTCGGCGCGTTTCAGGTGACCAACATCTTTGCGTGGCGCGACACCGACCCGCGAAAGATGCGGGCCGCTGCCGATCCGGTCGGCCCCGCAAATGACGCGGCCATTCTGGAGGGCGTCCAATGGGCCGATCAGGTCATCGCCGCATGGGGCACCCACGGCGCACATCTGGACCGAGGGCCTGCGGTTGAAACCCTGCTGCGGGGCACCGGCCAGCCGCTGTTCCATCTGGGGCTGAGCAAGGCCGGACACCCGAAACACCCGCTCTATATCGCGTATACCCAGCAACCCGAGCCCTGGTGACAAAGGGTTAACCACAAGATCAGCTTGGCTTTGACCAAACACTTGATTGCATGAGAGATTTATCCGTGGGGCAGTGCGTTCACGGAGGGTTCCCATGTTTCTGATCGGATTGCTAAGCCTGGCCGCCGTCGGCGGTGCCGCCTATGCCATGAGCGATGCGTTCATTCCCGAAGACACGCCTGAGGATGACGGTATCTCGGACGATCAGGTGGATGAGGTGTCCGAGGGCAAGTTCCTCGACCTTGACGAAAACACTGAGGCCGTTGACGAAACCTCCGCTGAAACCGATGGGGACGACAGCCCATCCACCGGAACAATCGAATCCGAATACGAAGGCGATCTGGTCATTGCAGGGTCCGAAGGCACGGATCTGCTGACCGGACAGGACGGGGACGATCAGATCAACGGCTTTGGTGGGAATGACACGATCCTTGGCGGTGCTGGCGATGATGTGGTGTACGGGGGCGAAGGCGTCGACACCCTTCAGGGCGGTGAGGGCGACGATATCCTGCATGGCGAAGGTGGGGACGATCAGCTGGTCGGAGAGGATGGCGAGGATCGCCTCTATGGCCATTTCGGTGACGATCAGCTTGATGGCGGGGACGGGGACGACACGCTCTATGGTGGGCAGGATGATGACACCCTGACCGGGGGCGAAGGCGACGACGCGCTGCACGGCGGCTATGGCGACGACACATTGGCCGGAGGCGCGGGTGAGGATGTTCTGTTTGGTGGGGATGGTGATGATACTCTGACCGGCGCAGATGGCGACGGCGCACCGGCCACCGATTTCCTGAATGGCGGCGCCGGGGAAGACACGATTCTCGCCGAAAGCGGCGACATCGTCACGGGCGGGGACGATGCCGATGACATCATCCTCACCCCCGAGGCCGGAGATGAGGCCGTGACGGTGATGGATTTCCAACCCGGGCAGGACAAATTGTTTGTTTCCTGGGATGGTCAGGATGACCCTGACATTCGGATTGAGCCCGATGAAGAGAACGAAAACCTGACCCATGTTCTGGTTGATGGGCAAAACGTGGCACAGCTTTTGGGGGCCGAAGGGATGACGGCGGATGACATCCATCTGATCGCCGAGGCGCAACTGGCACAATTGACCGCTTTGGGCTGACCCAACAGAATCCCTTTGCCATTCCCCCCAATTCCGCCTATACGCGCGCATCCGCACTGGAATCGGTGTGGTTTTCTCCATGGGCCTGTGCTGGACGACATCCCGGCCTGCGCCATCACCCTTAACCTTTTACAAGGAGACCCCGATGTCGATTACTGCCGCTGAAAAAGCACGCGTCATGAAAGAATTCGCAACCAAGGACGGCGACACCGGTTCGCCAGAAGTCCAGGTTGCCATCCTGACCTCGCGCATCAACACCCTGACCGAGCACTTCAAGACCCACAAGAAAGACAACCACGGTCGTCGCGGTCTGCTGAAAATGGTTGCCCAGCGCCGTAAGCTGCTGGACTACCTGAAGGGCAAAGAAGAAGCACGCTATCAGGACCTGATCAAAAAGCTGGGCATCCGCCGCTAAGCGCTTTTTGCATTACGTTTCAGACGCCCGCCAATTTGGCGGGCGTTTTTTTTGGGGACCACCGAACTGTATTTTCCGAAACGGTCGATCCGCACCGTTGACATTGCCACTGGGTTGCGGTGTGTCTTCTTGCACAACTATAAGTTTTGTCAAAAGCCTGTATTATGCTCCTTATCCTGAACTCATTGGTGCTGTCGCTCCGTGTGACACCCCGCATGATCCTTCCCATCCTTGCGATCAGCCTTGCCTCAATCGTTGTATGGATGGTTCTGGGCGTCTTCACGCTAGGGCTAGCCGGTTTCGTCAGTGAGCCGATCACAAACGCTTTTATCAGCCTGTTCGGGATACGCGCAGCGCTGGAGGCAAAAGGGGACAGGCGGCGCACGGATTACAGAGCATTGATTCTGTATTCGGTCATGTACGGCCTGTTCTTTGCAGTCGCGCTATGGTGCCTGACCTTTATTGTGAACCTCTCTGCCATCCTGTTCGCCATGTGGCAGGTCGGGGGGCCTTTCTCGTGGAGCGCCCTGCAGAACGCCGCGGAAAGCACGCAAGTCGCCTTCGCCCTGATCGCCGTGGGCAGCAAGCTGATCGTCATACTCTTCGCTCTGGCTGCATTTTACGCGGTCATGGCGGTGCCAATGGCAAGCGCCGCGCAATCCGCTGGGCTGCGGGCACCAAGCCATACGTTCTTCAACGGGTTCGGGCGCAGCTTTATCCCGCTATTCTGCGTGTTTTTCGTTTCAATCTTCCTGCAGATTTACTTCGGGATACTTGCCGCTGTTTACGCCCTGCTTCCTGTCATCTTGTCCGTGTTCACGATCCTGACTGACCAGACTTTGCCAAATTTCGATCTTGAGGTCATCCTGAAGGGGCTGGCCGCAAGCGGTGCATTGCTTTGGCTGAATGCATGGCTCTGGTCTGTTTCCGCTCTGGCGTTTCTGAGATCAGAGGACACGGGCGCACCAACTGTCACGCCCCCGCCCGAGGAAGAGACTGCGCAAGACATTCGATCGCTGCGCAAATCACGTGAGCGGTCTTTCTGAACCTTTCCGGTACCCTTGCGCGCCGCGCATGCGGTTCCCCTTTCCTTTGTGCACAATCTCATGTATGCGCGCGGGTATCTGAGACGTTGTGCCCTGACCCCGGCACTCGAATGGAAGATAAATGGGGTCGGCGGCAATGGGGCCGCCATGCAAACCGGAGACCCGCAGGGGCGGGAGTGCTCCGTTCTAGGATACGCATATGTTTGATGTAACAAAGAAATCAATGCAGTGGGGCGAAGAGACGCTGACACTGGAAACCGGCAAGGTTGCCCGTCAGGCCGACGGCAGCGTGATTGCCACGCTGGGCGAGACCAGCGTCATGGCAAACGTGACCTTTGCACGGGCGCAAAAACCGGGTCAGGACTTTTTCCCGCTGACCGTCCACTATCAGGAAAAATACTATGCCGCCGGTAAGGTTCCGGGCGGCTTCTTCAAGCGCGAGGCGCGCCCGACCGAGAAAGAGACGCTGACCGCGCGTCTGATCGACCGTCCGATCCGCCCGCTGTTCGTTGACGGCTTCAAGAACGAAGTTCTGGTGATGTGCACCGTGCTGAGCCACGATCTGGTCAACGACCCCGACATCGTCGCAATGATCGCAGCCTCCGCTGCCCTGACAATTTCCGGCGCGCCGTTCATGGGCCCGATCGCCGGTGCCCGTGTTGGTTTCGAAGACGGTGAATACGTGCTGAACCCGACCGTCGATGACATGCAGGACCTGCGCCTGAACCCCGAACAGCGTCTGGATCTGGTTGTGGCCGGGACCAAAGACGCCGTGATGATGGTGGAATCGGAAGCTTACGAGCTGTCCGAGGCCGAAATGCTAGGCGCGGTGAACTTCGCGCACGCGCAGATTCAGCCGGTCATCGACCTGATCATCTCGCTGGCCGAAGACGCCGCGAAAGAGCCGTTTGACTTCCAGGCCCCCGACTATTCGGACCTGTACGCCGCAGTCAAAGCCGCCGGTGAAGAGCAGATGCGCGCCGCTTTCGCGATCACCGACAAGCAAGAGCGCACCGCCGCTGTTGCTGCTGCTCGTGAAGCGATCAAAGAAGCTTTGACCGAGGAACAGCTGGAAGACGGCAACCTCGGTTCCGCAATGAAGAAGCTGGAAGCTGGCATTCTGCGTGGCGACGTCGTCAAAGGCGGCAAGCGGATCGACGGTCGCTCGACCACCGATATCCGTTCGATCGTGGCAGAAACCTCGATGCTGCCGCGGACCCATGGTTCGGCCCTGTTCACCCGCGGTGAAACGCAGGCACTGGCCGTGACCACGCTGGGCACCGGTGACGATGAGCAGTTCATCGACGCGCTGCACGGCAACTTCAAATCGAACTTCCTGCTGCATTACAACTTCCCTCCCTATTCGGTTGGCGAAGTTGGCCGCGTGGGTGGCCCGGGCCGTCGTGAGATCGGCCACGGCAAGCTGGCATGGCGCGCCCTGCAGGCGGTTCTGCCTGCGGCGACCGACTTCCCCTACACGATCCGCATCGTGTCCGAGATCACTGAATCCAACGGCTCTAGCTCGATGGCGTCGGTCTGCGGCGGTTCGCTGTCGATGATGGACGCGGGCGTTCCGCTGAAAGCACCGGTTGCCGGTGTGGCCATGGGTCTGATCCTGGAAGATGACGGCGACTATGCCATCCTGTCGGACATTCTGGGTGACGAAGACCACCTGGGCGACATGGACTTCAAGGTTGCGGGTACCGAAAACGGTATCACCTCGCTGCAGATGGACATCAAGGTTGCGGGCATCACGCCCGAGATCATGGAGAAAGCCCTGGCCCAGGCCAAGGACGGCCGGATGCACATCCTGGGTGAGATGGGCAAAGCCCTGTCCGAGACCAACGAATTCTCGGTCCACGCCCCGCGCATCGAGACCATGAACATCCCGACCGACAAGATCCGCGAAGTGATCGGTTCGGGCGGTAAGGTCATCCGCGAAATCGTCGAAGTTTCGGGTGCCAAGGTCGACATCAACGACGATGGCGTGATCAAGATCGCCTCGCCGGATGGAGAATCTATCCAAAAGGCATATGACATGATCTATTCGATCGTGGCCGAGCCGGAGGAAGGTCAGATCTACACCGGTAAAGTGGTCAAGATCGTCGACTTCGGTGCCTTCGTGAACTTCTTTGGCAAGCGCGACGGTCTGGTCCACGTGTCCCAGATCGAAAACCGCCGCCTGAACCATCCGTCGGATGTTCTGAAAGAAGGTCAGGAAGTAAAGGTCAAGCTGCTGGGCTTTGACGACCGCGGCAAGGTGCGCCTGTCGATGAAAGTGGTCGATCAGGAAACCGGCGAAGAGATCGTTCCAGAGAAGAAAGAAAAGAAAGAAGACGCGGAATAATCTGCGCCTTTTTCAAAGACCTATGGCCCCGGCGGAAACGCCGGGGCCTTCTTGATTTCAGGGAAACGAGTCGACGGGGAAAGGCTCAGGCTCAAAAGGTATTTCTCCATCGCGTACCAAATTTTGCCTAAGCTCTTCTGCAAACCTGTTTGCAAAAGCTTCCCGTTCAGAAGGCGGCCGGGCAAAGAAAAGTTCTGACGCAACCTCTGAATCAGGATCAAGCATCATAGAAGCAATCAGTACTTTCTGGACGTAATCGGCCAAATGCCCCAATTCATGCAGCAAGGTGCGATACAAAATAGTATTGCGAACACCCGTTTCGGTCAGTTCAGCCACAAAATGGCGCTTGTCTTCAATAAACACATGCCCGTCTTGAACCAGTCTCTGATATTCGATGCGATCCTCAAGCGTCATTCGTTTCGGCCATTTGAGCGCCGAACCCAATTCCTGCGCCTCTAGCACAATGGCCGTGCCTTCGTGTTCTTTGAATTCGGAGAAATAAACGAACCGTCCCCAAACTGGATTCTGCTGTTTCTGCTTCCTTGTTGGCTGTCGAAAAGCAACTACATCAGGCAAGGTTGGGGCAAGGTCTGACGACGAGGCCAGAATTCGAGCGACATCAGACGGCGAACAGCCATAGCAAAACCCCTCTCTCGGAGTTTCATAAAGCAGTGTTAGCCTGTGGTCGCCAATGTCGATTTCTGTAACTTGCGGCGCATCAAGTCGTTCGTAGAAAGCCGAATAATTTCCGTGCTTGTCCAACCAGCTGTTGGGGATGCGCATGTCATTGGACTTGGAGAATCCCGCATGCTTCGTTCCTATTTTCCTGTTTCGACGCTCTGGCCTCCACACAATTTGCAACCCGGTTTTCCCTGTTCAACTCCCATCAATCCTAAGCAACGTCGCAGTCGGTGGCAATCTGGGCGAGCATCAACCTCAGCTATCTGGACTTGACCAATTCACGGCCTTACTGCGCCACGCCCGACGGCCCGTGTTTCATCACGTGCCATTGGCCGTAACTGTCGGTCAAATCCAGTTTGATCGCCGCATCTGCCTTGGTTGAGGCACTGCCAATCTCGGCCAGCGTGAATTCAATCCCGCCGGGGATGTCGATCCGCACGCGGTGGGGGCCGCCGCCATGGGGGGCCTGTATGGGCTCACCGGTTGAGCGTAGCACTTCGCCGATGTCTACACGGGCGGTGCGCTCCTCCATGTCCATTTCAAAATCGATAGGCAGGTACAGGGTGTCGTGCACAGTTTTGCACATGGCACGGAAGACATACCAATGAGTCGCCATCTCTTCGGTCTCTTCACCATGAAAGACCTTTTCCAGCGCCGCGCGCTGCGCGTCCGAGGCGGCCGGGTCAATGATCACCTGCATCTCACCCCCGCCCTCAAAAATCGGGCCGGGCCAGGCATAGATCAACGCGGCCTTGGTTCCCTTCAGGTCGGTGTCAGCGAAATGCCCCTTGGAGACCTCAAGAACCTCAAAGCCACGGCAATGCCCGTGGGTCGGTAATTCCTCAAACTGGCAGGGGCATGCATATCCGCAATTGCAGTTCCCGAATGCCTCACCTTCCAGATACCAATCTGTAAATGCCATCGTCATCTCCTGTGTCCCACAGTCTGAATGCCCGATGCTGTTGCGGCCTGCCTGTATCCTAACTTGCCAACGCGACCTTACCACAATTCGTCCAAATCACGAACCAGCAC
Organism: Ruegeria sp. CH10; assembly: GCF_056537125.1. NCBI lineage: Bacteria > Pseudomonadati > Pseudomonadota > Alphaproteobacteria > Rhodobacterales > Roseobacteraceae > Ruegeria > Ruegeria sp. CH10. The sequence continues at coordinate 304,148 of NZ_JBQFQY010000003.1, read as the reverse complement.
AGGTCTTTGCTGATCGTGCGACGCCCGCGCGGCCACTGTGGTCTTGTTCACAGTCAGAGTTTCCCGAGTGTGACAGTTTGCAAAAAAGAAACAATCAAAACGGCTTCCCAGCCGTTCCACGGGCGCGAAGGGGCAGACAATGACACTCAGAACCTTGAAGGAACGCGTCATTCAGACCAGCTGTTTTGAGCTGATCGGGATCGCCTGCGTCTCACCTGTCTATGCCTATGTCGCGGGGGCGTCGATGGCGCATGGGTTTGCGTTGATCGCCCTGCTCTCAATGGCCATTCTGATCTGGACCCCTATTTTCAACACCCTGTTCGATCTGATCGAGCGGAACCGGACCTGCAGATTGGCCTGCGCGCGCCCGCACCGGTTGCGCATCGTTCACGCGGTCTTGCATGAGGTCACAGCCGTCATGATCACCTGTCCGTTGCTGATCTTTGCGGGTGGCCACAGCGTGAAAGAGGCGCTGTTGTTCAACCTTGGCCTGACCCTGACCTATTCGGCCTATACCTATGTTTTTCATATCGTTTATGATCGGTTCCGCCCGGTTCAATCCCCCGATCCCATCGCGTTCCAATCCAGCCGAACCGCCCCCGCTCCAGCCAGCTGACGCACCAAAATCCCTGACGCGCCGATCGCCCTTCACGCCCGTCCAAAAACCTGTGACGCAAAGTGAGACTTCAGCGCCTTTCTTTCGCCCGTCAGATGCCCACATGAGCGTCATACCAAACTTGGAACAGAGGACATGGTTATGGTTAAGCGTCTTATTCTCGCCTCAGCGGCCCTGACAATCAGCGCATCGGGACTGGCCGCGCAAAGCCTTTCAGAGGGTCTGTATATTCAGGGCTTCGCAGGCTACAGCCAATTGCAGGACACCGATTTCAGCGGCACGATCAACGGATCGCCCGAGTCGGTCGATACGGATTTCGACTCGGGCTTTGGGCTGGGCGTCGCGGTCGGCACCGAGATTCCGCAATGGTCCAACGATCAGTTCACCACGCGGGTCGAGCTGGAACTGTCCTATCGCGACAGCGACGTGGATGGCGTGAGCTTTTCCGGCAACGGCCCCGCACCCGAGGTCAATGTGTCCGGAGACGTGACCCAGACCTCGCTCTTTGCCAATGTGCTGGTCGATTTCAACCAGGCCGGGGCCTTCACCCCTTATGTGGGTCTGGGCATTGGCGCGACCTATTCGGATCTGGATTTCTCATACGGTCCGGGCGTGAATATTGACGACAGTGACACCAGCTTTGCCGCACAGGTCATTGCAGGCGTTGCGTATGAGATCGACCAGAATGTCGCGCTGACGCTGGACACCCGCTATTCCCGCGCCTTTGACGTCTCGGCGGAACGCTTTGCCCCGAACGGCGCATCGACCGGCACGGTGGACGATGACATCGACGTCTTCAGCGTCAATGTCGGTCTGCGCTACGGGTTCTAAGCTGCCGATTGGCCAGTTTTTACCCGGTTACTCTTCCCCCCCATGTTCCCGTGTTCTATGCACGGGGACATGCGTTCGTTCATCATCCATATGTCTTCCAGCACGGCCCGGCGCCCCAATGCCGACCAGCTCTGCGCCGCCCTGCCCAATGCCGAACTATTTGAGGCCGTGAACGGCAAAGACCCAAATCAGATCAGCCATGTACGCCTCCACCCCGGCGACCTGCATAAACCCCATTACCCTTTTGCCCTGCGCCCGGCTGAAATCGGGGTTTTCGAAAGCCACCGCCGCCTGTGGCGCAAACTGGTCGAGGAAGAGATCGATCTGGCAATCATAACCGAGGATGACCTGCGCATCGACCCGGATCGAATGGCCCAGGTGTTAGAAATGCTAGAGCCCATCGCCACCCCCGACCACTATATCCGCATCCCGGTGAAACAACGCGAAACGCCCGTGCAGACGCTGGCGGAACAGGACGGGCTGCGCCTGATCCTGCCCAAGGTGATTGGCCTGCAATGTGTGTGTCAGTTGGTGGGACGGCGCGCCGCCAACCGTTTGCTGGCCGCCACGGAACAAATCGACCGGCCCGTAGACACCTTCATGCAAATGCACTGGCTGACCGGCCAACCCATCCACGCCCTGCTGGGCAGCGGAAATCAGGAAGTGGCCCGCGAAATCGGAGGCTCGACCATTCAGGTCAAACCACCGGTCTCAGACAAGCTGACACGCGAATTCAAACGCGCGGCCTACCGGGCAAAGCTCCAACTGCACCCCCAGCGCCCGCCTGCTTCATCTGTCTAAAAATATCCTCGGGGGGAATCGCGCCTATGGCGCGATGGGGGGCAGACAGCCCCCCTGACCCAACCCGCCCTTACGACGGCGCCTTGGTCTTGCGCAGATAGGGAAAGATCGTCTCGAACTCACCAAACTTGGCTTTGGCATCTTCGTTTGACACCGCAGGTGGAATGATCACATCCTCACCCGGCACCCAGTTCGCAGGCGTCGCCACACCCTTGGCAGACATCTGCAACCCGTCCAACGCGCGCAGGATCTCGGCAAAGTTCCGGCCCACGGTCATTGGATAGGTCATCGACAGCTTCAGCTGTTTGTCGGGTCCGATGATAAAGACCGACCGCACGGTGGCACTGTCCGCCGGGGTCCGGCCATCGGGCAGGTAGGCTTCGGCAGGCAGCATGTCGAATGCCTTGGAGACAGCCAGCCCATCATCCGCGATGATCGGGAAGCCGGGATTGGCATTGCCATAGGCTTCGATATCTTTCTTCCACTTCTTGTGGTCCTCAACACCGTCCACGGACACACCGATCACTTTGGTCCCCCGCGCGGCCCATTCGTCATTCAACTGGGCAACGGCGGAAAACTCGGTGGTGCAAACAGGGGTAAAATCCTTGGGATGCGAAAACAGAATGGCCCAGCTGTCCCCGATCCAGTCGTGGAACTGAATGGTGCCCTGATCCGTTTCTGCGGTGAAATTCGGAACCGTATCGTTGATGCGCAAACCCATGGAGAATCTCCTTTCCTGTGAAAAACCCGAGTCGGTTGCAGCCAACCTAAACACTTTGCGCAATTGTTAAACCGTCCCGGCACGCGAAAATATTTGATCATATATCTCCTTGCTCCCTTTCGGGACCAGTGACACAGTGGCGCCGATACACAGGTATCAGGCTGCAGGATCAGGAGGATGCGCCATGATCGAAAAACGCGAATTCTATATAAACGGCCAGTGGGTTCCGCCCACAAGCATCAATGATTGCAATGTCATAGACCCCTCGACCGAGGAACCCTGCGCGGTGATTTCTCTGGGCGCGCAGGCCGATACCGACGCGGCGGTGGCTGCGGCCAAGGCGGCCCTGCCCGGCTGGATGGCGACCCCGGTTGAAGACCGTATCGCGCTGGTGGAAAGGCTTGCCGAAATCTACCAGACCCGGTCCGAGGATCTGGCCCAAGCGATGTCGATGGAAATGGGCGCACCTTTGGACCTGTCGCGCAGCGCGCAGTCGGGCGCAGGTATCTATCACCTGAAGAACTTCATCCGCGCCGCCAAAGCGTTCGAATTCGAACGCCCCCTGGGCGATCACGCCCCCAATGACCGTATCATTCACGAAGCGGTGGGCGTCGCCGCCCTAATCACGCCGTGGAACTGGCCGATGAACCAGATCACGCTCAAGGTCGGCGCGGCTGCGATAGCGGGCTGCACCATGGTGCTGAAACCGTCCGAGCAAAGCCCCCTGAACGCGATGATCTTTGCCGAGATGATGGATGAGGCCGGGTTCCCACCCGGTGTGTTCAACCTTGTGAATGGCGATGGCGTGGGCGTCGGTTCGCAACTTTCGGCGCACCCGGATGTTGATATGGTCAGCTTTACCGGCTCAACCCGTGCGGGGACTGCGATTTCCAAGGCTGCGGCCGATACCTTGAAGAAAGTGCATCTGGAACTGGGTGGCAAGGGCGCGAATGTGATCTTTGCCGATGCCGATGACAAGGCCGTCAAACGCGGCGTGCTGCACATGATGCAAAACACGGGCCAAAGCTGTAACGCCCCCAGCCGGATGCTGGTGCAACGCCCGATCTACGATCAGGCGGTTGAGACCGCCGCCGAGGTGGCCGGCAATGTGGCCGTTGGTCCAGCGTCAGAAGAAGGCCGCCATATCGGGCCCGTGGTGAACGAGGTCCAGTGGACGAAAATTCAGGACCTGATCCAGAAAGGCATTGATGAGGGCGCGCGTCTGGTCGCAGGTGGCACAGGACGACCCGAGGGCCTGAACAAAGGCTATTACGTGCGCCCCACCGTCTTTGCCGATGCCAACAACCAGATGACCATCGCGCGCGAGGAAATCTTTGGCCCGGTCCTGACCATGATCCCGTTTGATACCGAGGAAGAGGCCGTCGAAATCGCCAATGACACGCCCTATGGCCTGACCAACTATGTCCAGACACAAGATGGCGACCGCGCCAACCGCATGGCGCGGGTGTTGCGCTCGGGCATGGTGGAGATGAACGGCAAGTCACGTTCGGCAGGATCGCCGTTCGGTGGGATGAAGCAATCAGGTAACGGGCGCGAAGGCGGCGTTTGGGGGTTGGAAGACTTCCTTGAGGTCAAGGCCGTTGGTGGCTGGGCAGCCGAATAACCTTTGGTGTAACTCAGCGGTGAGGCACCTGACGGTGCCTCGCTCTATTTCTCAGGCATCCGCCTGAGCGGCCTCATAGGCCAGCATGGCGCGTTTGACCGGCAGACCCCAGTGATACCCCCCCAAACCGCCAGATTTCCGCAATGCCCTATGGCATGGGATCAACCAACTGACCGGATTGCGCCCCACTGCAGTTCCCACGGCGCGCACCGCTTGCGGAGACCCCACCCGCTGCGCGATTTCGGAATAGGTGGTGACCTGACCTGACGGGATATGCATCAGTGCCTCCCACACTTTGATCTGAAGGGGCGAACCGATCAGGTGCAACGGGGTTTCCGCCCGATCCGACCCGAACGAGGCATCGACCCATGGGCGCAGCTTGTCCTCGTCTTGCACGTAGGTGGCTTTGGGCCAGCGGCTGACCATATCCTCCATCGCGGGGTCTTGGCCGGTTTCGGCCCCGAAGGCCATGCCGCAGATACCCTTGTCCGTTCCCATCACCAGGGTCGGACCAAAGGGACAATCGAACCAGCCCCAGTAGATCGTCAGCCCCGCACCCTTGCGGGCGTATTCGCCGGGGCTCATGGATTCCCATTTCAGGAACAGATCGTGCAGGCGGCCGCTGCCGGACAGGCCGACATTGTGCGCCGTCTCAAGCGTGGTGAACCGGTCGCGCAACAACGCCTTGGCATGGCCCAGCGTCAGGTATTGCTGATAGCGTTTGGGCGACACCCCGGTCCAGCGCGAGAACAGGCGTTGGAAATGCGCGGGGCTCATATCCATCTGCCGGGCCAGGTCCTCAAGGCTGAGGGTTTCGCCCCCCTGATCGATCAGCTCAATCGCGCGGCGCATGACGTTATAGTGGTAGTTGCTTTCCGGGGTCTGGACGTTCATTTCGCACCTCATCTGCTGACCCGGACCATAGCGCTCGCATCGCGCCACCGCGACCCGGAACTTGCGCATTGGCTTAGGGCTTGTGTCAGGGCCCTGCGGGCGGCATTAAGGCCCGGATGGCAAAGCAACTTGGATATCACCAGATCCGCGAGATCTTTACGCGTTTTCACGAGGCCGACCCCGAACCCAAGGGCGAGTTGGATCATGTGAACGTCTATACTCTGGTCGTTGCCGTAGCGCTTTCGGCGCAGGCGACCGATGCGGGTGTGAACAAGGCCACCAAAGAGCTGTTCAAAATCGCCGATACGCCGCAAAAGATGCTGGATCTGGGCGAAGAGGGCCTGACCGAACATATCAAGACCATCGGGTTGTTCCGCCAGAAGGCGAAGAACGTGATCAAGCTCAGCCGTATTCTGGTCGAAGACTATGGTGGCGAGGTACCCAATTCCCGCGCCGCGCTGCAATCGCTGCCGGGTGTCGGGCGCAAGACGGCCAATGTGGTGCTGAACATGTGGTGGCGCTATCCGGCGCAGGCGGTGGACACGCATATCTTTCGCGTCGGCAACCGCACCGGCATCTGCCCCGGCAAAAACGTGGATGCGGTGGAACGCGCCATCGAAGACAATATCCCAACCGATTTCCAGCTGCATGCGCATCACTGGTTGATCCTGCATGGCCGCTATCATTGCAAAGCGCGCAAGCCGCAATGCCCCACCTGTATCATCCGCGATCTCTGCGAATTTGAGGACAAAACCCTATGAAAACCTACCAGCTTGTTGGCATCGGCAACGCCGTTGTGGACGTGATCTCTCAGGCCGATGACAGTTTCCTGGAACTGATGGGCATCGAAAAAGGGATCATGCAGCTGATCGAACAGGAACGCGGTGAGGTTCTTTATGCCTCGATGGAGGGTCGGGTGCAGACGCCGGGCGGGTCCGTCGCCAACACCATAGCAGGCGCGGGGGCGCTGGGTCTGGATGCGGCCTTTATCGGGCGCGTCCATGATGACGCTCTGGGTCGGTTTTATGCCGATGCGATGAACGAGGATGGCGTGGATTTCGTCAACCCGCCGGTGCCGGGCGGTGAGCTGCCGACCTCGCGCTCGATGATCTTTGTCTCGCCGGATGGGGAACGGTCAATGAACACCTATCTGGGGATTTCGTCCGAGCTGTCTTCGTCGGATGTGTCGTCCGAGGTTGCCGGTAACAGCCAGATCATGTTCCTCGAAGGGTATCTGTTCGACAAGGAAAAGGGCAAAGCGGCGTTTCTTGAGGCTGCGCGCACCTGCCACGCTGGCGGAGGCAAAGCGGGGATCGCCATTTCCGATCCGTTCTGCGTTGAACGGCACCGGGTCGATTTCCTGCTGCTAATCGAGAATGAGCTGGACTTCGTGATCGGCAACGAGGCCGAGATCAAATCGCTGTTCGAAACCGACAATCTGGAAGAGGCGCTGGCACAGACAGCTGAGATTTGCGCGCTGGTCGTGTGCACCCGTTCGGGGGACGGTGTCACCGTCCTGCATGACGGCCAACGCTTTGACATCCCGGTCGAGAAAGTGGTTCCTGTGGACGCCACCGGCGCGGGCGATCAGTTTGCTGCGGGCTTCCTGTTTGGCATGGCCACGGGCCGCGATTACGAGACCTGCGCAAAGATCGGCAATGTCTGCGCCCGCGAAGTGATCAGCCATATCGGCCCGCGCCCCGAGGCCAATATGCAAGAACTGCTGCGCGCCGAGGGGTTGCTGTAAAGCGCCAAGCCGAGCCCTAAGATCCCGCTGCCGCATCGTTCAAAGCCCAATCATATTGATAGGCTTTGACGCGCGGGACATCCTGCAGCCGTGCTTGCAGGTCAGGATCAGCGGCGGTTTGCAGATAGGCCAGAACCGCCGCCTCGTTCGGTCCGAAATCCTCGCGGAACCAGATGTAGATTTTCGACAGGATCAGCCCGCCGCGCGCGTCAAACCGCACCCCGCGCGGGTCGTTGACATAGGCGTGCTCGGCGGCGGCAAAGTCCCGCTCCAGCGTCTCGGCCTGCCACGCGCGGTCCATCAGGTTGGGGCACCCCACGGCAGCGCAGTTCAGCGCATAGTGGATGCGGGGCTCGTTAAAAACAGGCCGGATGATGCGGTGCTCGATGTCGTTCAGGGTCAGGGTTTCGCCATCCACCTGCACCAGCGGGCGGTTCCACGGACCGATTGACAATGGCCCGTCCTTGATGTCGCGGATCGAGGCAACGGGGTAGTTTTCCAGCACAACATCCACGGTCACCGCATTATAGAGGTTGATCCAATATGCCAGTTGCTGATCGCGGGTCAGCCCCGCCGGATCAACCGCCTGCAACTGCGCCAGATACCCGTCCAGCCGCGCCTTGTCGGCCTGCGTCACTTGCCCATAGGCCACCCGGTTCACCCCCGCCGCATCGGGCGCGACATAGCGGGACAGAAAGGCGGTCCAGTCGCCATGGTCCACCCGCTCACCCGGAGGTGGGGCGGCCTGGGTCAGCGCCGTGTCCGACAGGGGCACAGGTTTGGGCAAGGCCAGACGTTCCACACTGGCGCAGGCCGCCAGCAAAGGCAGCAAAATCAGGATCAGCAGCTTTTTCATGACGCATCCTTTTGGTTTTCGCGCAGCGCACGCATCTGGCCTTTCAACCGTTTCAGCGGGGCCAAAGCGGGATCATTCAGGTCCGGTAAGCTGGACTGCGCGGACAGGCGCGGCACGGCCGCATTCCACCAGCTTGAACCCGTGGGGCCATCAACACGGTCCGGGCTGGCCAGATGAAAATCACGCTGGGCGTTGTGCACGCACATCGACAAAGGGCCGTTGGCCGTCGCCACCATGAACACGCATGAGGCACAGCGATCTTCGTCCAGATCATCGGCGGCCATAAAGTTGTGGATGAACACCGCCTGCCGCCGCACCGGACCGCGCAGCAAACCGGAACCCAGCCGCGCTACGCTGAGTCCCAAATGCCCAAGTGCGAGCAGCGCAAGCAACGGGTGGCGGCGGATCAGGCGCCAGGTTTTGGGGCGAATGCGGATATGGGCGTCCTGGTTGTCATCCACGCCGTCCAGCGCGGCAATCACTCGATGCACCAGCTTTTGGTTCGACAACAGCGACACCGCGCGGCCACCGGCGCGGACAACGCTGGCATAGCGGTTGCATTTGGAATGCCCGACAGTGGCGGTTCCGAAATGCAGCGGGGCTTCGTACCCCTCTTCGATTGCCCGCGCCACACTGTCTTGTGTGATCGCATCGGGCCGCGCGCGCAAAACCCCGCGCCCGGTATCCGCCTGCATCTGGAACGAGACAAACGCGACCTCGGGCCGGTCACGCAGAAACCGCGCCAATTGCGGCAGCTCATCGAAATTGCCGCCATACACCGTGGTGTTGAACAGAATGCGCAGCCCCAGCCCACGCGCCCGGCGGATATAGGCGCGACGCACAGTGTTCAGCTCAACCTCGCTTGTGAACCCTTTGCGCTCCTGCGTCATGTCGACGTGAAAGGCCACGTCATCCAGCCCGGCCGCCGCCAGACGCGTCAGAAACGCCCGACTGGCACGAATACCATTGGTCATCAGGCAAGACCGCATCCCCAGACGGCGGATTTCCCGGCAGAGCGCCTCAAGATCCGCAACCTTGCGCAGCGTCGGATCGCCCCCCGTCAGCTGCACCGAAACCCCGGTCCCATAATGACTGCGGATCGTGGCCAGCCGTGCAAACAGGACCGAGAGCGGCGGATCATACGTCATCTCGGCCCGATCCGAGAGGTAACACAGCGTGCAATCCAGATTGCACCGCTGCGTGACTTCCAATGCCACACAAGCAACCGGATAGAACCGTCCCGCGGTTTGCCCGGCGCGGTATTCACCACAGCTTTGCAAACCCTCTCGCAAGGGTGCGCGCTGGTCAGTGCCTTCGAATCTGCGCCCGGCTGGGAAAATGGCGGGATGGGTATGTTGGGTGTCTCTCATGCCCACCAAGCTAGAGGTCCGCCGGAAACCGAACTACGCCCCCTCACGGCAAGTTGTGGCCGGGTGATCGCAGCGCAGAACTGTCGGCGTCAGAGTGGTTCCGGGCCCTCAGCGCAGATGCGCCTCAAACGCCGCGACCACCTGTTCATAGACCTCGCGTTTGAAGGGGACGATTTCTTCCACCAAGCGTGCGGGCTCCTGCCATTTCCAGCGGGTGAATTCCGGGTGGTCGGTGTCGATGTTGATCTGATCGTCCCGGCCGGTAAAGCGCAGCAGGAACCATTTCTGCTCTTGCCCGCGATAGCGGCCTTTCCAGATTTTCGGCACGATGTCATGCGGCAGATCATAGGGCAGCCAACCCGGTGTCTCGGCCATCACCTCGACCAGATCAGCGGTCACGCCGGTTTCCTCCCACAACTCGCGCAGGGCGGCATCGCGCGGGTCTTCGCCCTTGTCCACGCCGCCTTGGGGCATCTGCCAGGCATCCGCATGGCGATCATTGCGCTGGCCCACGAAAATCTTGCCCTCGGCATTCATCAGCATCAGCCCGACGCAGGGGCGATAGGGCAGTTTGGCGATTTCTTCGGGGGTCATTCGGGGCCTCATCAATCTGATATATCTTGTCTGTAACAAGCACATGCGCCACCGCAAAGGGGGTGACGTTAGGTTTCGCGTGACAAAGTTTACGTGCACGTCAATCTAACGCATAAGAATCGGGAGGGAGAGTTCGCCATGACTGCGTACCCAAACATGCTGGCCCCGCTGGATCTGGGCTTTACCACGCTCAGGAACCGCGTCCTGATGGGATCGATGCACACGGGGCTTGAGGAAACCGGCGACTGGAACCGCGTGGCCGAGTTCTATGCCGACCGCGCCCGTGGCGGCGTGGCGTTGATGGTGACGGGCGGGATTGGTCCGAACCTCGAAGGTTCGGTCCTGCCCGGCGCGTCGATGATGACCAATGACAAAGAGGTGGCGAACCATTCCATCGTCACCCAGCGCGTGCATGAGGCGGGTGGCAAGATCGCCATGCAAATCCTGCATGCGGGCCGCTATGCCTATGGCCCGAAATGCGTGGCCCCCAGCCCGGTGAAATCTCCGATCTCACCTTTCCCGCCGCATGAGCTGGATGAAGAGGGTATCGAGAAACAGATCGCTGACATCGTCAACGCCGCCGTTCTGGCCCAAAAGGCCGGATATGACGGGGTCGAGATCATGGGGTCCGAGGGGTACTTCCTGAACCAGTTCCTTGTGACCCATACCAACAAGCGCACCGACCGCTGGGGCGGGTCATATGAGAACCGCATGCGCCTGCCCATCGAAGTCGTGCGCCGCACCCGTGAGGCCGTGGGCACCGATTTCATCATCATCTATCGCCTGTCGATGATCGATCTGGTCCCCAATGGTTCGACCCATGAAGAAGTGGTGCAGTTGGCACAAGAGGTTGAAAAGGCCGGGGCCACGATCATCAACACCGGCATCGGCTGGCATGAGGCGCGCATACCGACGATTGCGACCTCAGTGCCCCGTGCCGCCTTTGCCTGGGTGACGAAAAAGCTGATGGGCAAGGTGGGCATTCCGATCATCACCTCGAACCGGATCAACACGCCGGAGGTTGCCGAAGAGGTTCTGTCCACCGGCTGTGCCGACATGGTGTCGCTGGCGCGCCCAATGCTGGCGGATGCGGATTTCGTGAACAAGGCCATTGCTGGTCAGTCTTCGCAGATCGCGCCCTGTATCGCGTGTAACCAAGCCTGTCTGGACCATACGTTCAGCGGCAAGCTGACCTCATGCCTTGTGAACCCGCGCGCCTGCCATGAGACCGAGTTGGAGATTGGCACAGCAGACACCCGCAAGACCGTCGCCATTGTCGGCGCGGGTCCGGCGGGTCTGTCGACCGCCATGACCGCCGCCCAGCGTGGCCATGACGTGACCCTGTTCGACCGGGCCGGCGAAATCGGTGGTCAGCTGAACATGGCCAAACAGGTGCCGGGCAAGGAAGAGTTCTGGGGACTTGTCGATTGGTATCGCACCATGATGGACGATCTGGGTGTGAAGGTGGAACTGAACCGCGAGGTCAGCGCCGATGACCTGACCGGCTTTGACGAGGTTGTCATCGCCACGGGCGTCACCCCCCGCGATCCGCAGATACCGGGGCAGGAGCGCGACAATGTCCTCAGCTATATCGATGTGCTGCGCAACAAGGCCGATGTTGGCAAATCCGTCGCCGTCATCGGCGCAGGTGGCATCGGCTTTGACGTGTCCGAGTTTCTGCTGGAGGACGGGCACAGCGTCACCACCGACCTGCCCGCCTGGATGAAGGAATGGGGTGTCACCGACCCCGAACAGCACCGCGCCGGTCTGGCCCCTGAAGGCCCGCAACCCGCAGCCCCCGCCCGTCAGGTCACGCTGTTACAGCGCAAAGCACAACGGCACGGCAAGGGGCTGGGCAAGACCACCGGCTGGATTCACCGCGCGACGCTCAAGATGAAGGACGTCAATTTCGTGGGTGGCGTGAATTATGAACGCATCGATGATGACGGGCTGCATGTCAGCTTTGGCGAAGACCGCGCAGATCCAACCGTCATCGCGGCGGACACAATCGTGCTGTGTTCAGGGCAAGTGCCCGAGCGCAGCCTGGCTGACGCACTGATCGACCGCGGGATTACCCCCCATGTGATTGGCGGTGCTGACGTGGCCGCCGAACTTGACGCAAAACGCGCAATCAATCAGGGCACACGGCTGGCGGTAACGTTTTGATCACTCAGAAAGCGCCAGCTTGACGCCCAACGCGCCAAATGCTGTCGCGAAACACCGTTTGATCCAGGCCATCACGGATGGCCTGCGAATGACATAGTCCCGTGCAAGGGCCGCACAGGCACCGTATCCGACAAAGACCACAAAGGTCATCACCATGAAGGCAGCGGCCAGCTTGAGCAGCTCCAAACCGGCATTCGCCGTACCGGCCGGAAGAAACTGGGGCAGGAAGGCCAGAAAAAACAGCGACAGTTTGGGATTGAGAACATTGATCAATGTCCCCGTCACCGTGATCTTGAAGTACCCCGCCGAGGATTTCTCGGCGTTCAACTCCATAGCTCCGCCGTCTTTTAGGATACCCCACGCCATATAGAACAGGTAGAGGACACCAAGATACTTGATGACCTGAAAGGCCAGCGCGCTGGTATGCAGTAGAGCTGCAAGTCCGATGATACTGGCCAAAGCTGCCGGAACGATCCCCAACGTGCATCCGGCCGCTGCCGCAAGGCTGGCGCGAAACCCACGCCCCAGGCCAACAGCCAATGTGTAAATCACTCCGGTTCCCGGCAACAAAACCACGATCAGGGAAGTCAGAAAGAACTCCAACGACATATCGGCCTCCTGTTTTGACCGACAGAGTTTCCGACATTCAGTGTGTTGTAAACCGGTTTCCGCGCGCTCGGCGCCTACTCGACCCTAATTGTAATCACGTCGGACACGACCGGTGGATTGTGGGGCACATGTCCTGCATCGCCCAGCACCAGCTGCAGCGTGTGGGTGCCTGCAGGCAGGTCCAGCGTGACCTCAGTCTGGCCGCCGCCGAAATGGATGTGATTGTCATCCGCGGGCAGACCATAAGCCAGCTCATCCGCGCCGTCCTCGCCCTCACCGATCGGAGGGCGGTTGATCAGCAGGTGATGGTGGCCGGTATTTTCAGCCTCGGTCCCCGCCGGGGCTACGCCCATACCGCTGAGGCCAAAGACCACCGTTACCGGAGACTGAACGACATCCCCATCGGCCAGATTGACGAAATAAAGCTTGGCATCCGGGCTGGATGGGGTTGTTCCGGCGGCCAGCGCAACAGTTGCAGACAGGCACAGGGCAACAAGGGCGAATAGGGCTTTCATGATCTCCTCCGTGGTCACAAATATGCCATTCTCATCCTAGCATATGCGGCGTGCAACGCCGAATAACCTTATGATGATGGGTCTGTGGCGGGGCTGGAAACCACTGTTTCCGCGTTTCCCATCTGCAAACGATCCGATTTAAATCCCTGATATTATCCCATGTCTGCCCTGTTTCCGCCCAGATTGAAGGCCAATGTCAGACAACGAAAAAACACCCGGGGACTGAGAATGGATCGACTGACCGAAATGGAAGCCTTTGCCAATGTGGTTGATCAGGGTGGATTCACTGATGCAGCCAAGAAGATGGGCATTTCCAAATCGGCTGTGTCAAAGCACGTATCAAGCCTTGAAGCCCGGTTGGGCGCCAGGCTTTTGAACCGAACGACACGCCGCGTTTCCCCGACCGAGATTGGTCTGGCCTATTATGACCGCGCGCGCCGCGTTTTGAATGACGCAGGCGAAGCTGATGCGTTGGTGACCTCGATGCAATCCGCCCCCTCGGGTTTGCTTCGGATCAGTGTTGCTACGGATTTCGGCGTGAATCACCTGTCACCGGTTTTGTCAGACTTTCTGGCCGCCTACCCGGATATCACCGTGAACATGGTGCTGAACAACCGCTATGTTGAGCTGATTTCCGAAGGGTTCGACGTGGCCGTTCGCATTGGTGAGCTGGAAGACAGCACCCTGCGCGCCCGCAAGCTGACCGAGACCGTCAAACGCATGGTCGCGGCCCCCAGCTATATCGAGAAATTCGGTCGCCCGCAGAAGATCGACGATCTGAACGAACACAAGCTGCTGCACTATTCCAGCCAATCCTCTGGCAATGTGTGGCGGCTGACCGCTCCGTCTGGTGAAAAGCGGCAGGTCCGCACCGCCGGCTGGCTGAGCGTGAATGACGGGCAATCGCTGCTGAACGCGGCCATCTCGGGTCTGGGGATCGCCTATCTGCCCAGCTACCTCTATGCAGACGCGCTGAAATCAGGTGCGGTTCTGGATGCGATGCCGTCCCTGCCCGACGAGGTGCAAGGCATCTATGCCGTTTACCCGCCTGGACGCTTTACCCAACCCAAGGTTCGGGCCTTCATTGATTTTCTTGTCGAATCCTTCAACGAAAAGGGTCCGATGGACTGGTGATATCTCCCCCGGTGAACCTCGATGGCCCGCACATTTGTGCGGGTCTTTTTTTGTTCTGCGACAGAGGATCAGTTGACCAGCAAAACCGCCTCGACCCGGCGGTTCAGGTCGCGCCCTTCGGGCGTTGCGTTCGACGTCAGCGGCGCCAGATAGCCGATACCGCGCGCCTCAACCCGATCAGCGGCGACCCCATGCGATTCGATCAGCCGGGCGCGCACGGCCTGCGCCCGGCCCGTGCTGACCGAGATATTGGCCTCAAGCGCGCCGGTGTCGTCGGTATGCCCGACAAGCGCCAGACGGGTTTCGGGGTTATCAGCAAGGTATTTTGCGATCATCGCAAGCGAGGCAAACGGACCTTCGCCCAGGGTGATCTCGCCAGTGCGGAAATGCAGGTCATCCAGAATCACATGGCCGTTCTGCGTCAGACCTGTCAGCAAATCGCCCGAGGGGGTAACGGATTCTTCGATCACCAGAGGGGGCGGTGCCTCGCTCTCATCCGGGGTGACGCGGATCATCTGGATGTAGCCGCTGGGTTGGTTTCGGCTGACCAGCAGGCTGAGAACCTCATCCCCGCGCGTGGCCGAGAGGAACCTGAAATCCTGTATCGCCACATACATGTCAGGGGTCGGAACCACCTCAGTCCCAAAGCGGAAATCAAAGCCGCCGCAAGCGCGGGCCTCGCATTCAAACACCACTTCATAGCCCTGCGCGATGATCTGATCACGCAACGGTGCCAAAAGCTGCAAGGTTGTACTGGACCCCGATTGCAGGCGCCACGTGATCCGTTCAACCCGCCCTTCGACCTGTCGTGCAGGCAAGACACCATCCGCAAACGGGCCGGTGGGCAGGGCGTAGCTGTCCAGCGGGCTGACGCGATCACTCAGTTGGCGCGATCCTGCGGGCAGGGTCATTTCCTGCGCAAGGACAGGCGGGGTCAGAAGCAGAAGGATCAGAACGGCGAAACGGATCATCGGGCCTGCGTATGGTATTCGTCATTCGGGGCCATCGCCGTCGCGCTGGCCACCCGGTTGGACATGTTGAAGAAACCGGTGACATTGGCAATGTCCCAGATGTCGCGGTCGGTAAAGCCCACATCCCGCAGGCGCTGGCGGTCAGGCTCTTCGATTTCGGCGCTGGCGGTGGTCATGCGGGCCGCGAAATCCAGCATCGCACGCTGGCGCGTGTCCAAAGGAGCGGTGCGGTAGTTCATCACCAGCATCTCGCCCAGCTTGGGATCACCGGACAATTGGCGCACGGCCGCGCCATGTGCCACAAGACAATAGAAACACTTGTTGATGGCGGACACGACCACCGCGATCATCTCGCGTTCCAGTTTGCTCAGACCGCTGTCGCCCAGCATCAGGTCATTATACATGGCGGTGAAGGCGTTCAGCTTGTCGATGTCAAAGGCGTAGGCCCGCAGGACATTCGGCACAAAACCCAGCTTTTCCACGCAAATGTCGAAATACCTCTGCGTCTCGGGCGGCAGCGGGTCCGCCATTGGCAGGTTCAGCGCGGTCGGAGATGTCTGGGGCGTCACGTCTGCTTGTCCTCTTCTTTGTAACGACGGTAATGGTATTCGCCCACAACCTCCATCCCAAGCGCCCGGTAAAGCCCGTTTGCCCCGGCGTTGGCCTTGGTGCAGATCACGCTCAGCACCTGTGCGCCGTTCGCTTGCGCCCAAAAGGCAGCCCCCCGCATGGCCCAACCGCCCAGGCCCTGACGGCGGTGGTCGGGCAGAATCTCAAGCGCGTGCACCATCGCGACACGGTCATGCATCGCGACAAATCCAGCGCCCGCCGGTTGATCCTTGTGGCGCAGCAACTGGCCGGTCTTGGGGCCCTGCGCGCGCGCCATTACATCGACCCGCGCCGGGCCGATACCGCCCTTGGCCCAGATTTCGCGCATGATGGCCAGCGCGGGCCAGGTGTTGAACACCGTCACACGGGGCACCGGTTGATCCGTCAGATTTTCCACCGGGCAGGCATATATGTTGACCGGATCAAGCACGGTATAGCCGCGCCTGTCCAACAGCGTATCCAGCGCCTCATCCCCCGGACGCAGGCAGAACAGCGGAGTTTGGCCCATCGCGCGCATCGCGGTTTCAGCCGCCTCTACCTCAGCCTCAGAGGCAGGGCCCAGCGCATTCGCGGCAGAGACGCGCGATCCACCGCCCTGCCCACGGCGCAGCTGAAACGGGCCCAGCCGTTCATACTGCGCGGCGGGCCATGTTCCGTCGACAATGTCGGGCCAATGAGCGCTCAAAGCTCAAGCTCTTTTGCCAGCCGGGTCACAGCCGCATCGATCCGCGCCCCATCCGTGCCCCGTACCACCACGTTAGAGCCGAAAGCGCCATTGATCTGGAACGGATAGCTGCCGATGGACAGGTCGGGAAAGTCCCCCGCCAGTACCGACAAAGGCCCGGCGATGTCGCCCTCGCCCCGATCCACGCGCAAGGTCTGTGACAGCATCGGACTGCCCCCGGTCAAACTGGGCAGAACGCTGGCCACCATGGCCTGAAAGACCGACGGAACCCCGGCCATCACATGCACATTGGAAATGGTGAACCCCGGTGCGGTGGAAACCGGGTTGTCGATCAGGGCCGCACCATCCGGGATACGCGCCATGCGCAGGCGGGCTGCGTTCAGCTCTTGCCCCGACTGATCGTAACGGGCCTGCAACAGCGCGCGCGCATCCTCGCGGATGTCAATCGGCGTGTCGAAGGCACGGGCGATGCAATCAGCCGTGATGTCATCATGGGTCGGACCAATGCCGCCGCTGGTGAACACATGATCATAGAGGTCGGACAGAGCCTTGACCGCTCCTTCGATCGCAGGGGCCTCGTCGCTGACAACGCGCACCTCTTTCAGGTCGATGCCGTGTTTGGTCAGCTCTCCGGCCAGATAGTGCATATTGGCGTCACGGGTCCGGCCCGACAGGATCTCATCCCCGATCACCAGCATTGCAGCGGTTGGATTTGCCATGGCATGCGCCCCCTCTTGATCGACCGTCAGGGCAGGTATAGGCCCTGAGACATGCGATTTGAAACCCCCCTTGTCCCCGCCCACCTGATCCGCCGCTACAAACGCTTTCTGGCCGATTGCACCTTGGAGGACGGGCGCGAGGTCACGGCCCATTGCGCCAATCCCGGCTCGATGATGGGGTTGGCTGAGCCGGGTGAGAGAATCTGGCTGGAACCAAACGACGACCCGAAGAAAAAGCTGAAATACGGCTGGCGGTTGGTGGATCATGAGAACGGGCACTTCACCGGCGTCGATACCTTGGTCCCCAACAAAGCCCTGCGCGCCGCGCTACAGGCCCGCGAAATCCCGCAACTGGCCGCGTATGAAACCGTCCGGCCTGAGGTGAGATACGGCGAAAACAGCCGCATCGACTTTCTGCTGACCCAACCCGGCCTGCCCGACGCCTATGTCGAAGTCAAAAGCGTCACCCTTTCCCGCCAGCCCGGTCTGGCCGAATTCCCCGACAGCGTCACCGCACGCGGGACCAAGCATCTGGGCGCGCTGGCAGCGATGGCGGCGCAAGGGCACCGCGCCGTGATGCTGTATCTGGTGCAGCGCACCGATTGCGACCGTTTTACGCTGGCCGCCGATATTGACCCCACCTATGCGCGGGCCTTCCAAGCGGCCAAAGGGATCGAAAGGCTGATTGTCGGCACCCGGATTTCACCGCAAGGCGTGTGGGTGGATGCCAGGAAATCCTGGGCTGTGGACTAGGCTGGCACCCTATTTGGAAATACTGAAATCCCCCAGGTAGACTTGGGGTTTGGGGCTGTATCCGCGATAGGTCCCATCCCCCAACTGCCCCACCACGGCACATTGCGGACGCCCCGCGCGAAAATCCTCCCATTGGCTGCAGATCCTGTCACCTTCCAGCCACCAGACCCCGCTGTCCTGCCCCAGCCGCGGAACAAGAACGTCAAAGGTGAAATCCGCGTTAAGCCGCGCCGTGCCTTTGACCCCGCTGCGCTGAAACGCGATGTGGCGATCTTCGGACAAAAGGGCCGCAAGATCGTCATGCGACAGCATCGTCACCTCGTCGCGGCAGCCCGCAACAAGCATAATCAATACCGCAGCAGCTCGTCGGATCATTCCGTACCTCTTGGTGCGCCCTTTTGAACGGGCAGAATGCAACCATCCTGCGCGGGATGACCACGCCCGAAACATGTGTTCAAGAGATTTTGAAAGCCTGCGCGCGCATGCGGCAACGGCGCCATTTCTAACGAATTTCCCTGATCCGGCGCAGTTTCGGCGGCTACATAGCCCCAAGGCAAACGGTCTGGCACGCACCATACGCCCCACAAGGCTTGCTTTGTGGCGGTTCGCGATTATTTGTCGGGCGTATATACGAAAAAAGACTGAACCGGACGTTCATTGCCGATGCGACCGGACGCCCTCTGGAACTTTCTGCACAAGCAGCGTAAAAGGAGCGCTGCGCGAAACATTTGGAGCCCCGCACCGATGAAAGACCATCGTGGCCGCCTGACAAAGGACGGCATCCGCATCTACGAAAAGAGTGACTTTGCCGGCATGCATGCGGCAGGGGCCCTTGCTGCGCAGATTCTGGATGAGATGGCACAGCACGTCTTTCCGGGCCAGTCCACTGGTGCAATCGACGGCATCATCACCCAGATGGTCGAAGACGCAGGCGCAACCTCGGCCACCATCGGATACAAGGGCTATCAGCACGCCAGCTGCATCAGCGTCAATCACGTGGTCTGCCACGGTATCCCCGGCGACAAGCGGCTGAAAGAGGGCGACATCCTGAATATCGACGTCACGGTCATTGTGGATGGCTGGTTCGGCGACACCTCGCGCATGTATGTGGCAGGCAAGCTGCCCCGCAAGGCCGAGCGTCTGATCCAGGTGACCCATGACGCCCTGTTCAAAGGGATTGATATGGTCAAACCCGGAAACACCTTCGGTGACATCGGCCACGCCATTCAGGCATATGTCGAAGCACACCGCATGAGCGTTGTCCGCGATTTCTGTGGTCACGGTCTGGGCCGGGTATTCCACGCACCGCCAAACGTTCTGCACTATGGCCGCCCCGGAACGGGCGCTGTGCTGGAAGAAGGCATGTTCTTCACCATCGAACCGATGGTCAATCTGGGCCGCCCCGAGACCAAAACGCTGGCCGATGACTGGACCGCAGTGACCCGCGACAAGTCCCTGTCGGCGCAGTTCGAACACTCGGTCGGCGTCACCGCAGACGGGGTCGAGATTTTTACCCTGTCGCCCGGCGGCAAATACCACCCGACCTATTCATCCTGATCCGCCTCCTGATCCCGAAGCAGTTTCAGCAGCAATGTCTCATCCCGCCACGGGATAACCGCGTCGTGGATAAACACGGGTGCGCGCATCGGTTTAGATGGCGGCCCCGTCGCCGTGTCTTTTTCCTGAGAGATGCCCCAGAACGGGGGCGAAACTGCACGATCCATTTTTGCAGCTTAGCACAACCGGGGTGTTCCCTCAAAACACGATCAACAGGGCCGGCAGCGTCAGCCTAGGACGCGGCACATGTTCCTCTGTCCGTTTTCTGATGGGGCCCTTTAACTGCCAAATCGTAGTCCATGCTGTCCGTATCCACGACAAACGTAACGACGTCTTTTCCCTGAATTAACAGGAACGTCACATTGCCCAGACCCAGCAGGATCTGGGCCTCACCCTCTATTTCACCGGTTGCGATCTGTCCTTTCTGAGCCCCGCCAGACCGCGAGATCGTGATGGTGTCGCCGCCTGCGGCAGATGTGCAGTTCACAGTAAATTCATTGGTATCGAACTTTGCTTCGGCAAAGCTGGCTGACGCGGCCGCACAGGTGATGAGCAGAGCTAGGGGAGTTTTGGACAGCATTTGGGGGTCTCAGTGAAAGTTGCAAAAACCAGCACCCGCTAGAGGCAATTTTGGTCGAAATTGTGACGCATTGATGTGCAGAAACTGGCAGGTCAAAAAAGCGCTTCTCCAGCCCCTCGAAAGCCAAATAAGCTCATGATTTTAAAAAATATTATTGAGCGCGAAGCATCAGAGAAATATGCGTATCGCCATATTTTCGGGTGCTGAGCAGTTCGAACCCAGTGGGCGCTGCCATATGCGCGCTCTCTTCCCAAACCAGCAGCGCGTCCGGGGCGATCCAGCCGCCCTCCGCCGCTTTGGCGAGGGCTTTTTCACCCAGCGCCTTGCCATAGGGCGGGTCCAGAAAGATCAGATCATAGGGCGCGCCTGGGTTGTCGCCCAACCGCGTGGCGTCGCGGCGGATCAGGTCGGTGCGATCAGCACTGCGAGTCAGGTCGATATTCTTACGGATCAGCCCCTGCGCCACACGCCCATCATCGACAAAGCTTGCATGTGCGGCGCCACGCGACAGTGCCTCAAGCCCCAGCGCGCCGGTGCCGGCAAACAGGTCCAGCACGCGCAGACCGTCAAAGTCGATCTGATGGCTAAGGACATTGAACAGGCTTTCGCGCACCCGGTCGGTGGTGGGGCGCAGATGTGCGCCCGCATCCCCTTTGCCGACCGAGGCCAAGGCGCGGCCCCGGAACTCGCCCGCGATGATCCTCACGCCTTAAGCAGCGGTTTCAGGTCCGCATCCGGGTCGGCCACAATGGCCGGGTCGGCGGTTTTTCCGGCGTCGATCAGGCGCTTGCCGACCATATAGGCGCGCGGATCGTTCATCGCATCCACCGCGATCAGCTGATCCCCTTTGTAATACCAGAAGGACACCGTCTGCCCCTCACCCTGCCGGGTCACAACGCGATCATAGCCGGTGTTCAGACCCGCGATCTGCAGTTTGACATCATACTGGTCCGACCAGAACCACGGCGTCGCCGTATAGCCCTTGGCCGCGCCCAGCATGTTCTGGGCCACGATCTCGGCCTGATCAATCGCATTCGGCACACTTTCCAGGCGAATACGGCCCTCGCCATGCGGGAAAGACGCGCAATCCCCCGCCGCCCAGATCGATGGATCGGACGTGCGGCCATGGGCATCCGTTTTGATGCCGTTGTCCAGTTCCAGCCCCGCCATCTCGGCCAGGTGGGTCGCAGGCACAATGCCCACACCCACAACAACGAAATCAACATCTATCTTCGATCCGTCGGTCAGAACGGCACCAACCACCTTACCGTTTTCGCCCACCAAACGCTCCAACCCGACGCCTTCGCGAATATCGGCACCGTATCCCGTGTGCAGGGCGCGGAAATAATCGCTCGTCTCAGGCGCGGCCACCCGTTGCAGGATACGATCCGCCATCTCGACCAGCGTCACCTGAACACCACGCTTTGCACAGACTGCCGCGGCCTCAAGCCCGATATAGCCACCGCCCACGATCAGGGCACGTGCACCTTCGGTCACGCGGGGCTCCATCTCGTCGATATGGGCCAGATCGCGCACCACGTGGACCCCCTGCAGGTCGCCACCAATCGCAGCGGGCAGGTAGCGCGGGTCGGACCCGGTGGTCAGGGCCAGTTCGTCATAGGGGATGACCTCATCCCCCACCGTTACCGTTTTGGCCTGCGCGTCAATCGCCGTGACGCGCTGACCCAGACGCAAAGTGATGTTGTTCTCGGTATAAAAACTCTCGGGCCGCAGGAACAGGCGTTCCAGCTCCATCTCGCCCAGCAGATAGGCTTTGGACAAGGGCGGGCGCTGATAAGGCAAATGCGGTTCGGCCCCGATCAGGGTGATATCCCCGTCAAACCCCCCTTTGCGCAGCCGCGCCACCAGCGATGCACCCGCCTGCCCGGCACCGATCACGACAATATGGCTCATCTGTCCCTCACCCTGTCGAATTCCCGTGGTCTCCTCCACGCGACCACCTATATTGCGGCTGAGCCCGACTCTGCAAATCCAAACGACAGGAGCTGAAAAATGATTTCAACAGGTGACATGCT
Source organism: Ruegeria sp. CH10 (assembly GCF_056537125.1). Classification (NCBI taxonomy): domain Bacteria; kingdom Pseudomonadati; phylum Pseudomonadota; class Alphaproteobacteria; order Rhodobacterales; family Roseobacteraceae; genus Ruegeria; species Ruegeria sp. CH10. The sequence goes on along the minus strand of NZ_JBQFQY010000003.1, from coordinate 281,760 downwards.
GCCCGACGCCACGCTGACCCAAATGGGTGCGGACGGCCCCGAAGAGGTGCGGATTTCAGACAAGACCAAAGGGCGCAAAGTGGTGATTTTTGCCGTGCCGGGCGCGTTCACGCCGACCTGCCATTCGGCCCATGTGCCCAGCTTTTTGCGCACCAAGGACCAGTTCGACGCCAAAGGCGTGGATGAGATCATTTGCCTGTCGGTCAACGACCCGTTCGTCATGAAAGCCTGGGGCGAGGCAACCGGAGCCACCGAAGCTGGACTGACCATGCTGGCCGATGCCGCATCCGAGTTCACCAAGGCCATCGGCATGGAGTTCGACGCGCCCCCCGCCGGTCTGCTTGCGCGGTCCAAGCGCTATGCCATGCTGGTCGAAGATGGCAAGGTGACCGCCCTGAATCTGGAAGAAAGCCCCGGTGCCTGCGAGATTTCTGCAGGTGAGGGTCTGTTGGACGCCATCTGATACGGTTTGGCCCCGGTGCCATCCATGCCGGGGCCTTATCCGCTATTTAACTTGATGCAATGCCCTGATCAGCCAATAGTTGTGGCATATGATCAGGGAGATTTTTGATGAAACTGAAAGTATTCACGCTTTTGCTTGGCACTGCCGGGGCATTGGCGGCCTGCGGTCCGGCCCCGACACCGCAACAACAGGCCGCACGTCAGCATGAAATCGCCTGTCTCAGCGGCACCTTGGGCGGTGCTCTGATCGGCGGGGCCATCGGCAATCAATTCGGCGGCGGGTCCGGCAAAACCATTCTGACCGCAGCAGGCGCTGCTGCCGGTGGGTTTGAAGGCAACAGATACGCATGCTGAGGAGAGCCGAGATGACACGTGGATTTATTTTCGCCGCAACCGTCGCCCTGGCCAGCCCGGCCATTTCCGAAACCGTAAGCGAGCTGCACGAGAAAGAGCTGCAATCCGTCGACACCAACAATGACGGGTTCCTGTCGCGCGATGAGTTTAACGCCTTTTCCGACTATGCCTTTCAGGAAATGGACGAGGACAAGAATGGCACGCTGGGTCTGGACGAGGCCAAGCCGTTTCTGGACATCAAGCAGTTTCAAAAAGTTGACCGCGACAAGGATGACTTTATCTCAAGGGCGGAATACGACGCTCAGATGAACGATGATTTCCAGTCCGCCGATCAGGATCAGAACGGCCTGCTGGATTGAACCGGCGTGCCCCGTGACCTGCGGGGCAGGCCCAATCAGGTGGAGGCGGACTATGAACAAGTGGATTTTTCTTGGCGCTATGGGACTGCTGGCCGCTTGCGATGTGCCGCAGGCCCCGGTTGTGACCGGGCCGGATGGACAGCCGCGCATTCAGATCAACACCTCCGGCCTGACCTGCTACAACAACAAATGCCTCGATATTAACCCCTTTGCGCGCAGCGTGCGCCAGATCGGCAATCGCACAACCGGCATTCCGGGCAATATCGACACAAGCGACGGAACTGTGACGCCAGTTGAGTTCCGGCAGCTGGGAACAGTGGCAGCCCTGGCCGGTGGCGAAGGATCGCAAAGCGACCGGGGTTAAACCAGGCTGTCCATCTTGCGCGCCAGCTTGGCATCCAGCGACGACAACCCGCCCACATCATGGGTGGCCAGCGTGACCTCGACCGTGCGGTAGACGTTGGACCATTCCGGATGGTGGTTCCATTTTTCCGCAAAAATCGCCACCTGAGTCATCCAGCCAAAGGCGTGCACGAAATCCTCAAAGATGAAGGTCTTGGTGATCGCATCCCGGCCTTCGACCATGGTCCAGCCGTTCTTGAACAGCGGGTCCAGAAGGGGGCCGCGGGTCTCGGTCGACAAAAGTTCGGTCATTGCTGTTCCTCCGGGTTCGATTTTCTGAACGGGCCGTAATCCGTCAGAATCTCAATCTCTTCTCCCACTGCGTGGGCCTCGGCGTCCAGATATTTTCTGATTGCATCGGCAAAGCCGGGATCACCAACCCAATGCAGGCTATGCGTGCGCTTGGGCAAATAGCCGCGCGCCAGCTTGTGCTCGCCTTGCGCGCCTGCCTCGACCCGCGCCAATCCGTGGGCAATCGCAAAATCAATCGCCCTATAGTAGCACAGTTCGAAATGCAGACAGGGGTGATGTTCGACACAGCCCCAATAGCGGCCAAACAGCGTTTCCCGCCCTATAAAGTTCAACGCGCCTGCAATGGGATAGCCATTGCGCTCGGCCAGAACCAAAACCATGTCATCGGCCATGGTTTCCTGTGCAATATCAAAGAACTGACGCGTTAGATAGGGCGATCCCCACTTGCGCATGCCGGTATCCTGATAGAATCGCCAGAACGCGTCCCAGTGTTCGGGGCGCAGGTCCTGACCTGTATAGGCTGTGATCTCGCCGCCAAAGCCACTGGCCTGCGCGCGTTCCTTGCGGATGTTCTTGCGTTTGCGGGACGACAGCGCCTGCAAAAACCCATCGAAATCGGCGTAGCCGTCATTCAGCCAGTGAAACTGCTGCGAATGGCGGGCCATCAGACCCATTGCTTCGCCCGCGATGGCCTCGTCTTCGGTGCAGAACGTGGCATGCAGGGATGAGACACGGTTGTCGGCGGCCAGTTGCACGGCCCCCTGCACCAGTGCCGACATGCCCATCGCCTCATACCCCGGGCGGACCAGAAAACGACGCCCGGTGGCGGGGGTAAAGGGCACCGCGATCTGCAATTTGGGATAATACCGCCCGCCCGCGTTTTCATAGGCGTGGGCCCAGCTGTGGTCAAAAATATATTCGCCCTGACTGTGCGACTTGGCGTACATCGGGGCCGCCGCAATCAGCATTCCGTCCATATAGGCTGTCAGGTATTGCGGTTGCCAACCAGTGCCGCGCCCGACCGAACCGCTGTTTTCCAGCGCCAGCAGAAACCGATGCGTGGTAAACGGGTCAAACGGTCGGCCGCCATCAGCGGTCTCGGGGCAAGCGCAACTGTCCCACTCGGCCGCAGAGATTTGCGAGAGCGACCCCAGAACCTGAACTTCGATTTGCGCCTGATCCATATGCCCTCCGCGTCTGATCTTTATCTGTGACGGCAGGGGGCAGGTTCAACCCGGCTGCGGGGCCAAATACCCTTCGAAGGTCACATTATCAGCAATCTGACGGGCCTGTGCCTCTTGCTCAGGCGACCGGACCGTCCAGCACAGAATCGGCACGCCGCGCGCCTTCAGCTCGGCCACGCGAGGGCGCGACAGGTCGGCGACCTCATGGCTGATAAAGCTGGCCCCGACCCGGTCAAAATCGGGAATGTCGCGCAGATGATCGCAGACGTCCTGCGGCAACAGCTCGACCTTGGGTTGGTAGGAACAGGTGACGATGCCGCGCGGCAGATGCGGGGCAAGCCGCGCCAGTTCCGCAACAGAGTTCGGGTTGAACGACATCAGCGCCACAGGGCCGTCGTAGCCCTGCAAGGCACGTACTGCATCGGCCTCAAGCGCGCCGACATTAGTGCCCATGGCACCGTCCTGATCCTTGAACTCGATCAGCAGAGGCACCTGCCCGGCCACCATGTCCAACACCTCATCCAGCGTCGGGATGCCGTCTTCGGCGTGCAGCAACTGCGTGGCATGCGCCTGTTCGGCGGTGATCTGCTGGATCGGGCCCGGCTGCCCGGTCAGGCGGGTCATGTCGTAGTCATGAAACACCATCGCCCGGTTGTCGGACGTGCGCTGCAGGTCAATCTCGATCCCATACCCGGCGTGAATGGCAGCGCGAATGGCCGCCCGGCTGTTTTCCGGGCGGTTATCGGCAAGATCGTGCAGCGCCCGATGCGCAATCGGGACCTGCAGGAACGCAGAAGGCAGGGGGGGTGTCATGCGACCTCGAAGATCCCTTCGATTTCAACAGCCACGCCCAGCGGCAGCGACGCGGCGCTGACGGCGGAACGGGAATGGCGGCCAGCCTCGCCCAGCGCTTCGACCAGAAAATCCGAGGCCCCGTTGATCACCTGCGGCTGCGCAGTGAAGTCAGCGGTCGAGTTCACAAAGCCGGTCAGCTTGATTACGCGCACCAGCTTTTCAATATCGCCACCACAGGCCGCCTTGACCTGAGCCAGCAGGTTGATCGCGCACACTTTGGCCGCGGCAGCGCCCGCTTCGACATCCATGTCATCGCCCAGCTTGCCGGTGATCAGGTCATCGGCCTTGGAAATCTGGCCCGACACATAGACAATGTTGCCGACGCGGACAAAAGGCACGTAATTCGCCGCCGGCGCGGGCGCATCGGGCAATGCCACGCCCAGGCTTTCCAGTTTCGCTGCGATGCTCATGAGGGGTCCTCCAAATCTTGAGTCGCGGCGAAGCTAACCGGGAAGTTCGGGATCGAAAAGCCGGAAAAGGGCGCAGGCCTGCCCAGGGTGTGGGCATAACTCCACTTGTTCCGATCAGCTCACCCACTGTCACTTTACCTTGACCTGCCCGGCAGGTTAAACGCTATCTGTTTCATATTGAATGTGACGCGCCTATGTGACAACGGATTGGGTCACACTACGTGACCGAAGACAGTATTGATTGAAAGTTCGGGCAATCCCCAGTCCCGAGCGGTTTGGAGTGACAAAAACTGTGTTGAGCAAACCCAAGCTAAAACACCTGATCTTCCTGTCCCTGATGGCAGTGCTCAGCGCCTGTGCGACACGTGCGCCCGAAGGCACGCCACCGGGCGAAGTATTCGACCCTTATGAGCGCAACAACAGAGGCGTTCACAAGTTCAACCTGGGCGTTGACCGGTTCCTGTTCCGCCCGGCCTCGAAAGGCTATGTGAAGATCGTGCCCGACCCTGTGGTCACCAGCTTCAGCAATTTCGCCGAGAACCTGACGATGCCGGGGCAAGCACTGGATTACTTGCTGCAGGGCAATCTGAAACAATCGGGCAATGCACTGCTGCGGTTTGCGGTGAATTCGACCGTCGGAGGGGCCGGGCTGGCCAAACCGGCAGATGAATTGAACCTGCCCCCCGTCGATACGGATTTCGGCGAAACCCTGCATGTCTGGGGCGTGGGCGAAGGCGCCTATGTCGAGCTGCCCTTCTATGGCCCCTCGACCCAGCGCGACGCAATCGGGGTCGTGGTCAACCTGTTCTCGAACCCGATCAACTTTACCCCTGTTCGCCCTGTCGACAATATCGGTGTCTATGCCGAGGTCGTGCGTCGAATGGGGGATCGGGGACGGTTCTCGGACACGGTTGATTCGATCCTTTATGAAAGTGCCGACAGCTATGCGCAGGCGCAGACAATCTACATCCAGAATCGCCGGTTCGAACTGGCACGGGATGATGAAGAGGCCTATCTGGGCCTGTATGACGACCCCTATGCAGATATCGGGACTGACCCAGTCAGGGACCCCTACCTAGACCCCTACGAGGACCCCTATGCCGAATAATCATCTGAATCGACGCGGTTTCATCGCCACCGGCCTAGCCGGCGCGATGCTGACCGCCCTGCCCGCCTTTGCCCAGACCGAAGCCAGCGCCAAGGCGCTGGTGGTCAGTGTGGTGGATGACATCAACCGCGTGATCGCTTCGGGCAAATCCGAAAAGGCGATGATCCGCGATTTCGAAAAGATCTTTACGCAATATGCCGATGTGCCGATCATGGCGCGCTATGTGCTGGGGGCGGATGGCCGATCAGCCAGCCCGGCACAGCTGCGGCAGTTCACCAGCGCCTTTCAAGGCTATATCTCGAACAAATATGGCCGCCGTTTCCGGGAATTCATAGGCGGTCAGGTGACCGTTCGAAATGCGCGCAAGATCAAGGCCGGGTACGAGGTGCGCACCTCGGTCAAGCTGCAGGGGTCGTCCCCGTTCGAGGTGACCTTCCTGGTGTCGGACAAATCGGGCCGCGACAAGTTCTTCAACATGTTCATCGAAGGAGTGAATATGCTGCTGACCGAACGCACCGAAATCGGCGCGATGCTGGATGCCCGTGGCGGCGATCTGAACCGTCTGATCAAGGATATGAACCAGAACAAGCTCAGCTGATCCGGTTCACATGAAAAAAGCGCCGCGCGATCCCAATCGCGCGGCGCTTTTTTGTTCGGGTGGTCTTAGTTCAGGCGTTCACCGGTTTCCTTGGCAAAATAAGACACTTTGCTCATGTCAAAGGCCAGATTCAGCGTCCGCCCTGCCTGCGCGCTGGTTTCCGCATGCAGCCGCGCCGTCACCTGTTTGCCCCCCAGTTCCGAGACCACATAGGTATCGGCCCCCGCGGGTTCGACCATGTCGACCAGGCATTCGGCCTCTTGCACGCCATCGCCTGCGCGGAACCCGGCCTCGGCGATGTCTTCGGGGCGCAGGCCCAAAATCACATCTTTGGGCAGCGTCAGATCGCGGGCATCGTTCAGAACCAGCGTCTCGCCGCTTTCGCGCGAAATCGCAATCTGGGTGCCCGAACCATTCTTGTGCGCCTGCGCCGGGATCAGGTTCATCGCAGGTGAGCCCATGAAATCGGCCACAAACAGATTGGCCGGGTTGTTGTAGATTTCAGCCGGGGTGCCGATCTGCTGCACAACACCGCCTTTCAGCACGACGATCTTGGTCGCCAGCGTCATCGCCTCGATCTGGTCATGGGTGACATAGACGATGGACGCATCCAGCGTCTGGTGCAGCTTCTTGATCTCGGTCCGCATCTCGACCCGCAGCTTGGCATCGAGGTTTGACAGCGGCTCGTCGAACAGGAACAGCTTGGGATCGCGCACCAGCGCCCGACCCATCGCCACCCGCTGACGCTGACCACCCGACAATTGGCTGGGGCGGCGGTTCAGCAGCGGCTCGATCTGCAGCAGTTGGGCGACTTCTTTCAGCTTGGCATCCTGCGTCGCCTGATCCACCCCACGCACTTTCATGCCAAAGGTGATGTTCTTGGCCACGCTCATGGTCGGGTACAAGGCGTAGGATTGGAACACCATCGCGATGTCGCGGTCCTTGGGGCTGACATGTGTCATGTCATTTCCGCCAATAGACAGGGTGCCGCCGGTAATCTCCTCCAGCCCAGCGATGCAGTTCAGCAGGGTGGATTTGCCACAGCCCGAGGGCCCGACCAGCACCAGGAAATCCCCCGGCTCGATCGAGATGTTGATGTCCTTCAGAATCTCGGTCGCGCCGTAATTCTTGTAGAGTTTGTTGATATCAAGGATGGGTGCCATGGGTCTTATCCCTTCACAGAACCGGCGGTCAGGCCGCGGATGAAATACTTACCGGCAACGACATAGACGAGCAGCGTCGGCAGCCCCGCGATGATCGCGGCGGCCATGTCGACGTTGTATTCTTTGACGCCGGTGGTGGAGTTTACGATGTTATTCAGCGCCACGGTCACAGGCTGCGTGCCCGCTTGGCTGAACGACACGCCGAACAGGAAGTCGTTCCAGATCTGCGTGAACTGCCAGATCACCGTCACCACGATGATCGGCAGCGACAGCGGCAGGAAGATCGACCAGAAAATCCGCAGGAACCCGGCCCCATCGACGCGCGCGGCCTTGGTCAGCTCGGACGGGATGGTGACATAGTAGTTGCGGAAAAACAGCGTGGTGAAGCCCAGCCCGTAGATCACGTGGACAAAGATCAGCCCCGGAATGGTTCCGGCGATCCCCATCATGCCCAGCAGACGCGCCATCGGCAGCAGAACCACCTGAAACGGGATGAAACAGCCAAACAGCATCAGCGAGAAGATGATATTCGCCCCTTTGAACCGCCATTGTGCCACGACATAGCCGTTCAGTGCGCCCAACAGGGTCGAGATTGCCACCGCAGGCACCGCGATCAGGACCGAGTTCCAGAAATAAGGCCGCAGACCTTCGCACTGAATGCCGGTACAGGCGCCCGACCATGCGGTTTTCCAGGCGTCAAAACTGACCTCGCGCGGCAAGGAAATCAGGCTTCCTGTGCGGATTTCCTCAAGGCTTTTCAGCGATGTGGTCAACATCACGAAAAGCGGCATCAGGTAGTACAGCGCAAAGAGGCCCAGCAGGACATAGAGCAGCCAACGCAAGGCAATCTTGCCAGCGGCACTTTGGCTGCGGGGTTCGGTTTGGGATTGGGGCATCGACAGATCAGTCATTTTTCGCCCTCAGCTCTGAGTAAAGATAGGGAACGACGATGGCAAAGACGACCAGCATCATGATCATCGCGGACGAGGCCGCCTGACCGATATCGCCGCGCGAAAACGCCATGGCGTACATGTATGTGGCCGGCAGATCGGTTGCGTAGCCCGGACCGCCACCTGTCAGCGCGATGACCAGATCAAAGCTTTTGATCGCAAGGTGAGCCAGCACGATGAAGGCCGACAGGAAGATCGGAGCCATTGAGGGGATGATGATCGCCGTATAGATGCGCCATGTGGGGATGCCATCGACTTGGGCGGCCTTGATGATCTCTCCGTCCACCGACCGCAGACCAGCGAGGAACAGCGCCATGACAAAGCCCGAGCTTTGCCAGATCGCTGCCATCACGATGGTGTAAATGGCGTAATCGGGGTTCACCAGCCAGTCGAATTCAAAATTGGTAAAGCCCCAGCCCTGCACCATGGATTCGACCCCCAGACCGGGGTTCAGTATCCACTTCCACGCGGTACCGGTCACAATCATCGACAGCGCCATTGGGTAGAGGTAAATCGTCCGGATAGCTCCTTCGACGCGGATTTTCTGATCCAGCAGAATGGCCAGCAACAGGCCCAGCACCATCGCAATCACGATGAACAGCGCGCCAAAGATATACAGGTTGTTGATTGCCGTATCCCAGCGAGGGGAGTCGAACAGGCGTTCATATTGGATGAAGCCTTTGATTTCGTATTTCGGCAACAGTTTCGATCGGGTCAGTGACACCCAGGCCGTCCATCCGATAAAGCCGTAGACAAAGATCAATACGGCAATGAACGACGGTGCCAGCACCACCTTGGGCAGGTGGTTTTCCAGCCATTCGGACATGATTTCCTCCGGGGAAAGGTGCTCTGCCCCGTCAGTATAGGGGGCAGAGCAGATTCGGATCAGTAGCTGTTTGCCACCGCGTCCGCCAATTGCTGAACCGCGTCAGCCGAGGACATGTCCGAGTTGAAATGCGCGGTCACAACATCGGTGATCGCACCAGACTGCGACCCGCGCAGTGCCATACCATGCGCATAGGACGGCAGCAGCGACCCGCTGGCCGAGGTCGAGCCCATATCTTCGGCCGAGAGGTTGGCGCAGATGTCAAAGTCATCCAGCGCCACGTCGGTACGCGCAGGGATCGAGCCCTTGTTCAGGTTGAACACTTTCTGGAAGTTCGGCGCAACGATCAGCTTGGCCAGCAGGTCCTGACCGGCTTTCTTTTCGTCGCCGTCCACGTCGAACATGGCAAAGCTGTCGACATTGTACAGGTAGCCGTCACCGGGGGTCGAGGCGCACAGGAAATCCTCGCCGGGCTTTTTGCCCGCCGCCAGAAACTCACCCTTGGCCCAGTCGCCCATGATCTGGAACGCGGCCTCGCCATTCATCACCATGGCAGTTGCCAGGTTCCAGTCGCGGCCCGAGAAGTTTTCGTCCACGTAACCACGCATCAGGCGCATCTGGTCGAACACCTGCACCATCGTGTCCGAGGTCAGTGCCTCGGGGTCCAGATCGACCAGCGCCTTTTGGAAGAACTCCGGCCCGCCAATGCCCAGAACCACGGTTTCAAACACGGTGGCGTCCTGCCATGCCTGACCGCCATGGGCCAGCGGGATGACGCCTGCATCCATCAGCTTGGTCGCAGCGGCGTTGAACTCGTCCCAGGTGGTCGGCATTTCGATACCGTTGGCGGCTAGAACATCGGCATTTGCCCAGATCCAGTCAACGCGGTGCACGTTCACCGGCGCGGCGCACCATGCGCCCTCGCACTTCATGTGGCCCGCGATCGAGGCGGGCAGAACATCTGCCCAGCCTTCGGCCTCAGCCACCGATGAGATGTCGGCCAGCACGCCTTCTTCGTACCATTCCTGAATGGCGGGGCCTTTCAACTGAACGGCGGTCGGGGCGTTGCCCGACAGAACGCGAGCGCGCAGCGCGGTCATCGCCGCGTCACCGCCACCGCCGGCAACCGGCATGTCGGTCCAGCTGCCCCCATTGGCGGCGAACTCTTCCTGCAGAACGGCGACCGATTTGGCCTCACCACCCGAGGTCCACCAATGCAGAACTTCGGCCTCTGGCCCGGCCAGAACCGACGACCCGGCCATGACGGCCAGCGTCGAAACGGTGGCGCATGCAAAACGCTTCATGATGTGTCTCCTCCCTAGAGAACTTTGTGACTGCAAACGCAGCGATGCCCGACATACTGCGTCCGGATTGTCATCTGGCAACGCGAAATACGGGGTAAATGCCCGCCGCCGCCCAGATTTTCGTCACATCTGTTACAGCGTGTTACGTTGACATTGAATCTGTTTCCGTTCGTTACAATGGATGATGCCAGAGGAGCAAAGTTTGGGAGGATCAACCGCGTGAGCATTCCGCGCCTATTGGTGGTAGATGACGACCCCGAGATGCGGTCGATGATGACCCAGTTCCTGCAGCAGAACGGCTTCATCGCCCTGCCCGGCAGTTCCGAATCTGAAATTCGGGGGCACCTGAATGCGGGCCGCATTGACCTGATCCTGCTGGATGTGATGCTGGGCGATGAAAACGGGGTTGAGATTTGCGCCCGCCTGCGCGCCGAGCAGGATGTGCCGATCATTCTGGTTTCGGCCCTGTCAGCCGATCATCAGCGCATGGCAGGCTATGAGGTCGGCGCGGATGACTATATCGCCAAGCCGTTCAACCCGCAGCTGCTGCTGGCGCGGGTCCGCGCGGTGATGCAGCGCGCGCGCCGGACGCCGTCGCTGGCCTATCGCCGCCGCACGCGCCGGTTTCAGTTCAACGGCTGGACCTATGACGGTAAGCGGGATGAGGTGCACTCGCCCGAGGGCTACCTGGTGCCCTTGTCGCAACGGGAAACCGCACTGCTCAAGGTTTTACTGGCCAATCCCCATATTCCTCTGACCCGCGATGAGATCGCCGCCGCGCTGGATGTCACCGGCAGCGCCGACAAGCCCGAGGCGCAGGGGCGCGCCATCGACATGCTGGTCGGACGGTTGCGCTCCAAGATCGAGGCCAATCCGAAAGACCCGCAAATGCTGCGCACCGAACGGGGCGTGGGCTATATCTTTGCCGCCGAGGTTGCGGTGGACGAGGACGCATGACAGCGCGCGCGCCGCGCTTGCGCAGCCTGGGCTGGATCTGGACCGTCGCGGCCTTTGCTGCGGGGCTGTTGTCGGCCGGGATGTGGTTTTCCTCGGCGCGGGCCTGGGATGAGTTCCTGACCCGCGCCTATGTGGCCGGGTTTTCGGTCTACGAAGAGCTGCGCGTTGGCCTGGCACCGCCGCCGGGTGTGTCGGTGCGCCCGCTGTCGCCAGAAATGGCGCAGCTGGCCAATGCCGGACAGTTTGAACAATTGCCCGGCCTGTCAGACCGCAGCTTTGTCACCAACCTGTCGATCCGCACCGACAATTCCGCCCCTCTGGCCGGGCGTGAACTGACGCTGGCCGTGATGTCCGACCGGCTGATCTATCCGGTCTCGGATATCCTGTCGCGCGCCGATCAGACCGCGGCCGAGAAGATGGGTAACCTGACCCGCCTGCTGGCCACCTATTGCAGCGAACCGATCCTGATCGCGCAATTCGGGCGTAACGATTGGCAGCAGGTGGACGGGACCGAGGTTTGGGGCTGTAAGGCCGCCCCCGCCGATCTGCGCCTTCCCGCCATACTGGTGGCGATTGTGGCGCTGGCGGTCATCCTGACCTCGATCGGCAATGTCTCGGACAGTTTCACCCGGTTCTCGGGCGCGCTGCGGGACCGCAAGCGCCGGGGCGGGCCAAACAGCTATGAGGCCGATGGCCCCGCTGAACTGCGCGAGATCGTCTCGGCCGTGAATGATCATCTGGATGCCGAGCGCATGCAGCTGGAAAAACGCGCCACCGTCCTGTCCGGCGTCAGCCACGATTTGGGCACCCCGGCCACGCGGGTCCGTCTGCGCGCCGCGCTTATTCCGAATGATGAGCTGCGCGAAAAGCTTGAGGCCGACGTGGATCAGATGACCGGCATGATCGAAAGCGTGCTGACCTACACGCGATCCGAGCTGAGCGTTGAAGAGCCGCGCCAGATTTCACTGACGGCCTTGGTGGAATCCCTCGTGGCCGACTATCAGGATATGGATCTGCCCGTAAGCCTGCGGAAAATCGCACCGGTCGCGGTCGAAGGCGCGCCCTCGGTTTTCATGTCGCGGCGCGGGCACGGCTCCTTGCCCGAAACGCGGCGCATGCTGGTGACGGGGCGGCCCATCGCGCTGAAACGCGCGCTGACCAACCTGATCGACAACGCGCTGAAATATGGCCGCCGCGCCGAGGTTCAGCTGGAAACCGATGCCCGCACGGCTACCATCACCGTCGAGGATAAAGGCACCGATCTGTCCGTTTCGGATATCGAAGACCTCATGGCCCCGTTCCGGCGCGGGTCAAACACCGGGTCGTCCGACGGGTTCGGGCTGGGCCTGACCATCGTCGCCACAATCGCCGAACAACATGGCGGCACGTTAAGCTTTGAGGCCGGGGATCAGGGCCTGCGCGCGCGGTTGCAGATCACCCGGCAATAGCGCGTCAATTCATATAGCTGCGCACCAAGGCGCCCGCGATCAGCGACCATCCGTCTGCGATGACAAAAAACGCCAGCTTGAACGGCAGCGAAACCGTTGCCGGAGGGACCATCATCATCCCCATCGACATGAGAACCGCCGCCACCACCAGATCGATGATCAGGAACGGCAGAAAGATCAGAAAACCGATCTGAAACGCGCGCGCGATCTCGGACAGCATGAAAGATGGCATCAGGATCGACAGCGGGGCCTCAGGCGTCAAATCAATCGCGTCACCGCCGGGGCGCAGCGCCGCCATCGAGTGAAACGTGTCCGGGTCCAGCCGCGCGGCCATAAAGGCGCGAAACGGTTGCAGGGCGATCTCAAGCGCGGGTTCCACCTCCATCGTTTCATCGACCATGGGTTTGATGCCGGTGATCCAAGCCTCGGTAAAGACCGGTTCCATGATGAAATAGGTCAGGAACATCGCCAGACTGACGATCAGCATATTGGGCGGAGATTGCTGCAACCCGATGCCCTGCCGCAAAATGGCCAGAACGGTAATCAGAAACGGGAAACAGGTGATCATGATCGCCAACCCCGGCGCCAGGCTGAGGACGGTAATCAACAGGATCAGCTGGATCGTGCGCGCCGAGATCGAGCCACCCTCACCCAGTGACAGCGACACGTCCTGCGCCGCAGCCAGAGATGGGGACAGCGTCACCAGCGCGACCACCAGCCAAAGCAAAACGCGCATCAACCGATCCCGTTCTGCAAATCCGCGATCTCGGTCAGGCGCACCGCAAGCTGGCCCGCCTGATCGCCCTCCATCTCTTCAAGCAGACCACGCGCGACCAGCTGGTCCCCGACATAGAGGTCAACCGGGTCCTCGATCCGTTTGTCCAGCGTCAGAACGGCGTTTTCGCCCATATTCAGCAGATCCCGGATCAAGGGGCGCGCGCGCCCGACCGAGACGGTGACCTCAATTGGCACAGCTTCAAACGGGTTGGCTTTTTCGGGTTTCTGAGCATCACTCATGGGTCACTGCCTCTTTTGCCTCAAATACATATGCGTCGAATGCCCCGGCGACCGAGGCGAGCAGGCCATTGCAATCCACCTCACGCTGAGATGTGCCCACCTGTAGCCGGGCTTGCCCGGGCTCTAACACGGGGTCCTCGATCACTCGGGTGGGGGTCGTCATCTCGGGTGGCAGCAACGCCTCAACCTCAGCCGCGCGGCCCTGGGGGACAAAGATCTGCATCGGCTGGCCGATCTGGTCCCGCGCCATGTCGGACAGCTGTTCGACCAAGCGGGCGGCAAAGCCCCGATCCAGCGTTTCGGGCAGGACCGCATTCACAAGGCTCTGGAACATCGGCTCCAGCGACAGGGTCATGCGCGCGGTGGCCTCGTGATAGGTAAAGGACATGTCCTCAAGCGATTTGGCCAACTCGGCCGAGACCTGCCCCCGGCTTTGCTCCTGCGCCTGCACCGCGTCCTCCCACCCTGCACTATAACCCTGTTCAAACGAGGCGAGGCGTTGTTCCTCCAACGCGTCCTCATCCAGCAGATGCAACTGACCGCCTCCGGCCTGCAGCGTGAAATCCTCAAGAAGATGAGCAATCGACATCAGACACGCTCCTCGCTTTCTTCAAGCCAGCTGCGCAGAATTTCCACGGTTTCTTCCTGCTTGTCGCCAATCATCGCGCGCAGCCGGTCGACCGGATCAGCGCCTTGCTGTGCGGCCAGCGCCGGAACGTCACCGCCCGCAGCCTGCCCGGGAAGCGGGGTGAATTGACCGTTCTCATCCGTGGCGATTTCGCCGGTCAGAACTGTGTCTGGCTCGGGCGCGGCCCCTGCAGGCAACAACGCAGGTGCCATCGCGGGCTTCGTCAGGATGGGTCGGATCACGAACAGACCCAAAATCAGAGACACAATCGCCAAGACCGCCATCTGGATCAGCGACATCGCGTCGAAATGCACTTTTTGCCAGATCGAGGACGCAGCCAGCGTGCCTTGCGGTTCAACCATCGGCAGGTCCAGAGATTTCAGGGTAATGACATCCCCACGCGCCTCATCAAACCCAACGGCCGAGGCGACCAGCTCGCGAAGCGCCTGCATCTCCCCCTCGGGCATGGGCTCAAAGACTTCCACGCCATTCGCGTCCACTACGGTGGTGCCGTTGACCAGAACCGCCACGGTCAGGCGTTTGATCGCACCCGGGGCATTGTGAACCTCAAGCTCGGTTTCCGAGACCTCATAATTCACCCGCTCGCGTGTTTGCGTCGCGTTCGAATTCGATTCGTCCCCTCCGGCCCCATCACCATCGGGCAGGTTCGAAGCCACGGTGACATCCGCCGACTGGTTGCGGGCACTGTCAGACCGCTCTTCAATATCGGTGCTGATCGCGACGCGGCCATTGGGATCAAAGCGGCGTTCGCGGATGGATTCGGTCTTGGTCACCGTATCCACGCTGACTTCGACCACCGCGTTGCCGGTCCCAACCCGCGCCTCAACCAGACGCATCACGCGCTCGCGCAGTTGGCGCGCCTTGTCATCGGCGGTATCTGCGGCCACGGCCGTCTCTTGCGCGCCGATCACGGCGCCGTTCGAATCAACGACCGTCACATTCTCCGGTGCCAGACCGCTGACGGCAGAAGACACCAAGAAGCGGATCGCCTTGGCCTGTTCCGCAGTGATCTGCCCTCCCGACGGCACCAGATAGACCGAGGCCGTCGGCGCGACGCTGCGCTGAAACGGGTTGGTCGATCCATTGGCAATATGCACCCGCGCCTGACTGACATGCGGGCTGCCGACGATGGTGCGGGCCAGTTCACCTTCTTTCGCGCGCCAATAGGCGGCGTCGAACATCTGCGAGGTGGTGCCGAAACCGCTGAGCGAATCCAGCAGCTCATACCCCTGATTGCCGTTCGCTGGCAGGCCCTCGCTGGCCAGGGTCATGCGCAGCTCATCCCGCTGCGCGCCCGGCACGTAGATTGAGCCGCCCCTGATCTCATAGGGAACGCCGCGTTGTTCCAGCGACCGGACGATATCCCCCGCCGCGCCACTTTCCAGCCCGGCATATAGCAAGGTCATCGACGGCGCCGTCACCAGACGCGACATCGCCAGAACCCCAAAAAATACCAGCACAACTGCACCGGCTACGATGATTTGTTTACGCCTGTCCAAACTTGCCCAGACAGTTCCGATCTGCTGCACGCTCACCTCCGACTCGCCGACATTCTGCCCGGCGCATCCCTTGTTTGAACGATTGCCCTTAACAATCGGTTAGTCCCTGCCGGGTTATGACGATTGCAGAACGGATGGATGAGGACGTCATGACTGACGCAACGGCGGAACAGGCAGAAAGCCCGGAAAAGTCTGGGAAAAAGGGATTGATCATCGGGGTGATTCTGGCCCTGGCCGGGGCTGGTGGCGGGTATTTCGCAACCACGTCCGGCATGCTGCCCATTGGCGGCAAGGCCACGGGCGAAGAGGTCAAGACAGAAGACAAGGGCAAGGACGTCAAGGCGTTGCCGCAGGTTGGTTTTATCGATCTGCCGCCGGTGATCGTGTCGGTGAATACGGGCGATTCGCGGCATCTGAAATTTCACGCTCAGCTTGAGGTGAACAGCGAATACGCCGCCGATGTCGAAAAGATGAAGCCGCGAATCATGGACATCCTGAACGGCTATCTGCGGGCGGTCGAAGTGTCGGATCTTGAGGATTCGCTGGCCCTGATGCGCATTCGCGGCCACCTGCTGCGGCGCATCGAAATTGTCGTCGGCGAGGGACGCGTGCGCGATGTCCTCGTGATGGAATTTGTAATGAACTAGGAGGCGAAATTGGAGCTTATTGCAGATATTTTGCTGGTCGCGGGCGCGCTGGGTGCGGGTCTTTATTGTTTCGTGCTGTCCCGGCGCCTTAAACGCTTTACCGATCTGGAAAAAGGCGTTGGCGGCGCAGTGGCGGTGCTGTCCAGCCAGGCGGATGAATTGAAGAAATCCCTGGATTCGGCGCGGGATGCCTCGGACCAGTCGGGCGCAGTTCTGAAAGAGCTGACCCAACGCGCCGAATCGGTTGCGCAGCGGCTTGAGCTGATGATGGCGTCGATGCACGACCTTGAAGCGCAGCAACAAAGCACACCTGAGCCGCAGCAGGAACAGGCATCTAAGACCGAAGTTTCGACTGAAGCCGAGACTGAGTCGGTTGAAGTCACCGCGGCTGAGGACAACACCGTCACAGCAGCGGACGACGCAGACGATACAAACGACTCAGTCGAACCGGAAAAAGAGACACCCGCTGAACCTCCGGCAAAGAAACCCGGCGGCGTGATGTTCTTCCGTCACAAACGTGCCCAGCCCGAGGTCGCGACATGACACGCAGGCAACGCGATAAACGTCCAAGGGGCGGCGTGCTGGCGGTCATTTCGATGCTGATGATCGGGTCCGCCGCGATTCGTCTGGGGCTGGAGGCGGGCCCTGCACTGGCCAAAACCGAAGAGTCTGACGCCCCCAAACCCCAGCAAACGCAATCGGACTTGCCCGGCGCTCAGGTTCTGCTGACCGAGTTGCTGCGCCGGGAAGAGGCGCTGAAACAGCGCGAGGCTGCGGCATTGGACAAAGAAAAGGCGCTGTCTATCGCAGAACAGGCGATCGAAACCCGCCTGGTTGCCCTGCAAGAGGCCGAAGAAGCACTGCGCTCCACGCTCGCCCTTGCCGAAAAGGCGGCCGAGACGGACCTGACGCGCCTGACGGATGTCTACCAAAGCATGAAACCCAAGGACGCGGCAGCGTTGTTTGAAACAATGGATCCCAGCTTTGCCGCTGGTTTCCTGTCGCGCATGCCCCCTGACGCAGCGGCGGGCGTTCTGGCGGGGCTGAGCCCCGAGGCCGCCTATACCATCAGTGTCATAATGGCGGGCCGCAACGCTGCGGCACCGCAGGAATAAGATTTAACCCCGCACAGGACTTTGCTGGAGACCTCCCATGATCGGAATACTCGGAATTGTCGTCATTTTCGCCATGGTGTTCGGCGGCTATCTGGCTGCCGGCGGCAAGATGACCATCATCATGAAATCCCTTCCGTTTGAGATGATGATGATCGGCGGTGCCGCCGTTGGGGCCTTTATGATCAGCAACGACATGAGCGCGGTCAAACACACACTCAAAGACATGGGCAAAGTGTTCAAAGGCCCGAAATGGAAGCCCGAGGATTACCGCGACCTGCTGTGCCTGCTGTTTTCACTGATCCGCATCGCCAAGGCCAACCCGGTTGAGGTTGAACAGCATATCGAAGACCCCGAGGGCTCTGCCCTGTTTTCGGCCTACCCCAGGATTCAAGCCGACAAAGAAGCTGTGGACCTGATCTGTGACACGATGCGTTCCGCCTCAATGAACTATGACGACCCGCATCAGGTCGAAGAGGTGCTGGAAAAGCGGATGGAGGCCAATTTCCACCACGCCATGCATTCCAGCCACGCGCTGCAAACCGTTGCCGATGGCCTGCCCGCCCTGGGCATCGTGGCCGCTGTTCTGGGTGTGATCAAAACGATGGGCTCAATCGACCAACCGCCTGAGGTGTTGGGCAAGCTGATCGGTGGCGCGCTGGTGGGGACGTTTTTGGGCGTGTTCCTGGCCTATGGTCTTGTCGGCCCGTTCGCAGGCAAATTGAAGGCCGTGGTGGAAGAAGACAACCATTTCTACCAGCTGATCAAAGAGGTGCTGGTTGCCAATCTGCACAACCACAACGCCGCCTTGTGTATCGAGGTCGGACGTCAGAATACCCCAACGCACAATCGCCCCGGCTTTACCGAGCTGGAAGAGGCGCTGAAAGAACTCAAACAGGCGGCGGCATGACCCGGTTTGCATGTCTCTCGGCTGCGCTGATGGTGGCAGCCACTGGCGCGGCGGCACAGGATCTGACCGTGCGTTCGGGCGAACATGACGGCTATACGCGACTGGTTGTTCAGGTCCCACGCGACACAGATTGGGTTCTGAAACAGACCAAAAACGGCGCCCGTCTGAACATCGCGCTTGAGGATGCGACGTTCCGGACCGGGGCCGTCTTTCAACGCCTGACCGAGGACCGATTGGCCAGTGTCTCACAAACGGAACCCGGTGCCGCGCTTGAGATGGAGTTTGGCTGCGAATGTGTCGCCTCGGCCTTTTTGTTCAAGAACACGATGATCGTGGTCGACATTGCTCCGGGCACTTTCTTACCGCCGATCACCAGCGATATTCCCGGCCTGACCCTTCCCAAAGCGCCACAACAGGATGAGAGGCCAAAGCCGGATCAGGAAATTGCCGCTCTGGAATTGCCCTTGCTGAACCTGAACGCGCACGGGTTTGAAAACCAATTGTCCTCACGCCTGCTGCAAGGGGCCGACCGCGGGATCGTTGATCTGAATATCGCGCAAGTCGGCCCGCGCGCCTCGACCGGGAACCAGAGCCTGTTCATACCGCCTGATGTTGAGCTGAATGTTCAGGTCACCTCGATCCTGGACGATCTGAACGGGCTGTTGGGGCCGGATGTACCGCAACTGGAACGCCGCCCCCCCTGTGTGTCTACCGCCGAACTGGGTTTTGAGGACTGGTCGGGCGACCTTGCCTTTGCGGAACAGGCCGCACATTTGCGCGCAGGGCTCTACCAGGAATTTGACGTCATCGACGAAGACGCCGCCCTGCGATTGGCCAAGCTTTACGCTCATTCCGGGTTCGGGGCCGAGGCGGTCAAAGCGCTGGACCTGTTGGGTCAGCGCACCCCCGAGACCGAGCGAATTGCTGCAATCGCCCGCGTTCTGGATAGTGGCCCATTAAGTGAGTCCAATCCATTCACGGGCCTGCAACGCTGTGACAGCGACGCATCCCTGTGGGCCACGCTGACCGAAGGCCATTTGCAAGCGGATGCCAATCTGGTCGCGATAGAGCAAGCTTTTGCACGCCTGCCCGAGCATTTGCGGCGTCATGTTGGCCCCATGCTGTCGGACATTCTGGTCGACGGTGAAGAGGTAGAGGCCGCCCGGCGCGTTTTGCGGTCTGTGGATCGTGTGGAAACGCAAACCAGCGCCGATACGGTTCAGGCCAAGGCAAAGGTCGCAACGGCCGAGGACGACGCCCCCAAGGCCGAGGCTTTGCTGACCGAAGCGATCGAAACCTCGGACGCAACGCTTGAGGCCCCGCTGGCATTGGCACAACTGGTCGACACGCGCTGGCGCGAGCGGGGGGCCGTGTCACCGCAGGAACTGGACCTTGCGGAATCCTATACGGTCGAATTTCGCCGCTCGGACATCGGCCTTCAGATGCAGCAGACGCAAGCAGTTGCCCTGAGCCTGGGTCAGGAATTCGACGCGGCGCTGGACCTTGTCACTGAACTGCCGACAGAGGCGGCGGCCGACCCGTTGAACCGCGTGATCTGGATACTGACCGAGCGTGCGGATGATGCGACGTTTCTGCGCCGCACGTTGATCCTGTCTCAGGATCAGGTGGAACAGCTTACGCTGGACGCCGCCATCGCTGTTGCCCACCGGTTGGCAGGACTTGGATTTTCGCGGCAAGCGCAGGCTCTGGCCAAGCGACCTCAGGACAGTTTGAAACGGGGCGAACGGGCGCGATTGCGGGCCAAGGCAGCCTTGTCGGCGCAGCGACCGCATCAGGCCATGCTGGAGCTTGGCGATGACCCGTCGCCCGAGGCGGAGACATTGCGGGCAACCGCGCTTGAGGCCGCCGGAGAGTTCGCTGCGGCGGGTGAACTGCAACTGGCTGCGGGCAATCGGGATGGGGCCAACCGCCTGTTCTGGTTGGCCGATCTGCCCGAGAACACCGTTCTGCAAGAGGGCGAGACATTCAGCGAGGTCTCTGACACCACGCAAAACCTGCTGACCCAGCCCCCTCAGCTGCCCGAGACGCCATTGGCCGAAGCAGCGACATTGCTGGTGGAGAGTGCGGAGACGCGGGATAGGATTACGGGGCTGCTCTCAATCCTCGACGTCAATGAATAAGACTCTAATAAAGGTATAATACGGTACATGTCGTCCGTCAGGGTTCAAAAATCAGCGGTGAAAGGTCGGCAAACCGGGATTTCGGGCTCTCCCAATTCAGGATGGCATCCCGTATCGCATCGGCTCGGGCCTGCCCCAGGATCGGGGCTGCGAAATCGTTGAATTTTGTGAACACCTCATCTTGGGTGAATGGCGCTTCGGGGCCGCCTCGGGCGTGGATGTCCCCCGATTGCAGAACTGTTCCGTCCACGGTTGTGATGCTGACATCAGCCCAGCGACCCCGCGGAAAGCGGGCGGTGTGGCGGTCTACTTCGGCCACCTCGATCCGAGTGATAAACTCTGCCACGCGCGGATCGGACAGGCCCGGCCCAGAGATATGTTCGACCCCGATCCGCCCGTAAAGCGCCTGAACCGCCACCGCAAAAGGCAGCGAATATTGCGCTTGCGAGGTCGTGTCAGGCATTCCTGCAAACAGGCACGCGGCCTCGTGAAAGCTGTTGATGCGAATTTGCCGGATCTGGTCGATGGACAGATCATGTTCCATCATCACCGCACGCACCGCGTCAATCGCCGCATGCGCCCATCGGCAGATCGGATAGGGTTTTACATATTGGTGTTCCACCTGCCAGAACTGGCCCAGATCGTCCCAATGGGGGGCGGCGGCCTCTGCCTCGATCGTGATGGCAGGCGCGCCGGTGAAGCCACGCTCGGCCAGAATGGCGGATGAAAGGCCAACCATCGCGCCCCAGCCTGACCCGTCATGCAGCATCGTGGGGTTGGCAATCTCGCGCATCATCTGGCTGCGGGGGCCGTGATATTCGGCAATGCCCATCGCCTGCCGCAGCTGATCCGGGGAAAAACCCCGCAACCGCGCCGCCATGGCCGCAACGCCCAGCGCGTTCCATGCGCCCGAAGTGTGATACTCACTGACCGAAGCGTGCAGAGACAACCCGGCCCGACCCGCGATCTCATACCCTGTCACAACCGCCGCCAATGCCTGAGGGCCCGTCAGGTCAGGGTGATGCGCGGCAAGCGCCACCAACGCGGGCAAAACCACAACACCGATGTGACCTTTGGTCGGGTTATACCCGTCATGCCCGTCCAGATTGTCGGTTTGGGTCGCCGCCGCATAAGCCGCCCCCGCCATGCTGACGGAACGGCCATCGAACATCATGCGCGCGCTATAGGCCGGGTCGGAACTGGCAAAAAGCAAGGCTGCGGTGTCGCGCGCGATCACCCCGGCCTCCATCGGGCCAGAGGCGATCAGGATACCCATCGTATCCAGCATCATCAGGGCAGCAGCCTTTTTGGCACTGTCCGGCATATCATCGGCAGACCGGTGCAAGGTGAAATCCGCCACGCGTGTGAAACTGTCGGTCATCAGGTCGCCTCTAGCGCAGGACGGATATCGCGCAAACGGTGGCCTTCGGGATCAAAGGGGGGCTTGTGCAGGATTGTCGCGCGATGCGGTTTGCCGAGGATAAAGATCTCTACGTCATCCCCCGGCCCAGCCACATTCGGGTCGGCATAGCCAAGAGTCAGCGATTTACCGACCGAATAGCCATAAGCGCCCGAGGTCACGCGCCCGACGGGTTTGCCATCGGGTGTAAAGATCGGTTCACCACCCGAGGCATCGGCCTGATCCGCATCGACTTCGAAGATCGACAGAACTTCGCGCGCCGGGTTGTCCTTGATGGCAAGATAGGCGTCCTTGTGCAGGAAATCCTTGTCCAGCTTGATCAGACCTGCCAGCCCGACCTCTTGCGGCCAGTATTCCTGAGAATACTCGCGGCCCCACGAGCCATACCCTTTTTCGATGCGCAACGACCCGAGAGCCCGTCCCCCGACCGGGCCGCCATTCAGTGCGGTCGCAGCGTCCAAAAGCGCTGTGTAGAGCCTGATTTGGTCTTCTTCGGCGCAGTGCAACTCCCACCCCAGATCGCCGGTAAAGCTGACGCGGATGGCAAGGCAGGTTACACCGGCAACATCGATCGTACGGGATCGCATAAAGCGGAAGCTTTCATTCGACAGGTCTGCATTGGTCAGGCGTTGCAACAGGTCGCGCGATTTCGGGCCGGCCACATTAAAGCCTGCAATGCGATTGGTCGCGACCTCGAACGTCGTGTCCTTGGGCAGATCGACCATATTGAAAAAGCGCTGATGATACCGCTCGGCCATGCCCGAGCCGATCATCATGTATTCATCCTCGGCCACCATGGTGATGGTGAAATCCCCGGCCACCCCACCCCGGACCGAGATCAGCGGGGTCAGACAGGACCGCCCGACCTCGGACGGCACCCGGTTGGCAACCAGACGATCCAGCCATGCCTGCGCGCCCGGCCCCTTGATCACGTAATTTGCAAAGTTCGAGATATCGATGACACCGACGTGCTCTCGCAGCATCTTCACTTCGCGGCCCACGGGCTCCCACCAGTTTTGGCGCGTGAAGCCGTTGGTTTCGACCGTGCCGGGCTGGTCGGCGAACCACAGCGGATGCTCCCACCCGCAGTTCAGGCCAAAGACGCAGCCCATGTCTTTTTGCATCTGATAGGCCGGGCGCAGGCGGGCCGGGCGGCCTGCGCTGCGTTCTTCGTTCGGGAAATGGATGGCAAAACGGTGGGTATAGGCATCCTCGACCCGCGCCTTGGTGAATGACTTGTCGGCCCAATCGCCGAACCGCGCCAGATCCCAGGCGAACATGTCGTATTGCGGCTCACCCTCGATCATCCATTGCGCCGACAGCAGCCCAAGCCCGCCGGATTGCGAAAAGCCGGGGATGATTCCGTTGCAGCAGAAATAGTTCCGAAGCTCGGGCACAGGCCCCCAGATCGCGTTGGAATCCGGCGACCAGATCATCGGCCCGTTGATCACCCGCTTAACCCCGGCGGTCGCGGCCACCGGCACTCGTTCCGTGGCGCGGATGACGTTCTCCATGATGCGGTCCAGATCGTCGGGGAACAGATCATGGGCGAAATCCAGCGGCGTGCCGTTTTCGGCCCAAAAGCGCATGTCTTTCTCATAGGCCCCGATGAGCAACCCGTTGCCTTCCTGCCGAAAGTAATACTCGCCATCCCGATCCGCGATGGACGGCAGGCGGCGGCCCAGGGCGGCAACCTCGTCAATCGCTTCGGTGACGAAATATTGGTGCTCGGTCGGTTGCAGGGGCAATTCGATCCCGGCCATCGCCGCCACTTCGCGTCCCCAAAGACCGCCTGCGTTCACCACCCATTGCGTGTGGATGTCACCCTTTTCCGTGCGCACGATCCACGACCCGTCTGGCTGCTGTTCAGTCCCTATTACAGGGCAAAACCGCTCTATCGTGGCCCCCATCGCCCGCGCACCGGCGGCATAGGCATGGGTTACGCCCGAGGGGTCCACATTACCGCCATCGGGTTCGAACATGATGCACCTGACGTCATCGAACTGCGCCAGCGGATGCAGCTCCATCGCCTGTGCGCGGCTGACCTCATAAAACTTCAGACCATAGAACCGCGCCTTGGCCTCTTGCAGGCGCAGCTGGTGTTCACGATCTTCGGTCTGCGCCAGATACAGTGAGCCGGACTGGAACACGCCGCAGCCCTGCCCGGTTTCTTTCTCCAGCTCTTTGTACAGGTTCATCGTATAGTGCTGGATGCGCGTGATGTTGTTATTGTCGTGCAGCCCGTGAATATTGGCCGCCGCATGCCAGGTGGAGCCCGAGGTCAGCTCATCCCGTTCCAGCAGGATCACATCGGTCCAGCCGAGCTTGGCCAGATGGTAAAGGATCGAGCATCCGACCAACCCTCCTCCGATCACGACGGCCTGAGCGTGGGTTTTCATGGCGGAACCTCCTGCGTGGAAACTGGGCGCTTGTTGGAAAGTCAGCCACAGGAGCGGTGCGGCTTATGCTCTGTTCCCGACGCAAAATGTCGGTAATGGCGATCAAAGCGGCGGAAACAAGCCCGGCATCGGCGGAACATCGCCTTTGTCACCCGCGCGCGCGATGTCGTGAGCGCCTGTGTATTGAAATAAGACTCGCCGATTCTTTGATTAGTTAAAGAAGCACGAAAATACGTGCCGATTTGGTCGAAAACGACGGGACAGGCTGGTTTGAAACGCGGTGAAAACTGCGTGGATCAGCGGAAATCTTGATAAAGTTCCTAAAATGTTCTATATTTGTTCCAGGCGGATGTCAAAGGTGGAACGGAGGTATTCGAGCTATGACCAATGCTGCCCGTCAAAGCTGGTACGACGCACCCAGCAACGATTATCACATGCTGCCTGTCACCGACCGGCAGATGCGCTATGCCCGTGCAATCGCCGAGAAGTCCGCCCTGGAAATCCCGGTTGAAGCGCAGCGCGACCGCAAGGCTTTGTCGAACTGGATTTCTGCCAACAAACCAGTCGACCCGTCCCCCTTTGCCAACTATCCCACCGGCAAACAGGTGGCCTTTGCCGAGCGTATTTCACGCAGCAAGCGCCGTCCGATCCCGGCCGAGTGTTTTCGCGACAAGCAGATGATGTCGCGCTGGATCGATCACAACAAATAGAACCTGATCAGGGTCTGTTCTCGTGGTTATGGGAATAAAGCGATACTGCTGCGGCCACGAACATCCCCAGCAGGATATAGCCTGTTACCGCTTCGGACACTGCCAACCCCCGGCACAGCCCGGTTGGGGACATGTCGCCATATCCAACTGTGGTGAAGGTGACATATGAAAAATACAGGATGTCACCCGGCCCACGTGCACCAATGACGCAATTGTCAGTATAGCCAAACGCGCCATAAACGGCCGCGAACAGGAAGGGGACGACCTGAATAAAGGACACTCCCATCAAAAACAGCAGGCGGCGTGGTGATTTTACCTGAGTCAGGTAGAACCAGGATTGCGACACGATCCACAGCAACAGCCCGACGGACGCAAACGTGCCCAGCGTATCGCCTGCGGTTGCTTCGCTCAGGCGGGACAGGCCGAACCAGGCCAAAAAGCTGGCCACAACCATGCCCCCCGCCGCCAGCAGGGTCGATTTCCATTCGGCCAGAGTTGTGGGCTTGCGGGACATTGCGCCTCCGATCAGTTCAATTGCCTTGGATCATCCGGGTTTGGGCCGGACGCCGCAACCGGATTCAATCCGCGCCCAGATGCTCTTGCCCGCGTTGAAGGGCCAGGCCGATCTGTTTCTGACGTTCGCGAAAGCGGGCCTTATCCGCCTCAGAGGTCTCATCAATACACTGGTGACAGCACACGCCATGTTCATATTCAGGGCGTTTCATATCCTCGGGCAGAATGGGGCGACGGCAGCCGTGGCACAGGTTATGCGGCCCTTCGACCAGCCCGTGACCAACCGAGACGCGGTTGTCGAACACGAAACACTCACCCTGCCAGGTGCTGTCCTCGGCCGGCATTTCTTCGAGATAGCGCAGAATGCCGCCTTTCAGGTGATACACATCCTCAACCCCCTGCCCCAGCAGGAAGTTGGTGGATTTCTCGCACCGGATACCGCCCGTGCAGAACATGGCGACGCGCTTGTTGTGAAAGCGGTCCTTGTTATCCTCCCACCATGCGGGGAATTCGCGGAAACTGGCGGTTTCAGGGTCTATTGCGCCCTCAAACGTGCCAATCGCCACCTCGTAATCGTTGCGCGTGTCGATCACCACCACGTCGTCCGAGCGGATCAGGTCGTTCCAATCCTCGGGCTCAACATAGTTGCCAACACGGGCGCGCGGATCGACATCCGGCTGACCCATAGTGACGATCTCTTTCTTCAGGCGCACCTTCATTTTGCCAAAGGGCGGATGGTCAGCGGTGGCCTCTTTCCAGTCCAGATCCGCACATCCCGGCAGCGCTTTGATATGCGACAGCACCGCATCGATCCCGGCGCGCGGGCCTGCGATGGTGCCATTGATCCCCTCTTGCGCCAGCAACAGGGTGCCTTTGACCGATTGCGCGCGGCAGAGGTCCAACAGGGGCTCACGCAGGGCGGCGTGATCAGCGAAACGGGTGAAGTGATAGAGAGCAGCGATCGTATACATGCGCGCGGTCTAGCCCCACGCGCGCAGAGTCGCAAGGGATCGGATTGACGCCCCCGGCGCACCCGCTTACCGATACAGCAAAAGGAGACAGCGATGACCCATGCCCTGATCGTAATCGACGTCCAGAACGATTTCTGCCCCGGTGGCGCATTGGCCGTGCCCGAAGGGGATCAGATCGTGGCCCTGATCAATGCCATGATGGACGATTTTGACGCCGTGATCCTGACCCAGGACTGGCACCCGGCGGGGCATTCCTCATTCGCCAGTTCGCACGCCGGAAAAAACCCCTATGATATGACGGACATGCCCTATGGCCCGCAGGTCTTGTGGCCCGATCACTGTGTTCAGGGTACGCAAGGGGCTGCGTTTCATCCCGATCTTCGCACCGATGCCGATCTGATCATACGCAAAGGGTTTCGGTCTGCGATCGACAGCTATTCCGCATTTTTCGAAAACGATCAATCGACCCCGACCGGGCTTGAGGGCTATTTGAAAACGCGCGGCATTGACCGGCTGACGATGGTCGGATTGGCCACGGATTTCTGTGTTCACTTCTCGGCTGTGGATGCCGCCCGGCTTGGGTTTGACGTGACTGTGCGGCTGGATGCCTGCCGGGCCATCGATCTGAACGGATCGCTTGCTGCGGCCGAGCAGGCAATGCGGGCGGTCGGTGCGCGCCTAGCCTAAGGCGCTGCCCCTTCGGATGCCAGATATCTGAGGACCACAATCACCAAAACGGCAAGCCCAAGTGCCACGCCTATACGGCCTTGAATCGAACGCCGCTTGGGCTTTTGCGCCTCGGTCGGTTCCGGCTTGGGCTTCCAGTCCTGTACGGCGCGCGTCATGCCCGGTCGCGGACGTGCGCGCTTTACGTCATCCAGAAACTGCCAAAAATCGAAATCCCCGCAATTTTCCCCCTGAACACCCATATTGCGGATATTGGCGAACAGACGCTTCAGAATGCGTTCGCGGTCAGGGCCGTCTTCGGGCAGGTAATAGCCATGCGGTAGACCGTTGCCCCGGCATTCCAGGCTAAAGCCGGATTCCTCAAAAATACGCCGAATCTTAGGGGACGCGCTGTGCAGCGCCTCGACCGTTTGGGCACTGCGAAAGGATGCGCGAACGGCACGGTTCCCGGTCACGGCGGCCACGCCATGTTCAGGATCCACTTCATCCGGTGCAATCGCTACAATATCAAAGTCGTACTCGAAACCCATTCACCGACTAAACCTTGTTCTTCCGTCCCTTCCTTTTCACTAATAAATGAAAGGATCACACAATATGCTCGATTTGTGACCTCACCTTGTCATTGTCTACGATCCGGCGACTCTTGCCAATCCTTTCGCCTATTGATCTAACGAAAGAAATCGCTGGAGTTCACTCATGGTCGATATTGCGACGCGTGTGTACAATCACAAATGGAAAATTGACCCGATTGTGCGGTCTTTGATCGACACAGATTTCTACAAACTGCTGATGTGCCAGTCAGTGTTTCGAAATAAGCCCCAAACGAATGTGGTTTTTTCGCTGATCAACCGGTCGAATCACATCCCTCTCGCCAATTTGATCGACGAAGGCGAGCTGCGTGAACAGCTTGATCACATCCGGTCTCTGGGTCTCAGCCGGGGGGAAAGCACCTGGCTACGGGGCAATACGTTCTACGGCAAGCGGCAGATGTTCCGATCCGATTTCATGGAGTGGTTCGAGAATATGCGCCTGCCGCCCTATCATCTGGAGCGCAAGGGCGATCAGTATGAGCTGACGTTTGAGGGCAAATGGCACGAGGTCATGCTGTGGGAAATCCCCGCGCTTGCGGTGCTGATGGAACTGCGCTCGCGCGCCGTGCTGAACGACATGCGCCGGTTCGAGCTGCAAGTGCTTTATGCCCGCGCCATGACCCGTGTTTGGGAAAAGATCGAACAGCTGCGCCAGATCGACGGACTGGGCATCGCCGATTTCGGCACCCGCCGCCGGCATTCGTTCCTGTGGCAGGATTGGTGCGTACAGGCGATGATCGAAGGGCTGGGCCCCGCGTTTTCCGGCACGTCCAACTGCCTGATCGCCATGCGGCGCGAGGTTGAGGCG
This sequence comes from Ruegeria sp. CH10, assembly GCF_056537125.1. Classification (NCBI taxonomy): domain Bacteria; kingdom Pseudomonadati; phylum Pseudomonadota; class Alphaproteobacteria; order Rhodobacterales; family Roseobacteraceae; genus Ruegeria; species Ruegeria sp. CH10. Next base: position 253,055 of record NZ_JBQFQY010000003.1, on the reverse strand, counting down.
ATTGGCACCAACGCGCATGAGCTGCCCATGGTCTATTCTGCGCTGGCCGACACGGATGAGGCTTTAGCCCGCGCGCCCTATGACGTTCTGAGCGATTGGCATGATGAGCATGAGGGCAATCTGCGCATCATCCTGCCCGACACTTATGGAACCCAGGGTTTTCTGGACCGTGCGCCGGATTGGCTGGCGGGTTGGACCGGCATCCGCATCGACAGCGGCGATCCCGCCGCCGGGGCCGAAACCGCGATCAAGTGGTGGAAATCGCGCGGCGAGGACCCAAAGCAGAAACGCGTGATCTTTTCCGATGGGCTGGACGTTGAGAAAATTCGCGAATTGCAGACCCAGTTCGCCGGGCGGACCAAAGTGTCCTTTGGCTGGGGCACATTGCTGACCAACGACTTCCGCGGTCTGGTCCCCGATGACGCGCTGGCGCCGTTCTCACTGGTGTGCAAGGCGGTCTCGGCCAATGGGCGCCCGACCGTCAAATTGTCGGACAACCCGGAAAAGGCGATGGGCCCGCAGGAGGAAATCGCACGCTACAAACGTGTTTTTGGCGTGGGGGCGCAAGAGGCGATTGAGGTGATCGTTTAGACCCTAACCATGGTGATTTGCAACGGTTTTGAGCTGCGAGAACCCGTACAGCGCCTCGAACCCCTTTTCGCGGCCATGGCCTGATTTGCCGACCCCGCCAAAGGGCAGCTCAACCCCGCCCCCGGCCCCGTAATTGTTGACAAAGACCTGACCCGCGCGCAGGTGTTTGGCCAGCCGCATCTGCCGCGCGCCGTCGCGGGTCCAGACACTGGCGACAAGGCCATAGTCGGTGCCGTTGGCGATCTGCACCGCTTCTTCCTCGGTCTCAAACGGGATCAACACCTGAACGGGGCCGAAAACCTCATCCTGCGCGAGGCTGTGATCCGGCGGCACATCGGTAAACAAAGTGGGCTGGACATAGGCCCCTAAGGCAGGCGCACCCTCAACGATCCGCCCCTGCCCCGCGATGGTCAGGTCTGCGCCTTTGGCCAAAAACCCCTCAACAATCTGCTTTTGACGGGCCGAGATCAGCGGCCCCACGCGCAAATCCTGCGCCGCCGGGCCAACGGTCAGATCGGCATAAGCGGCTGCCATGCGCTGTTTGACCTGGCTATACACCCCGCGCTGCACCAGAATACGGGACGAGGCCGAACAGGTCTGACCTGCGTTCTGAACTCCTGCATTGACCAGAAATGGCAGTGCAGAATCCAGATCGGCGTCATCAAAGACAAGCTGTGGGGATTTCCCGCCCAGTTCCAGCGTCACCGGCACCACATTGCGCCCCGCCGCCTGTTGCACCAAAGCGCCGGTCGCGACCGATCCGGTGAACGAGATATGATGCACGCCCGGATGCCCGGACAGCGCCGCCCCAGCCTCGGCCCCGATGCCGGGCACCACGTTCAACGCGCCAGCGGGCAGCCCCGCCTGTTGAGCCAGATGGGCAAAGGCCAGCGCGGTCAAACACGCCTCTTCGGCCGGTTTCAGCACACAGGCATTGCCCATCGCCAACGCCGCCCCGACCGAGCGTCCGATGATCTGCATCGGGTAGTTCCACGGCACGATATGGCCCGTCACCCCGTGCGGCTCACGCAGGGTGTATACTGTGTAGCCATCCAGATAAGGGATCGTCTGGCCCGTCACCTTATCCGCCGCACCGCCGTAGAATTCGCAATATCGCGCCAAGGCCACCGCATCGGCACGGGCTTGCGTCAGCGGTTTGCCCACATCCATCGCTTCTAGCGCGGCCAGATCGTCGACGTGATCCAGCACCAACTGCCCCAGCCGGGTCAGGATGCGGCCCCGTTCCAACGCTGTTTTGCGACCCCAACCGCCGTCCAGCGCGGCCTGCGCAGCGCCAACCGCCGCGTCGATATCCGCACCATCCCCACGCGCAATGCGGCAAATCTCGGACCCGTCGGATGGGTTGATCAACGGCAGATCAGCGCCCGAGGCTGGGGCGACCCATTCGCCCCCGATCAAACAAAGGGTGGGATTGAACCAGAGGGGATTGGACATTGGGGCCTCCATATAGGCTCTAAATTGGACTTTTCAGGCCACTTGGCTGCCGATTTCCGGCAAGGTCGGCGCGGCTTCGATCAGGGTTTTTGTGTAGGCATGTTGCGGGTTGGAAAAGACCTGCTCGGTCGCGCCCTGTTCGACGATCCGGCCCGCCTGCATGACCATCACCCGGTCGGTGATCGTGCGCACGACGCTCAGATCGTGGCTGATGAACAGATAGGTCAGATCATAGGCCGCACACAGGTCCGCCAGCAGGTCCAGAATTTGCGCACGGACCGAGACATCCAGGGCCGAGACCGCCTCATCAAACAAGATCAGTTCCGGCCGGATGATCAGGGCGCGGGCGATGGCAATGCGCTGCCGCTGCCCGCCCGAGAATTCGTGGATGTATTTGCCCGCATCATCGGGACTGAGGCCCACGGCGGTCAGCATCTCGGCAATCCGGTCCTGCCGTTCTGACCCGGCGGGCGGCGTGTCCAGCAGATGAAACGGCTCGGTAATCAGCCGCGCGACTTTGTGGCGGGGGTTAAAGCTGCCATAGGGGTCCTGAAACACCACCTGCATCTTGCGACGCACCGCCGGGTTCGGCTTGTGGCCGGTAAAGACAGGCTCACCCTCTAGGCGAATGTCACCGCCCTGCACCTCTTCCAACCCCAAAATAGCCCGTGTTAGGGTCGATTTTCCGCAACCGGATTCTCCGACCAGCCCCAGACGCTCACCACGATTGAGCGTAAAGCTGACGTGATCCACGGCGCGGTGCAGGCCCGGCTTGTCGAACAAGCGTTTGCGCGGCAGGCGGTAGTCCCGGACGACCTGTGTGACCTCCAACAGCGGAACCTCAGCCGCCGTATCCGGCAACGCCACCTGATGGCCCGACGCCTCAAACAGCATCCGTGTGTAGGGGTGCCGCATGTTGCGCAAAAGGTCGGTTGTGGCACCACTTTCCACAACCTCTCCGTGCCGCATGACCACAATCCGGTCGGCCATATCGGCCACAACCGCCAGATCATGGGTGATCATCAGCAGACCCATACCGTATTCGCGCACCAACCCTTTGAGCAGCTCAAGAATTTGCGCCTGCGTTGTCACGTCCAGGGCGGTTGTCGGCTCATCCGCGATCAGCAGCTTAGGACGCAGGGCGATGGCCATGGCGATAATGACGCGCTGGCGTTGTCCGCCCGACAGCTCATGCGGGCAGCGGGTCAAGGGGAAGCGATCAGGCGGCAGACCCACCCGAGCAAGCACCTCTGCCGCGCGGGCGTGGGCCTGTGCTGGCGGCATGGCTTTGTGGATCAGGATCGTTTCCGTGACCTGATCCCCGATGGTTTTCACCGGGTTCAGGGCGGTCATCGGTTCCTGAAACACCATCCCGACCTCGGCCCCGCGCAGAGCGCACATGTCAGACTCAGAGGTGTTCAGCAGGTCGCGCCCTTCCAATCGGATTGTACCGCGCTGGTCGGCCCCGATCGGCAGCAATTGCATCACCGCCAAGGCGGTCATCGATTTTCCCGAACCGCTTTCCCCCGTCACCGCCACGATCTGGCCGGGGTCGATGGACAGGCTGACCTGTTTCAATATCTCAGCCCCGTGAATGGACAGCGAGAGGGTGTCGATCTGCAACAGGGTCATGCGCGCGCCACCCTTATCCGAGGGTCCAGCCAGTCGCGCAGCCCATCGCCCAGCAGGTTCAGCCCCAGTACGGTGATGATGATCGCCAACCCCGGAATCAGAGCCAAATGCGGGGCAAAACTGACCATTGTCTGCGCATCGGCCAGCATACGGCCCCAGCTGGGCGTGGGGGGCTGCGCGCCAAGGCCGACATAAGACAGACCCGCCTCGGCAAGAATACCAAGGCTGAACTGAATGGTCCCCTGCACGATCAACAGGTTCGCCACGTTGGGCAGAATATGCTCAACCGAAATCCGCGCTGCCCCTTTGCCCGAGACACGGGCGGCGAGGATGAATTCACGCTCCCACAAGGACAGGGCGGCCCCTCGGGTGATGCGGGCAAAGACGGGGATGTTGAAGATGCCGATGGCGATGATGGCGTTTATCGCCCCCGCACCGAATACGGCGGTGATCAGGATTGCAATGACCAGCGACGGGAAGGCAAAGACCAGATCATTGCCGCGCATGATCACCTCATCCAGCCACGAGCCCTTGCGCGCCGCTGCTGTCAGGCCCAGCGGCACGCCCAGTGCCATACCGATCCCAACGGCCACCAACGCCACCGCAATCGACGTGCGCGCGCCCACCATGATCATCGAGAACATGTCACGGCCGAAATGGTCCGTCCCGAACCAGTGCTGCGCATTCGGAGGTTTCAGCTTGTTGGGAATGTCCAAAGCCGCGTAGTCATAGGGCGTCCAGACAAAGCTCAGCAACGCTGCCAGCAGAACCAGCGAAGACAGAACCGCGCCAAGGATCAGGTTTCGGCTCATGTCCGGCCTCTTAACCTTGGGTCCACGGCGGCATAGGCCAGATCAACCAGGAAATTCACGGTGATCACGGCAAAGACCAGCAGCATCACCACCGACTCCACCACGATCAGATCACGCGCGGAAATGGCCTGAAACACCAAGCGCCCAAGGCCGGGCAGGTAAAAGACCTGTTCGATAATAATCGACCCGGCCAGAAGAAAGGAAAACTGCAGGCCGATGATGGTCAGCACCGGGATCAGCGCATTGCGCACCCCGTGCCGCCACAGCGCCTGACGGCGCGACAGACCTTTGGCGCGGGCGGTGCGCATGAAATCCTCGCCCAGAATATCCAGCAGAGAGGATCGCATGACCCGCGCCAGAATCGCCGCCTGCGGCAGGGCCAGCGCAATGGCAGGCAGGGTCAGGGAATGCAGACCGGTCCAGATGCCCTGCTCCCATCCCGCGAACCCCCCGGCGTTGAACCAGCGCAGGTTGATGGCAAAGATCAGAACCAGCATCATCGCAAACCAGAAATTCGGCACGGCGATGCCCAACTGCGTCGCCCCCATCACCGTTAGATCACCCGGTTTACCGCGGCGCGCGGCGGCATAGATGCCCGCAGGAAACGCGATCAGCGTCGACAGCGTCAGCGCATAAAGCGCCAGCGGCAACGACACCCACATCCGGTCCGCGATCATCTGCGACACCGGTGTCCGATAGGTGTAAGAGGTGCCGAAATCCCCCATCAACATCCCACTGACCCAGTTGAAATACCGCTGGGCTTTGGACACGTCCAACCCAAGTTCGGCCCGCAGCGCGGCCAGCGTGTCCTCTTGTGCGTTCACCCCCAGCATAAAGGACGCGGGATCGCCCGGCGCCACCTCGATCACCGCGAAGATGACGACCGAGGCGACAGCCAGGCTGATCATCAATGAGATCAGGCGTTTGAGGGTATAGCGCACCATCAGGCCACGTTAGGCCCGGTGGTGCTACGCGTCCAGAAGGATTGCCGGTTTACTCGGACCAGCTGATCTGGGTCAGGTCGATTGCGGCGGTGGGCGCGTTCTCCCACAGGCCCTGAACACCCGCCTTGGCAACGCCCAGTTTGGCCAGCTGGAACAGGTAGCCATTCACATAATCACTTGCGATCAGCCGCTGCATGTCGCCCATCAGCCTTTTCCGCTCATCCGGGTCAGTGGTTGCGGTCAGCGTTTCCATCAGGGTCTGGGCATCAACGCTGTCATACTGGAAATAATAATCCGGCCGCGCATAGATGCCGATATCCATCGGCTCGGTATGGCTGACGATGGTCAGGCCGTAATCCTTGCCCTTGAACACCGATTCCAGCCATTGCGCCCATTCCACGTTGATAATCTCGGCCTCGATGCCGACCTCGGCCAATTGGGCGGCGATGATCTCACCGCCGCGGCGCGCATAAGAGGGGGGCGGCAGGTGCAGAGTTGTCTTCAACCCGTCCGCATATCCCGCATCTGCCAGCAGCTTGGCCGCCTTTTCCGGGTCATGGGCCGAATTGCCGGTCAGATCGACATAGGCCGGGTTATGTGGCGCGAAATGCGTGCCGATCGGGGTGCCGTAACCGAACATCGCCCCGTCGATGATGGCCTGCCGGTCGATGGCATGGGCCAGAGCTTGCCGAACGCGGATATCGTCGAACGGGGCCTGCTTGTTGTTGGTGGACAGGATCGTTTCACCCTCGGTCGAGCCAACCAGCACCTGAAAACGCGGATCGGCCTCGAACTGCGGCAGGTTTTCCGGGGCGGGGAAATTGTCGAACACATCCACATCCTCGGCCATCATGGCGGCAAAGGCGGCGGTCGGGTCCGAGATGAATTTGAACGTCGCCGTCTCCAGGCTGGGCTGTTCGCCCCAGTAATTCGGATTGCGGTTCAGCGTGATGCTGTCGCCCTGCACCCAGTTGCCAAAGGTATAGGCCCCGGTGCCCACGGGGTTGGTCTTGATATCGTCGATACTGTCTGACGACACGATCACCGCATCGCCCCAGGCCATGTTGAACAGAAAATTCCCGTTGGGTTCGGACAACGTGACCTTGACCGTCAGCGGATCGACAACCTCAGTGCTTTCAATCCCGGCAAACAGCGCCTTTTGCGCATTGGCGCTGTCTTCGGCAGTGGCGCGGTCCAGGCTGAACTTGACGTCCTCGGCATCCATCACGGTGCCGTCATGAAAGGTCACGCCATCGCGCAGCTTGAAGGTATAGGTTTTGCCGTCTTCCGAAATCTCCCAGCTTTCGGCCAGCCCCGGCACGACCGAGCCGTCGCCCATGAACCGCGTCAGCCCTTCGAAAATGTTGGTATAGACCACGGAATCAATTGCCTGCGCCGCAGCACTTGTGGGGTCCAGATGCGGCGGTTCCAGCTGCATGGCGATGGTGATGTCCGACTTGGCCCAGGCCCCGCTGGCAAGAACACTGACGCCCAATGCAAGGGCGGATGCGAAACCTCTTAGCATCTGCTTGGTCATAATAATCTCCCCACGTTTCAATCTGTGAACCCGCTGTTTTGCGGGCTTTTCCGGGGGGAGTGTCCCTTTAAACCTTGGGTCAATCAAGGGAATGTTCGCGCAACCGGGGTTTCTATAACCCTGCCCGGTCTGCTATGCCGCGCTGCAACATGGACCCCGCAAGGAGCGAGCATGAGCGCCACCGCCCGCAAAAAAGCCCCGAATGCCGAGGATATTCGCGCCCGCAAAGGCGGTACGCCGCTGGTCTCGCTGACCGCCTATACCACGCCGATGGCACGGCTGATGGATGCGCATTGCGACTTTGTTCTGGTGGGTGACAGTGTCGGAATGGTGCTGCACGGGCTGGAATCGACGCTGGGCGTGACGATGGAGATGATGGTGATGCACGGCCAGGCCGTCGCACGCGGTCTGGAGCGCGCCATGATGGTCATCGACATGCCCTTTGGCAGCTATGAGCACTCGCCTGCGGACGCGTTCCGCAATGCCGCCCGCCTGATGGCCGAGACCGGCGCAGGGGCTGTCAAGCTGGAAGGCGGGGTTGAGATGGCCGAGACCATCCGCTTTCTGGTCAAGCGCGGCATTCCGGTGATGGCGCATATCGGCCTGACGCCGCAATCGATCAACACGCTGGGCGGCTACAAGGTGCAGGGTCGCGACGAACAGGCACAGGCCGTTCTGGCCGATGCCCGCGCCGTGGCCGGGGCCGGTGCCTTTTCCGTGGTGCTTGAGAAGGTGCCCCAAGGTTTGGCTGACCGGATCACGGCCGAGGTTGCGATTCCCACCATTGGCATTGGGGCCTCAGCCGGGTGTGACGGGCAAATCCTTGTGGTCGACGACATGGTGGGCTTTTTCACTGCCTTCAAACCGAAATTCGTCAAACGCTATGCCGAGCTAGGCCCACAGGCCGAAGCCGCCATCGCCGAATACGCAGCCGAAGTGCGCAGCCGCGCCTTTCCAGCCGACGAACACGTCTTTGCCGATCAATCCCCCAGCAAAGGGTCCAACACATGACCGCCCCCATCCTGCGCCGCCTGTCCGATCTGCGCGCGCTGACCACCGAATGGCACCGCAAGGGCGAGGTCATCGGCGTCGTCCCCACCATGGGCGCGCTGCATCAGGGGCATCTGTCTTTGGTTCAGGCCGCCAAGGCGGGCACGGATCGGGTCATCGTCACGATCTTTGTGAACCCCAAACAGTTCAACAACCCCGAAGATCTGGCCAAATACCCCCGCACCGAAAATGAGGATGCGCAGAAACTGGCCCCCTACGGCGTTGATGCGATCTATGTACCGGACCCCGATGAAATCTATCCGCAGGGCTTTGCCACCACCGTATCCGTCGCCGGTCTGACCAATGTGATGGAGGGCGAATTCCGCCCCGGCCACTTCGACGGGGTTGCAACTGTGGTTGCAAAGCTGTTCCTGCAGACACAAGCGGACAGGGCCTATTTCGGGGAAAAAGACTATCAACAGCTGATGGTCGTCCGCCGCATGGCCCGCGATCTGGATATCCCGATCAAGGTGATCGGCTGCCCCACGGTGCGCGAAGCCTCGGGTCTGGCGATGTCCTCGCGCAACCTGCGCCTGTCGCCCGAGGGGCTGGAGGTTGCGGCCCATAAGCACCGGATCATGACCGATCTGGCCGCCGCTTTGAAAGATGGCGCAGCCTTTGACGGTTTGTCCGCGCAGGCCCAGACCGACCTTCTGGCGGCCGGGTTCACGCAGGTCGAATACATCCAGCTGCGCTGCGCTGAAACGCTGGACCCTTTGACCCATGCGGATCGTCCCGCGCGGCTGTTCGCGGCGGCCTGGGCGGATGGGGTTCGGTTGATCGACAATATTCCCGTCTGAACGCACTGGCCCCCGCGCCATTGTTTGCGCTAAAGTCCCGCAAAACCAATACCGGAGGGGGGCGCGGGGCATGACCTATATTCTCGCCATTGATCAGGGCACCACATCATCGCGGGCCATTTTGTTTGACGCGGACATGCAGCGCGCAGGCACCGCGCAGCACGAATTCACCCAGCATTTCCCGCAGGAGGGCTGGGTCGAACACGACCCCGAGGAAATCTGGGACAGCGTGCTACGCGTCTGCCATGAGGTGATGGAAACCGTTGGTGTCACCCCTGACCAGATCGCCGGAATCGGCATCACCAATCAGCGCGAAACCACCGTGGTCTGGGACCGCGCCACCGGGAAACCGATCCACAACGCCATTGTCTGGCAGGACCGCCGCACCGCCGAGATTTGTGCCCGCTACAAACAAGCGGGCTGCGAGGATGACGTGACCGCCCAAACCGGCTTGCTGCTGGACCCGTATTTCTCGGGCACCAAGGTGAAATGGCTGCTGGATACCGTCCCCGGTGCCCGCGAAAAAGCCGAAGCCGGAGAGCTGCTGTTCGGCACCATCGACTGTTTCCTGATCTGGCGTCTGACCGAAGGCCGCAGCCACGCCACCGACGCCACCAACGCCGCCCGCACCCTGCTGTTCGACATCCACAAAGGCGCGTGGAGCGCCGAGATCTGCGACCTGCTGGACGTACCGATTGGGATGCTGCCACAGGTCCACGATTGCGCCTCGGATTTCGGAGAAACGACCCTATTTGGGGGAAATATTCCAATCTTGGGCGTGGCTGGCGATCAGCAGGCCGCCACCATCGGGCAGGCATGTTTCCAGCCCGGAATGATGAAATCCACCTATGGCACGGGCTGTTTTGCGCTGCTGAACACCGGCGACAAACCGGTTGAGTCCCAAAATCGCCTACTGACGACGATTGCCTATCAGTTGGACGGCAAACGCACCTATGCTCTGGAAGGCTCGATCTTTGTGGCCGGGGCCGCCGTGCAATGGTTGCGCGATGCCTTGCAGATCATCGAAACCGCCCCCGAAAGCGGTGAGCTGGCGCAGCAGGCCGACCCCACCCAGCATGTGGTGCTGGTCCCCGCCTTTACCGGGCTGGGCGCGCCGTATTGGAAACCCGATTGCCGGGGCGCGATGTTTGGCCTGACCCGCAATTCTGGCCGGGCCGAGTTCGCCAAAGCCACGCTGGAAAGCATCGCCTACCAGACCCGCGATCTGTGGCACGCCATGCAGGGCGACTGGGGCGCCGAGACCGATGTGACCCTACGTGTCGATGGCGGGGCCAGCGCGTCCGATTGGGCCATGCAAGGGCTGTCGGACTATCTGGGGGCCGAGGTTGACCGTCCCGTCATGCAGGAAACCACCGCATTGGGGGCTGCATGGCTGGCGGGGATGCGCGCAGGCGTTTACCCGGACCAAAAGGGATTTTCGGAAACCTGGGCGCTGGACCGCCGGTTCCAGCCGGAAATGTCGCAAGAAGACCGTGACGCCGCCTATGACCGCTGGAAACGCGCCGTCGCCGCAGCCATGGCGTTCTGAACACGGCGAAGGATCAGCTATGATCCTTCATCAACCGCTGTTTCTGACGTGACCAGTCGCGCTTGGCCTGTGTTTCACGCTTGTCGTGCAGCTTCTTACCCTTGGCGATGCCGATCTTCAGCTTGGCCCGGCCTTTGTGGTTGAAATACAAAACCAGCGGCACCAGCGTCATGCCCTTGCGCTGGGTCGCATTCCAAAGATTCGACAATTCCTTGCGCGAGACCAACAGCTTGCGGCGACGACGTTCTTCGTGTTTGAACACCTTCGCCTGCTCATAAGGCGCGATATAGCTGTTGATCAGCCACAACTCTCCATCGTCGACCGAGGCATAGCTTTCCGCAATGTTCGACCCGCCTGCGCGCAGGGATTTGACCTCGGACCCTTCCAGCATGATGCCGCACTCGATATCCTCTTCAATCGCGTAATCGAAGCGGGCGCGCCGGTTTTCGGCGATGACTTTGTAATTCGGGTCGGTCTTCTGCTTTTGCTTGGCCATGACGCGTTGATTTAGGCGGCTTGGACGGCCCTTGCAAGCCGTAGCGTTCAGGTGGCGGCCGAGATGATCAGATCAGGGCCAAAAATCGTGTCGGCATAGTTGTGCAGATAGATCTTCAGCCAAGGGGTGAACCGCGTCGGATGACGCTGCACCTCGGCCAACAGGTCATGATAATCGATCCAGCGAATATCCATCACCTCATCCGGGTTCGGTTCGATCTGCAATGGGCCGCGGACATGGGCCAGAAAGACATCGACCACCTCGTGCTCGATCATCGCATTGCCCACATCGGCATGGTACTCCAGCCGGTGACGATATTCAGGATAAAGCCCGGTGATGCCCAGCTCTTGCCTCAGGCGGCGCACCGCGCATTCAGAAGGCGTCTCGCCCCAGCGGGGATGGGTGCAGCAGGTATTCGCCCAAAGGCCCGGCGTGTGATATTTTCCCATAGCCCGGCGTTGCAGCAAAATCTCGGTCCCGCGGACGACAAACACCGACACGGCCTTGTGCCGCAGGCCCTTTTCATGCGCCTCAAGCTTGTCCACTGCGGTCAATTCGCCATCAACCCAGGCCGGGATCATGATTCCCATATGTTGTCTCCTGCTGCCGATCCGCCAGGATGGCGGGAAATGCGGGTTGGCTGCCGCCAGATCGGCTTAGCTCTGAGAAGCGATTCCAGTCATGACGCTCCTCGTCCCTCCAACGTGGCGCTGATGCGGCTTGTGATCAATCGCACGAAAGGCCGCAGGGGCTGCGGCCTTTTGTAACGCTAACAGGAATGGGCAGACGTCAGGCGTTATTCGCCCGAAACGCTGACGATATAGGCATAAACGTCCTCGCCGCCTTTCTTCAGGCGGAAGGTCATCTTCGATTTAGCCGAGGTTTCGCCCAGATAGTCTTTCAGGAACGCCTTGGGGTCCTGAGCGTATTCAACAAAGGTCGTTTCGTCCCAAACCAGTCCGTTTTCGCCAGCGGCAACGATGCTGTCGCCGTATTTGAACCCTTCAACGGTGCCTGCAGTACGGCCTGCGATGCCATACAGGTTCGGTCCGGTCTTGCCGCCTTTGACGATCACTTCGCCGTCAGGGTCAGCGATCATATGGCAGGATTTGCATTTGTTAAACGCCTTCTTTCCGGCTTCTGCATCACCTTCTGCATAAGCGGGAAGGGCCAACAGGCCGACAATTGCGGTCGCGAGAATGCGGTTCATAGCTGTTTGCTCCGATACATTTTGGCTGCACCGAATGGAACGCCGGCACAGAAAAGAGTCAACGCGCAGATTGCCGCGCGAGGGCACCGTGTCACAATCCGACCTTAGTCGTCCTTAACCGAGATCAAGTGGCTGCGACCAGCAGGGCAAAAGATCCCCTTCGGCCGGCGTCGCCAGATAAATCGCCCGCGCAATGGCCCGCGCCAGGCACAATGCGGCGGCGTGTCCGATCATCCCAAGTTCAGTATCCGTACAAGAGGCGCGCGCGCCAGTGCTGACGCCAAAGACCAGATCTCCGTCCCCCGGCGTGTGGGCGGGCAGGATCGCGCGGGCAATTCCGTCATGGGCTGCCACGGCAAGCCGCTGGCATTGAGGTTTTGTCAGCGTGGCATCGGTGGCGACAATGGCAATTGTGGTGTTGCCCTTACCCGGATCGGCGGGCCGCATGGCCTGCGCCTTGAGGCTGGGCGCTGGTTGACCCAGACCCGTACCGATATCAGGCCCTAAACCGCCGAACTCGCCGTCAATTTCAAACGGAGCGGCCCAAAAGTGCCGGTCATTGGGGGTTGTCACACTGCCCAATGGATTGGCCGCAACCAATGCCCCGACAGTTACACCGCTTTCCAGCACCACAGAGGCAGAGCCCAGCCCGCCTTTATGTCTGGCTGCCAATGCCCCGGTGCCCGCGCCCGTGCTTCCCAGCGCGAAGTCTTGCGAAGCGGCGTCGAACGCTGCGTATCCAAGGGCGCGATAGGGGTTCTCGGTCCAGTTTTTCTGACCGCCATTCAACAGGTCGAACAGAATCGCACCGGGCACGATCGGAACGGCAATATCCCCCACCGCATAGCCCCGGCCCCGCGCGCGCAGGGCGTCGGACACGCCCGAGCACGCATCCAAACCAAAGGCCGACCCGCCCGACAGCGCAATTGCATCCACTTGCGTAACGGATTTGTCCGGCGCCAACAGATCCGTCTCTCGCGTGCCGGGCGCGCCCCCCATCACATGGACCGACGTCGTGAAGGGCTGATCCGCGGTCAGAACGGTGGTGCCGGATTTCAGTGCCCCGTCCTGTGCATTGCCGACCAGCAGGCCGGGGACATCGGTGATCAGGTTTCTTGGTCCGGGGGTCATGACAGGTTCTGATGTTGGAGTTGGAAAGCGCGCAAGCGCGCTGCCTCCGGCGGAAGTATTTTCAAACAGAAGAAGGGACGGGTCAGATGCATCGGCCTCCGTCCACTTCGAGGGCCGTTCCGGTGATCATGCTGGCCTCATCCGAGCAGAGGAACAGGGCCGCGTTGGCCATATCCTCGGGGGTTGAAAAGCGCCCGATGGGGATGGTCGACAGGAACTTGGCCCTCATTTCGGGCGTATCTTCACCCATGAAGGATTTCAGCAGCGGGGTCTCTCCGGCCACGGGGCAGATGGCGTTCACACGCACGCCGGACGGGGCAAGTTCGACGGCCATGGTCTTGGTTGCGGTGATCATCCAGCCCTTGGAAGCATTATACCAGTTCAGGTTCGGGCGCGGCGACAGACCGGCAGTTGAGGCCACGTTCAGGATTGCCCCTGCCCCCCGCGCCTTCATGGCGGGCACGAAAGCGCGCGCCGTGAGGTAGACGGATTTCATATTCACGTTGAAAACGCGGTCAAAATCATCCTCAGAGACGTCCTCAAGTGGGGTGGGCATATGGGTGACACCGGCATTGTTGACCAGAATGTCCAGCGGGCCGAATTGGTCCATCGCCGCCTTGGCCATTGCCTGCACCGAGGCCGCATCGGCCACGTCAACCTGTTGCGCCACGGCGTTGTCATGCTGCTGCGCCAGTTCTTCAGCCGCTGCGCCGTTGATATCGGCGATCATGACCCGCGCACCTTCGGACAGGAATTTTTGCACGATCCCCGCGCCAAAGCCCGACGCGCCGCCCGTCACGATTGCGGTTTTGCCCTGTAACCTCATGATCTTGCTCTCCCTTACCGGGGTCAGACTAGCAAGGTGCGGCGAAACTGCCAGTTCAATCTTCGGAAACCTTGCCGCGCAGGGCCTTTACGTCCCCGCGCGCCTTTTTGGCGGCCAGACGGCGCTTGACCGAGCCATAGGTGGGTTTGGTGGCAATCCGGCGTTTGGGTTTGACCAGCGCGCGGGTGATGAGGTCAGCCAGCCGGGCGCGGGCAATCTCGCGGTTGCGGGCCTGCGACCGGGTTTCTTCGCACTGGATGATGATCGCGCCATCTTTGGTCCAGCGGCGACCAGCCAGCCGTTTCAGCCGGTTCTTCACAGGATCAGGCAGCGAAGGCGAGCGCGCAGCCTCGAACCGCAGCTCAACGGCGGTTGAGACCTTGTTCACATTCTGCCCGCCGGGGCCGGAGGACCGCACGAAGCTTTCCGTCATTTCCCAATCTTGCAGGGCGATATCGTCCGTGATGCGCAACATGAGGCGGACCATAGCCGCCATGCGGGGAAACAAAAAGGGCCGCCCCGATGGGACGGCCCTTCGAAAGTTCAGGAGGTCGGGTCGGTTAGATCACTCGACCAGCCGGAGCGAGCGCTCCGCCAAGGGCTGCCTTAACAGGCGATCCCCCCGGTTGTTCCGACACCTCTCTCCAATCTCTTTCTTGACACTGGATCACCTCCTTTTCTATCTGTTGCGGTTGACTTTGAGCCTGACACAAGATGCGCCATTCTCAAAGCACTTTTTTAAGCAGGCTGTGCGGTCAGGCGCGAGACAATTACCTTGAACGGGACCAGCGCGATCATCGCCAGCGACAGTTTCACCAGCCAGTCGGCAAAGGCCAGCGTCACCCACAGCGGAGTCATCGGGCCGGATAGCATGAAGGGCACCGGCTCCCACGCCCAGTTGATTGCGGCGTCGGCATTGGCACCGAAGACCGTGACCGAGGCCGAAAAGGCCAGTGTGAAGAAGATCGTCGTATCCAGCGCCGACCCGACCAGCGTCGAGATCAGCGGCGCGCGCCACCAGCGGCCACCGCGCATCGCGTTGAACACGGTGACGTCGGTCAGCTGCGCGATCAGAAAGGCTGTGCCGGACGCAACAGCGATCCGCAGCGGCACGGCGGCATAGGTGAACCCGTCACCCTGCAGCATGATCTGGCTGCCAATCAGCGAGCAGATGATGCCCGTTATGAAACCCGCGAAGACAACTTTGCGGGCGGTGGACACGCCGTAGACGCGGTTCATGATGTCAGTGACCAGAAAGGCCAGCGGATAGGTAAAGGCACCCCAGGTCAACAGCCCGTCAAAGACAAGGAACTGGACCAGGATGTTCGAGGCCACAACAATGGCGGCCATGGCAATAATGCCGGGGATGTAAGCGCGTTGCATGTTTTGATGCCCGTTTTGACAAGGTAGCGGCGACTTGGCCAAGGGACCGTCCCAAGGCAAGCTGTGCGTTTAGACCCTTGGACCGCCCAAGTCAATCAGGCAGCAGATATTCCACCAACTCGGTGCGTTGCAGGGCCAGGAAATTGTCGTCCGAGATCATGGTGGCCCGCAAACGCCCCTGATCGTCGCGCCAGACGGACAGACCTTCGAGGTTGTCATGCGCGCCGATGCTGGTTGTGAACAGGGTTTCTTCGGCCTCAGCCTTTGATCCCGCGATCCGCCACCGGCGCAGGCGCGATTGAAACCCGATCAGCGACAGGCTGCGTTCGAGCACATAGAACCGGCCATCCGGCCCGAAATCAGCCGAGACGGGCAGGAACCTGCCCCGTTGCGGCAGCACAAACGGGGTCGACCATACCTGACCATCCCAGCGATAGACCGGGATGGCACCCTCAGCCGTGCGGCTTTTTTCCGGCAAGGTATAGAGACGCCCCCGATCATCGATGGCCAGCCCCTCGAACGAGCCGTTGGGGTTCAGCCCGTTGAAACTGTCCGGGCGCGGAAGCACGCGGGCGGGGCTATCGGGGCCTGCATACCAGGCCACGCGGTGGACGGCCTCGAACGAGATGTAAAAGCTTCCATCCGGGGCAAAGGCGATCCCTTCGGAATCCCCCGCTCCGCCGTTCAACGGGCGACCCTTGCTGGACAGGACCGGACAGTTTCCGGTGATCCAAATACCGGTGATCGCGTCCCCGTCCCGCGTGATGGCTGCGCGCACCAAAACAGCGCGGTCACTGAGCGCAATCATCTGGCGGCCATTGTCGGTGATCTGCAGGGCCGAGAACCCGCCAAACCAGTCGGCACTGTGCCGCCAGGCAAAACTGTGCAGATGGGTGGCCGATTTAACCTCGACCCCCCATGCCATTCCTGCCAATGGCAGCGCTGCGATCAGTTGGATTGCAGTACGGCGGCGCATTGCTGTGGCAGATCAGCCAGACGATATTCACGCCGGGGCTTTGGCGCAGGCGCATTCGGATCAGGCGGCGGCGGGTTAAGGATATTGTTCACCCACTCCTGCGCCTGATCACAGCCATCCCCCTTGGGGGGCGGATCTTGGTTGACACACCCGTTGGAGCCGCGCGGACAGGCGAGACGCACGTGGAAATGATAGTGATGCCCCCACCATGGCCGGATTTTGCGCAGGTACGCGCGGTTGCCTTTCTCGTCCTTGCACATCTGAACCTTGGCACCGGGAAAGACGAAAATCCGCGCCACGCGCTTGTCCTTGGCGGCTGCTTTCAGAATCTCATGATGTTGTTTGGTCCAGTTGCCATTGACAAAAGCCCCATTGGCGCGGCGCAGGGAAATCGATGAGAGGTTCTCGCGCGCTTTGCGGCTCAGGCGCATGTTGTCGCCCGGCAGCATCCAGATATCGATATCCAGGCCCAACTGATGAGAGCGATGCCCGGATGTCATCGGGCCGCCCCGCGGCTGGCTGATATCCCCGATATAGAGACCATTCCACCCCGGCTGCCTGGCCGCAAACCGGCTGAGGTCCTGCACATAGTCGATCGCCTCGGGGTGGCCCCAGTTTCGGTTGCGCGACAGGCGCATGGCCTGCCATGTCGGTCCCGTCTCGGGCAGTTGGACCGATCCGGCCGCACATCCGCGCGAATAACTGCCGAACGCGGCCGGTTTTTGGGCTGAGCTTTGCTTTTGCGCCCCGAACAATTGCTTGGCCAGAGGTTGCGCCCCAGCCGTTCCTGCCAATGTAATCGCGGCAATTATTGCCAAAAAACGTAGTAAAATCATCTGCTCTGATCCCCTTCCGGTTTCACCCAGCGCATCAGGAATAGGCCCAGAATAAACAAAGCGATGATCGGTGACACCCCCAGACGCGCGCTGCCGGTGACCGTTGTGGCAATTCCGATCAGCAAGGGCGCGGCAAAGGCGGTGGCACGCCCCGACAGACCATACAGACCAAAGCTTTCCACAGGGGCCTTGGGATCAGTGTGGCGCACCATCAGGGATCGGCTGGCCGATTGCAAAATGCCGCCCATGCCACCAATCAGAACACCACAACCAAAGAACACCATGTCGGGCAGGTTTGAACCTTCGGCCAGCGGGATTCCGTAAATCTGTGTGCGGTCCATCGACACCACCGTGATGCAGACAAAGATCAGAACCCAGATCGCCAACAGAATGACCGGCTTAGGGCCGTATTTCTTATCGGCCTTGCCCCCGATCCACGCAAAGATGGCTGAGGCCAGAACGCTGACAATCCCAAATACGCCGATCTTGATCAGATCCCATTCCAGCACCAGCCGCGCGTAAACGCCGCCAAAACTGTAAAGCCCGTTCAGCGCATCCCGGTAGAACATCGACGACACCAGATAGCTGGCCAGGCTACCCCGGTGCCTGAGATCGGAAATGGACTTGCCCAGCAGGCGCAGCGCTTCAGCAAAACTGCCTTTCTTGTTGCTGTCCGGGTCATCCCGCACCCACAGGAAATAGGGCACCATGAACAGAATGAACCACCCGGCGGTAAAGGGACCGACGAACCGCGTCCCCTCTTGCGCGGCGGCGTCCAGCCCAAGGATCGGCGCAATACCGATCAGCGTTTTGCCGTTGGGTTGCTCGACAAACAGGGTCAGCATGATCGCAAGTGAGATCAGCCCGCCAAAATACCCGAACGCAAATCCCGAGCCCGAAATCTCGCCCACCTCATTGTCATCGCCCAGCTCGGGCAGCTGCGAGTTGATGAAGATCAGCGCGTATTCGGCACCCACAAACCCCAGACCAAAGGCCGACAGCATCAGCCACATGTTTGATCCGTCGGGCATCGTGTACCACAGCGCGGCTGATCCCACGGCATACATCACCGAAAAGCCGAATATCCAAGGAATGCGCCGCCCGGACACATCCGCCAACGCCCCCAAAAGCGGAGCGCCAAAGGCGATAATCAGGCCTGTAATGGTCAGGCAATTGGCCCAGACCGTCTGCGCCCGCGCAGCCGCAGCCTCGGCATCCAGCCCGGTGCCCGAGAAATACCCGGCCGCGACACCGGCGAAATAGGGTCCAAAGACAAAGGTCACCAGCAGCGAGTGATAGGGCTGCGATGCCCAATCGAAAAACCACCAGCCCCAGATGCGCTTGCGCTTGGAAATCTCTGCCATGACTGCCCCTGTTATCGTTGCATTCATAAGACGGGGCTTTGGGTCATTTCGCAAGCACTCTGTTGGCGGGCTTGCTCTTTGGTGCGGGGGCGCTTAGGTCTCAGGCAATCGACTACCCGGAGGCCCCATGCTGTCGCTGATCCAAATTCTGTTGCTGATCCTGGACATTGTCTGGTTCATCATTCTGGCCCATGTGATCATGAGCTGGCTGATCAACTTTCAGGTGCTCAACCTGCACCAGCAGCTGGTGGCGCAAATCTGGTATGGTCTGAACCGGATACTGGAACCTATTTATGGCCCGATCCGGCGCATTCTGCCCAATATGGGCGGGCTGGACCTGACGCCTTTGGTAGTGCTGATCGGGGTCTATGCCCTACGGATCATCCTGATCAACAATATGGTCTATTTCGTCTGACCTCTTGTTCACCGAATCTTAGTATGTGATTGTCCTGTCTTAAGAGCAGATAAACCTTAAAACAGGGCACCCCCCACATGTTCGACGCCGCGCCTTTGCTGCGAGATGTCTTTGGATTCGACGACTTCCGCCCCGGTCAGGAAGAGATCGTCGATGCCGTCACGCTGGGCGAAAATGTGTTGGCCATCATGCCCACCGGGGGCGGAAAATCCCTGTGTTTCCAATTGCCTGCGCTGATGCGCGACGGGGTGACGGTGGTGATTTCCCCCCTCATCGCCCTGATGCGCGATCAGGTACGCGGGTTGCAAGAGGCCGGTGTCGAGGCCGGTGCCCTGACATCCGGCAACACCCCCGAAGAGACCGACGCAGTGTGGGAGGCGTTGGAGGCCGGTCGGCTGAAACTGCTCTACATGGCCCCCGAACGTCTGGCCGCCGGGTCGGCTTTGGGCATGCTGCGGCGGATCAATGTAAGTCTTATTGCGGTGGACGAGGCCCATTGCGTCAGCCAATGGGGCCATGATTTCCGCCCTGACTACCTACGGATCGGAGAACTGCGGCGCGCCCTGAATGTGCCCTTGGCGGCCTTCACTGCCACAGCGGATGCGGAAACGCAGGACGAGATTGTCGAGAAACTGTTCGACGGCACCGCACCGCGCAAATTCCTGCGCGGGTTTGACCGGCCCAACATCCATCTGGCCTTTGCTGCCAAGGACGGGCCGCGCAAACAGGTGCTGGATTTCGCCGCCGCGCGCAAAGGGCAATCCGGCATCGCCTATTGCGGCACCCGCAACAAGACCGAGGTGCTGGCGCAGGCCCTGCGCGCCGAGGGCCACGTGGCCTGCCACTATCACGGCGGCATGGACCCCGAAGATCGGCGCATTGTCGAAACCCGTTTTGCGCGTGAGGACGGGTTGATCGTCGTTGCCACCGTGGCCTTTGGCATGGGCATCGACAAACCCGACATCCGCTGGGTCGCCCATGCGGACCTGCCCAAATCCATCGAAGCCTATTATCAGGAGATCGGTCGTGCGGGCCGCGATGGCGGGCCCGCGGAAACGCTAACCCTTTTTGGCCCCGACGACATCCGCCTGCGCCGCTCGCAAATCGACGAGGGGCTGGCCCCGCCGGAACGGCGCATGGCCGACCATGCCCGTCTGAACGCTCTACTTGGGCTGGCCGAGGCGCTGGTCTGCCGCCGTCAAACTCTGCTGGGCTATTTCGGGGAACAGGCCGAGCCCTGCGGCAAATGCGATCTGTGCGACACCCCGCCCGAGGTTTTCGACGGCACCACGCCTGTCCGTATGGCCCTTTCATGTATCCTGCGCACAGAGGAATGGTTTGGATCGGGCCATCTGATCGACATCCTGTTGGCCAATGAAACCGACAAAATCCGCGCCCGGCGGCATGACGCCCTGTCCACATGGGGCATCGGCAAGGATTGGTCGCGTCCGCAATGGCAAGCGATCTTCCGGCAAATGATGGGGCACGATCTGGTCCGCCCCGACCCCGACCGCCACGGTGCCCTGCGCATGACCGAGGCCGCAAAACCGATCCTGAAAGGCGAGGCGCAGATCAACCTGCGCAAGGACACGATCCGCAAAGCCACCCGCCGCCCCGCCGTCAAAGCGATGGTGGCTGAAGAAGACGCGCCTCTGCTGTCCGCGCTCAAGGCCAAACGCCGCGCGCTGGCGGAATTGCAGCGGGTGCCGGCCTATGTCATCTTCCCCGACCGAACCCTGATCGAGATGGCCGAAACCCGCCCGATGACGCTGGACGACATGGCCCGGATCGGCGGTGTGGGCGCAAAAAAGCTGGAGCGCTATGGCGATACGTTCCTTGAGGTGATCGCGGGCGAAGCCGCGGCCCTGCACCCTGCCCGCCGCAAACTGGCTGGACGCGATCAGGGGGATATTTACGACCAGCTGCTTGAGGTTCAGACCCAGCTGTCGCGCGGGCCCGACGGGATCGACAAACCGCTGACCTGCTCGGCCTCGCAACTGGCCAAGGTGGCGCAGCTGCGGCCCGGCGATCAGCGCGGGCTGGAACAGGTGCTGGGCGATCGTCGTCACGAAAGGTTTGGCGCGGCCTTTCTGGACGTGCTGGAACAGGCGGGCTAAGTACCGGGTATCAGGCAAGGAGTAAGGGCGGATATGCTGGTAGTGATTTCCCCGGCCAAGCGGCTGGACTGGGCCGAGCGCGATGTGACGGTCACGCAACCCGATTTTCAGGACGACGCGATCCGCTTGTCGAAAACCGCCCGCAACCTGACGCTGGGCGATCTGAAAAAGCTGATGGACCTGAGCGATGATCTGGCGCGCCTGAACCGTGACCGGTACCGCGCCTTCTCAGACGCGCCCGAGGCCGATCTGACCCGCCCCGCCGCGCTGGCCTTTGCAGGCGACACCTATCAGGGGCTTGAGGCCGCGTCTTTGGATGCAGACGAAATGGCCTGGGCGCAGGATCACCTGCGCATTCTGTCGGGTCTTTACGGCATGCTGCGTCCGCTGGACGCCATTCAGCCCTATCGGCTTGAGATGGGCAGCAAGCTGAAAACCCGGCGCGGCAAGAACCTGTATGAATATTGGCGCGACCAGCTGAGCAAGGCGCTGAACGCCCAAGGCGATCAGATCGGATCAGATGTCTTGGTGAATTGCGCCAGCCAGGAATACTTCGGTGCGGTCGACCTCAAGGCGCTGAAACTGCAGGTCATTACGCCCGTCTTCATGGAAGACAAGGCGGGCACCCCCAAAATTGTCAGCTTTTTCGCCAAGAAAGCGCGCGGTGCCATGGCGCGCTACATCGTCCAACATCGCCTGACCGATCCCAAGGGTCTGCTGGATTTCGACACCGGAGGCTATGAATACCGCGCCGACCTGTCGGAAGAAGACAAACCGGTCTTTGTGCGCCCCTATCAGGCCTGATCCCGCATCGAGGGGTCATAGGCCACCAGTTCCACCGTATTACCTTCGGGGTCTTCGGTGAAAATGCCGCGCCAACCGATCCAGCCGAACTGTTCAACGCGGTAGGGCTGGCCCAGTTTGTCATACCAACGCATCACCGCCTCTTGTTCGGCAAAAGGCAGCGAGAGTGCGATGTGATGCAGGGACGACCCCGCCCCGGTCACAGGCGCATCAGACCCCGAGGGATGCAGGCCGGGACGCGGTGCTGCGGTGTGGTGAAACAGCGCCAGCACCTGCGTATGGCCGCCGAATCCCTGGGCAATTTCAAAGAATGTGATGGCACTGTTATGGTCGCCCATCAGGCGCTTTAGACCGATCACATCTTCGTAAAACGCAACCATTGCCGCCATATCGGCGCAGCGAATGGCGATCTCGCCCAAAGCGCGGGGCTGAAATCCACGATCTGTCATGAAACCAACTTAGTCAGCCGTGGCGGGGTCGGCAATCACGGGCAAGGTCTGTTCCGGTTGATGATCCAGGATCATCTGTTGGATTTTGCGTTTTTGCAGCGGTTTGGTCAGATAGTGGTCCAGCCCCGCCGCAAGGATGCCCTGGTCATCCCCCGCCATGGCATGAGCCGTCAGCGCCACAATGGGCACATGGCGGCCGGTCTCAACCTCACGCCACCGGATCTCCGAGGTCGCCTGTTTGCCATCCATCTTGGGCATCGAGATATCCATGAAGATCAGGTCCGGGTCGAATGTCTGATAGTATTCAACAGCCTCAAGCCCGTTACCTGCGAATTTCAGGTCAATATCCAGATCCTTGACCATCTTTTGCAGGATCAACTGGTTGGTTCGGTTATCCTCGGCCGCCAGAACGCGCATTTTGCGCGGGTGGTCCGCGGTCGGCGCGGGCTGAACGACGGGCGCGTCCGGCTGCGGGTCCACCGGCGCGCGACCCAGAGTGGTCAGGCGGGCATAAAGCTCGGCCCGCGGGATCGGTTTTTGCAACACACCTTCGATCAGATGCCGGGCCGGATTGGCGTGGATGATGCCGGGATTGGCAGACATCACCACCACCGGAACATCGCCCCAGCCGCGGTCTTTCAGCGTTGTCGCCAGATCCAGCCCGTCCATATCCGGCAGGTCATGATCGCACAGCAGCAGGTCCACGGAATCGTCCACGGCCGCCAGCGCCTCGGCCCCGGTGGCGCAGACCGTCACGCGTGAGCCCAACCGGCCCAGCTGTTTCGACAGGATCGCGCGGTTCACGGCCAGATCCTCGACCACGATGACATGGCGCAGACGCCCGTGAAGATCGGGCGGTGCGGGCTGCGGCCCCTCAACCGTGGGCAGCGACACCCGGAACCCGAAACATGATCCCTGACCCGGCTCACTTTCGACCCAGACCGAGCCGCCCATCAGGGTCACCAGACGTTTGGTGATCGCCAGACCCAGCCCGGTGCCTTCGAATTCGCGGTTTTTCGCATCCTCGACCTGATTGAACTCACCAAAGATATGCGTGACCTTTTCAGCCTCGATCCCGATGCCTGTATCCTCGATCGCCACGTGAATGTCGCAGCTGTTTGTCTCGGCATTCGGCACCCCGGTCACGCGGATCAACACATGCCCGTCCGAGGTGAACTTCACCGCGTTGCCGACCAGATTGGTCAGCACCTGCCGGACACGTCCGGGATCGCCCACAAAGAGTGTCGGCAGGAACAGGTCGTAATCCACCAGCAAAGACAGCCCCTTGTCGCGCACGCTGGGCTGCAACAGCATCGCGACCTCAAGAATGCAGCGTTCGAAGTCGAACTGTTCAGGGTGCAGGATCAGCTTGTCCGCTTCGATTTTCGAATAGTCCAAAACGTCGTTGATGATCACCAACAGCGCCTCACCCGAATTGCGGATGGTGTTGAGGTACAGGCGCTGTTCCTCATCCAAAGGGGTTTCCGACAACAGCTCGGTCATGCCGACAATGCCGTTCATCGGGGTTCGGATCTCATGGCTCATATTGGCCAGAAAGGCGGATTTGGCTCTGTTCGCGGCCTCGGCCCGTTCGCGGGCGGCGTTCAACTCGGCCTCATTGCGGACGGTGGCGGTGATGTTCAGGCCAAGGCTGATGACGTCACCACCATTGCCGCGCTGGTCGATCATCTTGAAATACTCGCCATTCCACAGCTTGATCACCACCGATTCAGGATGCGGCAGCGTCCAGCGCTCCAACATTCTGCGCCGCCAGTCCGAGGCCGGTTCCGTGCCGATATCCACAAGGCCCTCGTCGGTCAGAATCTCAAGGATACGCGCATAGGAAATGCCCGGAGCGACCTCATCCAATCCGTCAAACAGCATCAGATAGGTGGCATTCGCCGCGATCAGACAGTTCTGGTGATCAAAGAAGGCAAAGCCATCCTGAATGGTCTGCATGGACTGCCACAACCGGCGCTCGGCCAGTTCCATCTTGGCATTCGCGCGTGTCAGATCGGATTTGACCTTTTCGTTTTCGCCGCGCACCGTTTCAACCTCGGCCTGGGTTTCACCGATGCGTTTGGTCAACGCCACAGCATGCAGACCCAGCTTGCGGTTGGCTGCCGAAAGCTCGGCCTGTTTCATCTCTAACAGGCGTTCCGCCGCCAGACGCGCGCGCCGTTCCTGCGCCAGTTTGTTTGCAAGACTCATCTTAGATTATCCTGGGTCGGTCGGGCACAGCATCCGGGCAGAGCGTGAAAAAGTGCTTAAGCCGTTGCCGGAACGATGCGCGCCGTGTCAGAGTTTCGGCAATGAAAGGTTTGCCATGCGTCCCATCCAACTGATCTGCGTGTTCGCCTTATCCGCTTCGGTCGCACGGGCCGATTGCGCCACTGACGAACAGGTCGCGCAATTTGTGTCAGACTACCTGAGCAACACCCCGACCGCAGCCTTGTCCGCCACTGGAAATATGGAGGATGCGCTGTGCACTCAGGCCCGCATTGTCGCTGCATTAGAGCCGCATCTGGGTCCTGTCATTGGCTACAAGGCCGGTTTGACCAGCCCGCCTGCGCAAAACCGGTTCGGCGCGTCCGAACCGGTACGGGGCGTGCTGTTCCGCGACATGATGCTGAGCGATGGCGCAAGGGTTCCGGCGCAATGGGGTGCCCGTCCGGTGTTTGAGGCCGATTTGATTTTGGTCGTTGGCGATGCAGGCATCAATCAGGCCACAACCCCAGTTGAGATCATGGAGCATATCTCGGCCGTTCATCCCTTTATTGAGCTACCCGATCTGACCCTCGCCGAAGGTGAACCGATTACGCCGGAAACCCTGACCGCCATTGGAGTTGCGCCAAAACTGGGCGTATTGGGTGCAGAGATTGCGGTGTCAGACCCGGCGGCCATGACGCAGGCACTGGCCGATATGACCGTTACGCTCCTCGCAGCGGATGGTGAGATTCTGGCACAGGTCCCGGGCACTGCGGTTCTGGGGCATCCGGCCAATGCGGCGCTATGGCTGATGTCAAAAGGCATCTCGTTCCAGCCCGGAGACCTGATCTCGGTCGGGTCATTCGGGCCGCTTGTTCCCCCCGCGAAAGGCAAAGGGGGCGCGTCGGTCACCTATGCCGGGTTGCCGGGTAATCCTAGCGTCAGCGTGGTGTTCGAGTAATCAGCGCCGCCCCTCGCGCAGCCACCCGCCCAGCAGGAAACCACCTGCCAGCAGCAGAACCAGCCATGGCGGCAACAGCCCGGCCTGCGTGACATCGCGCGTTTCATAAGCGTTGCGCGGGGTCAGGCCAATCCAGCCGCGCCCGGCAGCGGGACGCCCGGCGCGCACCTCGCGGATCGCGGGCAGGCCATCTTCAACCGCCAGCGCGCCGCCCCGCATTTCGGCCAGCAGGGGCGCAAGAACCTCATCGGTTGCGATTGTGCGCTCAAACTCTTTCGGCGCGGCAGGGCCAAGGCCGATCACGGCAGACTGATCGCCCTCTTGCAGGCGGTACAACCCAATCTCGGGGCCGAAATACTGTGCCTCGAACCGGCCCGGAGAGACCTCGTCCAGCGTGATCTCAAGCGTTTTACCGTTGGGACGGGTGATGGTGACGGGACCGATCTCATCCCCCAGCGTCTGGCGGATGATACGCATGACCTGACCGTTGGCTTCGGCCCACATGGCCTCTTCCTCAAGCTCGGGCTCTTTCATCATCCAATGGGCCAGACGGCGCAGCAGTTCCAGCTGCGGGCCGCCGCCTTCAAAGCCGCGACTCCACAGCCACGCATGGTCCGACGCCAGCAGCGCCACGCGCCCTTCGCCCACGCGGTCCAGCACCAGCAGCGGACGGTCATCAACGCCGGTCATCAACATCTCGCCCGAACGCTGGCTGACATCGATCTGGCGCAGCCAGGCCCCCCAATCCTCGGAATCGCCCAGTTCGGTGGTCACAGGGTGGCGGTGCCCCAGATCGGTCACCATTGGCACAAAGCGTTCCTCAATCACCCGCGCCGTGGGATGGGCTGGCAGGATCGGGGCCAGTGGTGAGCGGAAGATACTGTCGGCACTGGCAAAATCCGGGCCTGCCGCGACCAGAACCGCGCCGCCATCGTTGATATACTGGGTGACGTTATCCAGATAAATCGCAGGCAGGATGCCCCGGCGCTTGTAGCGGTCAAAGATGATCAGATCGAAATCGTTGATCTTTTCCAGAAACAGCTCGCGCGTTGGAAAGGCGATCAGCGAAAGTTCATCCACCGGCACGCCGTCCTGTTTTTCCGGCGGGCGCAGGATGGTGAAATGCACCAGATCGACCGAGCTGTCGGATTTCAGCAGGTTGCGCCATGTGCGCCCACCCGGATGCGGCTCACCCGAAACCAGCAGCACCCGCAGCCGGTCGCGCACGCCGTTCATCTGGATCAGC
This sequence comes from Ruegeria sp. CH10, assembly GCF_056537125.1. Classification (NCBI taxonomy): domain Bacteria; kingdom Pseudomonadati; phylum Pseudomonadota; class Alphaproteobacteria; order Rhodobacterales; family Roseobacteraceae; genus Ruegeria; species Ruegeria sp. CH10. The sequence goes on along the minus strand of NZ_JBQFQY010000003.1, from coordinate 226,263 downwards.
GCCGTGTTGTTGCGATCGGTCAGTTCCCCTTCGGCGCGCGGCACGGTGAATTGCAGCACATTGCGCCCGCCATGGGGCAAGGCAATCGGCAATTCCACATCGACACCAATAGGAATGGTGAACTGCTCGGGCTCGGCCCCGTCAACCGAGACCTCAAGCGGCGCGGTCAAGGCACCGGCCGGGGCGGCACCGCTGTCTTCGACCCGCAACGTTAGGGTCACCGGCTCATCAATGATGGCAAAGGCAGGGGCGTTGCGGACAATCAGGCGGCGGTCCCAGTCACTTGCCCGACCGGTCTGCAGCAAATGCAGCGGGGCGGGCAGGTCCGGGGCCTGATCCACATCGTGAACGATCCCGTCCGAAACCACCAGAATACCCGCAATCCGGGCGCGCGGTTCCTCGGCCAGCGCGGCATTCAGCGCCGCCATGACCTGCGTGCCCGCGTCGCCATCGCCATCCCCGACCGCGATCCGGCGCAGTTCCGTGTTGTCCCGGCTTTCAATCTCGGCAGCCAGGCTGTCGGCGGCCTGCGCTGTCTGTTCGGCCCGGTCCGACAGGCTCTGGCTGGCGCTTTGATCTTCGATCATCAGAACGATATCGGTCAGGGGCGCGCGATCTTCGACCTGATAGGCGGGCCCGGTCAGCGCAGCGATCACGACCACGGCCGCCAGCCCACGCAGAGCCCAGCCCGACAAACCGCGCCACAGGGCCAGTATCACACCTGTGCCTGCAATCGCTGCGACAATCGCCAGAACGGGCCATGGCACCAACGGATCGAATATGACGGTTCCGGTCATTGTCCCAACCTGTCCAGCAAAGCAGGCACATGCACCTGATCGGATTTGTAGTTCCCGGTCAGCACATGCATCACCAAATTCACGCCAAAGCGGTTCGCAAGCTCACGCTGACGCTCGCCCGCATAGCCCCGACCCACCGGCAACAGCGCCTGACCGTTGCGGTCCACGGCCCAGGCCGAGGCCCAGTCATTGCCACCGATGACCACCGGCGTCACGTTGTCATTGAGGTTGCGGAAGGGCATCCCCTCAATCTGTTCGGCATCCAGCGGCGCGGCCTCAACCCAGACCTCGGTCCCGGAATAGCGGCCCGGGAAATCCTGCAACAGGTAGAACGCACGGGTCAGCACGTGATCACGTGGAACAGGCTCTAACGCGGGGATATTCAGAGGGGCGGCCAGCTGTTGCAGCTTGCGACCATTGGGGCTGGAGGCCCCGAACCGCGCCACATCCGCGTCGCGCGTATCAAACAGGATCATCCCGCCCGAACGCAGATAGGCGTTCAGCTTGGCATAGGCCTCGGCCGAGGGCTGCGGCTGATCCGGCGTGACGGGCCAGTAGAGCAGCGGAAAGAATGCCAGCTCATCCCGTTCCAGATCGACGCCCATCGGGTCCACAGGTTCGACCGAGGTGCGATAGAACAGCGTCTGCGCCAACCCCCGCATGCCCGCATGGGCCACGTCGTCGACCTGTGCATTGCCTGTCAGCACATGGGCCAGCACCAGTTCCTGCGTGGCCGTCAGGGCAAACTGCGTATCCTCGGGCGTTTGCGCCTGACCCTGCGGCGCAACCAGCATCGCGCCCAGCGCAACGGCTGCCGCCTTGGCCAGACCCAAGCGCCCGGACAGGGCCAGCGAGGCCAGCACATCGACGGTCAGCAACACCAGCGCGAGGCTGAGAAGCAGCCCCCCGATCGGGGTTTCCGTACTGACCTCCTGCCCCTTGATCGGTACATCCGAGGGCCAGCTAACGGGGCTGAGGACGGTATCGTCGGACAGCACGTTCAACGCCAGTTTCTGCTTGCCGCTTTCATAAAGCCCCGGTTGCAGATCAGGGCCAATCGCGCCACCAAGCAACTCTGCCCCGTCCACTCCGGCCAGGTTGCCCGCATCGGACAGGGTGCCAAAGCCATCCATGACCTGAACAGGCTCCCACGTGGTGCCCTGCAACTGATCCTGCTGACGGGTCTTGGCGGCTGAGGCCACGGCAAGCCGATCCAGCATCTCAACGAACAGGCCCGACAGGGGCAGGCTGGACCATTCCGCATCTGCGGTCACATGAAACAGAACGACCTGCCCCAAGCCCAGCGGTTTGCGCGTCACCAGCGGCGTGCCATCCGAGAGCGACGCAATCACCCGATCCGCCAAGTTAGGGTCTGGTTGCGCCATGACCTGCGTGGTCACCGTTACATCCCCCGGAACCTGCAATCCGAAAAAGGGAGAGCCTTCGGGGAACGGAGCCAGTCCCTTGGCCTCACCCCAGCTCATGGCACCGCCGACCGAACGGCCGCCGCTGCGCAAGCGCACCGGCAACAGCGTGTCTTCGGCATCCCGGCCCAGATCACTGGCCGCCATACGCGGCCCGGCAAAACGCAGCAGCAAACCGCCCTGCTCAACCCATTCTGTCAATGCCGATTGCTCACCATCTGACAGCTTTGCCACATCGGCCAAAACGATCACGTCGGGATTGGCGGGCAGAACTTCCAGCAAGCCGCCCTCAACAAAATCCGCCGTCGGGCTGAGAACCTGCGTCAGGTAATGCAGGGGCGAGAGCAGCTCCAGCCCTTCGCGATTCAGCGTGCCCGCAATCAGCGCCACCTCACGCCGGCGCAGGCTGTCATCGGTCAGGGTCAAGGCGCCGGCAGAGCGCTGGCCCTGAATCTCAAACCTTGTGATCCGCGCGCGCAACTCAGATGGCAGCGCCAGGTCTACCTGCGCCAGTGTCTCACCACTGGGAAACTCCAACTCGACCGATTGCAAAACCCGCATCACTCCGGCGGGGTCGCGGCCTTGCGCCAAAACGGTCATGCTGTCGGCAGGTCCGGCCTCGGCCCGCTGAGCGGTCAGTTGGATCACGCCATCCTGATAAGCGGCGGGCAGCAGGCCCAGAACCGGTGTTGCGGCCTGATAGACAGTGACTGCCCCGCGCGCTTGGAGTGCTGCCAGAACGCGGTCTTGCCCTTCAAAGGCCAAACGGTCGCTGAACCAATGGGTGTCAAAGCCACCGTCCAACTGGCCGATAGCGGCCACTGCCTGATCGATCTGCAATTCGGTGGGTTGCCATGGTGTCGGGGTCAAACCGGGCAAACGTCCGCGCCACGCTTCTGCGGCTTGGAATACCGGCTGTTCAGGCTCCGTCAGGCTCAGGATGGCCACGGTGCGGCCTGCGCGCCCGGCTTCGGACAATTGCGCATCGATCTGATCGAGGGTTGAGGACCAGCGCGTGGCCCCGGCCCAGCTGGCATCAAGCAGCAGCAGCAAAGGGCCCGTTCCGGTCTGATCGCGGGACGGGTTCAGGACCGGTCCGGCCAACCCAATGATAATCGCCGCCGCGGCCAGCATTCGCAGCAGTAACAGCCACCACGGGGTCCGATCCGAGACACTCTCTTCATCCTTCAGACCCAACAACAGCGTCACGGCAGGGAACAAACGTCGGATCGGCGCAGGTGGCACGGCGCGCAGGATCAGCCACAAGATCGGCAGGGTCAGCAGACCCAGCAGCACCCATGGTGCAGTAAAGCCGATGCCCGCCAAAACCGTCATCGCGTTCCCCCATCCAGCGCGCGATAGAGCCACAAAAGAGCCGCCTGTGCACTGTCACCGGTATGGTGCAGGCCCAATTGCCAGCCTGTGGCGCGACACAACCGGGTCAGCGCATCCTTGCGCTTGGCAAGCCGCTCAAGATAGCGATCCCGCAATTCTCCAGCCTTGAGCGTTTCATGCCGCACAGACCCACCGACGCTTTCGAAAATGGTGCGACCACGGTAGGGAAATGTCTCTTCCTTGGGGTCGAGCACCTGCAGCAGCACACCCCGGACTCCGCGATCTGCGGCTTTGGTCAGGGCCAGCTCAACCTCGTCCAGCGACCCAAGGAAGTCGGATATGAACACAGCCCGCGCATGGGGGATCATCGCGCGGTGTTCGGGCGGGGCGTAGTCGGTCTCGGAATCCTCGGACCAGGCCTGCGCCAGCCGCACGATCTGCGCATTGCCCCGCCGGGGCGGCAAGGTGGTTCCGGTTAGACCAACACGCTCGCCGCCCCGCACCAGCAGAATGGCGATAGCAAGCGCCAACAGACGCGACCGGTCGGCTTTCGGGGGCAGCGTCTTGTCAGAGGCAAACCGCATGGATGCCCCCTGATCAATCCACATCATCACCGATTGCGCGATCTGCCATTCGCGTTCGCGCACAAATTGCTGATCCCCACGGGCCGACCGCCGATGGTCGATCATACGACGGCTGTCACCGATCTGCGCCGGGCGGTATTGCCAGAAATCATCGCCCAGACCGGATCGTCTGCGCCCGTGATCGCCCAGCAGGACGGTTCCGGCCAGATGTTCGGCCCGTGCCAAAAGGGGCGGGAACCGGGACGCCTCGGCCTCGGACCTTTCGCGAAGGGTCAGCGCGGCATTCACGCCGCAGCCTCGGTGCGGGCCAGACCTGCGGCGGTGCTTTCGATCAGATCGGCAAGGCTGTCACCCCGCGCCCGTGCCGCAAAGTTCAGCGCCATCCGGTGGCTGAGAACGGGGCGTGCCATGTCCAGCACATCCTCGGCATTGGGCGCCAGCCGCCCCTGCAGCATCGCGCGCGCGCGCACCGTCATCATCAGCGCCTGCGCCGCACGGGGACCGGGGCCCCATGCAACGGTCTCAGCAACGCGCTCGGACACGCCGGCCTCTTCGGGGCGGAAGGCGCGGACCAGATCGAGGATCAGTTCAACCACGGACTCCCCCACCGGCATCCGGCGCAGCAGAACCTGCGCGGCCAGCAGCTCTTGTTTGGTGAAAATCTCATGCGCCTCTTCTTCTTCGACGCCTGTGGTCGCCAGCAGAATATCACGCTCGGTCTGGCGGTCCGGGTATTCCACGTCGATCTGCACCAGGAACCGGTCAAGCTGCGCCTCGGGCAAGGGATAGGTGCCCTCCTGTTCGATGGGGTTCTGCGTGGCCAGCACGTGGAAGGGGTCACCCAGCGACCGATCCTCACCCGCCACAGTCACCGTGCGTTCCTGCATCGCCTGCAACAACGCCGACTGGGTGCGCGGGCTGGCGCGGTTGATCTCATCCGCCATCAACAGTTGGCAAAAGATCGGACCCTGAATGAACCGGAAATGGCGGGAGCCATCCTCGGCCGTGTCCAGAACCTCGGACCCCAGAATATCGGCGGGCATCAGGTCGGGCGTGAACTGGATACGGTTGCCATGCAGGCCCATCACGGTCGACAACGTCTCGACCAGCCGCGTCTTGCCCAGACCGGGCAGGCCGATCAGAAGCGCATGCCCGCCACACAGCAACGCGGTCAGCGTCAGGTCCACGACCCGTTCCTGTCCGATAAAGCGGCGGGTGATCGAGGCCTTGGCCTCTTGTAGTTTGGTTTCCAGCGCTTCGATCTCGGACACGAGGTCGGCAGGTTCGGTCATGACTTTCCCTTCCGTGGACTATTATAAGTTGAGTGTATCGCGCTGAGAGGAAATGGCAAAAGCAATGAGCGGACAAAAAGCTGTGACACCTTCCCCTGATGGCCTGGCTGCATCAGTCAAAGCGGCCAAAACCAAGGGTTTGCCCCCTGTTCACCTGTGGAATCCTCCGTTTTGCGGCGATTTGGACATCCGCATCGCCAAAGATGGCACCTGGAGTTATTTAGGGTCGCCCATCAACAGGTTCGAGCTTGTGAAGCTTTTTTCCTCAATTCTTAAGAAAGAAGGCGGGAAATACTATCTGGTGACCCCGGTCGAAAAGGTGGGAATCACTGTCGACGATGCGCCGTTTGTGGCCGTCGATTTCGACGCAGAGGGCACGGGCGAGGCGCAGAACCTGATCTTTACAACACATGTTGGCGACACCGCGCTGGCCGGGCCGGACCATCCGATCCGAATTGTCATCGATCCCGAAACAGATGAGCCGTCACCCTATGTATTGGTTCGCACAAACCTTGAGGCGCGGATCGACCGCAAGAGTTTCTATCGCCTTGTCGACATTGCCACCCACCGCGATGGCTGGTTCGGCGTGTGGTCCGGGGGACAGTTTTTCCCGCTGATCCAGTCTGACGCCCTGCCCGATTAGGCCGGGCGCGCCACGCGGCGATCCTGCGCCAGCACAACGGCCACAGCAACAATCCCCGCGCCCAGCGCGCGGGTCCAATTCCACTCATCCCCCATCGCCAGCATGATCAGCATCACGTAAAATGGCGCAATATTGATGTGGAATGAGGTCAGGGCCACCCCGATCTTGCCAATCGAGGCGATGAAGAACACCTGGCTCAACCCCATTGAGATCAGCGCATAGATCATCAGCATTCCGGCCTGCTGCACATCAAACGCGATGGTCGGCATGACCTGCATGCCCATCTGCCTGGCACCAAAGAACAGCATCAAGGCCACGACCAGCCCGCCCGCAAAGGTAATCGTACTGCGCCCGGTCTGGCTGAGCTCGGGAAAATCGCGCGCGGTTGCCATGCTGGCCCAGCAGAACAAGGCGGTCGACACGATTGCACACAGGGCCCCCAGCCCCAATTGCGCCGGAGCCAGCGCGCTGGTCGCAATCAGCCCCCCGATGATTGACACCATGACGCCCAGCGCAAAATTCCACCGCAGACGTCGCGCCCCCGTCGCCAGCTCGATCACAGTTGCAAACAGCGGCGCGCATGAGGCGATGATCGCCACAGTCACTGGGTCCGTGAACTTTTGCGCCAGAATGATCAGGAACATGGCCACACCCAGAACCCCGCCGACCATCAGCGCATGGCCCCACCGCGCCCCCAGAACCCGGCTGGGCCCGTCGATCAGGATCCAGATCGGCACCATGACCGCCACCGCAAGCCCTAGCCGCGCCACAAACAGCGCAACCGGCGGCCAGCTTTGCAACAGCACCTCAGCCGCCGGAAACCCCGCCGCCCAGGTCAGCATCGAGGCGACCGCCAGCCCGTTGCCAGTCAAAACCGGGCTGCGTCCGGCAGACACAGAAAGGGTGTTCCCGCGCGCGGGGTCAGGGCTCATCGCCATGGGGCCAAACCTTCTGTTGAACGGGGATCGGAATTGATTCGCCGCGTTGGCTCTGAGGGTCGTTGATTTGAAACGACCATTCTGGTCGATTTTCGACAATCTGTCGTTTTTGGTCCTCTTTCACCCAAGTCAGCCTGCCGCTAAGGTCAGCATGAAATCGCCCCGAGACCCCGCATGCCCAAATTCGCCGCCAATATCTCGCTGCTCTTTACCGAGCTTCCCTACCTTGAACGGTTTCAGGCCGCCGCCGAAGCGGGCTTCAAAGCTGTTGAGATTCTGTTCCCCTATGATCTGGCCGCCAAGGAAACCCGCCGCGCATTGCTGGCCAACGGGCTTGAATTGGTGCTGATCAACGCCCCGCCACCCAACTATACCGGGGGTGAGCCTGGGTATGCCGCCGTTCCGGGGGGTGAGGCACGGTTTCAATCCGACATCCGCCGTGTGATGCGCTATGCTGGTGTGCTGAAACCTGCGCTAATCCACATCATGTCAGGCTATGCCTCAGGCCCCGAGGCGCGGGATACATTTGTGCGGAACCTGCAATGGGCCGCGGATTATGCCCCGGACCAACAGTTCACAATCGAGCCTCTCAACCCGGTGTCCCAGCCCGACTATTTCCTGAATGATTACGATCTGGCAGCCGAGGTGCTGGACCATGTGAACCGCCCCAATGTCGGTCTGCAATATGACAGCTTCCACGCCCATATGATCCACGGCGACGCCCATACCGTTTGGGAACGCTTTCATACGCGGGTGGTGCATGCCCAGATCGGCGCCGCCCCGGATCGCTCGGAACCCGGTCGGGGGGTCACCGATTTCAAGCACCTGTTCTCCGCGATGGAGGCTGCGGGCTATATCAACTGGGTCAGTGCCGAGTATACCCCATCGACGCCCCGCACGACCGACAGCCTGGGGTGGATGCGGGGCTAGCTCTGGTCTTTTTGGGCAAAATCAGGCAGGTGAACGCATCGCGACAATCAGGATGCCCGATATGATCCCTGCCCGTTACGCCCGCGCCATTTTCAGCCTGATCATGTCCGGCCTGATGTCCTGCATCGTGACCGGTATCGCGACGGTCAAGGCCATCGGGTTTGGGCCCACCACGCTGGGTGACTGGATGGCGTCCTGGGGGTTTTGCTGGCCCATCGCCTTCACCGTGATCCTGCTGCTGGGCCCCACGGTACAACGTGTGGTCAACCGCCTGGTCAGTCCCACGGACTGACCCGCTGCGAAGAGGGCCCGCCGGGCCTGATGAGCAGCGCCTGCCTCAATGCGCCTCGGCCCAGTTGGCCCCCTGGCCTGCATCCACGCTCAACTTGACGTCCAGCTTGACCGCAGGGTCCGAGGCCCCTTCCATCACGTCCCGCGCCACGCCGATCACCTGATCTACTGCGTCTTCGGCCACTTCGAACAGCAATTCGTCATGCACCTGCAACAGCATCTTTGCAGGTAGCCCGTCGATCGCATCCGGCATCCGCACCATCGCGCGCCGGATCACATCCGCAGCCGTCCCCTGAATCGGAGCGTTAATCGCCGCCCGACGCGAGAATCCTGCATGCGGCCCTTTGGCGTTGATCTCGGGCGTATGGATTTTGCGGCCGAACAGCGTCTGGACATATCCGTTCTCTTTCGCAAAAGCGATGGTGTCGTCCATATAGGCTCTGATACCCGGGAACCGCTCAAAATACCGGTCAATGAAACTCTGCGCCTCGGCGCGGGGAATGCGCAGGTTCCGCGCCAGACCAAAGCCGGAAATCCCGTAGATCACTCCAAAGTTGATCGCCTTGGCCTGCCGCCTGATCTCGGACGTCATCTCGTCCAGCGGCACATCGAACATCTCGGACGCGGTCATGGCGTGAATGTCCAGACCATCCGCGAACGCCTGTTTCAGCGCCGGAATATCCGCGATATGGGCCAGAATCCGCAGCTCGATCTGGCTATAGTCGAGGCTAACCATCACATTGCCCGGCTCGGCGATGAAAGCCTCGCGAATGCGGCGACCTTCCTCGGTGCGCACCGGGATGTTCTGCAGGTTCGGATCGGTCGAGGCCAGACGGCCCGTGTTGGCCCCGGTGATCGAATACGACGTATGTACCCGGCCTGTATCGGGATTGATATGGGTCTGAAGCGCATCCGTGTAAGTCGACTTCAGCTTGCTAAGCTGCCGCCAGTCCAACACCCGGCGGGGCAGTTCATGCTCGGTGGCGAGGTCTTCCAGAATATCCGCCCCGGTCGAGTATTTCCCGGTCTTGCCCTTCTTGCCGCCCTCAAGACCCATCTTGTCGAACAGAATCTCGCCCAGCTGCGCGGGCGAGCCGACGTTGAAGTTCTCACCAGCCAATTCGTGAACTTCAGCCTCTAACCCGGCCATTTTCTGCGCAAACGCGTTGGACATGCGGCTGAGGACATCGCGGTCAACCTTGATGCCGTGCATCTCCATTTCTTTGAGAACCGGCACCAGAGGACGTTCGAGCGTTTCATAAACCGTCGTTACCTGCACCTGATGCAGTTGCGGTTTGAACAGCTTCCACAGGCGGAGGGTGATATCCGCATCCTCGGCGGCATAAGCGGTGGCCTCATCAATCGGCACCTTGTCGAAAGTGATCGCCGATTTGCCCGAACCCAGCAGCGGTTTAATCGGAATGGGCGTGTGGCTCAGATAACGTTCCGACAGGGTATCCATGCCATGCCCATGCTCACCGCCATGCATCGCATAGGACATCAGCATCGTGTCATCGATGGGGGCGACATCCACGCCATAGCGCGCGAAAATCTTGGCGTCGTATTTCATGTTCTGCCCGATTTTCAGGATCGACGCGTCCTCAAGCAGCGGTTTCAGCAGGGTCAGAGCCTCATCCAGCGGCATCTGCCCCTCGGCCAGCGCGTCCGAGCCAAACAGATCATCCGCCGCACCATCGCGGTGGGTCAGAGGGATGTAACAGGCTTCACCGGCCTCAATGCACAGCGAGATACCAACCAGATCAGCGATCATTTCGTTCAGGCCCGTGGTCTCTGTGTCAACAGCCACCCAGCCCCGCTCATAGGCCTGATCGATCCATTTTTGCAGCGCCCCCGCGTCACGAACACATTCGTATTTCGTGGCATCAAAGGGCAGCGCCTCGGCCTCTTCCACCTCAGCGACCGGCGCGGGCGCGTCGGCAATCACCGGCGCCTCGGTCCCCAGCTTGTCGGCAATGCGCTTGGTGAGGGTGCGGAACTCCATATCCGCCAGAAAGCCCAGCAGGGTTTCGGCGTCGGGGTCTTTCACCTCAAGATCATCCAGCGTGAAATCCAGCGGAGTATTTTCGTCCAGCTGCACCAGCTTTTTCGACAGCTCGATCTGATCGCGCTTTTCGATCAGGGTTTGGCGACGTTTGGGCTGTTTGATCTCTTCGGCGCGGTCAAGCAAGGTCTCCAGATCGCCGTATTCGTTGATCAGCAGGGCCGCAGTCTTGACCCCAATCCCCGGCGCGCCCGGCACGTTATCGACGCTGTCACCTGCCAGAGCCTGCACATCGACCACACGTTCGGGGCCGACCCCGAATTTCTCAACCACCCCGTCGCGGTCGATGCGCTTGTTCTTCATCGCGTCCAGCATTTCGACGCCGTCACCCACCAACTGCATCAGGTCCTTGTCCGAGCTGACGATGGTCACCCGCCCGCCTGCCGCGCGCGCCTGAACGGCCAGCGTGGCGATGATGTCATCGGCCTCGTACCCCTCAAGCTCTTTGCAGGCGATATTGAAAGCGCGCGTTGCCTCGCGGGTCAGGGGCATCTGCGGGCGCAGATCCTCGGGCATCGCCTCGCGGTTGGCTTTATAAAGGTCATAGAGGTCGTTGCGGAACGTGTGCGAGCCCTTGTCAAAGATCACCGCCACATGGGTCGGCGCATCGGGTCCGGCGTTTCCTTCGACATATTTCTGCAGCATGTTGCAGAACCCCGACACGGCCCCGATCGGCAGCCCGTCAGATTTGCGGGTTAGCGGCGGTAGTGCGTGATAAGCCCTGAAAATAAAGGCCGATCCGTCGATCAGATGCAGGTGACACCCTTTTCCAAATTCACTCTTGCTCATGGTGGCGCGCCCCTTACAGTGCTGATCATGTTCGTTAAGCGCATTTTATCCGCCATCCCGCTGTTGACCGCAATCACTCTTGTCGGCGCTCCGGCATATTCAGGCCCCAAGCTTCCGAAGGATTGTGTTTCGGATCAAACAAACGCGTCCAACTGCGTGCCGATTCTGGCCTGCCTTGGCAAAGGCGGCATCTATTTTTCCGGTCGCGCAATAGGCTGGAGTTCGGGCACCTTCGCGGGTCAAAGCAGCGCCGAGTTTGCATGCTATGGCGAATGGACGGCAAAAGGCACCTTCGGTTTGGGCGAGGCCAAGATCACCTGTGACAATGACCTGACCGGCAGGGCCTTTTTCACCTATCAGCACCCTGAAACGGGCACTGCGTCCGGGACGGGATTCATGAGCAACGGAGAACCATTGCGCGTTTGGACAGGTCATAACGTGGAGCAGTTTTTGCTGGATGAGTTTGGGAACATAGACACCGCAGCGCTCTGCCGGAACATCGCAAAGCCCGTCAGCTGATAACCGCCGCCATCTACCTGAACATACTTTTCTAGAGGCTTCCGTCTACGGTTGTTTAGGTCACCATCTATCCACCGAACAGCCCGCTGAACACGTCCGAGAAACTGTTCAGCAGGGCCATGATCACCATCACGCCGAGCAGGGCGAAAAAAGCAAAAGCAAAGAACTGAAACAGGATCGCACCCAGGCCGATAACAACACCGGCAATGGCCGGGCGCCGCTTTTCGTGGCGCAGGATACCGATCACCGAAACAACGATAGCCAGCCCGCCCAACATGGCCACACCGATACGCAGAAAATCATCCATGTCGCGGGTCCGCGCCACGGGATCGGGTTGGTCCAACCCAGCCGCGGAGCGCAAGGTGGATTTACCCAGCTCGGCCGCCAGTTCACCCAGCGACACCCCGGCGGACTGCTGAGGCGCAAACGGCCCGGCCCAAAACACAAACAGCGCCGCAAACATCGCAGCTGACGCAACGCAAAACCCGATCCATCCAAAGACCGGGCTGGCAGTATCCGTGTCAGAAACATCCGTCATTGCACTCCCCTCTCTTGGCCGCACTCCTGCATATCACGACAATCGCGGCGAGATTTTGGCAAAGGGGGATCGTTGGGACAGTCAGGGCGCGGCTGTGCCCGAAAAGGCATAAACCGTTAGCGATCTAGGCCATACGAAAGGCGCGGTCGGTTTTGTCCCAGATCAGCCCGGTCTGCTCTGCGATCAACTGCATCTGCTTGTTCAGAGACCGATCATTCAATCGACGGCTGAGCGTACGCAGTGGCACAAGGTTCCGTTCACCATAGCCATCAATCAGAAAGAACATGCGCACCTGATCCCGCATGCCGTGGACAATGTTCTGCGCATGAATATCCCGGCCCACGATCTGAAATTCGAACAGCTTGCGCACGAACACGTTCAGCTCATCCAGTACCGCATCGGTCAGCGCATGCTGCTTGCAGATGGACAACAGATCATGCGCAAGCGCGCCGTCTTCCGAACAAATCCGCTCAACCACCAGACCCGGCCCGACATCCGTCTGGACGATGCCAAAGGACCGCGCCAGCGGCATGTTCGAGATATCCAGACCGCTTTTCAGCGCCGCTTTCATCTCACACTCAATTTCCTTGAGCGCATTGCGAAACGCCGAATCCGGCAGCATACGCCGCACCACGCGTTTCGCAAAAGACCGGTTCCGCCGTGTCCGTGGCCGTGTCACCTTGACCAGCAACTCAGGCTGCTCGGGGCAGGCATAGACGTTTCTGTGGCCGCCTTTGGCCACAAGCTCCTGATCTGAAAGGTGCAATGTCTGCAGTGGAAAGAACACCTGAAGCACATCCTGAAATCACAAAACCAGCCCGCCGGATTTAGACTCTTTCTTCCGGCAGGAGAAGCATGTGTAACAGATTTGTGTCGGTTTTTTTAGTCTTTGTCGGCCAGAACGTATTTGCAATCGCAATAGGGGCATTCGACCCAGCCGGTATCTTCAGGGATCTGCAGCCAAACCCGGGGATGACCCAAGGCCCCCTCGCCGCCGTCGCAGGCGACACGGGTGGTTTCGACGATCCTGGTTTCCGGCGCTTCGATGGTCACGGCTGGCGATCCTTCATTGGTTGTCGGCCTCGCGGGCATGGTTTAGGTGCTTTTATGAGCGATGAGTAAACCGGGGGCAAGAGCCACATGAGTGATGCGGCAATCAGGATCGAGGGACTGCGCAAAACCTATCGTGGCGGCAAAAGCCAGCCCGAAAAACATGCGTTGAAAGGCATTGATCTGACGGTTCCACGCGGGTCGGTCTTTGGTCTTCTGGGCCCTAACGGGGCCGGGAAATCAACCCTGATCAACATTCTTGCCGGTCTGGTGGTCAAAAGCGCGGGCAATGTGTCGATCTGGGGATTCGATCAGGATCAGCATCCGCGCCAGTCCCGTGCCGCTATCGGTGTGATGCCGCAAGAGCTGAACCTGGACCCGTTTTTCACCCCGCGCGGCGCGCTGGAGGTTCAGGCCGGTCTGTATGGTGTACCCAAGGCGCAGCGCCGCAGTGACGCGATTCTGGAACTGGTCGGGCTTGCCGACAAGGCCGAAGCCTATGCCCGCACCCTTTCAGGCGGCATGCGGCGACGGTTGCTGCTGGCCAAGGCGCTGGTGCATCATCCCAAGATTCTGGTTCTGGACGAACCTACTGCGGGGGTGGATATCGAGCTGCGCCAGATGCTGTGGGCCAATGTGCGCAAGCTGAACGAACAGGGCATGACCATCATCCTGACCACGCATTACCTGGAAGAAGCACAGGAAATGTGCGACGAGATCGCCATCATCAACCACGGCGAAAAGATCGCGCAGGACAGCACCGCCAATTTGCTGAACCGCATGGACAGCCGCACCATGGTGATCGTCCCCGACGCGCCGGTCACTGATCTGCCCACATCCGAGGGGGTCGAGGCCACGCTGCGCGACGATGGCAGTGTCGTGCTGCAATATCGCAGCGCCCTCACCAGCGCCGAGCAGGTTCTGGAATCGGTGCGCGCCGCGAACATCCGCATCCGCGACGTCCGCACCGAAGAGGCCGATCTTGAGGATGTCTTCCTCGCCCTGACCTCTTCACGCGTCGACGACGCGCCGATGGATGATCAGGACCAACCCCGTCGCGGCATGCACCGGGTCAAGCTTTAGGCACGGTCGATCCGCGCATGGTAACAGTTGTTCAGCGCTGATCGGATATGGATGTAAGCCACGTCATCACGCGCGAATATGGTCTCTGCCGCTGCGCGCAACTGCGCCTGTGGCGTGATGACCCCGGTGCCGTAAACAACCCGGTCATCTGTACCGTATCCCTTGATCAGATAGTTGGGCGATGCGGTCAGTGCCTCGGGCAGATCGGCAGGTCCCTCATAACGCTGACAAGGCTCTGCACAAAGGTATATGGGTCCTGTTTCGGCAAATGGCTGCGTTCTGGGAAAGGGCCTGTGCGCCAGAACCAGCATCTCTTTTCCCTTCGGAATGTAAGTCAGGCAGTGACGACACGGGTTCCCCTCACCGTTCGAAATCGCATGCTCGGGCGGGTTGCCATAGCCGTCCGGTGCGCCGTTGCGATAGGCCTGAACCTGATCTGTGGGAAGGGCGGATATTTTCTGCATGATGTCTCTCCTTTTTTGATCACCCTGCCCGTCGCGATGACCTCAGGCGACCCGTTTCCTGCGCAAAGGACTCGAAAAAGAACAAAAGGTGAATATAATAAGGATTCGCCATGTATGCCGAGTTGTCGATCACGTCGAATTTCACCTTCCTCACCGGGGCCTCGCACCCCGAGGAATACATGCAGCGTGCCGTGACGCTGGGCCTGCCCGCTATCGCAATTGCCGATGACAACTCGGTCGCCGGGATCGTGCGCGCCCATACTCAAGGGCGCGAGATCGCCCGCAAGGTGCGTGAACGGCTGGAGTGGGAGGCGCAGAACACATCCATCGGCCCGCCCTGCCCCGATCACATCCCGAAACCGCCCTCATACCCGATCCACGCGGTGCCGCGCCTGATCCCGGCGGCGCGGCTGATTTTTACCGACGCGCCCACCGTCACCGCCCTGCCCCTGAACCGGCAGGGCTGGGGCAACCTGTGCCGCATCCTGTCAAAGGGCAGCCTGCGGGCTGAGAAAGGCGACTGCATCCTGCATCTGTCGGACCTGATGGAGTTTTCCGACGGTCTCCACCTGCTCCTCTGGCCACAAGCGGCCCGGTCGCAGGGCGGCGCGGGCGCATGGCGGACACAGGCGCAACAGCTGACGCGCCGCTTTGCGGGACGGATGCATCTGTTGATGCACCCTCGGTACGATGGCGCCGATAGTATATATTTTCACGAATTAGAGACTGATTCACGGCAACTCGGCATCCCGACCCTCGCCAGTGCTGCGCCGATGATGCACCACGGCACCCGCCGCAAACTGGGTGATGTCCTGACCGCCATCCGCCTGCGCCGCAAGGTGGATGATCTGGGCCGGGATGCGCTGGCCAATGGTGAACAACGCCTGCGGTCCGAGGCCGAAATGCGGCGCATCTTCAAAAACCATGAAGGGGCCGTCACCCGCGCCCATGTCCTCAGCGAACAGCTGCAATTCTCACTGGATGAGTTGCGCTATGAATATCCCAGCGAAGGCAACGATCAGGAAACCCCGACCCAACGCCTGCACCGTCTGGCGCATGAGGGGCTGAACTGGCGCTATCCGGCGGGGGCCTCGGAGAAGGCGAAAAAGATGCTGGCGCATGAGCTGACCCTGATCGGCAAGCTCAAATACGAACCCTACTTTCTGACCGTCCGGGATATCGTCAAATTCGCCCGGTCCCGCGATGTTCTGTGCCAGGGGCGCGGGTCGGCGGCCAATTCCGTCGTCTGCTACTGCCTCGGCATCACCGAGGTCAGCCCCGAGCTGGGCACGATGGTGTTCGAACGCTTCGTCTCCGAGGCGCGGGACGAGCCGCCCGATATTGACGTGGATTTCGAACATGAACGCCGCGAAGAGGTAATCCAGCATATTTACGACCGCTATGGCCGCCACCGCGCGGGGCTGTGCGCCACCGTGATCCACTATCGCGGCAAGCGCGCCATCCGCGAGGTCGGGCGCGCCATGGGCCTGACCGAAGACACGATCTCGGCCCTGTCCTCGCAGCTCTGGGGGTTCTTCTCGGCCAAGGGGCTTGAGGCCGAACGGATGCGCGAAATCGGCCTTGACCCCGAGGATCGCCGCCTGAAACAGACTCTATCACTGGTATATGAGATCGATGGCTTTCCCCGTCACCTCTCGCAACATGTGGGCGGTTTCATTATCACCGAGGGGCGTCTGGACGAACTTGTCCCCATCGAAAACGCCGCGATGGAAAACCGCACGGTCATCTGCTGGGACAAGGACGATATCGACTCGCTTGGTATCCTCAAGGTCGATGTCCTCAGCCTCGGGATGCTGACCTGCATTCGCAAGGCGTTCGACCTGATCCAGCAGCACCACCGCACCGACTATACGCTGGCCACCCTGCCGCCTGAGGACCCAGTGGTCTATGACATGCTTTGCAAGGCCGACAGTATCGGCGTGTTTCAGGTGGAATCACGGGCACAGATGAACTTCCTGCCCCGGATGAAGCCGCGCGATTTCTATGATCTGGTGATCGAGGTCGCCATCATCCGCCCCGGCCCGATTCAGGGTGACATGGTCCATCCCTATATCCGTCGCCGGAACGGAGAAGAGGAGGTCAGCTTCCCCTCGGACGCATTGGGCGAGGTGCTGAGCAAAACGCTGGGCGTGCCGCTGTTTCAGGAACAAGCCATGCAGATCGCCATCGTGGGCGCGGGGTTCACTCCCGAACAGGCGGACCGGCTGCGGCGGTCACTGGCCACCTTCAAGAAGCACGGCAATGTCAGCGAATTCCGTTCCCTGTTCCTGCGCGGGATGGAACGGAACGGCTATGAACAGGATTTTGCCGAGCGCTGCTTTTCGCAGATCGAAGGCTTTGGCTCTTACGGCTTCCCCGAAAGCCATGCGGCTAGTTTCGCCCTGCTGGTCTATGCCTCAGCCTGGATCAAATGCCACCATCCGGGGATTTTCGCCTGCGCGCTGCTGAATTCACAGCCGATGGGGTTCTATGCGCCTGCCCAGATCGTGCGCGATGCGCGCGAACACGGGGTGCAGGTGCGCCCGGTCTGTATCAATGCCAGTTTCTGGGACAATGTCATGGAACCCGACGGGCGCGGCGGGCTGGCGCTGCGGCTGGGGTTCCGCCAGATCAAGGGCCTGAGCGAGGAAGACGCCAGCTGGCTGACCGCCGCGCGGGGCAATGGCTACACCCAGGTCGATGACGTCTGGCGACGCGCAGGGCTGGGGCCATCCGTCATCGAGCGGCTGGCCGAGGCTGATGCCTTTGCCGCCTGCGACCTGACCCGGCGCGAAGCCCTGTGGCAGGCCAAGGCGATCGCCACCGCCAAGCCCCTGCCCCTGTTCTCGCAGGATCTGGAGGGCGAGGCGCTGGATGAACCCGCAGCCTATCTGCCGCAGATGACACTGGGCGAACAGGTGGTCGAGGATTACGTGGCCACCCGCCTTAGCCTGAAGGCGCATCCCGTCGCCCTGATCCGGCACCTACTGACGCCTGAGCCGCGCGACAAAACCACACCTGTTGCATGACGCCCGAACCGGGTATCCGCCAGAAACAGAGTCGAAAACGGACCGCATATGACCCGCCCCACCCTGCCGCCGCGCTTTCCCGTGACACCGGACCAGATCAACGCGCAGGTCCGCGCCTTTTATGCCCGCGTGCGCACGGACACAGTGCTGGGACCGGTGTTCAACAAACATGTCCACGACTGGCCCGCGCATGAGGACAAGATCGCCGCCTTCTGGCGCAACGCCATCCTGTTTGAGCGCAGCTATGACGGCAATCCGCAGCGGGTCCATAGCGAGCGGCCGGATGTGAAGCCCGAGATGTTCGCCCACTGGCTGGACCTGTTCGAAGAGGTCGCCACCCAAACCCTGCCCCCGGAAACGGCCACCCCCTGGGTTGCGCTGGCCCGGCGGATCGGGGTGGGCATGAAGGCAGGTGTGCAATCCGCGCGCCAGCCCAAGGACGCGCCGCCATTGCTGCGATGATCACGGGTCATGGCGGCTTTGCGATGTTAGCGGTAAAATAGGGGCTATGCGGGTCGGCCAAATGGGTTTACTTGAGGGTAAGACAGCCCCGTTTGCGCTGCGCCCCTACACCGACACATCACCCGAGGCCGATCCATGAGCACTCAGAACTCCACCCTTCGGGGTCTTGGCTATGCGTTTGCGGGCTTTGCCGTCTTTGCCAGCCATGACGCGCTGATCAAAGTGCTGGGCGGCACATACTCGGTGATGCAGATCATCTTTTTCGCCACGCTGTTTTCCTTTGTTCCAATGGCAGTGACGATCCTGACCGACCGGACAACAGGCAACTTCCTGCCGCATCACCCGTGGCTGGTGCTGCTGCGCTCGGCCCTGATGGTTACATCCATGGTCTGCGCCTTCTACGCCTTCTCGGCCCTGCCACTGGCCGAGGTCTATTCTCTGCTGTTTGCCTTCCCCCTGTTTGTCACCGTCCTGTCGATTCCAATCTTGGGAGAGGTGGTGCGCGCCCAGCGCTGGGCCGCCGTAGGGGTGGGTCTGATCGGCGTTCTGATCGTCCTGCGCCCGGGGGCCACAGACATCACCCTGGGTCACCTCGCCGCCCTGACCGCCGCGTTTTCCAGCGCGTTAGGGTCTGTTTTGGTCCGCAAAATCGGGAATGAGGAACGCTCAGCCGTGCTGATCCTCTATCCCATGTTATTGGCCATTCTGGTGATGAGCCTGCTGCAGCCTGCCGTCTACCAACCGCCGTCGCTGCTGCATCTGGCGATGATGGCTTTGGTCGGCGTATTCTCAGTGATCGCGCAACACCTGATCATTTTGGCCTATCGCGCCGCGCCTGCAGGCGTGGTCGCCCCCAGCCAATACAGTCAGATCATCTGGGCCACCCTGTTCGGCATGGTGTTTTTCAACGAGCGGCCCGATGGCTGGGTCGCCGTTGGGGCCAGCATAATCATCGCCTCGGGCGTCTATGTGGTCTGGCGCGAGGCCCGGGCGAATACATCCTCGGTCAATACCCCGGTTCTGAGGGTCCGCTCGCCCCGGTCCGACACCGGCGCATCGCGGCCGGGGAAATGAAAAACGGCGCGCCAATCCGCGCGCCGTTCCTCAAAGTCGCAGGTTTAAAACCTTAGTAGACCACAACCGAACGGATGCTTTCGCCCTTATGCATCAGGTCGAACCCGTGGTTGATGTCGTCCAGACCCATGGTGTGGGTGATCATCGGGTCGATCTCGATCTTACCGTCCATGTACCAGTCGACGATCTTGGGCACATCGGTCCGGCCCCGCGCACCGCCAAAGGCCGTCCCGCGCCACGAGCGGCCGGTGACCAGCTGGAACGGACGGGTCGAGATTTCGGCCCCCGCAGGTGCCACGCCGATGATGATCGACTCACCCCAGCCCTTATGCGCCGATTCCAGCGCGGCGCGCATCACGCCCACATTGCCGGTTGCGTCAAAGGTGTAATCGCCGCCGCCCTTGGTCAGGTTGACCAGATAGGGGACCAGATCGCCCTCGACCTCAGCCGGGTTCACGAAATCGGTCATGCCGAATTTGGTCGCCATCTCGACCTTGGCCGGGTTCAAGTCGACGCCGACAATCTGGTCAGCCCCGGCAAGACGCAGGCCCTGAATGACGTTCAGACCGATACCGCCCAGACCGAACACAATGGCGCGGCTGCCGATTTCCACCTTGGCGGTGTTGATCACCGCGCCAATGCCGGTGGTCACGCCACAACCGATATAGCAGATTTTGTCGAAGGGCGCGTCCGGGCGCACCTTGGCCAGCGCGATTTCGGGCAGAACCGTGTGGTTCGCAAAGGTCGAGCAGCCCATGTAGTGCAGGATCGGATCGCCATCCAGCGTCGAAAAGCGCGAGGTGCCGTCGGGCATCAGCCCCTGCCCCTGTGTCGAACGGATCGCCTGACACAGGTTGGTCTTGGGGTGCAGACAGTATTCACACTCACGACATTCGGGGGTGTAAAGCGGGATCACGTGATCGCCCGGCTTCAGGCTGGTGACGCCGGGGCCGACCTCAACCACGACACCTGCGCCTTCATGGCCCAGAATCGCGGGGAACAGCCCCTCGGGGTCGGCGCCCGACAGGGTGAATTCATCGGTGTGGCAGATGCCGGTGGCCTTGATTTCCACCAGAACCTCGCCCGCCTTGGGGCCTTCGAGGTTCACCTCCATCACTTCCAAAGGTTTGCCCGCCTGAACGGCGACGGCTGCACGGGTACGCATGGTGCTTGTCTCCCAGTCAAATTCGCCCCGACCCTGCGCCAAAAGCAGGGTGTTTTCAACTGCGCTTTGGTGACAGATCGACTAAGGATTTGATATTACAGAAACGACATTGCCGGAAAAAGGAGCGCCAATGCGCCGTTTTATTCCACCCCTGATCCTGCTGGCAGCCTGCGCGCAGACGCCCCCCGCCCCGGAAGAGACCCGCCTTGCCCCCGAGGCCGCCCCCGTCGATCTGGTCTTTTGCGAAGGGGATGGCGTTGCCAATTCCATCGGTCAGCCGGTTTCAACCATTCAATCCGCGTTGCCCGAACGGTCGCGGGTGCTTGGGCCCGATGATCTGGCCACGCAGGATTACCGCATCGACCGGCTGAATGTGTTTGTCGATGAGGCCGGGATCATTCAGCGGCTCACCTGCGGGTAGGCGTGGACTCGGCAGGTGATTCTCAGATAAGAACAAAATGGGAACACTTTGATGTCTGCCGATGCTGAAACGCCGCATACTCTCGCTCTGGTTTCCCCGTCTGGGGGCTGAACGGCTGATCCGCGCTGCGCGGGGGCTGCAGGATGGACCTTTGGCCGTGGTGGCCGAGCAGGCGAATATGCAGGTGGTCACATCGCTGAACGCAGAGGCGCAGGCCGCCGGGCTGCATGTGGGGCAGCCGGTGCGCGATGCCCATGCTATGTGCGCCAGCCTTGTGACCCGTCCCCGCAACGCCCCGGCCGAGGCGGCCTTTCTGACCGCGCTGCGCCGCTGGGCGGGCAAGTTCAGCCCATGGGTGGCGGAAGAGGCCCCTGATGGTCTGATCGTGGACCTGTCAGGCTGCGCGCATCTGTTCGGCGGCGAACAGGCGCTGCTGAACGTGCTGGAAACCGACTGCGCCGATATGGGGCTGAGCGTGCAGATGGGCATCGCCGACACGCTGGGGGCGGCCTGGGCGCTGGCGCGGTATGCCGGGCAAGAGGCCACCTCGGACCGCAATGGCGACGCCATCAGCCAAGAGGCACGCGCCACCCGCGCCCGTGCCACCAAGCGGCGGCATTGGACCAAGGGCGGGGCCGCGCCGCAGGTGGTCGCGTTGGGGGGCGGCGCGCGGATTGCGGCGCCGGGGCAAGCCTATGGCGCGCTCAGCCCCCTGCCCATTGCGGCGCTGCGGCTTGAGGATCAGGTGGTCGCGCAGCTGAACCGGCTGGGCCTGCGCCGGATCGGCGATCTACTAGGGCAGCCGCGCGCATCGCTGGCGCGGCGGTTTGGGCGTGGGCTGGTGCTGCGGCTGGATCAGGCGATGGGCAGCGCGCCCGAGCCGGTCTCACCCGCCCGTCCTCCGCATCACTTTGCAGTGCGGATGACCCTGCCCAACCCGATCGGCCTGACCGAAGACGTAATGGCCGCCATCGACCGCGTTCTGCCGACGCTCTGCACCAAGCTGGAAGAGAAGGCGCGCGGCGTGCGCACCCTGCGCCTTGAGGCCCATCGCGCCGATCAGGCGGCTGAGATCATCGAGGTCGGACTGGCCCGCCCGACCTATGACAAACACCGTATTCGCCCTTTGTTAGAGATGAAAATCGATCAGATCGACGCGGGCTATGGCATCGATATGCTACGGCTTGAGGCGCTGCAGACCGAGCCCATCCACGCCCGCACCATGGCCGGCCACGCCGAGGCGCGCCGTGCCGTGCGCAACCGGCTGGAGGGCAACACCGCCGTTGAAGACCTGATTGGCAAGCTGGGTGCGCGGGTCGGGCTGGACGCGATCACAAGGCGGCATCCGGCGGCCTCGCATATCCCCGAGAAAACCGCGCAGGTACTGGCGGCAGCCTGGTCCGAGCCCGCGCGCGACTGGCCCGCACCGCCCCGACCGCGCCCCTTGCAGATGTGGCAGCCCGAACCCGTAATGGCCCCCGAAACCCCGGATGTGCCCGACACATTCCGCTGGCGTGGGCGCGACTGGCAACTGGCGCAGGCCACCGGCCCGGAACGGATCGCACCGGAATGGTGGCTGGACGATCCGAACTGGCGCAGCGGCGTGCGCGATTACTGGGTGGTGGTGACCGAACAGGGCGAGCGGTTGTGGCTGTTTTACGGCCACGGCGGCACCATGTCCGCAGGCTGGTTCTGTCAGGGGAAGTTTTGCTGAAAAGCGCTAATTAGGGTCTATTTTCCACGGTAAACCAGCCAATCCGGCAGATAATCAATCAACCGGATGACCCACGAAAACGGCGCGGGGAAATCGGTACGGAACCGACGGCGCGACATCGCCTTGACCACGCGATCCGCGGCATCCTCGGGTGTCATCAGCATGGGCATCTTGAAACTGTTCTTTTCGGTCAGGCGGGTCTTGATGAAGCCCGGATTGACGATCCGCACCGTAACCCCCGACCCTGCCAGATCATGCCGCATCGTCTCGGCCAATGACACCAGCGCCGCTTTGCTGGACGCATAGCCAATCGCTGCGGGCAAGCCGTGATACCCAGCCAACGAGCCGATCAGCGTTATCTCTCCCCGTCCCGCTTTGACAAGCGCGGGCACGGTCTCACCCAGCACACGCAAAGCGCCCAGATAGTTCACATCGGCCATCCGCAAGGCGGCATCGGTGTCCCATTCACCCGCGCGCATGGGATCATAGGCACCTGCATTATAGACCAGACCTTCAATCTCTCCGGTCTCGGCCACAGCCGCTCGAATAGAGTCTAAATCAGTCACATCCATCGAAATTGCACGCGCATTGGGCAGCGTCCCACAGATCTCGGCCAGACGCTCGGCATTGCGCGCGGACAGGATCAGATGGGCACCCTGACGGGCCAACGCCACGGCCAGCGCCCGGCCCAAGCCTTCGCTGGCGCCGATGATCCAATAGGTTTTTCCGTTAAAGCTGCTCATTCAAGGGCCGTTTCCGTTTTGTGTGTTTGTATTACGGCCCTGCTGGTTCCGTGGATCACGCAGCGCAGACAAACGCAGCCTGTAATCAGAGGTCACAACATAGTGCAAAACTGAAAAACCACTAACCCGATTGATCCACCCCAGCCTATTCTGCGTATCTTATTGTAATACGTTACATAACGAGGCTTGAATGTTCGACGAATCCCGGGGCGTCCGGAAAAAAATCGCAGTCATAGGCGCAGGCATCTCGGGTCTCTCCGCAGCTTACTACCTGTCACAAAACAACGACGTAACCGTGTTCGAGGCCGAGCCCCGGCTGGGCGGTCACGCCCGCACCGTCATGGCGGGCAAGAACGGGGATCAGCCCGTGGATACCGGGTTTATCGTCTTCAACTATGCGACCTATCCGTACCTGACCGCGCTGTTTGATGAGTTGAACGTGCCCGTCATAAAATCCGAGATGAGCTTTGGCGCCACCATCGACAATGGCCGCATCGAATACGGGCTGAACAACCTGCGCACCCTGACTGCGCAGAAACGCAACCTCGCGCGTCCGGCCTATTACAAGATGATCGCCGACATCCTGCGCTTTGGTAAAGAGGCCCCCGAGGCCGCGCAGGATGATGACACCACCATCGGAGAGCTTGTGGATCAACTGCGCCTTGGCCACTGGTTCCGCCACAATTACCTGATGCCCATGTGCGGCGCGATCTGGTCCACCCCGGTTGAGTTCGTGGATCAGTTCCCCGCCCGATCGCTGGTGCAGTTCTTCCGCAATCACGCCCTGCTGGCCAGTGGCCGCGCCAAACAGCATCAGTGGTACACCGTCAAAGGCGGCAGCATCGAATATGTCCGCCGCATCGACGCCGCCCTGCGCGCGCGGGGGTGCGAGATTCGGCTGGCCGCGCCCGTTGACCACGTTCAGCGGGATGAAACAGGCGTCACTGTCCACAGTCAGGGACAGGCCGATCTGTTTGATGAGATCATCCTGGCCACCCATTCCGACCAGTCGCTGGCCATATTGGGTGATGCCGCGACCGAGGGCGAAAAAGCCGCGTTAGGGTCTATTCGCTATCAACCCAACACCGCCATCCTGCATTGCGACCCGCGCCAGATGCCGCGCCGGCGCGCCTG
Source organism: Ruegeria sp. CH10 (assembly GCF_056537125.1). Lineage (NCBI taxonomy): Bacteria > Pseudomonadati > Pseudomonadota > Alphaproteobacteria > Rhodobacterales > Roseobacteraceae > Ruegeria > Ruegeria sp. CH10. The sequence continues at coordinate 201,782 of NZ_JBQFQY010000003.1, read as the reverse complement.
CTGGTCCAGCTGGACCTATCGCTCGCAAGAAGGGAATGTTGGCGTCACCTATTGGATGAACCGGCTTCAGAACATCCCGGACAGCGATCCGATGTTTGTGTCGCTGAACGCATCCTCGGATATTCCTGCGGATAAAATCTATGATCAGGTCGAATTTGCCCATCCGGTGTTCGACAAGGCCGCCCTGAAGGCACAAGGGCAAATCCGCGATATGCAGGGACAGAACCGAACATGGTTTGCCGGTGCGTATAACCGGCATGGCTTTCACGAAGACGGGATTGCCAGCGCGATGCATGTGGTCGAGCGCTTGAACGGCACCCCGCACACACTCGGAGCTGACAATGGCATTCTTGCAAAAGACCCGGTCCTGCCTGCTTCGGCTTAAAGCTACCATTCTGCGCCCGACGTTGCTGTCGATCTGTTTGCTGGTCCCTTCGGGGGTGCTGGCAGCCCCCGGTTTGGATGAGCTGAACAACCCGCAACTGCGCGGTACGGCAACCTATCGCTATCTCGGGCTGCCTGTGTATGACGCGACGCTGTATACGCCGGGGGGTGCGGCCTTTAACTGGAACGAGGATTTCGGCCTGCAGCTGCAGTACCGCCGCAACATCTCGCAAAAGGCGCTGATCAACTCGACCCTGGACGAGATGGAGCGCATTGGCCGGTCCGCCCCTGTGCGCGATCAACTGCAGGTCTGCTTCAAGGCCGTTAAGAAAGGCGACCGCTATCTGGCGGTGTCCGAGGGGCCTGACAAAGTGTCCTTCTGGCTGAACGGCAGCAAGACCTGCACGATGTCCTATCCGGGGATCAAACGAAGCTTTATGTCGGTTTTTCTGGGGGACAACACCCGATCGGCCGCCTTCACGCAAAAGCTGCGAGGGCAGTGATGCTCTACCCACGGGTCAGTCTGTATGCCCTAATGTTGGCTGCGGCGGGGATACCGCTGTATATCCATCTGCCGCGCTTTGCCGCCGTTAACCTTGGTATTGGGCTGGGCGCAATTGGAACCGTATTGCTGCTGATCCGCATTGTCGATCTGGTGCAAGATCCCCTGATCGGCTGGTCCATCGACCGCTGGCCCGGCGCGCAGCTGGCCTTTGCCGCAGCGGCCGCCCTTGGACTGGCCGTCGGGTTTCCCCTGCTGTTTGGACTGCCTGAAGGCGCAAGTATCGCTGCATTAGTGTCTGTTCTGGTGCTTTTATTCTCGGCCTACAGCCTTGGCACGATCCTTCTTTATGGACGCAGCGCAACGCTGGCCAAACAGGCCGACGCCAAAGAGCTGATGACGCTGGCAGCATGGCGCGAAGGCGGGCAACTGACCGGCGTCATTTTGGCCGCCAGCGCCCCCGCCCTGTTCGTGGCCTTGGGGGCCAGCGCGCAAGGCTATCCGGCGTTCGGGATGTTTCTGGGTCTGCTGGCCGTTCTTACATTGGTGATGACGGTGCCTATCTGGCGGCGGGTTCCGATCACAGGGCAGGGCCTGTCACTCTCTGGGCTTGGACAGGCTGGCGCGCTGCGTCTTCTGTTTCTGGCCTTGGTCAACAGCTTGCCTGTGGCGATCACCTCAACCCTGTTTTTGTTCTTTGTCGAAGACCGCCTGCAATTACCCGGAAAAGCCGGTCCGCTGCTGATCCTGTTTTTCCTCAGCGCCGGGCTCAGCGTGCCGCTGTGGGCGCGGCTCAGTAACCGGATTGGCCCGAAACAGACTCTGATGATCGCCATGCCACTATCGATTGCAGGCTTTGTCGGGGCAGCGACGCTGGCCACCGGAAACCTGACTGGGTTCGCCCTGATCTGCGTGGCGTCGGGGGCGGCGCTGGGGGCCGATATGGTCGTGCTGCCCGCAATGTTCTCGGTCGTGCTGACCCGCGCGGGGCTGAACGCATCTGCCGCCTTCGGCATCTGGTCATTCGCGGGCAAGCTGGGCCTTGCACTGGCCGCTTTTTTCACACTGCCGCTGCTGGAACGCAGTGGATTCACACCGGGGCAAACAAATTCGGCCGAGGCGCTACGCACACTCACCTTCGCCTATGCCGTGCTGCCCTGCATCCTGAAACTCGGCGCGTTCGGGCTGGTCCTGACGCTGCCAACGGAGGTCTCAGCCAAATGACATCTGTCGCCATCTTTCTGACTGCCGTCCTTATCCTGATCATCGTTCGACGCCGGTTCCTGAGTTTCCGGTCCCAAACCCCTGCCGATTATGCAGGTACCGGGCCCGCGTTCAAAATGAAGGAAAACCTGAGCGGCGAAATCCTGTCCGAAGGGCTGATCTATGGCCCCAACGGCAAGATGACCAACAGCTTTGTCGCCCGCATGGTGGGGGAGTGGAACGGAAACACCGGCACATTGGCCGAGTACTTCACCTATTCCAACGGCAAACAGATGACCCGCAAATGGTATCTGACGCTGGGCACCGGCAATACGTTTACTGCCACGGCAGATGACATTGTGGGCGAAGGGCACGGGACAATCTCGGGCTCGACCGTCAAGCTGACCTATCGGATCATCCTGCCCAAGGATTCGGGCGGGCACACGCTGGATGTCACCGACTGGATGTATCTGACCGAAAGCGGCGTGATCATGAACCGCTCTGAAATGCGCAAATTCGGCCTGAAGGTTGCCGAATTGGTCGCCACAATGCGCCCCGCGCCCGAGGCGAAGGCGGCGCATGTCAGCGGCTCAAACGGATACGACGCCACCGCCGAGACACGGACGCTGCAATGACCCCGCGCCGTTACCTGATCGCAGCATTTGCCGTTCTGGGGCTGATCGCACTGGCCGCCTGTTCGGCCAAGCCGCGCGTGCCCAAGACCTTCCTGTCCGACCGGCAGCTGAACCTTGAAGAGTTCTTTGAGGGCAAAACCGTTGCCTACGGTCAGTTTCAGGATGTGCTGGGCAATGTCCCCCGCCGTTTCACGGTTGAGATTGACGGCACCTGGGATGGTGAAACGCTGACCTTGGTCGAGGATTTCATCTATGATGACGGGGCCACCGAACAACGCATCTGGACCCTGACCAAAACCAGCAAGGATACCTGGACCGGAACTGCCCCCGGCGTGCTGGGCACCGCCAGCGGGGTTGAACGGGGCGATACGTTCAACTGGAAATACAAGATCGACCTGCCCGTCAAGGACGGCACCATGCGGGTGAATTTCGACGACTGGATGTGGCTGCTAAGCGATGACCGCCTGCTGAACCGCGCCTATGTCTCACGCTATGGGGTGCGTTTGGGTGAGGTCATTTTGTTCTTTGAAAAGAAGTAACACATGAAAAAGGGCGGGTCCGAAAACCCGCCCTTTAGCCGTTTTGGATCAGCCCAACTTAGAAGTTGAACCAAACACCAAAGTCGGACTGGATGAAGCTGTCCGCTTCGCCTTCTTTGACCTGGCCCACAGCGCCGCGAAGTGTTGTGCCGCCACCCAGATCATAGATGGCACCAACGCCGATGTTACGGGTGTCGCCGTCAGCGTTACCGTCACCGTAAACCAGTTGCAGTGTGGTTGCTGCACCAACGTTGTAAGCAACCGAGAAGCCATAGGCGGTGCCGTTTTCGTCGTCATCGGCGACATCATCGTCAGCCAGGAACAGCGTGCCGTAGAAGTCTTCGAATTCTGCACCCAGGGTCAGAACGGTCAGGCTTTGCTTGTCGATCGAGCCAAAGCTGTCGGTCTCACCATAAACCAGCGAGGCAGTGAAGTTGTTGAACGAATAGGACGCGAAGACGTCCCAACGGTCTGCATCGGTTGCGTTACCGTTCACGGCCACTGTCTGCTGGTCGTAAGAACCGCCAAAGGACAGGTCGCCCGCATCATATTGGAAGAAGACAGCCTGCGCGCCTGCACCGGTCGAGCTGTATTCGAGGAACTCGTAGTTCACACCAACATACTGGCCCAGGAATTCCTCAAGGCCGGGCTCGTTACCGAAGTAATCGCCAAGGTTGTCGAAGGCGCCCGAGACGTTGCCCGCGTCAACACGCAGACCACCGTAGATGACCGAGAAGCGTGCGCCGTTCAGGCCAGCAGTGTTGGCTTCGCCGTTGCCGCTGTTTTCGTCAGCTTGCAGACGAACACGGCCTTCAAAGCGAACGCCACCATCGGTTTCGGTGAAACCGTCAAGGTTCAGACGAAAGCGCGAAACGAGGATCGCGTCGTCGGTGTCGACGGTGGCTGTGCCCGCTGCAGCGCCACCCGATGTGAAGTTGGTTACCGTTCCGGTGCGGTCTTCAACATAGCCGATACCAAAACGACCGTAGCCGCTGAAGTTAACACCAGATTCAGCAGCAGCCATACCGGCTGTCGCAAACAACGCAGTCGATGCGAAAAGAAGCTTTTTCATGGTTAATCCATAAGGTTATTGTGAGAGGAGTGTCGCCACACACTGTGGCTGAACGCGTCATCGGGCAAATCGAAAGCAACAGCAACGCCCGTTACGTGGACTCAGATTTTTGCCGAAATCAGGCGTTGCGAATTTGCACTGCGTCATATTTGCTTCATATAATTTTAGTTATTTTACAAATACTTGTGCATCAATCACCCTCAGTGACAAAAAGGTGATGACAAAAAATTCAAGCGCCTCTTTAAACTTCGAATTCCTGACAGTTTAAGTCGGATGCACTTGCGCTCTGGTTCGGGTCCAACTTTTGACATGGCAAACGCCAGACGGACCGGCGCAACAGACAATTCATCTGCTGCTGTACACGAAAGTCAGCTTGCGGCTGACGCCTCCGGGGGGTTTGGGAAAAGGTGACGCGGCTTCGACCTGCGCCTTGGCGGCGCGTTCAACATCGGGTGTGCCGGTGCTGTCGACCACATCGACCCAGGCAAGGGTCCCATCCGGGTTGATCTCAAAGAACACCTTCGCTGCTCCACGCGCTGCCGTATAGACCACCGGCGCGCGGTTCAGATGCACCAGAACCTCACCCGCATAATTGGTTCTGTCCGAGTTTCCGGGCCCGCGCCCGCCGGACCGCGTGCCGCTGTCGCTTATGGTAAAGGCATCTACGCCCCGGCGCGCATAGGTGGCCAGGGGTGACTCAACTTCTCGCGTTGGAAAACGCAGATCGCTGAAATCCCGCAATCCGCTCAGCACGCCGGGGGCTTCGGGTTGTGGGCGTCGATCTGGCAATTGCGGGCGGATGGACGAGGCCACCGCCAGCTCGGACCCTTCAGAGCTGTCTTCGATCTGCGGAACAGCCTCAGCAGGGGCGGCGGGGATAATCGCCTCGACCGCCTCAGAGTCCAACGGCACGACCGCTGTGGCGGATGGTTCAGGCGTCTCCGACGGTTCGGTCAGGGCGGCCAGTTGCTCAACCTCCTGGGGTTCCGGCGCGGCGGGTGGGTCGGCAACCGGCTCGGTCGCCTCAGGTGAGCCTTCGGGCGTCTCGGCGACCTCAGCCGTTTCAACATCGGGGGTTTCATCAACCTCATCGCTGGCGGTTTCGTCGCCCTCGGTTGTGTCTTCGGTGGGGGGCGTTTCCGCCTCGACCGGGTCCGGCGATACGGGCTGAACCACCTCTGAGGTGCCGGTGTCGGGCGCAAAGGTCTGTTGCGGGTCATCGGACGCGACATGCACCTCGCTGGTGGGAATTTCAGCCGCTTCCGGCTCAGGCTCGGGTTCCGGTTCGGGCTCGGGTGGCTCCTCTGGCTCGGGGGCGTCCTGTTCCTCAGGCTCAACCGGTTCGGCGACCGTATCGACAAGGTCTTCAAAGCTATTGCCCAATTCGACCGAATCCGTGGATCCGTCTGCCCCCTGCTCTTGCACAAGACTGGGGGCGGTCAAGCTTAGGCCCATAAGGTGCAGGATCAGCGACAACAGCGCGGCCAGCAGCGCGATATAGACCGAGCCCCGGATCATTCCAGCGCTTTCTCGGTTACGACAAAGACCGACAGCGCACCCAGACGGCGCAGCTCACCGGTCACCTCCATCAGGCGAATGCCCGGGGCGTTGCGGTCAGGCACGATACGCACGGGCCCCGGCTCACGCCCAGCCATATAGGTTTCGGGCTGGATCGGCGCACCGCGAAAGCTAAGCGTCCCGTCCTGATGCAACACCAGCGCATCCGGCGGCTCGCGCCCGTCCAACTCGGACGTGTCCACAAGGTCCAGATCCGGGTCCAACGGCGTGGCCACAGTGCCCGCAATCAAAAAGAAGATCAGCATCAGAAAGACGATGTTGATCAACGCAATAGTAGAATCGCGCCGGGCGCGGGGGCGGGCCTGACGGATCATTCCAGCACCAACACGCTCAGGCCATCGCGGCCACGCAGTTCGACCAGCAGGTCCACCACATTCTGTGCCGTGGTGTCCGGGTCCAGGCTGACCAGCACCTGCCCGGTGGTCACCTGCGCCGTTAGCTCCTCCAGCGTCACCGGGATTCCGTTCAGCACCAGCCGGTCCACACCTAGTTGCACAAAGGCGCGGTCCTGTGGCGCCTCACCCGATGAGGTACCTGCGGTGGCGTTGCTCAACTCGATCTCACCGAATTTAGAGAAGGTCGAAGTCAACATGAAGAACAGCAACAGCAGAAAGATCACGTCGATGAGCGGTGTCATCGCCATGCGCCGTCTGACAAAGGGTGCCGGGTTACGCATGTCCGGGCGTCGCCGCCATGGTCTGATCATCCTGCGCCAGCGGGATAGCCTGACCGGGCACCAGAACGGTGCGCAGCGCCTTGTCTGCAAAGACCCGCTCGCGCGCGGTACGGCTTTCGAACCATGACAGAACCATTGAGGTCGGCATCGCCACGGCCAGACCCACCGCAGTGGTCACCAGCGCCACCCAGATACCACCAGCCAACAGCGAGGGGTCAACGGATGACCCGGCGGATTGCAGGCTGCGGAATGCCTCGATCATACCCAGAACCGTACCGAACAGGCCCAGCAAAGGGGCCAGCTGCGCGACGGTATCAAGCAGGCGAAAGCCGCGTTCCAACCCGGCCAACGCCAGCCCCGCCTCGGCATCCAGCCTTTGGTCCAGACCGGGCGCATCGGGGGCATCCATCGCAACGCCAACCAGCGGCGCCAGATAGCTGTGGCTTTTCGCCAGCCGCGCGCGGGCGGTTTGTTTGTCCCCGGCATCCCATGCCTCAAGCGCCTGTGTCAGAACGCGGTGGCGGCCAACGCCCGAGACCGCAAATTGCCAGAGTTTGTAAATCGTGACCGCCAGCGTCACCACGGACATGGCGATCAGGATGGCAACCACAGGCCCGCCAAGGGCCAGAATTTCGCGCAGGGCGTCCAGAAAGCTCATCCCAAAAGCTCCACTTCTGTTCGGGTGGTCAGGGTCGGGGTCGCGTCGCAGGCAGTGCTGTCGGCACCACCGACGGTACAGGCGCTGAGGCCGTTGAACAGAACACGCCCAAGGCTGTCACATGCGATGTCGCGCACATCGAACTGGCGCACACGAGGCCGCCCGGCCGGCAGGTCGCGGAACCCAAACAGGGTGAGCCGTTCAAAAACGCCCCCCTCATCGAAGATCACCACCTGATAATTGGCCGTATCAATCGACGTATCCGATTGGTTTTCGACCAGAAAGGTCAGGCGGCATGCGTTCTCGACGGTTTCGACGGCGTTCAGCTCGATCTGCAGCCCCCCGGTGTTTGCGGTCGTCTGGGCCGCTGCCAGCGCAGGCAACACAGATAGGCTGGCGGCAAGGACCGAACGGAGACTGGTCATGGATACGCTCCTGATTGTTTGGCGCAGCAAGGGGCTTGGTTGCCCTGCCCCGTCTTATCCAAGACCGTATGGGCAAGAAAGAGCTACCGACATTTAAGTGATAAAGGGTGAGTCACCCGGCCTGCAAGGCTGCGCCGTCCCAAAGAGGGGCTATTGCGACGGGTCCGGCGGGTCGCGATTGACCAGCGCACAGGCCACCAGCCATTCCAACGCGTTGGATTTGATACCGTGTTCGGCGCAGATCGCTATGCTGCGGCTTTCGAAAATCTGCGCGTAAACGGGCCAATTGTCTTGATCAGGCGGGTAAATCGCGCCCTCGGTCTTGCGCAGTTCCCATTTGTGCATCTTGCCACCCGCCACGCCAAAGCTGATCTGGCCGGGGATCGGCGGCAATCCGCGCCCGTCCAGCAAAAGAGGGTCTGCAAAATCGCGATAACCCAACCCCTGAACAAAGCTGGTGTTGGATGGGTTGCAGCCCAGTCCGAACCACATGCCTTCGGCCACCGCATCCGACATCTGCGGATCAAGCTCGTCGCTTGCGGTCAGATACATCGCATATTCGCTCGCCCTCCAGTTGGAACCCGGGCCAAACCGCAGCCAGCCGCGGCCCCAGGGATAGGTGTCAGTGCTGTGCAGGCCATAATCAGCCCCCATCCGTCCCGCCCTTTTGGCGCGATACCGGGTCCAACCCTCGATGGCGGCAACAATCTCAGGGTCTGTCAGCTGCCCATCCCGTGCGGCCAACACGTATTCCAGCGACGCGTTGGGGTAGTTGCCCTTTTTCACCCCCGCCGCTGGCTTGTCGGAACGTGGCACAAAGGCATTGTTCCCCTCAAACACATCGCGGGCCGCAACATCGCCGCTGGCCCGATAAAGAACCGCCGCGGCCGCCACGCGGGCACGGGCCACGATGGCTTTGGCCTTGTCGTCCTGCTGTTTGTTCGCATTGGCGCGGGCATCCTGTTCGGCCCAGCGCCAGGCCCGCAGCGCCTCATCTATCAGCGCATCGCCCAGAACAGGATCGCCGCAGGTCTGTTTGATAACGTGACCCAGCTTGGCCGCGCTGATCGCAAAATTGTAGGCGGCCCAATCCTCGGGGCCATAGGCGTAGGCGATCTGCACCGGATTCCATGAGACTGAACCAAAAATCCCCGGGTTAGAGTATTCCACGCCACCTATAATCGACCCATCCGCGCCCTGCGTCCGCCGCCACAGGGAAATGCCCCACAGCGCCTCATGTATCAGATCGGGCAGGACGGTTATGCCATCGCCCCGATCATCCGTCCCCTTGCGCGCCAGTACACCCGGATGTGCAAAAGGCTTGCCGCTTTCGGGCAGGTTCAGGTGCAGAGACCGCGTATGATCCAGTATCTCGATCAGATGCGCCATTTGAAAGACCACATCCATATGCTGGATACGCCGGTCCCAATCCCCAGCATCATGCCATCCACCCCACGCATCCGGGTTGGCCTGCGCGCGGGCCGAGACTGGAATGCCTTCGACCCCGGTCACGCCCACGGGTTGCTCGGACAGCAGACGCGTTGCGCTCTCTTTCCCGTACCCTTCGCCGGTGGGGCCCAGTTGCGCCGCCGTCTGCCAGACGGTCAGGCCATCCTCGGGGTGGCCATTGCGCGGGCGGGTGCGAGTTTCACCGTAAGGTGCGGTTATCGCGCAGCCGGATCGTTGGTGGAAAAACCACCGCGCAGCCAAACGCAAAGCCTCGGCATAAGGGGCGGGGGAGATGCGGAAGGCAAAGGACCGGCCCAGCCCTTCGACCTGCAAAACACAATCGCCTTCGGTGTCCAGGTCTGAGAAATCGGCCTCATACACATCGCAGCCGTTGTAGTTCCGCCCTTTCTGATGCGGCTCTGCCCCGGCTTTGGCCAGCGTCAATTGTCCCTGACGCAGCTGGGTCCCATCGCTTGCCGACAGAAGGGTCCAGCGGGTTTGCTCTGACAGCAGCGCGTCGGTGCTGCCGGGCTGACCCGCAGCATCATGCCCCAGCCACGCCCCGACATACGCCTTTTTAGGCCCCCGCAGCGGATACCCCGCGTGACAGACATGTATCGCCTCAGTGAACAGGTCGGAGGACTTGCGCTGGCTGAGCACCGCGACCGAGGGCCCCTCAACCGTGATCTGCGCCCCATCGGGGATCGCCCGATCCAGAACCAGCGTCAGGTTGTGCCGTTTGGTGCTGTCCCATTCACGCTTGGCCAAGGCGACCGTTCGGATCGGGACGGATTTGCGATAGACCGACTCGGTTTTGGCTGGCACCCCATCGATCGTCACATGCCATTCACCCGGCTGATCCGCAGGCGTGCCACGCCGAAGCACCGAAGCGCTTGCGTCAAAGCCTGACCTCTGGCTGCCGCTGACGATCTTGGGCCATGGCGTGAAACCTTGTGGTTGCGAGGGGTTTGCATCGCCCGAGAAATACCCCTCAACCCCGTTAAGCCGACCCAGCGATCCAAAGCTGTCAAACGGATCAGGCGACCAGATGCGATCATCTGACGGGGATACGGGTGCGGCCTGCGAAACCTCAAACAGCGTGTCGATCACCGTCAGTTGCAGGATATTGTCTCCCATGAACCCCACGGCGATGTCCGGGGTGGGGTTTGCAAAACCCATCGTCCCCAGAACCGGAACAGACAGTGCCAGCGTTGTTCCCTGCAGCAACAGCGCACGTCGGGAAATCCTCATCACTCAGTGCCTCCTTTCGCTGTCTGCCGGGGTGGCGGTGGCCTGTTGCGCGCTGCGATCCAGGCTTTTGAAAAACCGCCAGATCAATTTGGGCCGCAGCAGGCTGTCGGGATACAGAACCGCGCCCCACAGCCCCTCGGCCAAGGCGGTGGATTTGCGCCCGTACTGGTACTGATTGCGCACGCCGGACCAGAACATGTCGATCTGCCGGGCCCTGAGCAGGCCGCGCAGTCGTGGGCCGTACCGGGCCTGCATATCGGGGTTGGCCGCCACTTTCTGCAATCCGGGCACCCGGCGGGCAAAGACGGGGCCACGGGCCTGATGGTTGGCCCCACTGGCGACCTGTCGGTAGTGCAACAGAGGCGGCCCTGCGACCACGGTAAAATCGCCCAGCAAGGCAACGCGGCACCAGAATTCCCAATCTTCGGCCATGATCAGGCTTTCGTCATACCCCCCGGCCTGCCGGGCCGCATTGGTTCTCAGCGCCAGCGCCCCGCCATTGACCACAAAGTTCTTGAGCAACAGCGCGTCCAGTTGGTTTCGCTCGGGCACCAGCGCCCGGTTGTCAGCCCCGCGCATTGGGGTGCCGTCAATATCCATGCGCTGAACACCCGCCACCGCAGCGACCGCATCACTATGTGTCAGCGCGTTATAATAGGATTGCAGCGCATCCCCGTGCAGCAGGTCATCCGCATCCAGAAACAACACAAACGGCGTTTTGACCTGTGTTAGACCCAGATTTCGCGCAGCACTCACCCCTTTTGCCGGGCCATCAATCAGATGAAACCGGGGGTCCCGTTGCGCGTAGCTGTCGAAAACCGCGCGCGTGCCATCGGTTGATCCGTCATCGATGCACATCACCTCAAAACCCGCAAAGCTTTGGTGCAACACCGAGTCGAGCGTTTCGGCCACAAAGCGTTCTGCATTGCGGGCGGGAATGATGATGGAAAAGACAGCATGCTCCATTTCAGCGCCCTCCGACCCGGTCGACCTGAACCGCGGCACTGCTGTATTCCGCGAACTCGACCCGCATCAGCCCGGCCATCATGCCCGCGCCCCGGCACAGTTCCAGAAACCCGCGCACCCATCTGGCGCGCGACCCAAATCCAAGGCACAGGCACATCGTGGCCCCCCACCCCATCGCGCCCACGCTTTTGATCCCCCGCAACCCGACATCCTTGCGGCGGATCAGGGCAATCCGGCTCAGGGTGTTGCCCATACGGAACCAACGCCGCCGCAACCAACGCAGCGTCGCACGGTTTTCCGGCACATCATCCCAGACCAGCGCCTGCGCCGCCGCACGGATCGTGCCTCCGCCCATGCGCAGACGGGTAAAGAACTCTTCATCCTCGCCGCCGGTGATGTTGAAACGCGGATCGAACCTGAACCAGCGATCCCGGATGACCGAGGCCCGCACCATCGCGTTATTGGTGGCCGCCGCATTCAGTTCCTCACCCTGCTCATACGGGCCCATGCGAAACAGGTTCAGCGCCTCGGCCCAGTCAGGCGGTGGCTGGCGAAAGCGCGGTTCAACCGCCCCTTGTACGGCAACCGTATCGGGCAGAGCGATGGTTTTCAGCATCTCGGCCAGCCAGATGTCACTGGCCACTTCATCATCATCGAGGAAAGCGATGAAATCCGCATCCTCGGGCACCTCGGACAGGGTTCGGTTGCGCGCCGCAACGATGCCGCGCTGATCCTCGGTCACGTAGATCACGGGCCAGCGGGACAGATGCTGAATACCGCCCAGACTATCCTTCGCCGGGGCATGCGGCGCGTTGTCGGCGATCACCAAAGTCACCCGCGCGCCCGTCCGGCCCAGTTTCTGCGCATTCAGGCTGTCGATCAGCGCCCGCAACCCTTTGGGCCGCAGATAGGTAGCCACGCAAACGGCCACATGCGGGCCTTTAGGTTTGGGGCCATTACCGCTCATACCCGGCAAGCTCCAACGCGTGCCCGGCCAGTTTGTCGAACCGGGCTTTTTCCGTATCTGACCACGCGGCCCAGCGCTTGACCGGGTTGAAATCCGACGATTTCGCCTGTGGCTGCCAGCGCGCCTCATTCCCCGCAGCCGATCGGGATGAGCCGCGCACCGGCAGGTTGTCCACTTTGTCCCACGGGAACGTTTCGGGCGACAGCTGGGTATGGGCCAGCACTTCGGTCACGAAATGCTTTGGGTCGGCGACGACATCCTCATAACGGGCCACCATCGTGTCGTCGTTTTCATTCTCGCCGCCCTCGGCAAAACTGGTGATCGCCTCGGCCCCCAGACGCCATTCATGGGCCAGCTGGCGAAAGGTTTTTCGGGTCAGCGAGTAGCGCGAAAAGGTTCTGAGCGACGAATCCACCACATCGCGCCCGTCGCGCAGGCACAGGATCAGCCGGGCGTCGGGAAAGATATAGGGGGCCAGTGTCAGATTATGCACATGCGGGCATTTCAGCAGGATATGTTTGCCCGGCGCGCCGGCCTGAAGCTCGCGAAACCAGGCGCCCGACAGCAGCGCCAGCAGGTCATGCTTGCCCATAACCTCTTCGTTGCGCGGAAAATACCTTAGGAAATCGCGCCCAAACGCCGCCGCATCCTTGGCCGCGTGCAGCAGCGGAAATTCATAAAGCCGCCCGGCATCGGCCGCCACATCCGGGTGCATGGCCAGAAGGTCACGGATGAAATTGGTGCCCGAGCGCGGCATGACACCCAGCACAAGGATGGGTGTGCACACATCCCCCCGCGCGCGCCGCGCCAATTCGGCCAGCCGCGCGCCCTGCTCCGGGGCAATCGGCGGCAGGAAATCCTCAATGGCCAGATACCGTACACCCAGCAGGCGGCGGACGATCTGTCCCGTCTGGTTGAGGCGCATATCGCCAAGGGTGCGTGACACCTGAGTCAGTCGCATGGCTTACACATTGCCCCTGCATGCGCGCCAGGATTGCCAGGGCAAATCCGCACGGCCTGTCACCTGCGCCACATATTCCATGTCCGGCGTGAACAGCTCGGTCAGTTTTTGGCGCGTCTCTCCGGTGGGCGGGGCGACCCGTGTTTTCAGATGCTGACGGTTAAGCGACAGGGCCTGTTTCAACCCGGGCAGAGATTTGACGGTACGCACCGCCCCGCGCATCCCGATGGAGCGCATCATGTCCCCCCCACGCCGCAAAGTGCGCTGTACCGCCGGGTTGCGATAGGTGACGGTCTCATGATGGCGTTCCGCCAAAGACGCCGGGACGTGATCGGGGGCAATCGCAAGATGCCTGCAAATCTGATCATAGGTGCCCCCGGGGTCCTCAGCGATGTCCTCGGAAAACAGCAACAGCAGCGCGCTGCGATCAAAACAATCCAGCCAGCGCTGCAGATTCAGTTTGTACTGGCTTTGACGCGCATAGGCCGGGTTCTGCGACAGCGCATCCTCGAACGAGATCGAAGATGCGATATGCCCTTTGCGGATTTCATGCAGGTGGTTGGAATAGGCCCGCTCAACCGGGTCGCGCAGAATGCAGATCAGCTTGAGGTCGCGGTTGTAATCCCGGGCCCGCTGAGGGGCGTCCTGACTGAAGAAATAGGTCGGAGAGCATTCGCCCTTGATCGTGCCGTCCGGGCCTTCGGCAAAACAGCTTTCGTACCAGATATAGCCACGGTCATAGTTCGCGGTGAAAAAGTTCAGTTCCTTGGCGTCCGCCGTGGTCACGCCGGAATGATCTGACAGGACATGATGCAGCCATGTCGTCGCCGCCTTCTGCGCACCAATGCCAATGAACTCAACCTTACTCACACCAAATACCCTTTCAGACCGCGCCATTCCGGCGGCGGTTTTGTTCAAATCCTCTGCCTGCCCTGGCCACGCCGCATTATCTGCGGCCAAGCCGGTTGGGGACGTCTTTCCTCAGCACGATGCTCAGCGCATGTGGCAGGGTGCGCATATAGCGCCACGTCAGATAGCGCGGGCCTGTCAGGACGCGGTGAAACCATTCTAACCCGATGGTCTGCATCCAGCCCGGCGCGCGCGGGTAATCGCCAACAATATAGTGGAAACACCCACCACAGGTGACGATCCAGGCGCAATGATCCAGCTTGTCGGCGATGCGGGCCGAGAAAAACTGTTCCTTCGGCTTCCCAAGCCCGACCCACAGAATGTCGGCGCCGCTGGCATTGATGTCTGCGACGACAGCATCCTCATCAGACGCATCGAAATAGCCGTTGCGTCGCCCCGCGATGACCAGGCCGGGATACATCTGCGTCAGCTTTTCGGCGCAGTCGCGGTTGATCTCTTCAACCCCACCCAAAAGGTAGAAACTCAACCCGTTTTCGACAGCAACCTTGGCAGCCGAGTGGATAAAGTCAGTTGTTGCCGTACGCTCGGGCACGCCATAATTGCCATAAGACAGGCGCGACGCCCACACCACGATCTGACCGTCTGCATGCACAATGTCGGCCGCATCGATGGCCCGGGCAAACTTTTCGTCACTGGCATAGGACGAGATTGCATGCGCGTTTGAATCAAATACAGTCACGGCCCGCTTCAGCTTGCCGCTTTGCCGCAATTGGGCGTCTTCTACCATCAATTGGGTCAGTTCATCAGCGCCTGCGATTGCTACTGGCATGCCTCCGACAAAAGCATGCGGCAGACGCTTTTCCACAATCTTGTTCATACAAAAACCAACTGGGTACAGAAAACAAACGCCCGATCAGGTTAACAGGCCCGTCGATTCGTACTAGGAAATTCATCGCATTCACGACGGATTGTTTCGATTTCTGCCCGTATTTTCAGAATTCCCCGCAAACTCGCTTACTTTTCACGGCCAATTGTGGTTTGCTTGATCTATTGTTGAGTTTTTCTGGCCCGCCCCTGACCAATGCTGATGTAGTCTTGTCCTGCGCATTGGTGACCGGGCCTGTGTGAATGTTAACTGTGCCACACGTTGTTATGAGTGATGACTGATCAGTACCGCCGAGGGCTAGACGTAGAATTATCGGGTCCGGGACCCGGATCCGTAGGCGACCCCGAGCTTAGAATGCTGTCCAATGTCGCATGGGCCATCAGACGGTCCATCCTGACGATTCTGGCCTTGGCGTTTGGCGGCGGGCTGTTGGCCTATATCTTCACCTACACATCTGACACCCGGTTCACATCTGTGGCCAAGGTCATGATCGAGACCCGCGTTCAGACGGAAACGCAGTTCACGCCGCAGGTGTCCGGGCTGCCGCTGTCTCTGACCTCACTGGAGAGCGAACTGCAGTTGCTAAGATCGACAGACCTGATCGAAAGCGTGGTCCTGCGGTTGAATTTGCAGAATGATTCCGAATTCGCGGGCGACGACTCCGGGTTGAACCTGTCCCCCGTTGCACTGCTGCGCGGCGTCAAGAACGGGGTGGTTGACCTGCTGAAGGGCGGCGAGGATGAGGCCGACAGCACAGGCGGACGCAGCGAAGAGGAGCTGCTCAGGGATTCAGCCGTTGAAAGCCTGCTCAGGGCCCGCCGCATCGAACAGGTGGGCGACACCTCGGCCGTTTATGAAATCCGCGTCACGTCGCGCTCCAACCAGAAGGCCGCGCAGATTGCCAACAGTCTGGCCTCGGAATACCTGACGGTTCTGACCAAGATGAAGCGCGATGCGCTGGGGCAATCGCAGGATTGGCTGACCATCCGGATCGGCCAATTGCGCGAGGATCTGAACAAGCTCAGCTCAGGTCTTGAGACCCATTCTATCGAAACGCCCTATTCCCCGGATGAATACGCGACCATCAAGGCGCAGCGAATCAAGGCAGAGCGCCGCTCGGCCCTGACCAATGAAAGTCTTGTTATGCTGGAAGAGCAAACCGGCACGATCAACCTTTTGCGTGATCAGGGTGAGCTGCAGCAGGCCGTGGACTATGCCGCGCAAGCCGGTCTGCTGTCGCGCAGCTCAACCAATGATATCAGCGATGCGGATGCCGTTGCGGCGCTGGACGCCGTTCAGCAATCCGCCGACCGTAAAATGGATCAGTTTCGGAACCAACTGGTGACGCTGGAACAAAACATCGACACGTTCAAGGAACAGCAGGCCCGTCAGGTTCAGCACGATTCCGTAACCAAACGGATCGAGAATGAGATTCTGGTGACCGAAGCCATCTATCGTGATTTCGTCTCGCAATTGGGGCGCCGGGCGGAACAGGGCGATTATCTAGACGCCGGCGCGCATGTTATTGAACGGGCCCGCCCCGCTGTCGATCCGTCCGAACCCAAGCGGTCGCAAACCTCGATCAGCGTCATGTTCGCCATCGTATTTCTGGGGCTGATCTGGACTGTCGCACGGGAAATTTTTCAAACCCGGCTGCGGACCACTCAGGAATTCGAAACTGCGTCAGGCGTCAAACTGTCGGCGATCCTTCCTGAGATCAGGGATGAGCCGCCCTTTGAAACCTTCTTTGCCCATGAGGGAAAGCTGGACCCCGAATTGCAGCATTTCGGGCGCAAATTGCTGGCCAGCAGCGATTTGGGACTGCGCGTCACCCAAGGTCAGACTGAACCGGCGGCGGCGCAATCCAATTACGTCTTTTCGAACCGGCCCAAGCACCTGACGTCCGAGGGGAAATGCGTGATCCTGTCCAGCGCCTCGGCCGAAGCGGATGAGGGGAAATCTTCGTCCCTGCTGTTGCTGGGTGCGGTCAGTGCCAAGGCAAGTTACCGCACGTTGATCATCGATTGCGATACGGTCACATCCGCCTATCGCGTCTATTCCCGCATGACGCCAGAGGCGCTGAAACACGCCGAAACAGACCCTGATTTTCTACTCAATTACGTGGTGGGCAGCCCGCAGGAAGGGCTGGACATCCTGCCCTTGATCCGCAGCCAAGAGGATGGCCAACAGGCGCTGGCCGGGGATTTCCTGTGTTCGCAAGCTTTCCTTGATCTGCTGTTCACGCTGTCGGACATGTATGACGTGATCCTGCTGGATACGCCGCCGCTGCTATCGGCTGTAGAATCCGCCTATTTGTCACAGATTTCGCATCGGGTGCTTTTGTTTTCGCGTTGGAACAGCACCACCAAGAACACGATGTACCGGGCCCTGCGCGAGTTGGAGAATGTAGGCGTGCGGGCTTCGGCGCTGGTGGCGACGCGCGTCGATCTGAAAAAAGCGCGGCTCTATGGCGATCCCAACTTTGGCTAAAGGGCTTTGCGGTCTTGTTTAAAGGCCCCTGCCGCCGCAGCGTCACGCAAATTACGCAAAAAATCACTTAATATGATATTCTCAGAACGTGATTCTTTTTTTGTTTTTTGTGTCGGGTTATCAGTGTGCGGGTTTCAGCAGGGGAAGCAGATTTCAGCAAATACGATGTGATCGTAGCGGGCTCGGGGCTGGCAGCCTATGCCATGGCGCAGCGTCTAGCAGAGGCGGGCAAAAGCGCGATCTTGCTGGAAACCGGACAAACCGAATATGACGGGTCTGTTCAATCCGACTTTGCAGACATAACCGGTCGCGGGCATTTGGACGGATCGCACTGGCCCGTGCATTGGGTGCGCGCGATGGGGGGAACCTCGGCGGTTTGGGCTGGTTATTGCAGCACGATGATCGAACGTAACTTTCGCCAATGGCCAATCACGGCCCGGGACCTTGCCCCCTATTACAAGATCGCAGCCGGTCTTCTGAACCGAACCGAGCCTTTTCTGGAATATGCAGCGGGCTTTGAGCCCGGCTTTGTCTACCGCCCGATTTCCACCGAGGAACCCTTGCGCCTGATCCGCGAGCCGCAGCGCTATGATCGGATGCCCAATATCGATCTGGCACTTGGGACGACGCTGAACCGGCTATATCCCCGCGATGACCGGCACGGGGTTGAGGCGATCTCGGTTCATATGCCCGGCGATGATGTCAAAAAGATCGATCTGCGGGCGGATCAGACGGTCGTTCTGGCCGCCGGGGCGATGGGGAACGCACAAATTCTGCTCAGCTCTTACCAGGAAAACGGGCCTGCCGTCGGCAATGAGACCGATCAGGTCGGGCGCTATCTGATGGAGCATCCGCATTTTCCCGATTGCGCCAAGTTGATCGGCAGTGGTGCCTTCCGGCTGCCTGACTTACCAGACGATTTCGGGGTTCGCGTTGATCTGCTTGAACCGGACGACGCGCTGTATGAACAACTGGGCGCGCTTGAGGTTTCGGCCGCGCTGTACCCAAGCCGGTTTAATCCCAATGACTCTGTTGAAGCCATGTTTGCCGAGAAATGGGGCGACGACGCTGTGGCCTACGGCATCATTGTCCGGGCCGAAATGGATGCCGATCCCGAAAACCGCGTCACCCTGCGGTCGGGCACCGATCCGGCCGGGCTGCATAAATTGCGCACCAGTTTCCATGTCGGCGGGCGCGTTTTCCGCGCCGTAGACACGTTTCTTGAGCTTTTGGGCGAACGGCTGATGACCGCCGATACCGGGCGGCTGCGCATGTCGAATGACGAAATCATCTTTGGCGTCTCTGGCGGAGGCCACACGATGGGCACCACCCGGATGGGTACATCACCAAAAACCAGCGTCGTAGATGCCGACTGCCGGGTGCACGGATATCAGAACCTCTTTGTTGCGGGCTCATCGATGTTCACGTCGGTCGGGCATGCCAATCCGACGCTGACGATCATGGCTTTGGCCGCGCGGCTGGGCGACAAACTGGGAGGGATCAATGAGGTTTAACAGGTTAACCCGAAGAAGCCTGCTGTTCGGCGTTGGCGGTTTCGCGGCGGGCGGCGCGGTGACAGGCGTTGTCGGTTTCAAATACCGCGATCAGGTCCGAAAACTGCTGGGCGTATCACGCCCCAATATCACGCAATTGGGCATGGCCAGCGGGGCCGAAGACGATTGGCTGCTAAGCGCGGCAGATCGTGAAGAACTGACCAAGCACATCGCCACCGCACAAGTCGAATAAGCGCCTATTCCGGACGATCCTTTGCATCCAGAATTCTACGCGAAAACAGGAAGTTTATGACCATCCCAGCCAGCGTTGCAGGCACCAGGGCCAGCACCGGATAGGTCCCCGCAATGTCATTCAACCGGATCACGGCGACAAAAACCGCGTAATTCACCGCCAGTCCGAAACTCATCGCCAGCACATAGCTGACAAACTCCGAAACGTTGGGCGCGGCTTGTGTGGCAAAGGTGAAAGTTCGGTTCAAATACCAGGTCGTTGTCACAGCGCCCAGAAAGGACAGGATGCGCGCGCCCTCGGGGGGCCAGTTCAGCCCTTGAATAGCAATCATCAGCAATGCGGCATCCACCACAAAGGCCACCGCACCCACAATTGCGAATTTCAAGAACTGTGAAGACAACATCGTGGAAACAACTGACAGCAAACTCCAATACTTTCATATACTCTGAAACAAGGTTTTTCATCAAAAGCAAGTCATCGGGTTTTTCTTTTGACAGGTCTGAATTTCTGGTAATTTCAAACGCATTGGTGATGTTAAGATTGTTTGGGTTGGAAGGAAAAGACCTTGTTGAAGGAAAACGAAACCTCTGACCTGCCCGGTTTTTCCACGGAGACTGACAGCTCTGGCGCCCAGTGTCGGATTGCGGTGATTTTACCCTGCTACAACGAAGAAGCAGCGATTGGCCTAACAGTCACGGAATTCAAAACAGCCCTGCCCGAAGCCGCGATCTATGTGTTTGACAACAACTCGACGGATCAGACCGTAAAGGTCGCCACCGAGGCAGGCGCAATCGTCCGGTCCGAGGCCAACAAGGGTAAAGGCAACGTGGTGCGTCGCATGTTTGCCGATGTCGAAGCGGATATCTATGTGATGGCCGATGGGGACGCGACCTATGACGCCAGCACCGTGCGCGACATGGTCGATCAATTGCGCAGCAAGAATCTGGATATGCTGAACGGCGCGCGACAACATTCGGATGAGGCCGCATATCGCCGGGGGCATAAATTCGGCAACCGGCTGCTCACCTCGATGGTGCGGGTGTTTTTCGGCAAGAACCTGAACGATATGCTGTCGGGCTATCGCATCTTTAGCCGACGGTTTGTCAAAAGCTTTCCCAGCATGTCCAGCGGCTTTGAGATCGAGACCGAACTGACCGTGCATGCCCTGCAATTGCGGCTGCCCATCGACGAGGTACCGATCAACTACAGGGCCAGGCCCGAAAACTCGGAATCGAAACTTTCGACCTACGGGGACGGGATCAAAATCCTGCGCATGATCAGCTTTTTGGTCAAGGAAGAGAACCCGATGTTGTTCTTCCTGACGCTGGCCGGGGTGATATTCGTGCCGTCCTTTCTGGTATTCCTCTCGGTGCTGTTCGAGTTCATCGAAACCAGCCAAGTGGCACGTTTTCCCTCGCTCTTTGCGTCTTTGTCGGGGTTTGTCATCACCGTGGTTTGTGTCGCATGCGCGCTGATACTGGACACAGTCTCGCGCGGCAGGCGCGAGGCCCGGCGCCTTAGCTATCTGCAATACCCGGGGCCAAACCCTTAGGTTCCTGACCCTGAGATCGCGACCTGACCTGCGCTGTCTGAAACACCAGCAACGTGGCCAGGAACGGCAGCAACCAGATAACCCGCGCCTGATACCTGTGGTGCGGATCGGACAGCACGCCACAGATGACCGCATTCATTACCAGCGTTGCAAAGATCAGCACCACCAACGCCAGTGCGGTATTTGACACGGCCCGCCATCGAAAGGCATGGGCCACCCCTAGCACGCTTAGTGCGACCGCGACGTAGACAACGGCTGACAAGAATTCGAACGGATACTGCCCTGTCACAGCCCACGACTGGGCGTAGTCTGATAACGCACGTTCCGTCATGTAATGGGGGGCGCTGTCGGTTATGACGCGTTCAGCCGTTTGAAATTCATACAATCCGAACATTCCATATTGCTCGGCCGTGTTTTTCAGCGACGATAGCAACTGCATCCCCGGATAGGTACGCGCTGCGGTCAAGAACACGGTCGCATCCTCGGCGCTAAGCCGCTGTTTGGTATCCTCATCCGCAGTTTGGTAAAACCCGTTCTGGTCCCACAGAAAATATTGCGAATCCGTATTGTCCAATGGTCCGGCCTGACAAATGGCAAAATCATGCCCGCCGCATTCTTCGGCGATCAACGCGGCGACCGGGCCGTCCTCAATCCCCCGACCGGTCAAAAACGGCAGGCTTTGGGGCCAGCTGTTAAAGACCGCATAAGACACAAAAGCAAAGGCAAACACGGCGGCGATGCCCGTTCCAAACGCCAAAACAGACAGCACCCATCCCGACAGAACAGGCCGTATTTGCGGCCACAGCGCCATAAGAGCAAGCAGCGCGAGCAAGCCAAAGGTCAACAGGATATGACTGTTGTGAAAGGCGACCGAGGCCGTCAGCGTGACCCAACAAAAGACCAGTTGCCACACATTCAGATCGCGTTTGGCAAAGCACAGCAGGAACAGACACACCGGCACCAGCGCCGCAAACACATCTGGCATGGCGTAGGTTGAAAAATAGGGCAGCGGCGTCGCAATAGCACAGATCGCACCGCCAATCAGATACGGTGTCGCCGGGTTCTCGGTACATATTTTTCGCACAACCAGCCAGACCGCATAGCCAACGATCAAAGATTGCAGCAGCGCCAGCAAAAATGCGTTGGATTGCAGGAAGGCAAAGACAAAGACCCCATAATAGGGCGAGCGTGACATGGGAATTGCACGTTTGGTTTTGTCCTCTACCGCCCCAGCGGTCGCAGGTTGGCTGTCCTGCGTCTGGGGGACCTGCACAGTCTCACTGCCCAGCTTTCCGGCGACGGTCTGCACCACCGCTTTGCCCGCGTTGTTGTATCCCCGCGTATCAAAGAAAATGAACGGATAGCCGTTGATCACCGCAGGGGCCATTTGCATGAAGGCAAAACAGAAAACCAGCAGAACGGCCTTTAGCGTTCTCATCTCAGAGACAGGGGTAGACAGGCTGGATTGCGTTTTTAGATAAGCCATTGAAACTCGTAAACTCTGGGGCCAATCAAAATGCGAAGGTCAAAGAGAACCTGGCCCGAACATGCGCCCGTCAGGGCGGTATTCTCATCCCTTCATTCCGTCAGTTGCGACGTCTGCTCGGTCACTTGTTCAACCGAGATTTCGATACTGTCGCCCGGCAACAATTGGGTCAGCTTGTCGGCCCGCAGCTCTTGCAACTGGCCGTCAACAACCCGGAAGATCGTCACCGTATAATCAATGTCACTGATCAGGCTCTCGGTTCCGATCTCGCTGGATGCGCCTGCAAGGTATTTTGCGATCGTATCCATCTGGAGGCTGGCATCCCGCAGCGCCAGATGGGCCTCGCGGCGTTGTTGCAACAGGCGCAGGGATCGTTCCTGTTCATACAGTTCCTGATCCCGTCTGAGGCGGGTCAAAACCAGATTTGTTGTGGCCAGATCCTCTTCGACCTCAAGCAAGCGGGTGGCCGATAGAACCGTGGTCCGCCGCGTATCGGCCAGACGGGACCCCGCAGTCAGGCCGCGTTCCACCAGGCTGATGACCCGTTCTTCTTCTTCCTCATCCGCGGCCAGTGCCTTGGCCAGTTCAACCTCCTGTTCCTTCAGGATTTCAATGCGCTTTTCCGCCTGATCTTCGGCATCCTCGAAATACTGACGCTCACCGGCTTCGTTTTCCTGATTGACCGCACGAATCCGCATCTGTTCCGAGATCAGCTCATCCAGCACCGAAGCAGAGACCGAGACCTGGCCCTGCGCCGGTGGCTCTAACTCTAGGTGTTGACGCAACTCGGACGTTGTTCGCCAGACCTGCACCATCGCCTGCGCGTGTTGCAGCGCGGCCTGTCCATAGGTGGTCTGCCAGCGCAGTAGTTGAATGGGATCGACAGTGACATCATCGGCCAACAGCATGCTTCTGACCCCACCGGCCAGCGCCACCGCCTCGCGCGCGGTGATGGCGGGGCGGAAATCGATCTGTCCGGTACGCGCCACATCACCGCCGATAATGATGGGCCGGTATCCGTTACGCGCAACTTCGATTTCGTCACCATCCAGCTGAATGATGTAAATCTCACCGTTCTGATTGTATTGTTTGACGATCTTCCCGGCCGCATCCTGCCGTACCAGCATCTCAAGCTCATCCGCCAGCAGGCCCTGGGCCTCGAAATGGCCCAGCCATTTCAGATTGACGTTGCCATGGGCGTCGATGATAGCGTCGAAAGACAGGCCCTCAAGCCCGGTCAGCGACACCCGCAACTGATCCCCCGGCGCAAGCTTGTAATCGGCCGCGACGGGCGCGGACAAGACCCCCAGCGCCAGGGCAGCGGCGCAGAAGTTGCGCATCGGAACCAAGCCCCCAAACCATTTGGGCACTGAGCTAAAGGCGGTTTTTTTCACGTCTTCCATGATCGTAACATCCCTCTGTTCTCAAGGGTTGCGATGTGTCGTTCAGCGACCCGTGCGATTGCACACGGCCCCAACCGTCTGAAACAGTATCTTGAGGTCCAGCCCCAGGCTGATTTTCCGCGCATATTCACTGTCGAAAATGGCGCGGTCCGAAAACTCGACATCGTTGCGCTCGGACACCTGCCATAAGCCGGTGATCCCGGGTTTGAGCAGGTTGTAGTCCACGCCCGGGTACATCGATTGCTGCTGTGGCAACATGGGGCGCGGGCCGACCAGGCTCATATCCCCCATCAAAACGTTCCAAAGCTGAGGCAGCTCATCCAGCGAGGTCGCGCGGATAAACCGCCCGATCTTTGTGACGCGCGGATCATTCTCAAGCTTTTGGCGCGCCTGCCATTCGGCGGCCGCGGCGGGGCATTCCCTGATGTGATCCTGAAAAATCTGATCAGCATCAATCATCATCGAGCGGAATTTCAGAAAGGCGAATTCGCGCCCGCCAAAGCCCACGCGTTTCTGCTTGTAGATCGCAGGCCCCCCATCCAACCGAACACAGAGCGCAACCAACAGCATCAGCGGCAAGACAAAAGGTGCACCGATCAGGACCAGGCAAATGTCCAGCAGACGCTTGCCTTTGGCCACGTAAAAGCTTTCCAGTTTGGAGTGATCTTCCGAATTAGAAATAAAGCTTTGATTGGTATTATAAATTTCGGTCTCTTCAATAGGAAAAGAACCTCGGTTGTGGTTCATAATGACCCCCAAAAACTCACTCACTGACTACTCACAACGCACCCGGAACTCAGGTATCGCTTCACATCCCCACATGCGTTTGCACCCATGAAAAAAGGCGCGGCCCGTGAGTTCAAAACTTGCTTTGCTCAACAGATTTCAGGTGCAACGCCCTGACTTCCGTTGCCCCGAAATTATTTTCCCGACTCGGTAAAAAGAAAGAGGCCGGGTTCTGCCCTGAAAATATCTTCGCACTTATTGCCCAACCAGACAACTTTTTTGTTCAGACATCATGGAGGTGAAACGGCATTGTGAAACGCAATGCTGCTTTTTTCACAACTTTGTATTGGCAACGATTTCTGTCGGATTAAATCCGCTTTGCGCGTTTCACTCCGACATGCCGGGATACCAATTACTGCTCGGTTTCGACCGACAGTTTATTGTCCAGTTTCAGGCGCAGTTTGCTTTTGAAAAGCAAATGCAGTCCCGCAATAACGGCCGGCGCCAAAAAGCCGGCAATAAGGCCACCGGCAACAGCCGCGCCCGTACTGGCCCCCGAGGCGATCAATGCCACGATCAAAAGCGCGGCGGCCACTGGGCCCGACAGCAAATACACAATTATCATCTCAGACCTAGCTCGGTTTTGTCTTTCCGCATTTGACGCACCTGCATAACCCTTGCGCAGTATTGTGTCGGTTTTTGGGCAGCACCCTCTCAGCGTGTACTCGTCAGGGTCAGGGACCCGAAAAAGAAACTCATCAAGAAGATCGGGTTCAGTTTAACACCATTGGTTTTGAACCACGAGACATGTGTCTTTCGTTCCATAAAATCTAGGACCGATCGGCAATTTGGCACCACCTAGTGCGAAGAAATTTGCCGATACGAGATTAACATTCTGTTAATTAATAAATAATTCGAAATCAATTTCGGCTTTAAACTGCCCAATGGCGCGCTTTCTTCCACAAAGCAACCGCAGCGACCTGCCGGACCCCGATCAGGACGGCGACCATGAAAATCAGCCCCCCCGCCAAAAGCAAAAACTGCAGCACCAGATTCGAGGCCATCCCAGCCGCAATCGCGAACGGCGCATAGGCCAAAGCCCCGATCGCTGCCTTTGACAATTCAGGACCAGGCACGCGCAACGGATCGACCCGCTGCCCGATGATGTAATAGGCCGCAAAGCTGACGCCGCCACTGAGCAGGAATGCCCAGGGCGCACCAGGTGCCCCAAACGTGTAGACCAATAGGAAAGACAGCACGGCATGCACGATCAAAGATCCGATGCTGATCCCAAGCTGCAGCGCCGTCATTTTCGACCGCATGAACGCATAGCTGAAAAAGGCGCCCTGTAACCCGATGGTAAACGCCGCCGGGGCGAGCAGTCTCAGATACAGGTCGGTTTTGCTGGCAAACTCCGGCGCGAACAGCAGGTTGGTGAACACATTCGCCGCGCAGATCAGCGCCACGACGATAGGCATCGAAATCAGGATCAGGAACGAGAAATACCGATCCAGCACCGCATCGGATGAGGCCGCGCCGTTGGTCTCATGCGCCTCGAACACGCTGGGGGCCACCACGCGCGACAATGTTGTCATCGGTAATTGCAACGCTTTTGACGCAAGCGTCTGCGCCGCCGCGAAATACCCTGCCGCCTCCAACCCGGCAAAATAGGCCAGCAACGATTGCGACAGCATCGCAAAGAAAGACGCGCTGGAGGCCACCGCAGCCAGTGGGAACCCGAATCGGAAAAAGACCTTGAGCGTCGCAAGGCCGGGCAGGGTGATGCCAGACCGTCGAACCGCACGCAGCAGCGCATATGCGCCGGTGATCGCCGCCCCCAGCGACATGCCAATCACTGCGCTGGCATAGCCGCCGCCATTCAGCACAAACGCCACGGCCAGAGACACGCCCAGTGCCTGACGCAACAGGGTAACGGCGGCAAATCTCGGGCCCTCTTTGTACTGGCGCAAGCAGACAGTGCCCAATTCATACATCGCGTGGCTGGTGCAAAAAAGCACGGCCAAATAGAAACTGCCGACCCAACCCGAGGGTAAAAGCGCATGTGCCGCAACGGCGAGGCAGATCAACAAAAGCGCCAGCAAGGCCGAGGCCCCCAACACCGTCGCTATCGTTTTGCCCTGAAATTCCGGCGCATGATGAAAACGGCCCACCGAAACGGCCAACCAGTTGAAAGAAAAGGAATAGAGCAGCATGCCCGCCAAAACCGTCAGGTTATAGCGCCCGAAATCCGCTGCACCCAGAACGCGGGTCAGAACGATCAGAATCACGATGGCAATAAATGCCGAGAGCATTCTGGGGACAAAAAACCAAGTCATCGCGGATTGTTTCCCAAAATCGGCAAATCGAAACCTACACCCAAAACCGGCCCAAGAATGGGCCCTGAACACTCGTTACACATATCAACTTCCGTCGCGCCGCCGTGAAGACACCGGCCACGCAGGCAACCCAAACGCAAAACCCATCGCGCCTGATCCATAGCCGTACCGCATCACAGGCATTTGTGACAGGATTATTCCGGCAGAGCTGGTCTTCACACGGATCGAAAATGCCAGACCTGCCTCACAGATAGACAACGCGGCGCCTGGGCCCTAGGCTTGAGGCATTCGTATTTTCCGGACTCGTCCGATTTGGCGCACCCGATCGGATGTCAGTTTGCTGGCCAGTTGGTTTTGTTATGACGACTTTGACTCAGAACGGCCCGAACGCGCATGTCTCGGGCCCCGCATTTCGGCATATCGTGCTGGCGATATGTTTGGTTCTGACCGTCTGCGTTGGAACGGATTTGTTTCCGATCGTGCTGTGGCAGAACAGTCTGGCCAACAAAATCTCAATCCTGATGCTGCTGCCGGTGCTGGCAATCACCACGCTTTATTACCGGCACTTCATTCGCGGGTTCTTTGCCGCGCCAGAACTGGCCGTTCTGGTGATCTGGGCGATGTTGTCCACAACCCTCAGCGACCGTCCGGCCTATGCTGCGGAACGGTGCGTTCCCTTGGTCGTGACAACAGGCTTTGCCCTGGTTCTGGGCAGCCTGATGTCGCTCAGGGGGTTACTGCTGTTCATGGCGGCGGCGTTTGCGCTGATCATGGCGCTGAATGTCGGGGCCATCGCGACCCTGCCTCAGGCGCGTGGCATTCCACCTTGGGGCGATGTCTGGAACGGTATCTTTTTGCACAAGAATGCGCTGGGTGCTGTGTGCATCATGGCCCTGCTGACCTCGGCCTATGCCATTGGCCAGGTGTCGGGCAAGCTGAAGCTGATGTTTCAGGTGACGCTGGTCGTGGCCATCCTGCTGCTGATCGCCTCGGAATCGCGGACCTCGCAGGCAGTGGGATTGATTTCGATGACCACCCTTATGATCAGCTGGATCCTGCCCCGGTTCGAGATGACATGGGCCATAGGCTATATCCTGTTTTCGGTACTGCTGGTCGGCACAATCGCGTTTTTGCTGGCCTCGCCCATGGCGGACCCCCTGTTTGCATTGGTCGGCCGCAAACCGACCCTGTCCGAGAGAATCCCGATTTGGGAGCTTACATGGCCCTATGTCATGGATCGGTTCTGGCTGGGCTGGGGCTATGGCAGTTTCTGGAACCCCGATTCCAGCCGACTGGCGATTTTATCCAATAAATCGAATCTGGGCTTCACGCCGCATTATTCGCATAACGGATTGATCGAGACCTGGCTGAACACCGGGTTTATCGGTGTGGTCCTGCTGTTCACGGCCATTGTGCGCTTTTTCTTTTCCGCCTTCCTCAGCCTGCGCTTTGTGGCGGATCGCACACCCATCGTGTGCACAATGGCCCTGATGATGACCTATATTTTTGCCAACATCACCGAAAGCACCCTGCTGTCCAGACTGGATATCAGCTGGATGTTCTTTGTGGCCTATGTCGCCAAGATGAACCTTGTTGCGCGGGCCGTAAAGCACAGCGTCAACGCCCGCGCCGCGACCTCTACCGAAGATCCGGGCAGGGGCCCGTCAGGCGGAATGACAGGTCAACCTGCGCCGACTGCTTAGCCCGCTTTGGGGAATTCACGGGTTTTCTACCCCAAGGTGTGCCCAAACGATTGACAGCAGCGGCCCCGGTGGTGTCGAATTCAAGAATACCCAGTTTTTTGCTTTTGTTTGGTTACCAGTTTCTTGGGGAGGCACTATTGAAAACAGCCATTTTTGCAGGCGGCAAAGGCTCGCGCCTGATCGAAGAGACCCGCGTTCGCCCCAAGCCCCTGGTTGAAATCGCAAATCGCCCGATTCTGTGGCATATCATGCAGCACTACTCGACCTATGGGCATCATGAGTTCGTGCTGGCGCTTGGCTATATGGGTGACCTGATCAAGCGCTATATCTCGAACCTGTGCCAGTATCAGGGCAATCTGCGCATCGATTTCACCCAGCGTGAGCTGTTTGGCGAGCCCGACTATTCCAACGGCGCGTTCGAAGATCAGACGCCGCCCTGGACCGTTGATCTGATCGATACCGGCATGGATACGATGACCGGCGGGCGTCTGGCGCGGCTGCAACCCTATCTGGGCAATGAAACCTTCATGCTGACCTATGGGGATGGTGTGTCGAATGTCGATCTGGACGCGCTGATCGCCTTTCACCGCTCACACGGCAAGCTGGCCACGATCACAATGGTGCGCCCGCTGACCACGTTCGGCCACCTGCAAGTGCGCGAGGATGGGCTTGTCGAAGGTTTTATGGAGAAACCCGAAACCGCGGCCGACTGGATCAATGGCGGCTTTTTCATTCTGGAACCCGGTGTGTTCGACGCCGTCGCCAGCGTCAATGGCGATGAGATCATGTGGGAAGAAGGCCCCCTGCCCAAGCTGATGGAAATGGGTGAGCTGATGGCCTATCGCCATCCGGGTTTCTGGTATTGCATGGATCATTTGGCGGACAAACGCCGGCTTGAGGAGATGTGGAAAAATGGCAACCGTCCGTGGGCAACATGGGAACATTCGGAACGTCCTGTTAACGGGTCATCTCGGCTACGTGGGGACGGTCACCGCCCCGGTATTGGCCGAGGCGGGAATCCAGGTGACTGGGTGCGATATAAATCTCTTTGACAGGGCCGATTTCGCCCCCGGCGGGGCGGTTCCCGATATTCCCAATCTGGGCAAGGACATTCGCGATCTGACGGCAGATGATCTGGCCGGGTTTGACGCGGTGGTGCATCTGGCCGCGCTGTCCAACGACCCGCTGGGCCATTTGCGCCCGGGCCTGACCCAGCAGATCAACCACGAAGGCACCGTGCACGTGGCCAAACAGGCCAAGGCAGCAGGTGTGTCCCGGTTTGTCTTTGCCTCGTCCTGTTCCAATTATGGCCGCGCGGGTGAGGATTTCGTGGATGAAGACGGCAAGCTGAACCCGCAAACCGATTATGGCGTGTCCAAAGTTCTGGCGGAACGTGACCTGAAACCGCTGGCCGATGACAGCTTTACCCCCACCTTCCTGCGCTTTGCCACCGCCTATGGGGCCAGCCCCCGGATGCGGTTCGATATCGTGCTGAACAACCTGATCGCGCATGCCTATACCTCGGGCCGTATCCTGATGATGTCGGACGGCACCCCGTGGCGACCTATTATCCATGTCGAGGACATGGCTCGCGCTTTTCTGGCGACACTGCAGGCCGATCCGCAGGCGATTTCCGGCGAGGCGTTCAATGTGTGCCGGACCGAGAACAACTATCAAATCCGCGATCTGGCCGAGATCGTGGCCGACACGGTGCCCGGCGCAAAGATCGACTATGCGGCTGACGCCGGGCCCGACAACCGGTCCTACCGCGTGAGTTCCGCCAAGATCGAAAAGTCCATTCCGGGGTTCGCGCCGCAATGGGACGCAGTGCGCGGCGCGCAGCAAATCTTTGATGCGGTCAAAGCCTGTGACCTGAAGGTCGAGGATTTCGAGGGCCGGAAATACAAGCGTCTGGCGCAGCTTGAGGCGCTGTTACAGGAAAACCAACTGGATCAGGATTTTCGCCGGACCCAGCCCGTCGCTTAGAGTCCTGACCCTAAACTGTTGCCCCGATCCGGTCCAACACGGTGCGTGCACCGCGCTCGCCGGATTTGAAGGCCTCATCGGTCCACTGATAGCCCCATTCGCCAAAGCGGCCCACATAGTGGATGCCGACCTGATTCAGCCAGTCGTGCACGATGGGCAGCGCCTGTTCGCGGTCCAGATCAAAGATGATATTGGCATGGGTGATCAGCCGCGCATCGGTGTGCAGGATTTCTTCATCCTTTTCGATCAGCCCGATCCTCACCAGATCGTCGATCACCGGCTGGATCAGATCGTCAGGGGACCCGGTGAAAGGGCGGTACTTGTGCGAGTAATAGCATTCCGCCTGAATAGACCCACAGCCCGGCGGGCAGGTTTTGGCCGACATTTTATGCGGAAAACTGAGGCGAGTGAAAACGATGTCCTCATCATAGATATAGGTCCATGTGGCGGGCGTGAAATCATCCCGCGCAAGGCCCAGATTGACCGTCACGCAGGTGGTACAAGCCAGCTTGGACGCCGCCGCGCGCACGTGGTCCGGCGCACCTTTGACCATCGGGATCAGATCGGGCAGCGGGATTGAGGAAATCAGGTGCTCATACTGTTCGGTCACACCGTTTTCAAAGGTGACACTGCGCGCCTCGGGGTCGATCGCGACGACCTTGTGATCCAGATGCAGGTCGGTCTTTTCCAGAAACGGCTTGAGGTATGAGATGAACCCGCCCTCGGTCGGATAGCGGAAATCGGTGATGTAATGCACATCCGGCGTCTCGGCGAAAATCGCGCCGCGGATTACCTCATCCATCGAGGGTCGATAAAGGCGCGGCCCCATCCACACAGTGCTCATCTGATCGGCATCGACCGTGTGGTATTTCTTGCCGTAGACGGCGGGGAAATGGGTCGCAAAGGTCTCTCCAAAGACCGAGATCAGCCATTCCAGATAATTGGCGGGTTTTTCCACAACCTCTTGCTTGGACGCTTCGATGAAATCCAGAATACACTGGGTTTTCAACTCATCCGGCAGGTTGTGCAGATTGGCCTGTGCGGGGTGTTTCACCCAGGCCCCGTGGTAATAGTTGTTCACATAAGCCTGCAGCTTTTCATAGGCACCGCCCACGTTTTCGGCGAACAGTTCCTGAAACCGCGGGTCTTTCGAGAATGAGATATGCGGCCCGTCATCAAAGATGAACCCGCTGTCATGGGCAAAGGTTGCAGTATGGCCGCCGGGAAAGGTGTTCTTGTCATACATCCGGCTGGACACGCCCGCCCCGTGCAGGTGATGGGCAGCCCCCAGCCCGGACATGCCCGAGCCTAGGATAACGATCTTCTGGTCACTCATATCAACGTTCTCTTGCTAACTCGCGGCGCCACCAGGCGATGGTGTCCGCAATACCGGTTTTCAATGTGTATCTCGGGCTCCAACCCAATTCGTCGTGCAGGCGGGTGGTGTCCGCTTCGACCAGCGGCGGATCATTGGGGCGGGCCTCGCGCGCGCCCAGACGGATCAGGTCTTCTGCCTTGGTCTGGCGCCCGATCTCGTGGATCAGATCGGCCAGCGGGATCGCCGTGCCACTGCCGATATTGACAGCGCCGGTCAGGTCACTGAACATCAGGGCCGTCATCGCGGTGGCGACATCCCCCACATGCAGGAAATCGCGTTTTTGCTTGCCATGAGTGCAGAGCGCCTCTTGCCCCTGCAAAAGGGCGCGGATGACATCTGCGGCCAGCCGGTTTGGATTTTCCCCCGGACCATAGAGAAAGAAGGGCCGCGCCCAGGCCCCCGACAGATCCAGCGCCTTACACATGGGGCCAAAGGCCGTGAACATGGCCGCCTTGGCCGCGCCATATTCGGTGGCCGGGTTCAACGGGGTCTGCCCTTCGCGCAGCTTGTCCGACCCGGACCAGTCATATTCCATACAGGACCCGCAAAAGGTCACCCGTTTGCCGCCCGCTTCCGCAAAGGCAAACATCAGATCGACCGAATGCTGCAACCAGCGAAAATTCTCAAGCGATTGCTGGTTGTCGGGCCCCATGTACCAGGCCAGAGCCATCAGATGGCTGGGACGGTGCAGATGGATAATGGCCCCAACATCCGAGGCATTGGTCACATCAACCCGAACCCAATGCACATCGCCATAGATTTTCGGAGGCGGGTCACAGCGATATGTCGCAACCACCCGGTGCCCATTGCGCGCCAGCACCGTCACGATTGCGCGACCGATGAACCCACCGCCCCCGGTCACCATCACTGTTGTCTTTTCTTCCTTTGTATTTGTCATGGGACAGCCGTCTTTCCTTGGAATCGCGACAGGGCCTAGGGATGAAGCAGGGGCCAGTTCGCGTCTTTTTCAGAAACAATCGTTACAGGTTTGGGCCATTGTATACTTAAGGCAGGATCATCGTATCGAATCCCCCGCTCGACCCCCGGGGTGTAAAATGCGCTGGCGGAATAGTACGCCTGCGCGCCATCGCTCAGCGCCAGATAGCCATGCGCAAACATCTCGGGCACATAGAGCGCGCGCCTGTTTTCGGCCGACAGCTCAATCCCGAAATGCTGCAAATAGGTCGCGCTGTCGGGGCGCATATCCACGATCACATCGTAAATCGCGCCGGTGATACAGCGCATGAACTTGGCCTCATGCGCCGGGGCCTGCTGGTAATGCAATCCGCGCAGCGTGCCTTTTTTCTCGTTAAACGAAAGGTTTA
Source organism: Ruegeria sp. CH10 (assembly GCF_056537125.1). NCBI lineage: Bacteria > Pseudomonadati > Pseudomonadota > Alphaproteobacteria > Rhodobacterales > Roseobacteraceae > Ruegeria > Ruegeria sp. CH10. The sequence goes on along the minus strand of NZ_JBQFQY010000003.1, from coordinate 168,629 downwards.
TCTGGGCGATTGCCGGTTTCAGCCCGTGTTTTTCAAACTCATCTGCGCAGAAGGCACGGGCAAAAAATCCACGATCATCCGAGATTTCCTGCAGGTCGACCACATAGGCCCCCGGCAGATGTGTTTCTGTGAAAATCATTAAAATAAACCGCCTTTGTCGACCGCAACCATTTAACCACACGCAGGCCCCCGATCACAAATCACGCCACGGTGCAGCGAAACGAAAGATGCGCTGCGCCCGTATTGGCATCTAAGGGCAATACCAAAAACTAATCAGACAATCGGCTTGGTTTCCACGGTTTTCGACCCGTCCCGCAGGAATCCCCTAGGTGCTGGCGCAGAACCGTGCGTAATTTGTTAAAAAGCCGGCACCGCACATGTGTATTTCGCGGTGATTTATTTGTTTGAGGATATGCATGTGACCGCATCTGCCCCGCCTGAACGTAGCGTTTTGATGTTTTCGCAGCGCAATCTGAATGACAACGTATCGCGGTGTTCGGGGTTCGAATTCGAAGACGTCATTGCCGAGATTGAAACGGCCGAGATTTGCGCGCCACGGCAAAACGGCACTCTGCCCTTCAATCCGAAACGGTGGCTGTCACGGCGCAGCGATTTGTTTCAATACTGGCCTTCGGGGGTGCAGAAATCGCCTCTGACCCGGAATTTTGATCTGTTCTTTTGTAACGCGCAAAAGCCGCTGGAACTGTTGGCGCTGGATGCGGTGCCGGACTGGCGCGCGCGCTGCGGTCTTGCGGTCTGTGTGCTGGAAGAGGTCTGGACCAGCAGCATCGATCAACACCTGCCGCTGATCCGGTCCCTGTCCAAATTTGACCTGATCGCCAGCGCCTTTGCAGAATCCTGCGAAGCGTTGCGCCGGATCACTGGAAAACCTGTCATTCACCTGCCCGGTGCTGCGGATATGGTGCGGTTCGCCCCACGCAACCTGTATGTGGATCGGCCCATTGACCTGTATTGCATGGGTCGCAGGCGCCCCGAATTGCATGATCGCCTGTTGAAGATAATCGCAGATCGGCAGGGGTTTTATCTGTATGATTCTGCCACCAAGCCGCCCACAACGGCGCAGCACAAGGTGCATCGCGACCTGTTGGCCAATCTGGTTCAGCATTCCAAGCTTTTCATGGTGGATATCGCCAAGATCGGCCATGACGACCAGAAAAAAGGCAACATCGCATGGGGCCCGCGCCATGTCGAAGGTCTTGCCGGCGGGGCCATCCAAGTGGGCTATGCCCCCGAGACCGAGGATTACACGCGCTATTTCGACTGGCCCGAGTCAGTTCTGCGCCTGCCGGAAGACCCCGATCGCGCCGTCGAAAGGATCGTCTCAATCCTGGATGATCCGGCGGAACAAGATCGTATGCGTCGGATCAACCTGCAAAACGCGTTGCAGAAACACGATTGGCTGCACCGGTGGGCCGACATTCTGGGCCATCTGAACCTGCCCGAAACGGCAGCCATGACAGATCGGCGGCAAGCCCTGGCGCAAATTGCGCAACGGTTGTCAGACAAACAGCCAGCCCAGCCGGATGAAAGAACCCCGGCCTGAAACAACGCCGACTACCCGGCGCTGGCGACAGAATCGGCCCAGACCAACCCAAGATAGGACAGTTGGTTGCTGCAACTGTTTTCCACCGGGTGGAAAATTCCCACGAACTCCAGTTCGATCCCCAATTCATGTGCAAGCACAACATTGGTCGAGGTCGCGAATTTCTGCACAATAGAGCGGCTCATTTTCTTGGTCTCATCAGCAATATAAGGCAGCGACCCGGCTCGGAGGTTGAAGACAGTGTTGACCGCCTGACCTGATAGACCTTTGGCGATCACAAAAGCCTCATAGGCCGTGCAAAACTCCTGCGCGGCGGGGTGGGCTGCGATTTCGGCCCCGTAGACACGCGCGATGACCTCCGAAGCATGGGCTGCAACGCCGCCCGGTCGCAGGGCAAACGCCAGCCCGCCCGCGCTTGCCGCCAGACAAACACCCCCCAACAATGCGCTGCGTCTGGACAGTTTCATCGCACCACCCCGGCTGCGCGCAGTGACAATGCCGACAGGGTCAGGGTCGGGTTGGCCGGTGAGCAGGTCGGGAACGCCCCGGCGCCCAGCGCAAAGACGTTCGGGGCCTCGTGCAGGCGCAGATAGTCATCCACCACCCCCTCGGCGGGGTCCGTACTGATCCGATGCGTGCCCTGAATATGCGCCTGCGAAGGCTGAATGCGCCCCGCGCTCACCTTATCCAGCACATCTGGGATAATGTCGGGCAACCCATCCAGCGCGCGTTGCAGACCGCGAAAGGCATAAGGGTGGTGGCCCGTCCATTCGATCACCGGCGCGTCACCTTCCAGCAGAACGCGGTTTTCGGCTATGGGCAGGTCCTCGGCCACAAGGGTCAGGACCAAACGGTTGGTCCATTTACCCGGTTCCTCGCGGATATTGGCGGGCGCGTTCGAGCTTTCGATCAGCACTGCCGCCGCCTCGGAGCGGTCGATACCGTGATAAAAGTGATAGCCGTGGCTCGTCTCGGACGTTCCGCCAAAATAGTTTTTCAGCGTAGCCGTATCGATCACAACGGTTTGCGAGGCCTCTTCGTTCAGATACCGGCCCAGCGCCGGAGACGTCACACCGGACCGCAACAGAATTGCCGCGTTGAAAATGGCATTGGCCCCCAGCCCAAAGGCGCTGGCCCGCACTTGGATGTCTTTCCCATCCGGCCCGCGCAGCACCCCATGCGTGGCCTGCCCACCCTGCAGCAGAATCGCGCGGAACTCGGTCTCAAGCACATAATGGGCGCGGGGATGTGCGAGATGCTCAAATCCGTTCAGGATCGTGAATTTTGCATCTATGGGGCAAATGCCGCAGACGCCATTTGCGCAGCATGTCGGCCGCGTCCCCCCGTTTGCCCGCGCGGTCGGAAGCGGCACCCACGCATTGCTATGGGCCTGCAGCACCTGATCGGCGCGCGATTGTATGTGGTGAGGATGCGGAAAGGGTTTGTCGCGGGGCAGGATATGGTCAGACCCGCCGCCCGCAATCTCCATCAGGGTTTCGGCACGTTCATAATACGGGGTCAGGTCCTCATACCCAAAGGGCCAATCCACCCCGACGCCAAACCGGGTGCGCAGGTGGAAATCATCAGGGTGAAACCGAGGCGTATCCCCCCACCAGAAATTCGAATTGCCACCAAAGGTGATGAAGCTCAGCCAGTCCTTGCGCAAACCGGATGTGTTGCGCTGTGCGATCGGCTCACCCGGTCGCCAGCCATCGCGCAGCTGCGTATCATGGGGGCGCATGCCGCCCTGTTCGACGATCAGCACATCCAGATCGGGCGGTAAACCATGCGCAAAGAACATTGCCGCAAAGCTGCTGCCAACGATCACAACATCCCAGTGCCGGGACGCAACCTGTGCTAGGTCAATGCGTTTCATCTGTTCAACCATGGCCTCTGGCGAGGCGCGAACCACGTTACTCATACACGAAAAAGATGTCTCAGGGTAACGGCGCGCGGGGCTTTGTCAAATAAACAAAGCGCGGGGACGCAACCCTTAGTCCGCAGTTTGCGCGCCGCCACTTTTGCGCCGGTTTGCCTTGCGGAAGTGATCCTTGGTGCTTTGGGTCCAGTTCAACTGCTCCTCCTGTGCAGTCAGGGTTTCGACGTGATCGGACTCCAGCAGGAAGGTCGTGCGCATGGGCATGATCCCGTCAACGACCATCACGTTTTGCGCGGACGGATCAATGCTGAGCGTTCCGGTCAACCGCACGGGCTGATGGACATGGTTGGGCGTCCAGTCGACATTCAACCGGACCCGGATCATCTGATTGGGCGGCGGCGCGGGCAGATGACTGCACATCCCGCTTTGTGGCACCAGATAGACGACACTCTGCCCATCCGCATCCGGCGGCGCAGGGATGGCAAACCCCATCAGCGTGACGGTCTGGCCATCAAGATCGGGATTGCCCGCAGATCCTGCATTATCCCGGCGCTGCGTGACCGCCTGCACCTGATCCAGCAGCCAATCCACATCTATTGCATCGGCTGTCAGAGCGGCCTCGGTTTCTGTTAAAAGCATCTGCCATTTCCGGCGCTCTTCGTCGCTGCCTGCACCCTGTTGCAACCTGCCCCGCAGGCGCAGGGCAAAGATGACATCATCGAACTGTTCGGGCGTGAGGGCGCGAAACGGGTCCTCGTAATTCTGGGCAGCGGGATCTGGCAGTTCAGACCAATCCAACACCTGGCCCGATGCGGCCGCAGTGCCGAACCAGCCCAGGGCCAACAAGGCCAGAATGTGAACCCAATTGCGCATGTCCCGACTGTACCGATCAGACGGGATCATTCCAGCCTCTTTCCGCGGGCACGCGCAGAGTTTATCTGCGCCCGCCCACTCCGGAAACTGTCAAACTGAGAACTTTATCATTGACCCATCGCAGGAACTGGGGCAGTCCATCTGACGATGGTTCCCCGCAAGGGGAAGAGAAAGGGAATACGGTGCGGTTTGCCAACAGGCGCCAAGTCCGTGACTGCCCCCGCAACTGTAAGCGGTGAGCAATGCCAAATATCCACTGGCCCAGCGGCTGGGAAGGATGGCAAAGCCACGACCCGCAAGTCAGGAGACCTGCCATCATGTGTTCAACCAACCCGGGGCGGGGCGTCCTGGAAGGAGGCTATGATGACACGACTGGCGCGTGTTTCGACGATCGATACCCTCTGTGGCCGCTGTTGACGGGCGGGCCTGAGGATGTCGGAAAAATCTGATCATGTCATTCTGATCTGCACGACCTGCAAAGGTGAACTGAGCGCAGAGGCCATTCAAACAGCGCTTGCAGATAAGCTGCCTGTGGGGTTTGCGGTGCGCACCGTGGACTGTATGGCAGGCTGTGCCCGGCCAATAACGGTTGGGTTTCAGGCGGTGGGCAAGGCGCAATACCTGTTCGGCGACATCCGCACGCAGCGCGACATCGACGCGCTGGCCACCTTTGCCCATCAATACCAGCAAAGCGTTGATGGCTGGACCAGCGCAACGGACCGGCCTCGGGCGCTTTATACCAAGACGCTGTCCCGCATGCCGCGACTGGAGTTTGGAGGGCGACCATGACTCACCCTCCCTTTTTGGTTGCTGAAGACCTGGAGTATTACGCCCTGAACGGGGATGTCCTGCTTCAGGGCGTCTCGTTCGAATTGGACAAAGGGGCAATTCTGGCCATTGCGGGGCCCAATGGGGCAGGCAAGACAACGCTGCTGAACCTGCTATGCGGTGCGGCTGATCTGGTTCTGGGCGATGTCCGTGTCGGCGGGCGCAGCCTGAAACAGATGTCGGCCACCGAACGCGCCCGCATGATCGCCGTTGTCAGCCAGCAGGAATACCCTGACGGACGGCTGGAGCTGCGCGATTATGTGGCCCTTGGGCAGATCCCGATCCGCGCCGACCGGTCTGCGGCTGAACACGCGGCTGAACTGGACCGGATACTCGACCTGACCCATCTTGGCGCTCTGGCGGGCAAGCGCATGGCGCAACTGTCCGGGGGTGAGCGTCAGCGGGCGCATATCGCCCGCGCGTTGGCCCAAAACCCGGCCCTACTATTTCTGGATGAACCCACCAACCATCTGGACCCGGATGCCAAGGGGCGGATGCTGTCGCTGGTGGCTGAACTGGGTATCACGGTTGTGATGATCGTGCACGATCTGGTCATGATCCCGGAATTCGCAACCCATGTGGCGCTGATGAAATCCACACGTCTGACCAGCTTTGGCACGGTGGCCGACGTGCTGACACCCGAACATGTGCGCGACACGTTTGGTGTCGATTACCTGTGCTTTCAGCACGAAGGCCGGATGATCCCGGCCCTGGATATCCGAAGAACACCTGTTTCAACTTAACCCAAGGAACTATTGCACATGAAACAACTCTGGTCTGCTGCCGTCGTGGCCACCATTGCGGGGGGTGCCTCGGCACATGAGGTCACGGTCGACAATTGCGGCGAACCGCTGGTCTTTGAAACCCAGCCCGAGCGTCTGGTCGTGCATGACATGAACATGACCGACATGGCCTTTGCGCTGGGTCTGCAGGACAAGATCGTGGGCCTGACCGGCATCACCGGCTGGTACAAAACCAGCCCCGAGTTTGACACTCTGCGCGGTGACATCCCTGAGCTGGCCCCGAAATACCCGACCGTTGAAAACCTGGTCGCGGTAGAGCCCGATCTGTTCTTTGCCGGTTGGTACTACGGCATGAAGCCGGGCGGTGACGTGACCCCCGACACGCTTGCACCCTTTGACATCAAGACCATGATCCTGACGGAAAGCTGCGTGCATCTGGACAAGGACCGCCCCGAGGCCAGCATGGACCTGCTGTTTGACGACGTTCTGCGTCTGGGCACCGTCATGCATGTCGAAGACAAGGCCGAGGCGCTGGTCGCTGGCTGGAAAGAGGAACTGGCCGCGATTCAATCGCAAACCGCCGATGTCGCCAAACCCCGCGTTTTCCTGCTGGACGGCCCGGCAGATGCGCCCTTTACCGCTGGCAAATTCGCCATCCCCGACGCGATGATTGCAGCTGCGGGTGGTGAGAATGTCACCCATGACATGGACACCAGCTGGGGCCGCACCTCGTGGGAGGCCGTGGCCGCCGCGAACCCGGAATTCCTGGTGCTGCTGGACTATCAGACCGGCAATGGCGCGGCGGATACGTTCAAGTTCCTGCAGGAACATCCGGTGATGTCGCAGACTGACGCGGTCAAGAACGAACGCTGGATCGGCCTGCGGTACGAGGAACTGACCCCCGGACCGGCAAATATCGAGGCGATCTCGAAAATGGCCAAGGCAATGCACCCGGGCCTCAACTGATATGACCCGATTGGGCGTTATGCTCGTGCTGGGGGCGGTCATTCTGGCCGCCCTCTTACTGATTTCCACGGTCTACGGCACCACGCCCATCCCCGCCTCGGATGCGTTGCAGGCGGTCTTGCTGGGCACCGGCCTGACGGATGGGGATATGTCCCCGCTGCATCGCATCGTCTTTGACCTGCGCCTGCCCCGCGCCCTGTTCGCGGCGGTCATCGGCGCCGGGTTGGGCATTGTCGGCGTCGTCCTGCAAACCACCACGCGCAACGATCTGGCTGACCCGTTTCTGTTTGGCCTGTCCTCAGGCGCGGCGGCGGGGGCGGTGTTCGTGATCACTGTGACCGGAGACATACTGGGGTTCTGGACCTTACCGCTGGCGGCGTTTTGCGGCGGGCTTGTGGCCTCTGGGATCGTGCTGGCGCTGGTGCATGGCTTGCGCACAAGCGCGCCTGAAAAGCTGATTCTGGCCGGGCTGGCGGTGTCTTTTCTGTTCTCGGCCATCACCAATTACCTGATCTTCGCAGGCGACAGCCGCGCCGCGCATTCGGTGATTTTCTGGATGCTGGGCGGTCTGGGCCTGGCCCGGTGGGAGACGTTTCCCCTGGTCTGCGCCGGTCTGGTCCTGATCCTGTCCTATTCGCTGTACCGCAACCGCTGGCTGGATGCGCTGTTGACCGGGGATCTGACCGCTTCGACCCTGGGTGTCCCGGTGCAGGGGTTGCGGTTCAGCATGTTCTTTGCCGCAGCACTGGCCACGGCTGTTTTCGTTTCCGTCGCGGGTGTGATCGGCTTTGTGGGCCTGATGGTGCCGCATATCGCACGCGGCATTGCGGGGCCGCTGCACAAACGCCTGCTGCCCACGGCCGCCATCGTGGGCGCGGCGCTGCTGACAGGGTCCGACATCCTCAGCCGGTTGCTTCTGGCCCCGCAGGAACTGCCCGTCGGGATCGTGACAACATCCATCGGGTCCGTGTTCGTCTTTTTGCTTCTGTTCCGCACCGCCAGAGCGCGCAAATAGCGCTCTGACACCATTCCAGCGCGCTTTGCGATCTAAACTGCCGCGTCCCCTCCGGCCATCGACGCCGAAATCTCGGCGACCTCCTTGTCAATGTAATAGAGGGCGTGCGGACCGTCGCCGATCAGGTTGATACGATCAATGATACCCTGAAAGGTCTTGATCTCTTCGCGCTGTTCCATGACGAACCATTGCAGGAACTCAAAGGTGCTGTGGTCATCAGTGGCCTGCGCCGCCTTGACGGCGGAATTGATGCCGTCCGTCACTTTTTTTTCGTGGTCCAGAATAATCTGGAACAATTCCTGAACCGAATTCGTCTCGACCTTGGGTTCCGGCAGCTCTTTGAATTGGATCGGCCATTCGCAATCCACCAGATAGTTGAGCATCTTCTTCATATGCGTCAGCTCTTCATCCGCATGGGCCAGCAACAGCTCGGCGCAGCCATCCAGATGGCGTTCCACGCACCAGGCACCAGCCTGCCAATAGAGATGCGCCGCTCTCAGCTCACCATTCATCAGATCATTCATGATAGTCGCCGTGGACAGGTGTGACATAAGAGAGTTCCTTTTTCAGAAATGAGTTGGCGTGCCGATCACTGTCTTTGGCGAAATCCGGGTCCTTGAAACGCGGCCCGAGCAAGCTTTTGATGCGTTTTCGGTTTTGGCTATTATGCAAGTATCAATTAAATTTAATGTGTTTTCTCTGATCCCTGTCAACATCCGGGTTGTGGCACGTAAATCCGCGCAAAGAAAAAGGGCCACCTTACAGGCGGCCCTTGGTCATGATGCGGTGGCTGATCTTCAGCCTTTTTTCAGAACCTCACGGCCCAGCAATTCGGCGATCTGCACCGCGTTCAGGGCGGCACCTTTACGCAGGTTGTCGGACACGCACCACAGGTTCAGACCGTTCTCGATGGTCGAATCCTGACGGATACGGCTGATGAAGGTGGCGAAATCGCCCGCGCATTCGATGGGCGAGACGTAGCCACCAGCCTCACGCTTGTCGATCACCATGATGCCCGGTGCTTCGCGCAGGATGTCGCGGGCTTCGTCTTCGTCCAGGAATTCCTCGAACTCGATGTTCACGGCCTCGGAATGGCCAACGAAAACGGGAACGCGGACGCAGGTGGCTGTGACCTTGATCGACGGATCGACGATCTTTTTGGTCTCGACCACCATCTTCCACTCTTCCTTGGTCGATCCGTCTTCCATGAAGACGTCGATCTGCGGGATGACGTTGAAAGCGATCTGCTTTTGGAATTTCTTCGGCTCAACCTCAGTCGTGGGGTTGTAGATCGCTTTGGTCTGATCCCAAAGCTCATCCATGCCGTCTTTGCCGGCACCCGAAACCGACTGATAGGTCGAGACAACCACGCGCTTGATCCGCGCGCGGTCATGCAGCGGTTTCAGCGCCACAACCATCTGCGCGGTCGAGCAGTTGGGGTTGGCGATGATATTCTTGTTCTTGTAGTCGTGAATCGCTTGCGGGTTACACTCCGGCACGATCAGCGGAATGTCCGGGTCATAGCGATAGAGCGAGCTGTTATCGATCACCACACAACCCGCCGCAGCCGCCTTGGGCGCGTAGACCTTGGTCGCGTCCGAGCCGATGGCAAACAGCGCCATGTCCCAGCCGGTGAAGTCAAAGGTGTCGATGTCCTGGGTCGTCAGTGTCTTGTCGCCAAAGCTTACCTCGGTTCCCAGCGAACGACGGCTTGCCAGCACGGCAAGTTCATCAACGGGGAACTGGCGTTCCGCCAGGATGTTCAGCATTTCGCGGCCCACGTTACCCGTGGCGCCGGCGACAACGACGCGATAGCCCATTTCATGTCTCCAAAGTTAAGGACGCGCGTTCTTAGCTGCGTTGCCGCAAAGAAAAAAGAGCAAACGCACCATAATCCGACCTATGACGGCGATTTGAGGCGTTTCAGCGTTCCTAGCCCTGTGCCAACAGGGACCGATAGACCTTTACGATCTCTTCCGCCTCGCCTTCGATTCGGAAATTCTGTTCCACATGCTTGCGGGCGGCGACCCCTGCGGCGCGCAAATGGTCTGGGTCACTCAGCATATCGCGCAGGGCACCGGCCAGCGCATCCGCGTTGTCTTTTTCCACCAGACGTCCCGTTTCGCCATCCCTGATCTGCGCACTGAAGGCCCCGACGCCGTGGCACGCAATGGCCGGGACGCCCGAGGCCATCGCCTCAAGCGGGGTCAGGCCGAACCCTTCGTGGCGGGCGGGGGCCACGAACAGGTCCAGCGCGCGGTAGGTTTGCACGATCTCATCCCAGGGGCGTTCCCCCAGAAACCGCACGCGATCAGACAGCCCAGCCTGTTTCAGCTTGGCCTCCTGTTCGCGCTGAAACCCCTCAAATTCACTGGTTGCGTTGCCGGTAAAGATGATCTGCGCATCGGGGAAATCGGGCAGCACCTGAAGGGCGGCATCCACCAGCAGATCGACGCCTTTCTGGGGCCGAATGCGGCCAAAACACCCGATCAGCGTACCGGACGGCAGACCCAACTGCGCACGCAGGGCGGCTTTGTCCTGTGCGGGGTGGAAAATCTGCGTGTCCACCCCGTGCATGATCACCGTCGCGGGGTGCTGCAGGAACGAGGCCGCCTGCGGTGTCGTTGCAATCAGCGCGTCCATTTTTGAGATCAGGCTTTTGGTAAATCCCGAATGATCGCGCTGCGCGGCTGAGGTGAACAGCAGCTTGTAATTACGCCGGAACACAGCGCGCAGCACCAGCCCCATAAGCATCTCAGTATTGCGCCGCGCATGCCACACAATCGGGGTCTTGTTGGGCAAAAACAGAGTCTTCCAAAGGCGAATATGCGGAATATCCTCCGGCAGCCCCGGCCCCGTGGCGCGGATATTGATCATCTTTGCCTGAATGGGCAGCAGCCGCAGAACGGTTGTCGTTACACCTGACAGGCTGTGTTTGAGGTTCGGCGCCAGAACTTCGATCTCTGCCATTGCGCTCTCCTGTCGGGGTCAGTCGGTACTGTCGCGACTGAACAGATAGATGATGCAGCCAATCGCGAGGGTGACGGCAAAAAAGCCGAATATCGCTGTGTAGGGCGCGGTCGGGCTGATGTCCACCGTGGCGGCATGGACCCGGCCGGTGACAAACTGCGCCAGCCCCACACCGCCAATGCCAAACAGGTTCAACAGCGTCACCCCCCGCCCCACCAGATGCGGGGGCACGAAGGCCCGGCCATGGGCCATGATGACCGGAAAGCTGGCCCCCAGAAATCCGATCAGAGAAATCAGCACGATCGACAGCCAAACCGCGTTGTCGATGAACAGGCACAGCACCGCCAGCGCCGCAGCGCCCAGCGCATTGCCGCCGAAAATCACCCATTTCCGCGTGCCCAGCAGCCGGTCAAGTGGGCCATAGACAAAAGTCCCGGCAATCATCGCCGCCCCCATGATCAGCGTGGCCGTCCCGATCTGAGTTGTACTGAGGCTGAACATATCGCTGAGGTACGGCCCGGCCCACAATCCGCGCGTGGCGGCCGAGGGCGCATAGGCCACCAGCATCAGCGGCAGGATCGTCCACAGGGCGGGCTCTTTCAGCAGGTCCAGAACGGACCCGCGATGTTCGGTCTCGACGCGTTTGGGATCATGAACCGTGGCCCAGATACCCAGCGCGATGACGGCGGAAAACAGCGCCAGAACCCACATGGTCGCGCGCCATCCCATCAGCTCAACGGCCAGCGCCGTGGGATAGGAGGCCACCAGATTGCCCACAGACCCGACGCCCAGCATCACCGCAGCCAGGGTCGCGAACCGCGCGGGCGGGTATTCGCGCGCAAAGATATAGTAAGACGCCATCAGAACCGGCGAACAGCCAACGCCGATCAGCCCCATGGCCAGTGCGATATGAAACGGCGTGCTCGCCACGGCAAACAGGGCGGCACCGCCTGCCCCTCCGACCAGCAGCAGCGCGGCGGAGGTTGCGCGCGGGCCAACCCGGTCCAGAGCCCATCCCACTGGCAGTTGCATCGCGGCAAAGACCAGAAACCAAAGGCCCGACGCAAAGGCCAGATCCTCGGGCGTCGCGCCGATGTCACGCTCAAGATCCAGGCTGAGCACGGCCAAAAACGCGCGAAAAAACTGGCTGAGCACATAGCCCAGGCACAAGACCACCAAACCTGCCTTCATGAACGGTCCCCTTTTCCGCCGCCGCGCAGGAATGCTTGGCACGCCGAGGTGTTCCACACAAGCGTGTGTGCTATACTGTTTTTAGCGGACAGAGTTCACATCTGGTCTATTTACTGTGTTACCCATCACCCCGAGGTGCCGATGAAAGACGCCCAGGCCGCCTTTTATGACAGCCTTCCGCTGCAGCGGGACTTTACCTTGCTTGCGCAACCGACGCGGTTCGCTGCCGTGCCGGATGACTGGGCCGTGGGTGTGGCCGATATTGTCGACTCGACCGGTGAGATCGCGCGCGGGCGCTACAAAACCGTGAATATGGTGGGCGCTGCGGTCATCTCAGCCATGATCAACGCATTGAAAGGGCAGGAATTTCCTTATGTCTTCGGCGGTGACGGTGCCGGATTTGCCGTGCCTGCCAGTGCAGTGGACACCGCGCGCACCGTTCTGGCCGATCTGCGGCAATGGGCCGGGCAGGAATTTACCATCAACCTGCGCGCAGCCTTGGTGCCGGTATCGGAAATCCGGCTAGCCGGTCGCGACTTGCGCGTGGCCCGCTATGCGCCCTCGGACGGGGTGGATTACGCGATGTTTGCGGGCGGTGGTCTGGTCTGGGCCGAAACGCAGATGAAGGCCGGTGCTTTTGAGGTTCCCGCCGCCGAGCCCGGCGCATTGCCCGATCTGATGGGCCTGTCCTGTCGCTGGTCCAACAGCAAGGCCCGCCATGGCCAGATCGTGTCTTTGGTGGTGCAACCCACCGCAAAAGCCACCGAAAGCGACTTTGCCGATCTGGCGCAATCGGTCCTGTCCGCCTCGGACGGGTTGGAACGGTCCGGCCACCCGGTGCCAGAAAATGGCCCGCCCATAAGCTGGCCGCCCCCCGACGTCGATCTGGACGCCCGCGTGTCGCGGGCCGGGCGCAGCCTGCTGGGCCAAAAGCTAAAGCTGCTGGGGCAAAATCTGCTGATTGCGGTACTGTTCAAAACCGAAAGGCAACTGGGTAATTTCGACCCTAAACACTACAAAAACGCCGTGAGCCGCAATGCCGATTTTCGCAAGTTCGACGATGGGTTGAAGATGACGCTGGATTGCGACCCAGCCACATTGGCCCAGATCGAGATTATGCTGGAACAGGCGCGCGGGCAAGGAAAGATACGCTATGGTCTGCACGCGCAGGATGAGGCGATGATGACCTGTTTTGTACCCTCTGCCATGCGAGACGATCACGTGCATTTCGTCGATGGGGCCTCGGGCGGATACGCGCAGGCCGCTGCCGCGATGCGGGGTTAGGGTTTTTCGACGCACGGCCATTTGGGCCCGGACTGGCAGCGCTAACAGCGACCAGTTAGAGTCTAACATATTACAAAACCGTCAAAAAACCGCGAGATACGGGCAGAACCATTGCAGCGGCAACGGTTTTCAGCGACACTTTCTTATGACCAATGAAGCACCATTGACGTCACGCTCACTGCCCATTGCCTTGCTTCGGGCGCGGGAACGGGTCATGGGTCCTATTCGCAAAATGCTGGCTGATGTGGACATCACCGAACAGCAATGGCGCGTCATGCGCGTACTGGACGAAGAAGGGCCGCAGGAGCCGACACATCTGGCTGAACAAGCCTGTCTGCTGCTGCCCAGCCTCACCCGTATCCTGCAAAAGCTGGAAGCCAAAGGGCTGGTCGTCAGGCAAACGCATCCTTGCGACAAGCGCCGGCAAATTGTTGATATCACAGCGAAAGGCAAGCAGATCGTTCGGGATAACATCCAGGTCACCGTCCAATTGGCCGAGGACCTGCGCGCCAAACTTGGGCCCGAACGCCATGAGGCCCTGCTGGATCTGCTGAACGACCTGCGCGATCTTGAGACGTGACAGAACCCTGCGATCCTGACCGGTAACGCGGGCGCATATCGTATGGAACATGCTTGCCCCCTTGGGCTGCGCCGCTACGATGCGCGCAGGCTGACACCAAAGGGGGCCGCCATGCCTGATCGTCTGTTTTCTCTTCCCGAGCCGCTTGAGATTCCGGTGCACGGAAAGGATTTGGTCTACCCGGTCGGGCGGATTTTCTGCGTTGGGCGCAATTATGCGGCCCATGCCGCCGAAATGGGGCATGAGGTCGACCGCGAAGCGCCGTTTTACTTCACCAAGTCCGCCGCCAATGCCGTTCTGACCGGCGCAACCCTTCCCTATCCGCCGGGCACCGAGAATTATCACCACGAAATGGAACTGGCTGTCGCCATTGGCGCACCGATCTTTCATGGAACCGCAGCGCAGGCCCAGCAGGCCGTCTATGGATATGGCTGCGCACTGGACATGACCCGTCGCGATCTGCAAATCCGCGAGCGGAACAAGCAGCGCCCCTGGGATCTGGGCAAGGATCTTGAGGGCGGGGCCGTCTTTGCCCCGCTGACACCAGCCACCGACTGGGCGCCACAGGACACAACCCGCATTCATCTGAGCGTAAATGGCGACACCCGGCAGGACGCCACGCTGAGTGAGCTGATCTGGAAAATCGATGAGATCATCAGCCACCTGTCCGGCTATTACCATCTGCGCCCCGGCGACCTGATCCTGACCGGTACCCCGGCAGGCGTCGGCCCCACACAAGCTGGCGATGTGATCGAAGGCGCGATCGATGGGCTGGAGCCCGTAAAACTTAGCCTCACAGCGCCGGAATAGACCCTAAATATGGTCTTTCATCCAGTCCGATACAAATTGTACATCGTCCAACCCGGCAAACCGACGGACCCTGTCCAATTCGGATTGCAACCGTTTGGTGCGTGCAGGTGACCAGCGAATGGAACGTTCCGGCCACAGCGCGTTGACCTCCAGCACCCCTCGATCACGACGGGCCTTCATGTCGATCCGGCCAATCAGCTTGTCACCTTCGAGCAAGGGAAAGACATAATAGCCATAGATACGCTTAGCTGCGGGCACAAAGACCTCAATCCGATAGTGAAAGCCAAACAAACGCTCGGCCCGGTTTCGGTCGCGCAGCATGGGATCAAACGGGCTGAGGACACGAATACGACCCGTTGATTGCGGCAGGTCAGTCTCGCTCAGGTCCGGGCGGGCAAAAAGCTTCCGTGTGCGCCCATCGGCACAGGTAACCTCGATCTCTTCCAGTTTTCCCTGTTTTAGAGCCTTTTCACACCAGTCTTTCGCCTCCGCCGCCTCGACGGTGTCCCAAAAGGCTGCCAATTCACCTGAGGTCGCGAACCCCAACCGATCCAGCGCCGCATGACACAGCCAATCCACGGTCTGCTCGGCATCACAGCTCATGTTGCCGGGGCAAAGATGCGTTTCAATCACCCGCTCAGTCAGGTCATAGCGTTTCTGAAACCCGCTGCGGCCCACAACCGTCAACGCCCCGGACCGCCACAGAAACTCAAGCGCTGTCTTGGACGGGTGCCAATCCCACCATCCCCCCGACCCTTTCTTTTCATCCTTTCCTACATCCGAGGAAGAGACCGGCCCGTGATCGCGAATATGCTGCAAAACGTCTGAAAACCGCTGCTCGAACCCGTCCCTGCGCCAGTTCTTCCAGCGGGATTTCAGCAGTTCAGCATCGCGTTGAAACCGCAGGTGCCAATGCGGATAGAACGCCATCGGGATCATGGCCGCATCATGCGTCCAATGTTCGAACAGGGCTTGGTCACGCTCATACAGATGTTTGAGGTTGTCGGGCCGATACGAGGGTCGGCGCGAGAACAGGATCATATCGTGGGCACGGGCCACAGTGTTGATGCTGTCGAGCTGTACAAAACCCAGCCGGTGGATCAAATCCAGCAGATCAGCCCCTTTGGACCCGCCAGAGGGCGGCTCGGCCAACGCGTGACGATCCATAAAGATGCCACGGGCTGTCTTGTTGTCCAGCCGCCTCAGCGCCACGGATCAGCGCCGTTTGAGTGTGTCACCATAGCTGATCTTGGGTGTCAGGGTTACACGGGTCTCAACCTCGGCCTCTGGGTCGGCCAATTGTGCGGCAATGATTTCAGCCGCTTTGCGCCCGATCTCAAGCCGGCAGGCATCCATCGTGGCCAGTTTGCGCGGCAGGCCCTGCAACAGTTCGACATTGTTGAACCCCGCCAAGCCAATCTGACCCGGTATATCAATGCCTTGCTCCAGCAGGTACAACAAACCGCCCGCCCCAATCATATCATTGGAATAATACAGAAAATCCAGATCGGGTGCGCGTTCCAGCATGGCCTGCGTCATCTCACGCCCCTTGGCCAGAGCCGAACCGCCGGAATAGAACTCGCGATCTTCGATCTCGATCCCGTTTTTGCCCAGCACTTCGGTAAAACCTTCGAACCGTTTGCGTGCCCGGTGGTCCAACGGCATCTTGGTGCCCATAAAGCCGATATGTTCATACCCCGCCTTCAGGATCGCCTGCGCCATCTCACGCCCCGCACGGCGGTGCGAAATACCGACCATCGCATCGACGGGTTTGCCATCGGTATCCATGATCTCAACCACCGGAATGCCAGCCGAAGCCAGCATGGCGCGCGCGGCCTCGGTATGCTCTAACCCGGCGATGATCACACCTGACGGCCGCCACGAAAGCATTTCATACAGGACCTTTTCCTCTTTCTCGGGCAAATAGTCTGTCACACCGACCACCGGCTGCAATTCGGTGTCTTCCAGCACTTGGTTGATGCCTGTAAGAACCTCGGGGAACACCATATTGGACAGCGATGGAATGATCACCGCCACCAGATTCACCCGGCTGGATGCCAGCGCTCCGGCGATTTTGTTGGGCACATAGCCCAGCTCTTTCGCGGCGGCCAGAACGCGGGTGCGGGTGGCATCCGATACATCGCCCCGGTTTCTCAGCACGCGACTGACCGTCATCTCGGAAACCCCCGACGCTTCTGACACATCACGAAGGGTAAGCGGGCGTTTGGTATCTGTAGTCACGAAAGGGCACCTGCAGTGTTGTTTCCACGAATGGTAGCGTGAACAGGACGCAATTTACAACTGTTGTCAGACCGCCATAACAACCGTGAAAAGATCAAGCCGCAGAAAGCGTTGCATAAGCTGTCAAAAGGGGGCCACCACAATTTCCACCCTGCCACAGTCGGGAAAAATTTTGGCTTGGCCGCAAAAGGGACGCGCCGTAAATTGACAACCGCAATGCGACACGACATGAAGCTTAAAGACGCCCGCGTAATTCAACTGGATAGAATACCCGCCTCCTAAGCGGATCGTTGGAGGTTCGAATCCTCCCGTGGGCGCCACAACGCACTGTTCCAAATCTGAGCTTATCAGAACACAAGGGTGCAGTTTTCCACGCCAACAATCCCGTTTTTGGATCATGAGTGATCCAAACCCCCGATCCAAACGAACACACAGTATCGTGAGCGAGAGGGAAAGACAGTGATCCGATCCCGGAATGGGCAGAACGCACCCGTCTGGGTTTGTAAGCAGATCGCTGGAGTGGTGAATTGAAGACTGGCATTGAATTCAGCGATATTGACACATGCCTGGCGCAGGCGGCGGAAAAGTGGCCCGAACGCACGGCATTTCGCTGCAATGGTGAGACTGTTTCCTATGCCGACCTGAAGACAAAAGCGCAAGCGATGGCTGTCGCGCTTCTCTCAGCTGGTGTTCAGCCCGGAGATCGGGTGGCCTTGGCCTTGTTCAAAGGGCTTGAGATGCCCGTTGCGATCCACGCGATCTGGATGGTTGGGGCTGCTTTTGTACCGCTGGACCCGACAGCGCCATCCAAACGGTTGAACCACATCCTCGCGGATTGCGGAACCTCTGTTGTGATCGGCGCCCCGAAATCGGTCACTTTGGTTGAGAAAATCGCAGCCGAGAACATAGTGACCGTGATCGGGGTTGAGGTGCCGGGTTGCACTTGTCTGATGCCCGACCCCGACGCGTCTGACATCCGCAGCCATGAAAACCGGCGGGATGATCTGGCCTATATCATCTTTACCTCGGGGTCGACCGGCGTGCCCAAGGGCATATGCCATACATTTGCGTCGGGCAGCGCTTTTGCCCATGCCTGGTTGCGACAGTACAAGTTACGGCCCGAAGACGTGTTCTTTAACACCGTGCCGCTGCATTTCGATTTCTCGCTGGCCGACTTTTTCACGCCCCCCATGGTTGGTGCGTCGACCGAGCTGGTGATCGAACAGGCGCTGTTGTTTCCCGCCAGCCTCGCAAAGCTGCTGGAGGAAAGCGGCGGCACGATCTGGAGTTCCGTGCCCTATACCTTTGTTCAGCTGTGTGAGCGTGGCGCGCTGGAAAAGCGGGATGTGTCGCGCCTCAGATGGTTGATCTATGGGGGGGAGCCGATGCCACCATCGGCGCTGCCGATGTTACGCGGCGCGTTCGGGGCGGGCATTTCAAACTCTTACGGCCCGGCCGAGGTCAACCAGGTCTCGGAATATACGGTCCCGCAGGATCACCCGGCAGATATGCCGATCCCGATTGGCCACACGATGGACCACGCCCGGTTTCTGCGGGCCGAGGATGGGGAACTGCTGGTGGCGTCGCCGTCGATGATGACCGGCTATTGGAACAGGCCCGATCAGAACGAACGCTCTTTTGTGCAGGTGCACGGGCAGCGGTATTACCGGACCGGCGACCGGGTCGATCAGGACGCGGCAGGGCGCTGGGTTTTTCTGGGGCGCGAGGACCGTCAGGCCAAAATACGCGGCTACCGGGTTGAGCTGGATGAGATCGAGTTGGTGATGGCCTCTCATGACGCTGTGTCCGAGGCCGCGGTTACCGTATCGTCGGACCGGTCCAGCATTCTGGGCTTTGTCACGTTGGTCGATGATCAGACCCTGACCATGGCCGATCTGAAAGCGTTCCTGCAGACAAAACTGCCGGGATATATGGTGCCCGATACGCTTGAGGCCCGAACCGCCTTTGCCAAGACAAGCACGGGCAAGATCAATCGCAGAACCCTTGAAGAGTTGGACAGGTGACCGGAATGACCCAGCAGAAGATTGCAGATTTCATCTCAGGAACCATTCTGGACGGCAGGCAGGTTGACCCGGGTGATGAGCTGTTGGTGTCCGGTATTCTGGATTCGCTTGGGGTTATGACGCTGGTCGCCTTTCTGGAAACCGAGATGCAGGTCCAGATCCCAACAGATCAGATCACCTTTGAAAACTTCAGCAGCGTGCAGCAGCTGTCGCAGTTTCTGACAACCCTTCAACCGACCTGAACAGGGTGCATCCGATGCGATCGATCCATGACACATGCGAGGCGTTCCGCACCCTTGGGCAAGAGGTGCTGAGCGTTGATGTCGAAGCCCGCGACCGGCGCGGGGCACAGGACGCAGCGGATTGGCGGCCCCTCTGGACCGCAGCTGCGCAGGCGGGTGTTCTGGGTCTGATCATCCCGCAGGAATTTGGCGGTCAGGGACGCAGCTTTCTGGACGCCGTGCAGGCGCTGCATGCGCTGGGCGAAGGCTGTCGCGACAACGGCATGTTGCTGGGGCTCAGCGGTCAGCTTTGGGCAATGCAGCAGTCCATTATGGTCTTCGGAAGCGACGCGCAGAAAGACACCTGGCTGCCCGGTCTGGTGGATGGGTCGATCCTGTGCGCCCATGCGGTGACCGAGGTAAACAGCGGATCGGATGTGACCGGCATTCGCACAAGCGCGCAGAAAACGGCGGATGGCTATGTGCTGAACGGTCAGAAAATCTGGATCGGGATGGCCCCTGCGGCGGATGTCGCGCAGGTCTTTGCCATCACCAATCCTGATCTTGGGGCCTGGGGCATGTCGGCCTTTCTGGTTGATCTCAATACAGCCGGCGTGTCCAAAAGCGCACCCTATGAAAAATCGGGCCACCGCACCGTGCCCACCGGCGAACTGAGGTTTGAAAACGTCGAACTCCCCCATTCTGCCCTATTGGGCGCAGAAGGTGCGGGGCACGCGATCTTCACCCAGTCCATTGCGTGGGAGCGCAGCTTTATCTTTTCAGGCCATATCGGCGCGATGAAGCGACAGCTGGATGAGACGGTGATTTTCGCGCGGGATCGCGCGCCAAACGGCTGGCCCATTATCAACAACCAGACCGTCGCCAACCGGCTGGCCGATATGCAGATGCGCCATGAGGTTGCGCGGTTGCTGATCGAAAACGCAGCACGGGAAACCGATGCGGGTGTTCAAAACCGCATGACCCCGGCGGTGGTCAAGCTGAACGTGGCCGAGGCTTTGTTGGAAAACGCCCAACAGGCGCAGCGCATCCGGGGGGCCAACGGCTATCTGACGGGTGAGGCGGAAAGGATGCTGCGCGATATGGCGGGGACCATCACGCTGGGCGGCACATCGGATATTCAGCGCCTGTTGATTGCAGCCCAGCTTAAAGGTGCAGCCGGGCGCTGAGGCAATCCTTAGTCCAGCCCCAGAACAGATACCACCTTGGCCGCGATCTGTTCCGCGTTCAGACCTGCGGTTGCGTACATATCCGCCGGGCTTGCCTGATCGATAAACACGTCCGGCAACACCATTGAGCGGTATTTCAATCCGCGATCAAAAACCCCCTCATCCGCCAGCAATTGCGCCACATGGCTGCCGAACCCGCCGATGGCACCTTCTTCGATGGTGATCAGCGCCTCATGGGTGTTGGCCAGATTCAGGATCAACTCGCGGTCCAGAGGTTTGGCAAAGCGCGCGTCGGCGATGGTGGGGGTGATCCCACGGGCCGCCAGCAGTTCGGCGGCTTTCTGAACCTCGGCCAGACGCGCACCAAAGGACAGCAGCGCCACCCGGTCCCCTTCGCGGACCAGACGGCCCTTGCCGATCGGCAGCACCTCGGCCTCTTCGGGCAGCTCAACGCCTACGCCTTCGCCCCTTGGGTAGCGGAACGCAATCGGGCCATCACTATGCGCGGCTGCGGTCGCAACCATGTGCACCAGTTCAGCCTCATCCGAGGCGGCCATCACGACCATGCCGGGCAGATTGGCCAGATAGGCAATGTCGAATGACCCGGCATGAGTCGCGCCATCGGCACCCACCAGACCGGCCCGGTCGATGGCAAAGCGCACCGGCAGGCCCTGAATGGCCACATCATGGACCACCTGATCATAGCCGCGCTGCAGGAAGGTCGAGTAAATCGCGCAGAACGGCTTCATCCCGCCCGCGGCCAGCGCGGCCGAGAAGGTCACGCCATGCTGTTCCGCAATCGCCACGTCAAAACAGCGTGAGGGGTAGCGTTCCGCAAATTGCCGCAACCCGGTGCCATCGGGCATGGCGGCGGTCACGGCGACAATCTTGTCATCGCGGCTGGCCAGATCCAGCAGGGTCTTGCTGAAGACCGAGGTATAGGACGGCGCATTCGGGCGCGCCTTTTTCTGCTTGCCAGTTGCCACGTCGAACTTTTCGGTCGCGTGGCCCTTGTCAAAGGCTTGCTCGGCCGGGGGGTAGCCTTTGCCCTTTTGGGTCATCACATGGATCAGGATCGGACTGGTCGCCCGGTCTTTGACGGCCCGCAGAACCGGCAACAGCTGATCCATGTCGTGGCCGTCCAGCGGGCCGATATAGGAAAAGCCCATCTGTTCAAAGAATGTGCCGCCCAGCGCCATGCCCTTCAGCAGCTCCTTGGCCCGCTTGGCACCAGCGCGCAGGGGTTTGGGCATCATCGATACCGCACCTTCGACCGCTGCAGTGAAATCATGGAACGGGGCCTCGGTATAAAACCGCGACAGATAGGTGGACAGCGCGCCGACCGGGGGGGCAATGCTCATACCGTTGTCGTTCAGGATGACGATCAGACGTTTTTTCAGATCGCCCGCGTTGTTCATCGCCTCAAACGCCATGCCTGCCGACATCGCGCCATCGCCGATCACGGCGATCGTATCGCCGATCCCCTCGGCGGTCTCACCGCCCAGATCGCGCGCCACCGCCAGACCCAGCGCCGCACTGATCGAGGTGCTGGAATGGGCGGTGCCAAAGGGATCATAGGGGCTTTCGCTGCGCTTGGTAAAGCCGCTCAGCCCGCCCTTCATCCGCAGGGTGCGGATACGGTCGCGCCGTTCGGTCAGGATTTTGTGGGGATAACACTGATGCCCGACATCCCAGATGATCTTGTCGCGGGGCGCATCAAAAACCGCATGCAGGGCCGTCGTCAGCTCAACCACACCCAGACCGGCCCCCAGATGGCCGCCTGTAACCGACACGGCCGAGATCGTCTCGGCGCGCAGCTCTTGCGCCACCTGATGCAATTGCGTGTCGGAAAACTGCCGCAGGTCGGCAGGGCAGTTCACCATATCCAGCAGGGGCGTCTTGGGGCGGTCAGACATGATCAGGTGTCCCGGGCGATGACAAAGCGGGCGGCGTCCTTCAAGACATGCGCCGCCGCGCCGTAACTGTCCAGTGCCGCACAGGCCTGATCCACCAGATCAGCGGCGCGCGCCTTGGCCGCATCCAGCCCCAAAAGCGAGACAAATGTGGCCTTTCCCGCCTCGGCGTCCTTTTGCAGGCGCTTACCGGCCTTTTCCGCATCCCCTTCAACATCCAGAATGTCGTCGGCGATCTGAAACGCCAGACCAAGCGCCTTGGCATAGCGGTGCAGCGGCGCTGGATCGGCCTGCGCCAGCCGCGCGCCCGCACAGGCCGACCATTCGATCAAAGCCCCGGTCTTGCCCGCCTGCAGCCGCGTAACCTGTTCCAGCGTCAGCGGCGTCGTGGCCGTCTCAGCCGCAATATCCAACGCCTGACCCAGCACCATGCCCTGCGCCCCGCTGGCCCGGGCCAGTGTCAGCGCCAGCTCGGCCCGCACATCCGCAGGCCCAACCTCGGGCCGGGCGCACAGCTCGAATGCCAGCGTTTGCAGGGCATCCCCGGCCAGAACGGCGGTGGCTTGGTCCCATTTCACGTGAACGGTTGGCCGCCCCCGGCGCAGATCGTCATCATCCATGCAGGGCAGATCGTCATGGAGCAGAGAATAGGCATGCAGCGCCTCAATCCCGACCGCAGGCCAGATGGCACGGTCCATGTCCACGCCATGCAGCCGCGCGCTTTCCAGCACCAGAAACCCGCGCAGCCGTTTGCCGCCCTGGGTGGCATAGGCCATCGCCTGCGTCACATCCAGATCGTCCAGCGCCCCCAGAACCAGATCGAACTGATCCTGAATCCGCGCCGCATCCTGCGCCAGTCTTTCGCGAAACATTTACTGACCTTCGACAGGGGTCGTCCCGGTCGGCTGACCATTGGCATCCAGCGTGATCGCGGCCACCTTTTCCTCGGCCCGCTTCAGCTCATCCTCGCAGCGCTTTTTCAACGCCGCGCCGCGTTCGTACAGCGCAATGGACTGATCCAGCGCCACATCACCGCGTTCAAGCTGACCGACCACGGCCTCCAGCTCTTTCATCGCCTGTTCGAATGTCATCTGATCGACGGGGGTCTCAGTCATTGCGCTGCCTTTATCAATTCCTGCACATGGGCGCGGGTGGCCTGTGCCAATGCGTTCAGATCATACCCGCCTTCCAGAGTCGAGACGATACGGCCCTGACAAACCTCATCGGCAATCCCGCACAGCTCGGCGGTGAGCCAGGCGAAATCGCCGGTGGACCAGTTCAGATTGGCCAGCGGATCGTCCTGATGCGCATCGAACCCGGCCGAGATGATGATCAACTCGGGCTTGAAGGCGCGCAGCCGGGGAAAGACCTGCGTCTCATAAGCGGCGCGCATCTCGGCCCCGCCGGTGCCCGGGGCAAGGGGGATGTTCAAAACGGTCTCAAACGCGCCGGTCTCATCCGGACGCCCCGATCCCGGCCACAGCGGCATCTGCTGGCTGGTGACCACCAGGGCGCGCCGTTCATCCCACAGCAAATCCTGCGTGCCATTGCCGTGATGCACATCGAAATCCACCACCGCGACCCGGTTCAACCCGTGATGGTCCAGCGCATGTTTCGCCGCCAGCGCCGCATTTCCAAACAGGCAGAACCCCATGGCCTTGTCCGTCTCGGCGTGATGGCCGGGCGGGCGGATGGCGCAAAACGCATTTGGCGCTTCACCCCCCAGAACCAGATCAACAGCCCGCACAGCCGCACCCGCCGCGCGGTACGCCGCATCGACCGAGCCGGGGGACATGAACGTATCCCCGTCAATCTGCTGGAACCCTTCGGCGGGCCGGGACCTGCGAATATCCTCGATATGGCTTTCGGGATGCACCCGCAGCAGATCATCATCCGCCGCCATCGGGGCCGTCTTGCGGTTCAGGTCCAGATCTTCCAGCGCATGCAGAATATGTTCCAGCCGCGCCACACGCTCGGGGTGCCCGTCCGGCGTCACATGTCCCAGACAATCGGCATGGGTCAAAAGGGCGGTCTTCATCGGGGTCCCCTGTTCATCTGGCTAAAAATATCCTCGCCGAAGGCATCAAACCGCCGCGCGGCGGCCAAATCAATCCGGCGCCAACATATATCCGGCCCCCCGAACGGTCTGTAGGTAACGCGGCTGCTTCGGGTCCTGTTCGATCTTGCGCCGCAGGCGGGTGATCTGCACATCCACCGCGCGTTCCTGCGCCTGACCCTTGTCGCGGCCCAAATCCTCAACCAGCTTGGCCCGGCTGATCGGCTCACCCGGCTGGGCCGAGAAAATCTTCATCAGCTGGCTCTCGGTCGCGGTCAGGCGCACGGGGTCTTCGCCTTGCCACATCTCACCGCGTTCCACATCATAACGGATCGGGCCGAGATTCAGAATCTTGGTCGCCGTCTCTTGCGCGGGTGTCTCGGGCATCCGCCGCAGAATGGCGTTGATCCGCAGCAGCAGTTCCTTGGGCTCAAACGGCTTGGCCAGATAATCATCCGCGCCCGCTTCAAGCCCGGCAATCCGGTGTTCGGTCTCACCCCGTGCCGTCAGCAGCAGGATCGGCGTGCTATGCGTTTCGCGCAGCGTCTTGGTCAGGCTGACGCCATCTTCGCCCGGCATCATCACATCCAGAACGATCATGTCGAAATCCAGCCCCGACAACACCCGCCGCGCATGGGCGGCATCGCGGGCCGACGTGACCAGAAACCCGTTGCGCATCAGGAACTTCTTGAGCAGATCACGAATACGCTCATCGTCGTCAACGATCAGCAGATGGGCATCCATATCGCTCATGAGGTCGTATCCCGCAGTTTTTTATAAGCATGACGCATATCAGCATCCATCATCGCTTCAAGCACTTTACGAAATCCTGATACGGCCTCGGGGCCCGCATCCTTGTAGGCGGCCCGCATCCGAACGCGCTGGGCCTCGGACAATTGCGCCTCAAGCGCCTTGCCTTTTTCGGTCAGAAACAGATGGCGCTCGCGCTTGTCTGCCGTTCCCACACGGCTTTCGACCAGCCCGTCCTCGATCAAGGTCCGCAGCACGCGGTTTAGGGATTGCTTGGTCACCCCAAGAATGGCCAGCAGGTTGTTGACCGTGGTGCCCGGCGCGCGGTTGATGAAGTGAATCGCCCGGTGATGGGCCCGCCCATAGGCCAGCTGCGTCAAAATCCGGTCAGGGTCGGCGGTAAATCCGCGATAGGCAAAAAACATCGCCTCGATCCCCTGCCGAAGCTGTTCGTCGGTCAGGAACAAAAGGCTTTCACCGCCAAAGACTTGGGCGGGGCGCGTATCAGACATGGTTTGCCTCATCTGTTGCTCGGCTCCAAGTTTATGTCAGCGTTGTTGACATTCCAAGAGTGGAGAGGTATCGAATCGCAGTTTTTGCGCAACTTTATGTCCGCATCGGACTTAATTGGCGCAATAATTGGAAAGTTCAACCCGGTTCAGGAGGTTTCGCATGTCGGGATATGATGATCGTGATGGAGTCATCTGGTTGGATGGCAAGCTGGTGCCATGGCGCGACGCCAATGTGCACATCCTGACTCATGCCATGCACTATGCCTCGTCCGTGTTCGAGGGGGAGCGCGCTTATAACGGCAAAATCTTCAAAAGCCGCGAGCATTCCGAGCGCCTGATCGCCTCGGCCGAGGCGCTGGACATGCCGATGCCCTATTCGCTGGACGAGATCGAGGCCGCCAAGGAAGAGACCCTCAAGGCCAGCGGTTTGCAGGACGCTTATGTGCGCGTTCTGGTCTGGCGCGGGTCGGGCGATGATATGGGTGTCGCGTCGGCGAAAAACCCGGTGCGAATGGCTGTGGCCGTCTGGGCCTGGGGCGCCTATTACGGCGATGCCAAGATGCAGGGTGCCAAGCTGGACATTGCCGAATGGAAACGCCCCAGCCCTGAAACCATCCCGGTTCATGCCAAGGCGGCGGGCCTTTACATGATCTGCACCATCTCCAAGCACAAGGCCGAGGCCAAGGGCTGTTCGGACGCGCTGTTCATGGATTATCGCGGTTACGTGGCCGAGGCGACCGGGGCCAACGTGTTCTTTGTCAAAGATGGTGAGGTTCATACCCCGCTGGCCGATTGCTTCCTGAACGGAATCACCCGCCAGACCGTGATCCAGATGCTGAAAGACAAAGGCATCACCGTGCACGAGCGCCGCATCAAACCCGAGGAAATGGAAGAGTTCGAGCAGTGCTGGCTGACCGGCACCGCGGCCGAGGTCACTCCGGTCGGGCAGATCGGTGACTATACGTTCGAAGTGGGCGATATCACCCGTGACATCGCTGCCGAGTACGAGGCGATGGTCCGCGCCTGATCCACATCGATCACCAAAAATCACACCCCCGCGTTTCGTGGGGGTTTTTCTTTGCCTGACGTTCAATCTTTTGTGCAGATTGTCCCGGTCACTGGACGCTTTGACAGGTGTGTTTAGATTGGGCGGTATGTTGGACCTTCTCAGCGATATCCTGACCCGCCTGTCCCTGCGCGGCACGTTCTATTTCCGCACGTCCTTTACACCGCCTTTCGGCGTGCAGGTGCCCGCGTTCGAAAACGTGGCGCGGTTTCACTTTGTCCAACGGGGTGAGCTGAAGGTTTATGTCTCTAACACAGGGGAAACCCTGCGATTGAAGCAGGGGGACCTGATCCTGATACCGCACGGTGCTGCGCATGCTTTGCTGTGCAATGAGGTCAAACCGGTCGATGCGCTGCCACTGGAACAGGTGCTGGAGGAGTCCGGCTATCAAGGTGACGGTGTGCTGATCTATGGGGGCGAGGACAAAAGCCGCGATACCCAGCTGATCTGCGGCCATTTCTCGTTCACCGGCCCGCCGGGGCGTCAAGGAACGGGCCATATGCTAATCGACCGGCTGCCGCCCTATATCCTGATCGAAAACTACGGCGAAGAGGCCGGGGCCTGGATCGAAGCGACCCTGCGCATGATCGGGTCCGAGGTGAACGGCGCCCGGATCGGCGGTGATCTGATCGCGCTGAAACTGTCCGAGGTGCTGTTCGCGCAGGCCATCCGCGCCCATCTGGAACATCAAAGCCCCAACCAATCGGCCCTTGCCGGGTTTGCCGATCCGCGCATTTCGCGCGCACTGACCGCGTTTCACCAAGCCCCCGCACAGGATTGGAGCGTCGAATCGCTGGCGCGTGAGGCCGGGATGTCACGCACCGCCTTCGCGCAGCTTTTTGCGGAAAAAATGGGCGCCACGCCCATGCAATACCTGACCGACTGGCGCATGCAGATCGCCTGCCATGGCCTGACCGAAGCGCGCTGGAACGTGGCCGACGCCGCGGCCGAGGTCGGCTACGCCTCCGAGGCCGCCTTTTCGCGGGTGTTCAAGAAACAGGTCGGGCTGTCACCGGCGGCGTATCGATCCATGCACTGATCACCCCACGGTTCTGGACGATCTGCAAAATCTGCCGAACGATCCAGAATTAAACGTTCCATGGTCCTTGCCTAGTTTGGAGTCATCCCATTCAAGGAAAGGAACCCCCATGTCTCTTCGCTTTGTCACCCGCAATATCCACGCCTATCTGGACTACCCTGTTGCATTCGCATTGATGGGCCTGCCCTTTTTGCTTGGGCTGGGTCAATCCAACCCTCTGGCCTTGTGGCTGTCCGTGGTCACCGGGGTTGCGGCCTTTGTGGTGACCGTGCTGACGGACCACCATCTGGGGATCTGGCGGGTGCTGCCCTATAAGCTTCACCTGGCTGTTGACCTGATTGTGGGCGTTACGTTCCTGGCCGCACCCAGCCTGCTTGGGTTTTCGGGGCTGGATGCGATATACTACTGGCTGAACGGCGCGGCGGTGGTCGCCGTCATCTCGCTCAGCTCGCCGGAAGAAGGCGTGACTGCCTGAGCAAATTGCCCATAGGTGTCACAATATCATCGTGATACTTTCAAGAATCTGAGCCGCTTGTTTTACAAACAGGCGGCTCACTGCCGCTCACCGATCCCGTGGCCGCGCCCGGCCACCAGACAGGAGAGCCCGCATGACCCGAATCCTTCGCCCCAATCGCCGCGCCTTTCTGGCCGGCAGCACCGCTTTCGCCGCATCCCTGGCTATGCCTGCCCTCAGCCGTGCCGCATCGCGCCCCGTGTTCACCCATGGGGTGCAGTCGGGCGATGTGGACATGACATCCGGCATGATCTGGACCCGCACCGACCGCCCCGCGCGGGTGATGATGGAGGTTTCAACCACCGAGAGCTTTGCCGACGCCCGCCAATTGCCGGCCATGGATGCCATTCCGAACAGCGACATGGCGGTAAAGCGGCTGGTCGACGGTCTGCCCTCGGATCAGGACATCTTCTATCGCTTCGTGGCTGCCGATCTGAGCGACATTAATGCCGTATCAGAGCCTATTATTGGCCAATTCCGCACTGCTCCGTCCCAACGCCGGGATATCCGGTTCGCGTGGTCCGGGGATACCGCCGGGCAAGGCTGGGGCATCGATGATGACGGGATGCGCACCTATGCCACCATGGCGCAGCACCGTCCCGATTTCTTCATCCATTCCGGCGACACCGTCTATGCGGACGGTCCGATGCAGGATGAGGTGGAAAAAGACGGCCAGTTGATCTGGAAAAACACCACCCTGATCGACGAAAAGCGCAAGGTGGCCGAAACGCTGGACGAATTCCGCGCCCAGTGGAAATACAATATGATGGATGATCACGTGCGCGCCATGAACGCGGTCTGCCCGACCTTCTTTCAATGGGACGATCATGAGGTGGTCAACAACTGGTCCGACGCCAAGGACCTGATTTCTGACGATCGCTACACCGAGAAATCGGTGCATGCGCTGCAGGCCCGCGCCGGACGCGCCTTTCATGAGATGACGCCGCTGCGGATCACCCCCGCAGAACCCGGCCGCGTCTACCGCAAAATCTCATACGGTCCGATGCTGGACGTTTTCTTTCTGGACCTGCGCAGCTATCGCGGGCCAAACGGTGCCTCGATGGAGGATGAGATCACCGATCAGTCCCGCATTCTGGGGGCCACGCAGCTGGCCTGGCTGAAACGCGAGCTGGCCGCATCACAAGCCACGTGGAAGGTAATCGCCTCGGACATGCCCATCGGTCTGATCGTCTGGGACCGCTGGAATGATCAGATGGGGGCCGAAGCGATTGCCAATGGTGACAGTGGCCCGGCCAAAGGGCGTGAGTTGGAAATCGCTGACCTGCTGCGTTTCATCAAAACCGAAGGGATCACAAACACGGTCTGGTTCACCGCTGATGTGCACTACACCGCCGCGCATTACTATGACCCTAATACGGCTCAATTTCAGGATTTTGAGCCGTTTTGGGAGTTTGTCTCGGGCCCTCTGCATGCCGGAACCTTTGGCCCCAACGCGTTGGACGGCACCTTTGGGCCGCAGGTGAAATTCGTCAAAGCACCGACCAAAGAGCAAGGCGCAAACCTGCCCCCCAGCGCCGGTCTGCAATTCTTTGGACTGGTCGATATTGATGGGACGACCCAACAGATGACCGTGCGCCTGATGGACCGCGCCGATACCGAGCTATGGTCAGTCACACTGGACCCCCAGCCGCAAGGAATCTGACCGTCAACCACGCCGCGCCCCAAGGGAGTTTCTGGGGCGCGGTTTTCGCAGTTGCAATTACTGACTAAATTAGTCAGATATATCGCAACGCCAGATGCAAGCGCATCCAGCGCCGGATTTCGAGGCGGTTTGCGAACTTAGCGTTCTGATATGTGAGGGTTCGCCGCCGCCTCGGAAACGATCCCTTGACGCGCTTAGTAATCGACGCCGCGCTGCGCTTTGATCCCGGCCTGAAACGGGTGTTTTTCCTCGGTCATTTCAGTGACCAGATCGGCATAGTCCCGCAGCGCTTGCGGGGCATCGCGCCCGGTCAGGAACACGCTGGTCTTGTCCGCGCGTTCATTGAGGCCATCGATCACCTGTTCGACCGACAGGTATTCATAGCGCAGGGCGATGTTGATCTCGTCCAGAACCACAAGGTCGTATTCACCGCTGGCCATCAGCGCACGGGCCTTGTCAAAGGCGGCATTGGCGGCGGCGATGTCACGCTCGCGGTCTTGCGTATCCCAGGTGAACCCTTCGCCCATTGTGTGCCACGTCACCAGATCGCGTTCTTCGAAAAAGCGGCGCTCGCCGGTTTTCCATTTGCCCTTGATGAACTGCACAACGGCGACCTTTTGACCCCAGCCCAATGCCCTGATCACCACGCCAAACGCGGCCGAGGATTTGCCCTTGCCCTTGCCGGTGTTGATCAGCACCAGCCCACGGTCCGGGTCGACGGCCTCGGACACTTTTTTGCGGTGCTGGGCCTGCACCTTTTGCATCTTTTCCTTGTGATCCTGCGCGTCGCTCATCGAGGGAACCTTTCATTATGTTGCGCCCAACCTAGGCGAAGTTCAGCAAAGGTAAAGATCAGGCTTTGAGGTCCGTTGCTGACCGCGCCTTGCCCCGTTCCAATCCCAACTGACGTTCGCGCAGGATCACCATGACATTGCCCGCGATCACCAGCGCCGCACCACCCAGCATGACCGCCGTCGGCAACTCATCAAACCAGACATAGCCAATAAAGACGGCAAACAGCATGGTCGAATAGTCATACGGGGCAAGCATGGACGCCTGCCCAAACTTGTAGGAACTGGTCACGAGTATCTGCGCGATCCCGCCAATAAGCCCAACAATTATCAATATCAGAGCCTGTTCCCATGTTGGCATTGCCCAGCCCCAAAACGCGCTGAGCGCCGACATGAGGGTCGCCGTGATCGAAAAATAGAACACAACTGCGGCCGGGTGATCAACCTGAACCAATTGCCGGATATGGATCTGAACAAACCCTCGGGCGATTGTCGCGACCAGGACACAAAGCGCTCCAATCGTGGCTGCCGTATCCATGTTATTGCCCCCCAACCGGGGCCAGAGCATGATCAGAACCCCCAGCAACCCGATGGCAACAGCGCCGATGCGGATCATTCGGATGCGTTCCCCCAGCATGATCGCGGCCAGAATCAGGGTGAAAATCGGGGTGGCATAGCCGATTGCCGTCACCTCTGGCAGTGGCAGCAGGCTGAGACCTGTAAATGTCAGACCCATTGCGCTGGTGCCCAGAACGCCGCGCCAGAAATGCCCCATGGGTTTTCTGACCACCAGGCCCTGCGACAGCTCACCCCGCCAGCCAAGCCACGCGATGATGACAGGTACGGCAAAAAGCGACCGAAAGAACACAAGCTCTCCGGGCGGGAACTCATCGGACAGGGACTTTACCAGCGCCTGCATGACCGTGAACAGCAGCAACGCACTGAGTTTGAGCGCGACGGCCAGAAGAGGTCGATGCGATGTTAAGGATTTTGCCATCGGCGCCAGCCTGCGTGTTTAAGGGGGAAAGATCAACGCTCGGGCGGCTGGTTCACCCAAGTTTGAGGCAGCGGGCTGCCGATTTCATCCGCGAATTCCTCAAGAAAGCGGATCATGCGGTCTGCGCGGGCCTGTGCGATGACCCGGCCACGTTCAGTCATCATGTCCGCGGGCAAGGCAAGCAGCTTTACCTTCCAGTGGTCCAGCGAATAGGTCAGGTCGTCTAGCTGCCGGTTTGCAGCAAACGGGTCTGCCGGATCATAAAGCGCACGCCCCAGCGCGCCCGAGACCGAGAAATTCCGGGCAATGCCGATCGCGCCCAATGCATCCAGCCTGTCGGCATCGCGCAGGATGCGGGCCTCGGGCGTTTCGGGGGCGATATTGGCCGAGAAGCTATGCGCCTCGATCGCGTGCCGGATGGCCCCGATCTGGTCCGAAGAAAAGCCGAGTTTCCCCAGAATAGGCTCTGATTCCTGGGCGGACCGTCTTGATGCAAGATGGCGGTCGGGGTCGTCTTTGGACAGGTTCACCAGATCGTGCAGATAACTGGCGGCCATCAGCACCGGCATGTCTGTCTGTCCATCCGCAATGGATTGCGCATTCACCCAGACGCGGTCCAGATGGGCCAGGTCATGGGCGGGATCGGTTTCCATACGCTGCGCCACCACGGCGCGCAGACGGGTGCGCAGATCAGCCGATCCGTCCACGATTCTCTCCGATCTGACCGCGATGCAGGAGAAGGTGATCCAGAACGACACAGGCCATCATCGCCTCACCCACCGGCACGGCGCGGATGCCGACGCAGGGGTCATGGCGGCCTTTGGTGATGATCTCTGCCTCTTGACCGGACTTGGTGATCGTCTTGCGCGTGGTCAGGATCGACGAGGTCGGTTTCACCGCAAACCGCACCACGATGTCCTGCCCGGTCGAGATACCACCCAGAATGCCGCCTGCATGGTTCGAGCTGTATTGCGGTCCGTTCTGACCCATGAATATCTCGTCCGCGTTCGCCTCACCGGTCAGTTCAGCCGCGGCCATGCCCTCGCCGATCTCGACGCCCTTGACCGCGTTGATCGACATCATCGCGGCCGCCAAATCAGTGTCTAACTTGGCGTAAATCGGCGCGCCAAGCCCGGCAGGGACGCCGCGCGCCACGACCTCAACCACTGCGCCGACCGAATTGCCGGATTTGCGGAGGTCGCCCAGATAGGCGGCCCAGTCGTCAGCAGCCTGCGCATCGGGCGTCCAGAACGGGTTCTGTTCGATCTGCGACCAGTCGAAATTGGCGCGGTCAATCTTGTGGGGGCCAATCTGGGTCATATAGCCGGTGATCTGCACGTTGGGTGCGATCTGCTTGATTGCTTCACGCGCCAGCCCGCCTGCGGCCACGCGCGATGCGGTCTCACGCGCTGAACTGCGCCCGCCGCCGCGATAGTCGCGGATGCCGTATTTCTGCCAATAGGTAATGTCAGCATGGCCCGGACGGAACTTGTCCATGATGTCGCCATAGTCTTTCGAACGCTGGTCGGTGTTTTCGATCATCAGCTGGACGGGGGTGCCGGTGGTCTGACCTTCGAACACGCCAGAGAGGATTTTCACCTGATCCGGTTCGCGCCTTTGGGTGGTGAACTTGTTCTGGCCCGGTTTGCGTTTATCCAGCCAGTGCTGAATCATCCCTGCGTCGATGGTCACGCCCGGCGGGCAGCCGTCAACGGTGGCGCCCAAAGCGGGGCCGTGGCTTTCGCCCCAGGTGGTGACGCGGAAGAGGTGTCCAAAGCTGTTCATCGACATGGGGCGTGCTCCTTTGCGCGTTGTGATTAGCGGGGAGAGCCTTTGGCCTCAAGCGGATTTCGGTAAAGCAAGGGAGGGGGCCAGCCCCCTCTTGAGCCTTTGGCTCAATTCACCCCCGCCGTATTTGCGACAAGAAGAAGTATCTAGGACGCGCTTTTGAGTTTCTGGCGTGTTTCCGTGATCATCAGTGCGGCCTGCGCAGCCTCGCGCCCTTTTTGGACGAAGTGGTCGCGGTAGATGGCGTTGTGGTGGTCGGTTTCCTGATATTGGTGCGGGGTCAGCGAGACGGACAGGACCGGTATCCCAGTGTCCATTCCGGCGCGCATCAGGCCATCGACCACGGCCTGTGCCACGAAATCATGCCGGTAGATGCCGCCATCCACGACAAAAGCGGCGCAGGCGATGGCCGCGTAGCGTCCGGTTTGGGCCAGATCGCGGGCCAGCAGGGGCATTTCGAACGCGCCGGGCACGTCGAAGACGTCGATCTGGTCGGCCGGGATAAGCTGTTGGAAGCCCTCAAGCGCGCGGTCAACGATATCGGAATGCCAGTTGGCTTTGACGAAAGCATAGCGGGTGTGTGTCATCATGATCTCCTACGTAAACAGACACGTCACCCAAGGCGATCACGAGCAGCCGTGCCGGGTGGCGCGCTGCACGTTCTCTTTCATCCGGACTTTAACCGTCGGCTCTGGTCTCTCACCAGATCTGCTTGTCATCCCGAATGATACGAGACCGCTCGCGGGCTTACGGGTCGCAGCCCGCATACCGCCGGTGGGGAATTTCGCCCCGCCCTGAGAACGCGGCGACAGTGCCAAGATGTGGGCGCGACTGCAAGAGATCCCGAGCACGGGAATTTGCGGTTTTGTTTTGCGGGTCGTGTTGTAAGGTCGGCCCAAACAAGGAGCCTGCGAATGAAACTCTATCACAGTCCGACGTCACCCTATGTGCGCAAAGTCATGGTTTTGCTGCATGAAACCGACCAGTTACAGGATATCGAATTGGAAACCGTTGCCAGCACACCGGTTTCCCCGGCAGCCCCGCTGTTGGGCAAGGCCCCGCTGACCAAGGTGCCTGCGCTGGAGCGCCCGGATGGCCCAACTCTGTTCGACAGCCGTGTGATCTGCGCTTTTCTGGATGCGCGGGCCGGGGCGGGTTTGTATCCCGACGGCGCAGCGCGTTGGGATGTGCTGACGCTTGAGGCGCTGGCGGATGGTATTCTGGATGCGGCCTTGCTGATGACCTATGAGGTCCGGCTGCGTCCCGAGGACAAACAATGGGAGGATTGGGTCGATGCGCAATGGGTCAAGATCGAACGGGCCTGCGCCGCATTGAACCAGCGCTGGATGGCGCATCTGTCAGGGCCGCTGGATATGGGACAGGTGGCTGTGGGCTGTGCGCTGGGCTATCTGGATTTGCGCCACGATGCACGGGGTTGGCGCAAGGGAAATGATGCCCTTGCCACCTGGTTTGCCACGTTTGGCGAACGGCCCAGCATGGTGGCCACCCGTCCAGAGGGTTGAGGGTTTGGGCGCTGGCCGTGACCCGCAGGGCCAGCGCGTTTTCCGGTCTTAGTCTGCGCTGAACGTGGCCAGGTAGGCTGCGATGTCATCCGCGCCTTTTTTCAGCTTTACGCTCATGTTCGGGCGCGCGGTTTCGTCATCCAGATACTCCTGAATGAAACCGATCGGGTTTTTCGAATAGGCGGCGATGTTTTCCTGTGTCCAGACCAGCCCTTCGTCACCTGCGCGGATCATGTCGTCGGTGAACATTCCGATGGGCAAGCGCTCGCTCCCATAGCGGTAATCGTTCTCGGATCCTGCGACGCGGCCGACCACACCGTATAGATTCGGCCCGGTGATGCCACCTTTGACCAAAACCTCGCCATCTTTGATGATCGCGTGACAGGCCGAACAGCGATTGTAAAGCTTTTCACCCTTAACAGGATCGCCAATGGCCAAAGCCTGCGATGTGAAAGCAATCGTGACTGTCAGAACGGTTGGAATGATCTTGAGCATGAAAAACGTCCTACTGAGGTTGGGAGTCGTTCGGCCATTCGTCGATTTCAGCCCCAAGTTCAATCGGAATTTTCTGCGCCTAAGCCTTTATGAAATATGTATTTTCGGCGCAGTTTTTTTACGGTCACGGTTCTGTTGGAATTGGGAAATTGCGTGGCGAATTCTGGTCAAAACTATGCGCTTTGCTCAGGGTTTACGCGCCCGGGGCGCAAGATCGACCCGGACTGCAGTTGCCCAAGGGGCGCGCACCGAATCACATATTGCCGACGGGGCGGGATTCGTGCGGTTTTCTTGTTTCCACGCAGCCACACCTTGAAAATTATCGGTTTCGTTGTGAATTGAATGGCTACATGCGGCGTAATGCGCGCCTATGACCGCTGGACGAACCGATTTCCCCCCGATAGATACCTCATTTAAGACGCCGCATTCGTGCGGTGCGCGAGCTATATGCCCGTTCGCGGGCGCCAGAAAATCGGAGATAACCTCGTGTCCCACGCTGAAGACCACGAAGGCACCCGCAGAGATTTCCTCTACTACGTCGCTGGCGGCGCAGGTGTCGTTGCGACAGGTGCAGCCGTATGGCCCCTCGTCAACCAAATGAACCCATCAGCCGATGTTCAGGCGCTGTCCTCGATCCGTGTGGACGTGAGCGGCGTTGAGCCGGGTACGCAGCTGACTGTCAAGTGGCTGGGTAAACCCGTGTTTATCCGTCACCGCACCGGCGCCGAGATCGCCGAAGCGCAGCAGCAGGACGCCGAAGGCGTTGACGCGCTGCCCGATCCGCTGGCGCGCAACTTTAACCAGCCCGCTGATGCGCCTGCGACAGACGCGAACCGCGTGATGCCCTCGCCCGAAGGTGAGGCACCCGGCGCCTGGCTGGTACAGATGGGCGTGTGCACGCATCTGGGCTGTGTGCCTCTGGGCGATGCCGGCGATTTTGGCGGCTGGTTCTGCCCCTGCCACGGATCGCACTATGATCTGGCCGGCCGTATCCGCAAAGGCCCCGCACCTGAAAACCTGCCTGTTCCCCCGGCGGAATGGGTCGACAACAGCACCATCAGACTCGGCTAAGGGAGACCCAACTTATGTCCGGAATTCCCCACGATCACTACGAGCCGAAGACAAATGGCGAAAAGTGGCTGAACAGCCGCCTGCCC
Organism: Ruegeria sp. CH10; assembly: GCF_056537125.1. NCBI lineage: Bacteria > Pseudomonadati > Pseudomonadota > Alphaproteobacteria > Rhodobacterales > Roseobacteraceae > Ruegeria > Ruegeria sp. CH10. The sequence goes on along the minus strand of NZ_JBQFQY010000003.1, from coordinate 131,989 downwards.
ATCGTCGGCTTGCTGTACGACACGCTCATGATCCCCACCCCCAAGAACCTGAACTGGATGTGGATCTGGGGCATCGTCCTGACTTTCTGTCTGGCGTTGCAAATCGTCACCGGCATCGTTCTGGTGATGCACTATACCCCGCATGTTGATCTGGCCTTTGCCAGCATCGAACACATCATGCGCAACGTGAACGGCGGCTATATGCTGCGCTACCTGCACATGAACGGCGCGTCGCTGTTCTTTGTTGCGGTTTATATCCACATCTTCCGTGGCCTGTTCTACGGCTCTTACAAATCGCCGCGTGAAATCACGTGGATCATCGGGATGCTGATCTACCTGATGATGATGGGCACTGCCTTTATGGGCTATGTTCTGCCCTGGGGTCAGATGTCCTTCTGGGGTGCGACCGTGATCACCGGCCTGTTTGGCGCGATCCCGTTTGTGGGTGAGGCGATCCAGACCTGGCTGCTGGGCGGACCGGCGGTGGACAACGCCACGCTGAACCGCTTCTTCTCGCTGCACTATCTGCTGCCGTTCGTGATTGCGGCGCTGGTGATCGTGCATATCTGGGCCTTCCACACCACTGGCAACAACAACCCGACAGGTGTTGAAGTGCGCCGTGGCTCGAAAGCCGAGGCCGAGAAAGACACCCTGCCGTTCTGGCCCTATTTCGTGATCAAGGACCTGTTCGCGCTGGCCGTCATTCTGGTCGTGTTCTGGGCGGTTGTCGGCTTTATGCCCAACTATCTGGGCCACCCGGACAACTATATCGAGGCGAACCCGCTGGTCACACCGGCACACATCGTGCCTGAATGGTACTTCCTGCCGTTCTACGCGATCCTACGCGCCTTCACCGGTGAGGTCTGGGTTGTGCAATTCGCCAGCTTCATCACCGGCGGCATCATCGACGCCAAGTTCTTTGGTGTTCTGGCGATGTTCGGCGCAATTCTGGCGATGGCGCTGGCGCCGTGGCTGGACACTTCGACCGTGCGTTCCGGCAAGTACCGTCCGATGTTCAAATGGTGGTTCTACCTGCTGGTCATCGACTTCTTTGCCCTGATGTGGCTGGGTGCGATGCCCGCCGAGGAGCCCTATGCGACCTTCTCGCTGATCGCGTCCGCCTACTGGTTCGCTTATTTCTTCGTGATCCTGCCGATCCTGGGTGTGATCGAGAAACCTCTGACCCCGCCTGAGACCATCGAAGAAGACTTCAACGCGCATTATGGCAAGGCTGACGCCGATGCCACGCCGGCCGAGTAAGAAGAGGGACCGGAAACATGTTCAAGAAACTTGCAATCGGTGCCGCGTTTGCCCTGGCCCTTGCGCCCGCCTCGACCTTTGCGGCAGGTGGCGGTGAGCAACACATCGAAGACTTCGACTTTTCGTTCGAAGGGCCGTTTGGCACCTGGGACAAGAACCAGCTGCAGCGCGGCCTGCAGATCTATACCGAGGTCTGCGCGGCCTGCCATGGCCTTCAATATGTGCCCCTGCGCACGCTGGAAGACCTGGGCTATTCCGAAGAAGAAGTCATTGCCTATTCGGCAGAAAACTTCGAAGTTTTCGACCCCGAGCAGGACGATTTCCGCCCGGCGATCCCGACCGACCATTTCCCCGCAAATAACGGGGTTGGCGCACCGGACCTGAGCCTGATGGCCAAGGCCCGCGCGGGTTTCCACGGGCCCTATGGTCTGGGGATCAACCAGTTCTTCAAAGGCATGGGCGGTGCGGAATACATCGCCTCGTTGCTGGATGGTTATACCGGTGAGGAAAAGGAAGAGGCAGGCACCATCCTATATGAGAACAAAGCCTTCCCCGGAGGCTGGATTTCGATGGCGCCGCCGATGTCCGATGATCAGGTCGAATTCGCCGATGGCCACCCGGCCACGGTTGAGGCCATGTCCGAAGATATCGCCGCTTTCCTGATGTGGACGGCTGAGCCGAAGATGATGGAACGTAAGTATTCCGGCTTTGTCGGCGTCATCTTCCTGTCGGTTCTGTCGGTGCTGCTGTACCTGGTCAACAAGCGGTTGTGGGCTGGTGTGAAAGGCAAGCGCAAAGACTAAGGTCTTTCGCCGTCTGAATTGAAAACCCCCGCGCCATATGGCTGCGGGGTTTTTTTGTTGCTTGGGGGGAAGGGGCCAGCCCCTTCTTGGCCTGCGGCCAATTCATCCCCGGGATATTTTTGGCCAGATGAAGGGCGGATCAGGCTTTGAGTTGGCTATCGGTGTGATCCGTGATCGTGGCGGTGACGATCTGCCCTTCAGGGTGTGAGGTATCGAAGGTGACTTCGGTGAACTGTTCGGTGCGGCCCATATGCGGGTTTTCCATCAGGATGTGATGGGTTTTGCCTAGTTGCGCGTTCAGGTGTTTTGCAACCTGCGCCTCGCCAGCGGTGCGCAGGCGGGCGGCGCGGGCTTTGATGATATTGCCGTTGACCTGTTGCGGTATGCGGGCCGCCGGGGTGCCTTCGCGTTTGGAATAGGGAAAGACGTGCAGCCAGGTCAGGTTGCACTCGGCCACCAGTTTGAGCGAGTTTTCGAAATGGGCGTCGGATTCGGTGGGGAAACCCGCGATGATGTCGGCACCAAAGGTCATGTCGGGACGCAGCTTGCGCGCCTCTTCGGTGAAACGGATCGCGTCATCGCGCAGGTGGCGGCGTTTCATCCGTTTCAGGATCAGATCATCGCCATGCTGCAGCGAGAGGTGCAGGTGCGGCATCAGGCGCGGCTCGGTCGCGATGGCCTGCATCAGGTTTTCATCCACTTCGATCGAGTCGATCGAGCTGATCCGCAAGCGCGGCAGGTCCGGCACCAATTTCAGGATGCGCATCACCAGATCGCCCAGCTTGGGCTGTGCGGGCAGGTCGGCGCCCCATGAGGTCAGGTCAACGCCGGTCAGAACCACCTCATTATAGCCCCGATCCACCAGCCGTTTGATCTGATCCACCACCACGCCCGCGGGGACGCTTCGGGAATTTCCCCGGCCATAGGGAATGATGCAGAAGGTGCAGCGGTGATCACAGCCGTTCTGGACCTGCACATAGGCACGCGACCGGGTGCCGAACCCATCGATCAGGTGGCCTGCGGTTTCGGTCACGGACATGATGTCATCGACCTGCACAGCCTCGGTCTCGCCAATGAAATCGGCGGCCATGCCCTTCCAGGTGTCGGGCTGCATCTTTTCCGTGTTGCCGATAACCGCGTCGACCTCATCCATTTGGGCAAAGGTTTCAGGCTCAGTCTGGGCGGCGCAGCCGGTCACGATCAGGCGCGCATCAGGGTTTTCGCGGCGCAACTTGCGGATTTCTTGCCGGGCCTTACGAACGGCCTCGGCGGTCACGGCGCAGGTATTCACCACCACGGCGTTGGACAGACCCGCCTGCTGCGACAGCTCTTTCATCGCCTCGGTCTCATAGGCGTTCAGGCGGCAGCCCAGCGTGGTGAATTTGGGGGCGCTCATCCCAGAGTTTCCAGGAATTCGTGCGTTAGAGTGCCCGAGAACACGTGACAGGTGGGTCCGGTCATCCAGACGCCATCCTCGCGCCAGTCGATCCAGATGGTGCCGCCATCCAGTTCGATCTGCACCGTGCGCCCGGTCAGGCCGCGCCGCGCGGCGGCGACGGCGGTGGCACAGGACGAAGACCCTGAGGCCAGAGTGATACCCACACCGCGCTCCCAGACGCGCATGCGGATGTGATCCGGGCCGATGACCTGCGCCACCTGCACATTGGTGCGTTCCGGATAGAGCGGGTGGTATTCATAGCGCGCGCCGAACTCAGCCAGAGGGATCGCTTCGGCATCCTCGACAAAAAATGTGCAGTGCGGATTGCCCATACCGGTGGCGCTTGGCCCGCCCTCGATTGGTAGCTCCAGCGTATCCACCTCTTCGGCCAGCGGGATGTCCTGCCACTCCAGTTGTGGCTGACCCATATTGACCGAGGTCAGGCCACCGCTGGCATCGCGCGCAAACAGCGTGCCGCGTTCGGTGGTCAGGGTCAGCTCGGACTTGCCGGTTTCTTCCATCAGAAATCTGGCAATACAGCGTGTGGCATTTCCGCAGGCGGCCGAGGTCGACCCGTCCGCATTGAAGAACACCAGATGCGCGTCCGAATCGCCGTTTTCGATCACCGCCAGCTGATCGAAACCCACACCGAATTGTCGGTGGCCGATTCCCTTGGCCAACGCAGGCGTAATCTGCACGCCATGCGCGCGCGCATCGACAATGACAAAGTCATTGCCCAGCCCGTGCATCTTCATGAAGGGCAAACCGGAGGTCAGTATTCGTTGCATGGCGCGCATATAACCCCGTGTTGGAAAGGAATCCACCCTGCGGCGCAGATTCCTGAAAAAAGGGGTTGACCCCCCCGCGCCACCTGCCTAATTAGGCCGCCTATCGGGACGCCGGACACGAGTTAAGTGAAGGCGAAGCGAGGCGCGAAATAAGGGCTTGAACCCGGCCGGGGAATTGGCTTAGAGAGCGCCACGGATCGACAAGATCCAGACAAAAGAGTGGGCCGTTAGCTCAGTTGGTAGAGCAACTGACTTTTAATCAGTGGGTCGCAGGTTCGAATCCTGCACGGCTCACCACTTTTTTCAAAGGGTTAGCAAGAATAGGCGAGAATTTCTCACGCCTACAGCAACCACCTAGCAACCACGCGGCATAGATTGACGTAGAAACGTGTAGAAAACCGTTTCTTTGAAGGCATGAATTTCCTTTTTTGGCGACCTCTTAAGGCATTGTTATTTTGATGCTTTTTGACATTTGAAAGAGTTTTTGGTACACTGACAATGTGCAGAACGGCAATTGACTGTCGCGTGCAACTTCCAAAAGAGCACAGATAATTTGAATGGCTACGCTGAAAAAAGCGAAGCTGTGCCCGCCTGTACGTCCTCACAACAATCAAAAATCTCAAAAGCACAGGAGCTTTCCATGACGGACAGCAAAATCTCTTCGCATGTCAAACTGACAGCGGACATGTCCCCCACTCAGAAGAACCAAGTTTTGAACGATCATTTCCGGAAAACCGGGGAAGGCGGCATTGTCATGATCTCTATGGGAATACATCTTCTTGGGAGAGCTACCGTTGACGCGATCATGAAACAGCTTGCCGGGGATGCGGGCGACAAAAGTGTAGAAGCTGGCGGTGAACATGATGTGGGTTCAATCAAGGTCAACAATCGAACCATTGAATGGGAAATCAACTATTACAACAAAGACCTTGATGACGAGTCACCTGACCCCACTGACCCACAACTGACGACAAGGTACATGGCGGTATTGCTGTCTACTGAGTATTGATCCATATGCCGGTTCTCACTAGTGAGAACCGGCAAAAACTCTTAACCCCATTCATCCTTATTTGCTTCTCTAATTTTCGCCTTCTCCGCCTTTGCCTTTCTCTTCGCTTCCTTTCTCTTTCGTTTTTTTCTTTCAGCGCTCCTCCTTTCGTCTTCTTCTTTAACTCTTTCTAAGCTCACTACTTGCCCACCAGTTTGGTAAGTGAAGCCAACTAAGAACTTAGATGGAACACCTTGTGTTTGCGCGTAGTGCAATTGGCGCGCTAGTCGGGAAACCTCCCCTGAACCTGTCCATGATCCATTAGGGTCCAGCCCAAGCAAGCACAGGTAATGAAGTCTAGATGCACCTTTTTGCTTCGGATTCCTTTGAACGTGTTTTCCCAAGGATCGCAGATAGTCGTCCCAAAACTCTCTTAGCTCACTTTCTAAAGCCTTTTCCTGGCACCCAACCGCTAGTTGATAAGAAAATTGCTTCAGTACGTTCTTGGGTTGATACATGTAGCATTGGCCGATTGCGTTTCCTTCAGCGTGAAAATGTTCAACGACCCCCACAATCTCGCGACGAATTTCGTTAAGTGCACTTCGGATGTGGCGTTTGCGCTTAGGCAGCTTGAGTTTAATTTTTGCTGGTTCGACGAATTTCCACTCTTTCAGAGAGAAAACGTCCTTCATATGGGTCTCAAACAAATAGAGTTCTTCGCTGGTAGCTCGCTCTGGACGTTTTTGGGATGCAGCCATCTGAATCACTCCACTCGAAACAAGTTGTTTCGGAAAACTTTAGACGCAATAACATCGTAAAATGGAAAAATATTTTTTACAACGTTGCAACTTGTTAATTTCTTCGTCTTAACGTCGCAAGATAACACCGAAAAATTCATAAAAATCACCATAACCATTTGAAATTATATGCATATTTTTTGTTCCCGTTTTTGTTTACATATCGGTACGTTGTGGCACCATTGATGTACGGGCTGGTTGTCGCCTCTTTCCTCGACTTCATCATTGCTGGTTCCGCACAAGGTCTCATATTTGGTGAAGCCGATGAGCCTGAGGAGAGTGTTGGCTTGCCAAGTTGGCTGTCAAACTACCTATCGTTTGACGCACAGATCGCCGATTGGAGACAAGCGACCCGCCAGATCAAAGTTGCTTCTGCAGCAAACTATTTCACAGCCTTGATTCCTTCCGACGCTCAAGTACAGCACCTGATCCAATCCGGACAGTTGCAGATGATCGCGGAACGCATCGCTCCATGCATGGATAAGATGATCGAATTCGGTGTGCAGACCGGGCAAAAACGCGGGTCCGATCCTATCTATCCTGATTTTTCGCAGGTTTGCGCAGCGATGGTCCTTCAATAGACCTCCAAACTTGCCGGTCTTTATCTGGCCCGAACCTTCTAAAAACTCCCTATTAAAACAGGATACGAAATGAAGTTCTTAATCGGCGCGGTCGCCATGATGGTCTGTTTCTATTTTGGTCAATCAATGTTCCGCAGTGGAATACAGCTAAAGACCAACGGTCATAAGATTAGCGGGTGGTTCCGCGTAATCTGCTCAATCCAGTTCATACTAGGTCCACTGATTGGCATGGCGATGATTTTGTCCGCCAAGTAGCCACTGACCAACGAGATGGCCGAGCACAAGTCACAATGCAGACTTGTGCTGGGCCGACATCGATCAAACCTCAAGCTCTGCACCCCGCTGAAAGTGCGATCCAAGAGCGCCACGGCACATTCGCAGAAACCCCTGACTCGAACCAACAAATCAACCAGATATACAAAACGAGTAGTGAACAATGGCCCTAACAACCTGCTATGAATGCGAAGCTGAAATTTCAGACCTCGCTGCGTCTTGCCCCCACTGCGGAGCCCCATTGCAGTTTGAGGATGATAACGATTCCACCTCCAGCACCGCCTTTAGATTTGTGAAAGTGGTGACCGGTTTCTTGGCAACTAGCTTTGTTTTTACCTTTGGGCTGAACTGGCTGTCTCAAGGCGAGCCACCAAACCCAATGGAGATGGTGACTGATCTATTGAGGCAAATGGATATTGAGGTCGGCAATCTGGACTGCGAGAGCATTCAGGACGAGATCATCACACTGTCAAAAAGCCATGCCTCACAAAACAATGGCGTTGCCATTCGAGACATCGTGAACATTTCGACTGAGTCTCAGTCGCCTAAGGAAGTCACGTGCATCGGCCGTGCGACTTGGACAACCGGCAACAACAGCAGGGTCGAATACTCGAAGACTTACAGGGATGGGGAGGCGTGGCTTGAGTTTCAAGAACTGTTGTTCTGATGGTCCGCGTTGCCCAGCAGAATGCTGCGCCCAGCCCTCAACTTCGCTTGCAGGCCGCACGGGACGTGCTAGACCGGCTCGGGTGGGTGCCACCCAAACGTCCCGAACCAGTCACCAACACTGGGCCACGTGACCTGACTGAATGTTCATTGGAGGAGTTGGAGACGATGGTGTCTGGTAGCCCATATGTGCGGCTGGACACTGAGTCTTTGCTGAGGCTGTCAGGTCAGGCGTGACGCTGGAACCGTCGCCACAGCCATCTTTTGAGGCCTTGAGAAATGATTTTGGGACCTGTCTCGGTACGAACGGTACGGTTCCTATAGAAAAACCTGATCCCAGAAAAAGGAACGGTGCCGCGGGTTTTTCGGCCAAAATGGTAGCTATCTCAGAACTAATTCCGTTCAAATTCGACACGCCGATTCTTCCTTATTTGACAGCCGCTCAAACCGTAGCAAAGCGCACACTCAGCGGCACGGGCCTCAGAAACCCTCATAAGGTGAACTTTGTGCGTCCGCAACGAGTTGCACATCCGCAGATCGCCACCAGTGGTGTGCGGCTGTTCTCAGCAGCCGCAACAAGCTGCCTATGTCTGCTGTGGGGCTGGGATCTGCCGCAAACGTGAAGCGCGACAAACTGCTGCTCTGAGCCCAAATCCACTACAAGGTGCGCAGTTTTGAGAGCATTGGGCAGGAGACATTCCCGCTGTCACAGTTGGCCGTAAGTTCAGTCAATGCCGCTTCCAAACGCCTAAGTTCGCTTATCTTTTCGCGTACATTAAGAACGTGGTGTTCGGCCATGTCCTTAACGGAGCGGTAGTCCTCGCTATCGCCTTCAGACAGTCCTAGGAGCGTTTTCGCGTCGGCAAGAGGAAAACCCAAGTCACGGCACTTCTTTAGGAACCGAAGCCGTCCAATATCCTGCGTGGAGTACATGCGCCGGTTGTTTGATGCCCGCTCCGGCTTCGGCACGATCCCTTCGCGTTCGTAGTAGCGGATAGTTTCGATGCCGACACCGCTTTGCTGAGACGCTTCCCCAATCGCAAACATGTGAGATTTCCCACCTTGATCCTGTAGTTGCTACAGGAGTTATAGATGATTGCGCAGACGTGGCAACAATCACAACCGAGGAATGAAATGCAGAAGTACCTTAGCCTCAGTTACATAGGATCACTGTCCGCGCTTGGCGTCGCGACCTGCTGTGTAATGCCCATGACGATGATGTTGCTGGGTTTGGGCGGCAGTTGGATAGCAATCTTTGGCAAGATTGCAGCGGCAAGCTACTACGTGCTCGCGATTTCGACCGGGTTTGTCGCGGTATCTTGGCTGGTGTCTTATCAGCGCGGGTCACTACCAAAATTGAAATGGTGGCTTTGGGGAACGACCGCGATGACCGGATTAGCTTGGATTGTCGTGTTCTATGAGGCCCGGATCAACGATTTCCTGATTATGCAGATGTGAGACAATGACGGACCAAACTGTAGTGCTTGAAAGCACACTGACTTGCCCAAAGTGTGGGCACAGCGAAACCGAAGAAATGCCAACGGATGCCTGCCAGTGGCTCTACGAATGCAAGGCGTGCAAAACAGTTTTGAAGCCGTTGGAAGGCGACTGTTGTGTATACTGTTCTTACGCCACTGTTCCGTGTCCACCAATCCAAGTGGGCGATAGCTGTTGCAGATGAAGTGAACGTCGGCTTTGGTCCGCAAAGCCGGAACTGCGTAACTCGGTTAATATAGTTTGCCCTTGGCTGGCTGCGAACCCGCAGCGATGGGTACGATTTGCAAACTTGGCCAAAAGCGGCTTTAGCGTCCGAGATATTCAAGTCGCGATCAGTCCGTCAGGACACTGGACAACGAGGATTGGCGCGTTTAAACGACGTGTCGCTGCCGCATTAGCTCAGCTGGTAGAGCAATCGCTTCGTAAGCGATGGGTCGGGGGTTCAAGTCCCTCATGCGGCACCATTTTCAGCAACCAAACTCTCGGAGTTGATCAATCAGCTTGCGACGCACGTCCTTGGCCTCGTCTTCTTTCAGTCTAACGCCACTTGAATGTTTCGGAGCATCGGCTTGGGCATCTTCTGTTGGAGAGTTGGACCTCTTCTGATCAGAAGAAAATACGAACATGAATTCGCGTTGGTTCCTACGTTTGGATTGATCACTGCCCATTTTCTATCCAGCTTGGTCTTCAGTAGGTTGGCCTTCGATGCTCTCTAAACGTCTTATAACGCGTTTTTCGTGAGTTGTGAATCCATCCATTGGGGGTGGAAGGATCGGATGGGCTGTTTCCTTGTCGTTGGTTAACGCCTTTCCACCGCTTTTTCTCTCCACTCCATGATGGAAGAGTTTTAGGATGCTGTCAGGCCCTACGCCTTCATACTGGAGGAACGAACACAAGTCTTGCTCATCTTCGGTGACTGCAATTGAGTCAGCATGGAGTTCCAATGCAAGACTCTTGGCGTAGGGTTCAACGTAGTAAACCTTGCTGATTCCGGCGGCGACAATATGCCTTGCACAATTGTGACAGGGAAAAGTTGTTGTATACAGAGTACCCCCAACCATCCCGGATTTTCCCGCTCGCGCAGCAGATACAATTGCCTCCATTTCGGCATGTATGGACCGGCTATATTCAATAAGGTCCTTTACGGGGGTTTTTACCAACTGCCTTCGTAGCTGATTTAAGTCGACACCTTTAGCTAACAGGCCTTCTGCTTCCAATTGTTCGTAGATTTTATTGTATAGATTTTCTTTCTTCCGATCATTGTGGCATAGTTTTCCACCCCACTTAAAACAACGGTGATCGTTGTTTTTGTCATTCGCTGAGTAAAGGCCACCACCACCTTTTGGAACGTCATTCCAACCTACACTGAGAAGCTCACCATTTTCGGAATATATTGCGGCGCCCACTTGCCGAGACAAACATGCAGACTTACTCGCCGCGGAAACTGCGGCATACATACCGGCTTCATCAGTGGTTGGAGTGTGGACAGAGATGTTGAAAATCACCTCAAGAAACCTATCCGTAACAACCTTTAGGCGCTCATCATTTTGACCATCGTTCCGAATGAAAAAGTCGGACAGGTAAGCCGTTTTGCTCACTTTTTGTCCGTGGTCTCCTTCTCGGTCATTCTCGTCGCGAGTAAAAATCCCCGCCAAGTCGTCCTTTTCTATTCCTTGGGACTTCAATCTAGCTTCTCGAACCGCCTCAGGCGCGAACACAGTAAACTGCCAATACATCCCACCATACACGTTCCGAAGAAGTTCCGTTTCTTTTGGATGCTTTAGCGAGTCGATGATTGTTGCTTGTCTAAGACGCTTTGGCTGAGGCACTGTTGTGCTTTCGTCGTACCCACCCCTGGCACTTCGGTGAATGGCAATAGTCTCAACGGCTTTTGCAGATACGTACTCCTCGCCAAACTTATCGCGAAGTTCGGTGCCGACCTTTTGCAAGTCCTTAATGCGGGTTGCGCCCACTGCAGAAGGGTTAGGCGTGGCTGTTTTGTCAGCATTGTCCCGAATAAGGTCACTTGCCTTTAGTATCGTGACTTCATACCCATACTCTTTGTCTAACTTTTCTTTCAAGATATGGGCCGCAGTCGTAACTCCAGCGCCCACAGCTCCAACCATGCCGATAACTAATTCTTCGGTTGGGCGAGCGACTCCACCCTCGATGCCTTCGATATCATCAAATTCTTCTTCGAAATCGTCCAGTATTTTGTCTTTTTTTGCTGTGGTCGCAGTAGCCATCGGCGCGTAGCTCCGTCGGTATGAAATAATTGAGACAGTGGTAGCTGGAACATTGCTTTCAATCCAGAGGTGATCTCATTCTGGGTTTCTAAAACGTCCATGCGTGGTATGCGGCTCGTCTCGGTCAGGAAAACGTGTAATATCCTTGCAACACTGATACGCGATTACATAAAATGCTTTAAAGTCAATGTGGTTGGACGCTAGCCCGCCGCATTCGTAAGGACAAGGTCGGGGGTTCGAGTCCCTCTTGAGACACCACTTTTCTCGCAAAACGGGTCGTTGCAATCTGGTTCTTCGACAAACCGGATGAACCGGAATTTCACCACAATGCATATCTGAACACTGCCACCGCAGTTGATCAACGATGGCATATGCGTGCCAAGCAGGTTTCTTGGGCGTGGGGAATGGGCGTGATCGCGCCGTATTGAGGCTGACCACCGCTACGATTGCGAATTTTTTGTAACAGCGGGGATTGGGGATTGTGACGCTCCCTTTATTTCCATATTTCATGAAATATGATAGAACAGATTGCAGATCAGCTGGCGACCCTTGGCCACCCTCAGCGTATTTCGGTCTTTCGCATGTTGATGCGACGGTTTCCCGACACCGTGCCCGCGGGTGAACTGGCAGCTGAGCTAGGGATCAAACCCAGCACCCTGTCGAACTATTTGAACGCGCTGCAGCGGTCCGGGCTGGTGACACAGGCACGGTCCGGCACCTCTCTGCGCTATTCCGTTGAAATGAAGCACGTGCAGCACATGCTTGGTTTTCTGATGAATGATTGCTGCCGTGGTCGCCCTGATATCTGCATGCCCCCTGATCAAGGAAACGCCCCAATGACAGATCGGAAATTCAACGTCCTATTCATCTGCGTCGGCAACTCGGCGCGGTCCATTTTCGCGGAATCGCTGCTGCGCGACATCGCGGGGGATCGGTTCAACGTCTACTCCGCCGGAACCCAACCCTATTCCGAGTTGAACCCCTTTGCGATGCAGGTTCTGGACGACAAGGGTCATGACACATCGGTCCTGCGCTCGAAAAACGTATCCGAGTTCTCGGGGCCGGATGCGCCGGAATTGGATTTCGTGTTCACCGTCTGCAACAAGGCCGCGAACGAAGACTGCCCCGCCTGGGAAGGTCAGCCGATCAGCGGTCATTGGGGCATGGAAGATCCGGTCAAGGCCGAGGGCACCGATGCCGAAAAAAGCCTGGCCTTTCAGAACGCCTATGGCGCGCTCAAGCGTCGGATTCAGGCGTTTACGTCTTTGCCGGTCGAGAGCCTCGACCGGATCGCATTGCAATCTGCTGTCGATGACATCGGCAGAACGTCTGTCGAGGAAGAATAATGACTACTTATGCACTGAACGGCCTGGGCCGGATGGGAAAGCTGGCCCTGAAACCGTTACTGGAAAAGCGCGCGAACATCGCCTGGATCAATGACGGGGTGGGCGACCCTGAGATGCACGCGCATCTGCTGGAGTTTGATACCGTCCACGGTCGCTGGGACGCGGCGTTTTCCCATGATGCGGACAGTGTGACCATCAACGGCACCCGCCTGCCCTTTATCGGCACCAAAGACCTGAAGGACCTGCCATTGGACGGGGTCGATGTGGTGATCGACTGCACCGGCGTGTTCAAGACCCAGGCCGCGCTGGCCCCGTATTTCGACGCGGGCGTGAAAAAGGTCGTTGTGTCGGCCCCGGTCAAGGACGGCCCAACGGCAAATATCGTCATCGGCGTCAATAACGACACCTATGACCCGGCTGCGCACCAGATCGTCACGGCGGCGTCGTGCACGACCAACTGCCTGGCCCCGGTGGTGAAAGTGATCCATGAAAATCTGGGCATTCGCCACGGATCGATGACCACGATCCATGACGTGACCAACACCCAAACCATCGTGGATCGCCCCGCGAAAGACCTGCGGCGGGCGCGTTCGGCCCTGAACTCTCTGATCCCAACCACGACCGGATCGGCCACAGCGATCACGTTGATCTACCCCGAACTCAAAGGTCGGCTGAACGGCCATGCGGTGCGGGTGCCGCTGCTGAACGCCTCGCTGACCGATTGCGTGTTCGAGGTGGAACGCGAAACCACCGCCGAGGAGGTCAACGCCTTTTTCAAAGCCGCCGCCGAAGGCCCGCTGAAGGGCATTCTGGGCTATGAGACCCGCCCGCTGGTGTCGACCGATTACACCAATGACGAACGCTCCTCGATCGTGGATGCGCCATCGACCATGGTGGTGAACGGGACGCAGGTGAAGATCTACGCGTGGTATGACAATGAAATGGGCTATGCGCATCGTTTGGTGGACGTGGCGCTGATGGTCGGGGCCTCGCTGTGACAAGGGTTAAGCGGACAATGGAACTCTTGGTGCAAGCTAAGAAAATTGCTTCGGAGTATCGCCGACTAACCGGGAAACCTCTCGGAGTCGCTGGCGAAGTTGCTGAATTCCATGCCGCTAACATTCTTAAACTGAAGTTAGCGCCAGCTCGAACAGAAGGGTACGATGCAACGCGACAGGATGGAGAGCGAATTCAAATAAAGGGGCGGGTAATTTTGCCAGATTCAAAGCCAGGGCAGCGCCTTGGTACTATTAAACCAGACGCTCCCTGCGACTCGGTGGCTCTCGTTCTGATGGATGAAGAATTGGAAGCGACTGCGATCTGGAAAGCCTCGATGGAAGCGGTACGAGCTAGGTTGAGCGTTCCTGGTTCCAAAGCACGAGCTCGAGGTGCCCTTGGCGTGCGGGAGTTTCAACGCATCGCAACGCAGGTTTGGTCACGTGACAAGTGAAGAACACCGGCCCGAGGGGCTGTCGGCCTATATCGCGGTCACGGCGGCCTATTGGGCCTTTATGCTGACCGACGGAGCCTTGCGGATGCTGGTGCTGCTGCACTTTCATACGCTGGGCTTCTCGCCGGTTCAGTTGGCCTATCTGTTCGTGTTGTATGAAATCGCTGGAATGGTGACGAACCTTGCGGCGGGCTGGATCGCGGCGCGGTTCGGGTTGACCTCGACGCTTTATGCCGGGCTTGGATTGCAGGTTCTGGCGCTGTTGGCCTTGACGCAACTAGACCCTAACTGGGCGATTGGGGCCTCGGTGGCTTTTGTCATGCTGGTGCAGGGTGCCAGCGGTGTGGCCAAGGATCTGGCCAAGATGTCCTCGAAATCCGCCGTGAAACTGCTGGCCCCCACAGAGGGCGGCGGGTTGTTTCGCTGGGTCGCGGTTCTGACCGGGTCGAAGAACGCGGTGAAAGGTCTGGGCTTTTTGCTTGGGGCGGCACTGTTGGCAACACTGGGGTTCACCTGGGCCGTCCTGTTCATGGCGGTGGTCTTGGCGGTCATCCTGGGGGCGGTCATCCTGTTCATGCCCCCCGGCCTGCCCAAAGGCCGCAAAGGCGCGAAGTTCTCCGAGGTTTTCTCAAAATCGCGCAACGTGAACTGGTTGTCGGCGGCGCGGGTGTTTCTGTTTGGCGCGCGGGATGTGTGGTTTGTGGTCGGCATCCCGATCTATTTCTACGCCGTCCTGTCGGACGGGACCGAGGCCGGCAACCGCGCCGCGTTCTTCATGATCGGCAGCTTCATGGCGCTGTGGATCATCCTGTACGGAGCGATTCAGGCCAACGCCCCCAAAATCCTGCGCGCCAGCGAAAGGTCCGAGGGCGACCTGATCCGCGCCGCCCGAACTTGGGCCGCCGCCCTCTTCTGCGTGCCTGCCGTTTTGACAGTGGCGGTACTGCTGTCTTCGGGTCCGCAGACCTGGCTGACGGTCACGCTGGTTCTGGGGCTGCTGGTGTTCGGGGCGATCTTTGCCGTGAACTCCTCCCTGCATTCCTATCTGATCCTCGCCTTCACCAAATCTGAACGTGTCACGATGGATGTGGGGTTCTACTACATGGCCAATGCCACAGGCCGTCTGGTGGGCACGGTCCTGTCGGGGCTGACCTATCAACTTGGCGGTCTGCCGCTGGTTCTGGGCACGGCTGCGATCATGGTCGCTCTGGCCGCGCTGACCTCTGGCAAACTCACCGATCAAACCTCTGAGGCGTATACATGAGCATTTTCGAACGTTACCTGACCGTCTGGGTCGCCCTTGCCATGGTCGGAGGCGTGCTGATTGGGCTGGCCGCGCCCGGTCTGGTCGGGCTGATCGCCTCGGCGGAACTGGCCAGCATCAACCTTGTGGTGGCCGTGCTGATCTGGGCCATGGTCTATCCGATGATGGTGGGCGTTGATTTCGGAGCCGTTGCAGGTGTGGCGCGACAGCCCAAGGGCCTGATCGTGACGCTGATCGTGAACTGGCTGATCAAACCCTTCACCATGGCGTTTCTGGCGGTGCTGTTCTTTGACCATGTCTTTGCCCCGTGGATTCGGCCCGAAGACGCGGCGCAATACACCGCTGGTCTGATCCTGCTGGGGGCCGCGCCCTGTACTGCGATGGTCTTTGTATGGTCGCAGCTGACCAAGGGCGACGCGACCTATACGCTGGTGCAGGTGTCGGTCAACGACCTGATCATGGTTGTGGCCTTTGCCCCGATCGTGGCCTTGCTGCTGGGGGTTACCGACATTTCGGTGCCGTGGCAGACCCTGGTGCTGGCCACCGTTCTTTACGTGGTACTGCCCCTGATCGCGGGGCTGATCACCCGTCGCAAGCTGGGCTCGGCTGAGGCGATCGAAGCCTTCTCGGCCCGCGTCAAGCCATGGTCCGTGCTGGGCCTGATTGCCACCGTGGTTATCCTGTTCGGCCTGCAGGGGCAGACCCTTCTGGCGAAACCGATGGTCATTGTCCTGATCGCGGTTCCTATCCTGATCCAAAGCTATGGCATCTTTGCGCTGGCCTATGGCGCGGCCTATGCGTTGAAAGTGCCCCACCGCATCGCCGCCCCCTGCGCGATGATCGGCACCTCGAACTTCTTCGAGCTGGCCGTCGCCGTCGCCATCAGCTTGTTCGGCCTGAATTCGGGCGCGGCGCTGGCCACCGTTGTGGGCGTTCTGGTCGAGGTTCCGGTGATGCTGTCGCTGGTGGCCTTTGCCAACCGCACACGCGCACGCTTTCCCGAACCGGCGGCTGCAAACGCCCAATAGGATCAGAGGACTAACTTTGGGCCTCGACCAGTTCTTTCAGATTGGTCAGGCCCTGTTCATAATCGCCGCCGACCCAACCGTCCATCATCAGCCCCATCCAGCGCGCCATCGGGTTCAGACCCAGATCGGTGACAAACCCCCATGTCACCTGAGTCTGACCGCCATCCGGCACCAGATCGAATGACGCTATGGCGGTACCCATGGGACCGAAATCCAGCGCGGTTCTGACCGCCTGATCCGGCACGCTTTCGATAATCTGCTGCGAGCCTGTCCCGACCTGCGGATTGTCCGAGCTCCAGTTCAGCGTATTTCCAACGCCCACCTCCGGGCCGCTGTACGACAACTGCGTCTGCGGATCGCGGGCCAGCCAGGGGGACCATTTCTCGGTCTCTTGCATTGAGTTCACGTAGGGAAAGATCGCAGCCGGCGGGGCGGCAATGGTGATGCTGCGCGACACTTGCGCCTGACCGGGCAGCAAGTATGACACGCCCACCACCAACGCGATAAGCACAATCAATCCAAGGAAAACACGTTTCAGAAATCGCATGGTAAGTCCCTAAAGCAAATCCATTTGCAGCGACTATACCAAAAACCCTTCCAAAATCAGAGGCGTTATGCCCCCTCAGCCAAAGCCCCGATCACACAACGACAAACTTCTTGTCCTGCGGGTCGTAGCATTCCAGCCCGCCCTCACCGATATCCGTCCACAACCCATGCAGGCTGAGCGAGCCATCCTGAACAGCCGATGACACAAACGGAAAGGTCATCAGGTTTTCAAGCGAGGCCACAACCGCATAACGCTCAAACTGGCGCGCCTGCTCGACGCTGTCTTCGACATCGGCAACCAGGTCGAATTTCGGTTTGAGGATTTCCATCCAGCGGCCAACAAAGCTCTCTTTGGCTTCCAACTGCGGGGCCTGCCCCTTGCACATGTCGATACAGCCCTGAACGCCGCCGCATTGCGAATGGCCCAGAACGATCAGATGCGCCACTTTCAGCGCGGTCACGGCATATTCGATGGCAGCACTGGTGCCGTGGTGATCCCCGTCCGGCAGGTAGGGCGGGACCAGATTGGCGATGTTGCGGTGAATAAAGAAATCGCCCTGATCCGCACCAAACATCGAGGTCACGTGCACACGGCTGTCACAGCAGGAAATCACCATCGCGCGGGGGCGCTGACCTTCGGTGGCAAGGCGGCGATACCAGACCTGATTTTCGGAATAGGTGGTGGCTTTCCAGCCGTGATACCGCTTGACCAGATATCCCGGCAAAGGTTTGGCGTGTTCCATTCTGTGCCCTTCTTTTCGTCGCTGACGGCTGCTCTATCCCGAATTCGCGGAAAATTCGAGCAATTATCCAGTGTACCAGCAAGGTTTTGCAAAGGAATTGACAGTCTAACTCGGACTATGCCGTGGGGGCGTAAAGAATTGGGGTGAATGTGGTGGAAAAGATACTGACGCTTGAACACAAGGAATCCGTGCGTCTGGACCCGGATCAACTCAGCGCGTTGTACCGTCAATTGGGCGACAAGAACGCGCTGGACGTGCTGTGTCGCACGGTCGAGGAACTGGCCGTGCGCCTGTCGAACTGCGAACGGTACTGGCGGCAACGCGATTGGGTTGGCCTGCGCAAATGCGCGCGCTCGCTGGTGGCGATTGCCGAGCAGATCGGCATGGTTGCCCTGGCCCGTGTCGCGGGCGACGTGGCGCAGACCGTGGATGCGGGCGACGCCGTGGCGACGGGGGCGACCCTGTCGCGCCTGATCCGGGTGGGTGAGAAATCGCTGACCGTGATCTGGGATCAACAGGATCTTTCCGTCTGACAGGGCTTGCGGACAGGTCGTGGGCAGCTAGGCTGGGCGCGTATTGAACCAGCCGAGACTCCTATGACCCTGTCCTTTGCGCCCAGCTCTGAACCCTCCCTGCCGCTGCATGTTATTGCCCAGCCTGACCTTGATGACTGGCTGAGCGGCCAGCCTGACACGGTGGCAAAATGGCTCAACCTGAATGGGTTCACCGGGGCGATGGGGCAGGTTGCGCTGCTGCCCGGATCGGATGGGCAGGCTGAGTTTGCCGTTGCCGGATACGGAGCGGAAACGGGACGGGCGCGGAAACGGTTTCCCCTGGCCGCCGCGGCAGAGGCTCTGCCCGAAGGCGCCTATCACATTGCATCCGGCGTCCCTGCTGAGGCGTTAGAGACCGAGTGTCTGGGCTGGCTGCTGACCGGCTATGCGTTTGACCGCTACGCCACGCAATCCGCTGCCAAGGCCCGTCTTGTCGCGCCCGAAGGTATCGATGCTGCGCGGCTTGAGGTTCTGGCCCAGGCCGAGGCCCTGACCCGCGATCTGGTCAACACGCCCACCGCAGATATGGGCCCCGACGAGCTGCAAAGCGCGGCCGAGGCATTGGCGCAGGAGTTTGGCGCATCGTGCAGTGTGATCCGGGGGGATGCGCTGCTGGACCAGAATTTCCCGATGATCCACGCCGTTGGCCGCGCCGCCGCGCAAGAGCCGCGCCTGATCGAAATGAACTGGGGCAGTGCGGGGCCAAAGCTGACTCTGGTCGGCAAAGGCGTGTGTTTTGACACGGGCGGGCTGAACCTTAAGCCCGGGAATTCGATGGCGCTGATGAAAAAGGACATGGGCGGGGCGGCCAATGTGCTGGGTCTGGCGCGGATGATCATGGCGCTGAACCTGCCGCTGCAACTGCGCGTGCTGATCCCGGCGGTTGAAAACGCGGTGGCCGGAAACGCGTTTCGCCCCGGCGACATTCTGACCTCGCGCAAGGGTCTGACGGTTGAGATCAACAACACCGATGCCGAAGGGCGGCTGGTTCTGGCCGATGCACTGGCGCTGGCGGACGAGGGCGCGCCGGACCTGATCATCTCGATGGCGACGCTGACCGGCGCGGCACGGGTGGCTGTCGGCCCCGATCTTGCGCCGTTCTACACCGATGATGACAGCGCTGCCGAGGCGCTGTCAAAGGCCGGGCAACAGGCCGCGGATCCGGTCTGGCGGATGCCCTTTCACGCCCCCTATGAGGCGATGATCGAACCGGGCATTGCCGATCTGGACAATGCCCCCTCGGGCGGGTTTGCGGGGTCAATCACGGCGGCGCTGTTCCTGCGCCGGTTTGTAGGCGATTGCCGCTATATGCATTTCGACATCTATTCGTGGCAGCCCAGCAAAGCCCCGGGGCGCAGCAAAGGCGGGCTTGGCCAAGGCCCGCGCGCGGTGCTAACCGCCCTGCCCGAGTTGTTGAAGCTATGACAGGGCAGCGCATCATAAACCCGGTGGTGGACCTGCTGCGCCGCCCCGACGGCCCGCGGGACCGGCAGCTTTTGTTCGGCGACACCGTCGCTGTGACCGAAACCCAAAACGTTTGGAGCCGTATCACCGCAGACAAAGACGGCTATTCCGGCTGGGTGCAGACGGACCAATTGGCAGACCCGGTGGCCGACACACACTGGATCACCGCGCCTGCGACCCACGCTTATACGCAGCCGGATATGAAAAGCGCCGACCGTGTATCACTGAGCTTTGGCAGCCGTGTCCGGGTTCTGGCCACGCATGACAGATTTCTGGAAACCGAGCTTGGGTTTGTCCCCGCCGTGCATGCCAAGCGGAAAACGGTGCACCTGTCCGACCCGGTTTCCGTGGCCGAGCTGTTTCTGGGCACCCCCTATCTGTGGGGTGGTAACAGCCGGTTCGGGCTGGATTGCTCGGGTCTGGTGCAGGCGGGGCTGTTGGCCTGCGGGATGCCCTGCCCCGGCGACAGCGGCGATCAGGAACGGGAACTGGGGCAAACCCTGCCTCAGGGGGCTGAGGCAAAGCGCGGTGATCTTCTGTTCTGGAAGGGTCACGTGGCCTGGGTCTATGGGGACAACATGCTGCTGCATGCCAACGCCTATCACATGGATGTCACGTTCGAGCCGATGGATCAGGCCATCGCGCGTATTCTGGATCAGGGTGACGGGCCGGTGACCAGTCACAAGCGGCTCTAATCCAGATCGACCGGGCGGATCAGCTTGCGTTCCAGTACCCGCAGCACCGTGCGCAGGTCATGGCCGCGTTTCAGGATGCGCCCATCCATCCCGACCACGGAATACATCCCCTGCTTTTGCCGCAGGCGGGGGTGTTTCTCGACCCGGTAGATCGGATGCTCAGCGGTGCGTCGAAAAATGGAAAACACGGCCATGTCGCGCAGGTTGGAAATTCCGTAATCGCGCCATTCTCCGGCGGCGACCATCCGGCCATAGACGGACAGGATATGGGACATCTCGTGCCGGTTGAATGCGACGGGCATCTGGGCCGAGTTTGCAGAAAACCGGCTGGGAGGCTGCATGTTCATACCCTCAGCCTTGCCGGAAAATGCGTTTGAATCAAGCCCGCGCAGACCGGGGTGTGGTATTTTGCTAACGCCGCCCGACCTGACGACAGATCAGAATCACCGGCAACAGCCCCACGGCAAGGATCACCAGCGAGGGCACCGCCGCCCCCTCAAGCCGCTCATCCGAGGCCAGCCGATAGGCCTGCACCGCCAGTGTATCAAAATTGAACGGACGCATGATCAGCGTGGCGGGCAGCTCTTTCATCACGTCGACAAAGACGATCAGCAGCGCGGTCAGCAACGAGGGCGTCAGGATCGGCAGATGCACCCGGCGCAGCGTGCCCAGCGGCGTCTGCCCCAGCGATCGCGCGGCAGCATCCATATTGGCGTGCACTGTGCTTTGACCGCCTTCATAGGCGCTCAACGCGGCGGCCAGAAAGCGCACCATATAAGCCGCGACCAGCAGCCAGATCGAACCGGTGACAAGCAACCCCGTGGAAACATCGAATGTCTGCCGCATCCACGCATCCAACGCATTGTCAAAGCTGGCAAACGGTACCATCAGGCCAACCGCAATCACCCCACCCGGCACCGCATAGCCCAACCGCGCGATGTAACCCGCCGTAGCCGCCGCCCGCCCCGGTCGCAACCGCTGAAAGAACCCCACGCAGATCGCCGCAAAAACCGTGATCACCGCCGCCGTTCCCGCCAGAATCAACGAGTTCTGGATGAACCCTACATAACGCCGCGACAGAAGGTTCTGTTCGGATTCCAGCCCCATTTGCACCAGAATGAACACCGGCAGCAAAAACCCCAACAGAACCGGCACGCCGCACAGGCACAGGGCCACCGCAGATTTCCAGCCCGTCAGCTCTGTTACCTGCAGTGCTGCGTGGCTTTTGCCGGCCTGATAGTATTTTGCCTTGCCCCGCTGGGTCCGTTCAATCACCGCAATGGCCAGTGCAAAGCCCAAAAGGCACAGCGCCAGCTGCGCCGCCGCCGCCCGGTCACCCATCGAAAACCAGCTTGTATAGATACCGGTGGCAAAGGTCTGCACACCGAAATAGGCTACGGTGCCGAAATCGGCGATGGTTTCCATGATGGCCAGCAGAACACCCCCTGCAATCGCCGGGCGCGCCATTGGCAACGACACTTGCCAGAAAGCCAGCCAGGGGCTTTTGCCCAGCGCCCTTGCGGCCAGAAAGGCCGTGGCGCTTTGTTGCAGGAACGCCGCCCGCGCCAGCAGATAGACGTAAGGATACAGCACAAGGATCAGCATCACCGCCGCACCCTCGGTGGAGCGTATCTCGGGGAACCAATAGCCGCGCGGTCCCCAGCCGGTCACGTCCCGCAAAGTCGCCTGAACGATTCCGGGATGGTCCAGCACGAAGGTATAGGCATAGGCCAGCACATAAGCCGGAAAGGCCAGCGGCAGAACCAGTGCCACCTCAAAAAGGCGCACACCGGGAAAGCGGGTCATCGTCACCAGCCACGCGGCACCCACACCGATGGCAAAGGTGCCAGCGGCCACCAGCACCACCAGAATAGCCGTCGTCAGCGCGTAACGCGGCAAAACCGTATCAAGCAGGTGCGAGATCGTATCCGTTCCGCCCGTCACTGCCGCCAGCACAACCGCCACCATCGGCAGCAAACAGGCCGCAGCCACCAGACAAGCCACGACAGCCAACAGTCGAGAGCCAAACGCACCCCGGTCGCGCGTTCCGTGTTCTGAAAGTTCGATATCGGCCATGTTTCCGCGTGTATCAGCCAAAGGCGCAAGGTCCGCCTTTAATTGACCAAAACGCTAAGAAACACCAGTGGGCGGGCGAACAAATCTGCGGCACTTTCTGCCGCAGACCCGTTTGGCATCACTCGTAAACCCGCTGATCTTCGATCACCAGACCATCCTTGGGCAGCGAGCCGGGGGCCACCACCTCGATCGCGCCTTTCAGTTTCAGAACCTCGGCCACGGACTTGGCATAGGCCATGTCATCGCCACGGGGGCTTTCGATCTGAACGGTCATGGTGTCCATCTCGCCCTGACGGGCGGCGATGACGCGGGCCTTGACGATTTCTTCGTGCTTGTCGACCAGCGCGGCCACCTGTTCGGGGCGCA
Organism: Ruegeria sp. CH10; assembly: GCF_056537125.1. Classification (NCBI taxonomy): domain Bacteria; kingdom Pseudomonadati; phylum Pseudomonadota; class Alphaproteobacteria; order Rhodobacterales; family Roseobacteraceae; genus Ruegeria; species Ruegeria sp. CH10. The sequence goes on along the minus strand of NZ_JBQFQY010000003.1, from coordinate 109,120 downwards.
CGAACATACCCTTGATCTTGGTGGTCTGGTCGGCCCGGCCCATCCATCCCTTGATCCGCGCGTTGGTGCGGCCACAGGGCGAGTGCCCGGGCATGATGGCCGACAGATCGCCCGTGGCAAAGCGGATCAGCGGATAGTCAGGGTTCAACGAGGTCACGATGACCTCACCCACCTCACCCTCGGCCACGGGGGTTCCGGTGCCGGGGGTGACGATCTCAACGATGACATGTTCATCTATGATCATCCCCTCCATCGCGGGGCTTTCATAGGCGATATTGCCCAGATCAGCGGTGGCATAACACTGCAGGCAGGAAATCCCACGATCTGCATATTCCTGACGCAGCGACGGGAACAGTGCACCGCCACCAACAACGGCCGTCGAGAAATTCAGGGCAACGCCCATCTCATCGGCCTTGTCCAGAATGACCTTCAGGTAATCCGGCGTGCCGGCATAGGCCGAGCATCCTACATCGCGCGCGGCGGTCACCTGCAGCTCGGTCTGTCCCGTACCTGCGGGCAGCACGGCGGCCCCAACCGCCCGCGCGCCGCTTTCAAAGATCATCCCCGCCGGGGTCAGGTGATAGCCGAAACAGTTATGCACGATGTCACCCGGACCAATGCCCGCCGCATGCAGGAAGCGGCCCATGCGCCACCAGTCGGGATCGATGCTGCCGGGTTCATAGATCGGCCCCGGAGATTGAAACACATGGTGGAAATGCCGCGCAGGCGTGACCGTGAACCCCCCGAACGGAGGCCGCGTGGCCTGAGCCTGCGCCAGATCGGACTTGCGCAGCACCGGCAGTTTCACCAGATCGGCAACTGACTGGACGTCATCGATGCTGACCCCGGCCAGATGCGCCTGAAATCCCGGCGCAGATTGCGTCCGTTCAAGCTGCACCCGCAGCGCCTGCGCCTGATCGGCGGCGCGTTGATCGGCTGAACGGGTCTCGAGCGCGTCGTAATACTTGGTCATGACCAGATCCTCCATCCGCTTACAGCCACCTCTTGCGGCGACGGTACGAGCGCACATCGCGGAAGCTTTTGCGCCCTTCGTCGGACATGCCGAGATAGAATTCCTTGACGTCCGGGTTTTCGCGCAGGTCAGCTGCGGGGCCATCCATCACCACCCGACCCGATTCCAAGATGTAGCCGTAATGCGCGAACCTGAGCGCCACATTGGTGTTCTGTTCGGCCAGCAGGAAGGACACGCCCTCTTTCTCGTTCAGATCTTTCACGATGCCGAAAATCTCTTCGACCAGCTGCGGTGCAAGACCCATCGAGGGCTCGTCCAGCAGGATCGTTTCAGGCCGCGACATCAGCGCCCGGCCCATCGCAACCATCTGTTGCTCACCGCCCGAAGTGTAACCCGCCTGCGACCGGCGGCGTTCCTTGAGACGGGGGAAATACGTGTAGACCAGTTCAAGGTCCTGCTGAATCGCGGCATTCCCATCCTTGCGGGTATAGGCGCCGGTCAGAAGGTTCTCCTCGACCGTAAGATGCTCGAAACAATGGCGACCTTCCATCACCTGGATGACGCCCTTTTCCACCAGATCGGCGGGATCGCTTTCATGTACGCTGGTGCCACGATAGGTGATCGTTCCCTTGGTGACCTCGCCGCGTTCGGAATGCAGCAGGTTCGACACCGCCTTGAGCGTGGTCGTCTTACCGGCCCCGTTGCCGCCCAGCAGCGCGGTAATGCCCCCTTTGGGCACGGTCAGGCTGACACCTTTCAGAACCAGGATGACGTGGTTGTAGATCACCTCGATATTGTTGACCTCAAGCAGCGTCTCGGTCTGTACGTCGGTGGTTTGTGCTGCATCCAACATCAGCGCGTGTCCTCGTTCGACTGTGGGGGTCGGGGCGGCAGCAACCCGCCGCCCCGGTGTTCAAGTCACTGCGATCAGCAGCGCGGTTCGATGTTGTTCTCGGATGCGTAAGCAGACGAGTCCGCATCTATCAGCGGCTGGATGACATCCTGATCCGATTGCTTGAAGTCCGAGATCAGCGACCATGTTTTCGAAGATGCATCCCACTGGGTCACACCCACCAGGCCGTCACCGCCGTGATTGTTACAGGCGACCGAGAAGCTGGGGCCAAAGTTCGGCAGGCCAAGATCGGCCATCAGCGCCTCATCAATGACCAGAGCTTCCATGCCGTCACGCATCATTGACGAGTCGATCTCGGCCACGCCGTGCATCTCTTGCGCCTTTTTGGCGGCCTCTGCGACCAGCATCGCGGCATAGACACCCCGGTTGTACAGAACCGTACCGGGCTGATCCCCGGCCCCTGCCGACAGACCTTTGTCATAGACATAAGCCTGCAGGTCTTCGTAGATCGGATAGTCAGATCCCACATTGTGGAAGGTCAGCGCCTTGTATCCATTGGCGGCCTCACCCGCGGGCAAAACGTCGTTTTCCGAGCCCGACCACCAGACACCGATAAAGTTTTCCATCGGAAAGCGGATGTTCGCGGCCTCTTGCACCGCAACCTGGTTCATCACGCCCCAGCCCCACATCAGCACATAGTCGGGACGATCCCGGCGGATCTGCAGCCATTGCGATTTCTGCTCTTGACCCGGGTGATCAACCGGCAGGGCGACCAATTCGAAACCGTGCTTTTCGGACAGTTCCTCAAGCGTGCGGATCGGCTCCTTGCCATAGGCCGAGTTGTGATAGACCAGCGCGACTTTCTTGCCCGAAATGTCACCATCGTTCAGGTCCAGAATGTGGTTGATCGCACCGGATGCGCCATCCCAATAGTTGGCCGGGAAGTTGAACACCCATTCAAACACCGACCCGTTCTTGGCCGAGGTCCGGCCCAGACCCGAAGTCAGCATCGGGATCTTGTCGACGGCCAGTTTGGGGATCAACTGATAGGTGATCCCGGTCGACAGAGGCTGATAGACCAGCGCGCCGCTGTCCTTGGTTGCCTCATAGCACTCAACGCCTTTTTCGGTGTTATAGGCCGTCTCACACTCGGGCACGCTGACGGCAACGCCGCCAATCCCACCATCGCGTTCGTTCAGCAGGGTGAAATAGTCCGCGTAGCCATCCGCAAAGGGAATACCACCCGCCGCGTAAGGCCCGGTCCGATAGCTGAGCGACGGAAATACAAGGTCGGCCATGACCGGACCTGCCGCCATCAAGGCGCCCAGCGCCATGGTTGCCAGTTTCAATTTCATCGGGTGTCTCCTCCCTTGGTTGATCCGATGTTACGTTCGGGCTTGTACTGCCCGTTATCTGATTGGACCGGCCCCTTAGTGCGGGAACGGCCAGAGTCTGAGTTTCTCTTTCGCCACGCGCCACAGCTGCGCCAGACCATGTGGTTCAAGGATCAGGAACATGATAATCAGCCCGCCGACCACCACCAGATTCAGATGCGCCACAATATCCGTGGGCCAACCCAGCCAGTCGGCGCCTACAACTTTCAGCACCACCGGCAGCAGAACCAGAAAGGCGGCACCCGCGAATGAGCCAAAAATAGACCCTAATCCGCCGATAATGATCATGAACAGCACCAGGAAAGACTTCTGAATGCCAAAGACCTCTCCGACCTCGACCGCGCCCAGATAGACCGCAAAGAACAGCGCGCCCGAGATGCCAACAAAGAAGGAACTGACGGCAAAGGCAGTCAGTTTCGCCTTCAACGGGTTCACTCCGATGATCTCGGCGGCGATATCCATGTCACGGATCGCCATCCATGTCCGACCCGTGGTGCCGCGCGTCAGGTTACGCGCGATCACGGCACATAAGGCTAGGAAGATCAGGCAGAACAGATAGGTGGCCCAGGCAGGCGCATTCGGGCCAGTGATGATGATGCCGAACACGTCCCGTTCAGGCGCGTTGATCTGACCCGAGGCCGAATAGTTGTAGAACCACGGCACCCGGTTGAACAGCCACACCAGAAAGAACTGCGCCGCCAGCGTGGCCACCGCCAGATAGAACCCCTTGATCCGCAGGCTTGGCAGGCCAAACAGTACCCCGACCAGGGCCGTGACCCCGCCTGCCAAAATCACGTGAATGAACATGCTGACATCGGGGAAGGCGGTCATCAGCTTGTAACAGGCATAAGCCCCCACCGCCATGAACCCGCCGGTCCCCAGACTGACCTGCCCGCAATAGCCCACCAGAATGTTCAGCCCGATAGCGGCAATTGCATAAATCAGGAACGGCAGCAGCAGCGCATTGGCCAGATAATCGTTGATCAGAAACGGGACGATCCCAAACGCCACCGCCAGCACCACATAGTACCGGTACCGGTCGAACTTGATCGGGAAGGTCTGGCTGTCATCAATGTACGAGGTTTTGAAATCCCCGGCTTCACGATAGAACATGTCTTACTTTCCCCATTGTTCCTGCGCCCGGTTCCGGGCCTCAGTGTCCAGTTGGTTTGAGCCTTTGGCATATCCGCTCGCCTCGGACGCGCGGACCAGTTTCAGATAGGCCAGCATGCCCATGATCAGCCCGGCAAAGGCCAGAATCGCGGCGATGGTCAGCTGACCGTCAGTCAGATCGTCCGAGGTGAGGGCGATATATCCAAACGCCCAGAACCCGGCCCACGAGATGACGTTGATGATGGCGATGAGTTTGGTCATGCCCGCTAAACCCTCTCGATGATTTTCTCGCCGAACAGCCCCTGAGGCCGGAACACCAGAAAGATCAAGGCCAGCACATAGGCAAACCAATTCTCGGTCGCGCCGCCCACCAGCGGCCCGATGGCAAACTCGAACAGCTTCTCTCCCACGCCAATGATCAGCCCGCCCACGATGGCACCGGGGATCGAGGTGAAGCCGCCCAACATCAGCACCGGCAGTGCCTTGAGCGCGATCAGCGACAGCGAGAACTGAACACCCGATTTCGTGCCCCACATGATCCCCGCGACCAAGGCCACAAACCCGGCCACCGACCAGACCATCACCCAGATGAAGTTCAGTGAGATCCCCACTGACAATGCCGCCTGATGATCATCCGCCACCGCGCGCATCGCACGGCCCTGTTTCGTGTACTGGCTGAACGCGACCAGCGCAGCCACCAGCAGCGCCGCAATCACCGTCGCCACGATGTCCAGATTGTCGATGAAGAAGCCATAACCAAAGATGTTGAATGTGCTTTCATCGATCCACAGGTTGATGCCCTGCGGCAGGCCCACATCCAGCGTCTTGATCTCGGACCCCCACATCAGGTCGGCCACGCCCTCAAGCAGGTAGGCCAGACCAATGGTTGCCATGAACAGGATGATCGGCTCTTGCCCCACCAGATGGCGCATCACGAAACGCTGCACAGCCCATGCCAGCAAGACCATGACCGCCATCGTCAGAACAATCGCCAACAGCGCAGGCACGTTCCAGCCGAAATAGTGGATATGAGTGCCAAAGGTGGCGTTGATCAAATGGGAAAAGGGCACCTGACCATTCATGATCCCCACCAGGGTCATCGCCGCAAACAGGGCCATAACCCCCTGCGCATAATTGAAAATCCCCGAGGCCTTGTAAATCAGCACAAAGCCCAGCGCGACCAGCGCATACAACACCCCGGCCATCAGACCGTTGAGGATCACTTCCATCGCAAATACGAGTTGTTCAGGCATTGCACATCCTCCGCTCGGTCTGGTCGGCACAAGAAAATTCGACGAATTTTCTCAGCGTTGCGCCTGGATCAGTCATGGCTCACCCCCAGATAGGCGTCGATGACGTCCTGATTGCTGCGCACCTCATCCGGTGTGCCGTCGCCAATCTTCTTGCCGTAGTCCATCACGACAACCCGGTCACTCAGGTCCATCACCACGCCCATATCGTGTTCAATCAATGCGATGGTCGTGCCAAACTCATCATTCACATCGAGGATAAAGCGGCTCATGTCCTCTTTCTCTTCGACATTCATGCCCGCCATCGGCTCATCCAGCAGCAGCAGCTTGGGTTCCGCCGCCAGAGCACGAGCCAGTTCAACCCGTTTCTTCAACCCGTAAGGCAGGCGCGACACAGGCGTTTTGCGGATATGTTGAATCTCCAGAAAGTCGATGATCTTTTCCACCGCCTCGCGGTTTTCCACCTCTTCCGCCTCGGCCTTACCCTTCCACCACGCCTGCTGGAATATGTTGGTCTTCATATAGTTCAGCCGACCGGTCATCACGTTGTCCAAAACGCTCATACCCTCGAACAAAGCGATGTTCTGGAAGGTCCGCGCTATCCCCTGCCGCGCCACCTCATACGGGCGCAACGGCGGGCGCTTGGCACCATGGAACCAGACCTCGCCTTCCTGCGGGACGTAAAACCCAGAGATTACATTCAGCATCGAGGACTTACCCGCCCCGTTCGGCCCGATAATGGCGCGGATTTCACCCTCGCGAATGTCGAACGAAATATCCTTGATCGCCACCACACCACCAAAGCGCAGGGTGATGTTCTTCATCTCCATCACCACACCGCCGATCTTACGGCCGTCTTCGGTGACATATCCTTCGGAATTATCCAGCATCAGCCCCTCCCTGAGCTGCACAAAAACGGGATGGCGGGCGGGGCGATGACCGCAAGGTCGAGCGGCGCTCGGCACCCCATCATTCTGCCGCCATCTTCTGTGTGACCGGCACAACCGGTGCGTCCACGATCTGCAGCGTGGCCGAGATCGACCCTTTGCGCCCGTCTTCATAAGTCACTTCGGTCGTGGTCGAGACGCTCTCGGATCCGTCATACAACGCTGCGATAATGTCGCTGAACTTCTCTTCCACAAACCCGCGGCGCACCTTGCGGGTCCGGGTCATCTCACCATCATCCGCATCCAGTTCCTTGTGCAACACGACAAACCGGTGCACCTGGCAGCCTGACAACATCTCATCCGCAGCAACAGACTTGTTCACCTCTTCCACATGGGACCGAATGGTGTCCAATACCTGCGGATGCGCCGTCAGTTCCTGATAAGACCCATAAGCGACATTGTTGCGCTCGGCCCAGTTGCCCACCGCGGTCAGGTCGATATTGATGAAGGCCACACACCGATCCTTGCCATTGCCGAACAGCACGACCTCAAGAATGTCGGGAAAGAATTTCAGCTTGTTCTCGACATATTTGGGTGCGAACATCGACCCGTCCGCCATCTTGCCCACATCCTTGGCGCGGTCGATGATCCGCAGATGGCCGCTGTTTTCCTCGATAAACCCGGCATCGCCCGTGGCCACCCAGCCCTCGGCATCCTTGGTCGAAGCGGTTGAATCCGGGTTGTTGTAATATTCCACGAACACACCGGGTGAGCGATAGTGGATCTCGCCACTCTCGTCGATCTTCAGCTCAACCGCAGGCGCAGGTACACCCACCGTATCCGCACGTACCTCGCCATCGGGCTGCACGGTGATAAACACGGTCGCCTCGGTCTGGCCGTATAGCTGTTTCAGGTTGATGCCCAACGAGCGGTAGAAATCAAAAATCTCGGGCCCGATGGCCTCACCCGCCGTATAGCCAACACGGAAGCGGCCATAGCCCAGCGTATCCTTGAGCGGCCCATAGACCAGCATATTGCCCAGCGCGTATTTCATCCGGTCCATGGCGCCGACCGGTTTTCCGTCCAGCAGCAGACCGCCCACCTTCTTGGCGTGATCCATGAAGTGGCGGAACATGCGCTTCTTCAGCTTGCCCGCATCTTCCATCCGGATCATCACATTGGTCAGCTGGGTCTCGAACACGCGCGGCGGAGCGAAGAAATAGGTCGGCCCGATCTCGCGCAGGTCCGTCATCATCGTGTCGGCGCTTTCGGGGCAGTTCACGCAGAACCCGCACCAATAAGCCTGACCGATGGAAAAGATGAAATCGCCCACCCAGGCCATCGGCAGATAGGACAGGATGTCCTCATTCCGGGTCAGATGGTCGAACTCGGCCGAGTTCTTGGCGCTTTCGATCACGTTGCGGTTCGACAGCACCACACCCTTGGGCTTTCCGGTCGTGCCCGAGGTATAGAGCATCACGCAGGTATCGTCATAAGTGAGCGCCGCGATGCGCTTATCCAACTCGGCATCGAACCGCGCGTGACCCGCGCTGCCCTCGGCCATGATGTCGTCCAGCGCGTTCATCTGGCTGTGGTCATATTTCCGCATCCCGCGTTTGTCGGTATAGAGGATGTGTTTGACCTGATGCAGGTTCTCCTGAATCTCGATGACCTTATCGACCTGCTCCTGATCACCGCAGACGACGTATTTCGCGCCGCAGTGTTCCAGAACATAGGCCATCTCTTCGGCAACCGAGTCCTGATAGAGCGGCACCGGAACTGCGCCCACCATCTGCGCGGCCACCATCGACCAGTAATGCGCCGGACGGTTGCGGCCTATGACGGCGATGTGGTCGCCCTTTTCAACGCCGATCTCCAGAAACCCCAGCGCCAGCTTGCGCACCTCGGCGGCGGTTTGCGCCCAGGTCCAGCCTTGCCAGATCCCGAATTCCTTTTCCCGATAAGCCGGAGCGTCCCCGAACTGCGTCGCATTGCGGTGTAGCAGCGCCGGAAGGGAGTCCAACCCTTCAGCGCCCGATTGCGTCTGAGCCAATCTTTCTCTCCTCCCCACCCGACCCCTCCCCGGGCCGGAAATGGCGGGTTCGGGTCAGGCCCGAACGCCAATGCCCCGATTAAGAGACAGAGGCACGATCAGCGTCAAGTTTTGCCTGATGTTTTCTCAATTCTTACGAATTGTAACAGGGGTAAGGGCGGCTGTTTTGGAAGAGAAAGAGACACAGCATCCGAATACCAAATACCCAAAAAGAGCTTGTTCTAGTTGGTAGAAAACTACCAAGCACTTGTTAAATAGACAAAAACAACGCAACGTGGCGCCATTATCATTTTATAGAAAGTTCTAAGCTACTAATGTTGAAGAAAGCACTTCTACTTGGTCTCTTCTTTTTTGCATTGGTGATTTGCGCAGGTTACTTACTGCTGTTTCCTCCACTTCCAATCCCACCAGAAATCGGAAGAAACTTGCCCAACAGCTTTTCAGAAGCAAAGCAAGAGTTTGAACGGCGTGTAAAAGCCGAATTTCAACTACCTATCTCTGAAGACGAGCTCACCTCACGGTTGGAGGCCCAGGGATTTGTAGTCAATACAGACAATAACTTTGCCGTTTTTGAGAAACCCCGGTTTCTTTGCACATTCGTTTGGCGTGTTCATTGGGAGACTCAGGGCGCAAGCGTTTCAAGCCTCAGCACTGTTTACGGCGGTATTTGCGTGTGACGCAACCAATGCGGGGACTGCTCAAACCCTTGATCTAAAGTCCACTTACAACCAATCCCTTAAAATCGGGATCAGCGGGACGTCCGCCGCCGGCATCGGATAGTTCCGCAGGTCATTCGCGCGGACCCATTTCAGCGCCTGTCCTTCTTTGGACTGCGGAATGCCCTCCCATTTTCGGCAGGCAAAGAGCGGCATCAACAGGTGGAAGTCTTCATAGCTGTGGCTGGCAAAGGTCAGCGGTGCAAGGCAGGAGGCCCAGGTGTTGATGCCCAGTTCCTCTTCCAGCTCGCGGATCAGGGCGACCTCGGGGGTTTCGCCGGGTTCGACCTTGCCGCCCGGGAACTCCCACAGACCGGCCATGGACTTGCCCTCCGGGCGCTGCGCCAGCAACACCCGGCCTTCGACATCGATCAGGGCGACGGCCGACACCAGAACGGTCTTCATGAACGATAATCCGCGTTGATCTCGATATAGCCGTGGGTCAGGTCGCAGGTCCAAACGGTGGATGCGCCATCGCCCAGCCCCAGATCGACTGCGATCACAAGGTTCTGACCTTTCATGTATGCGGCAGCTTCTTCTTCGCGGTAATCGGGGCTGACCCAGCCTTTTTCGGCCACCAGAATATCGCCGAAAGAAATGCTCAGCAGGTCGCGATCCGCAGCCGCCCCTGATTTGCCGATGGCCATAACCACGCGGCCCCAGTTAGGGTCTTCGCCCGCAATCGCGGTTTTCACCAAGGGCGAGTTGGCAATCGCCAGACCATGCACCTTGGCGTCGGCATCCGTGGCGGCACCCGTCACACGAATTTCTACGAACTTCGTGGCGCCTTCACCGTCGCGCACAACTTGCTGCGCAAGGTCCAGCATCACCGTTTCCAGCGCCTGAGCAAAACCCGCGTTTCCGGTGGCATCCACGCCCGAGGCACCCGTAGCACACAAAAGCAAGCTGTCCGAGGTCGAGGTATCGCTGTCCACCGTGATGCAGTTGAACGTGCGATCCGTCTGCGCGCCCAGCATCGCCTGCAGCGCCGATTGCTCGACCTGCGCGTCGGTGAAGATGTAAACCAGCATCGTCGCCATATCCGGCGCGATCATGCCGGAACCCTTGGCAATCCCCGCAATAGAGACTGTTTTGCCATCAATCTCGACCTGCGCACTGGCCCCTTTCGGGAAGGTGTCGGTGGTCATGATCGCCCGCGCCGCGTCTTCGATGGCGTGACGGCTGAGGCCAGCCTTGAGCGTCTCAAGCTGCGAAACGATCCGGTCATGGGGCAGCGGCTCACCGATCACGCCGGTTGAGGCGGTAAAGACCCGCCCGACCGGAACGCCGGTGGCTTTGGACACGGCCTGTGTCACCTCGGCGACCGAGGTCTGCCCGTAATGCCCGGTGAACGCGTTGGCATTGCCGGAATTGACCAGAACGGCCGCCGGGCCATCGCTGGCCCCGCCGATCTTGTCCTGACAATCCAGCACGGGCGCGGCGCGGGTGGCCGAGCGGGTGAACACACCCGCCACAGATGTGCCCGGATCCAGCACCGCCAGCATCACATCCGTGCGACCCTGATAGCGCACGCCTGCCTCAACCGTGGCAAACCGCACACCATCTATGGCAGGCAAGTCGGGAAAGCCCGCCGGGGCCAGCGGAGAGACCTTGGTAATCGTGGCCACGGGGTTTACTCCTGAATCAGCTCGATCTGACGCAGTGCCTCGGGGCCTACGCCTTCGGGGGTCGGGCGTTCGATCTCGGCCGCTTGGGTCAGTTCATCGATGCGGGCCTGAATGACGTCCTGCTGCAGGGTCTGCGTCAGCTGGGCGCGCACCTGCTCCAGCGCGGGGGCCTCGGATTTGCGCTTGTCGTTCAGGGTGACAACGTGCCAGCCGAACTGGGTTTTGACCGGGTCCGAGACCTGACCTTTTTCCAGGCTCAGCACGGCGGCCTCAAATTCAGGCACCATCTGGCCAGTGCCGAACCAGCCCAGCTCACCCCCATTGGGGCCCGAGGGGCCGGTCGAATGCTCTTTGGCCAGCGTGGCAAAATCGGCGCCATCATCCAGCTGGGCCTTGAGGTCTTTGGCCTGATCTTCGGTTTCCACAAGGATATGGCTGGCGTTGAACTCATCCACACCTTCGAAATCCGCGTATTCTGCGTTATAGGCGTCCTGAATCACCTCATCCGTCAGTTCGGATTCGATCAGGGTGTTGACGGTCTGCACCGCGCGCAGCGACCGGGTTTCATTTTCAATGGCCAGCGTGTTGAGCGTGTTCAATGCGTCCTGCTGCTGACCCAGAAGCTGCTGCTGAATCAACTGGTCCAGGATCAGCTCGTACAACACGTCATCCTCGATCTGCTGATATTGCTCCGGCAGCGCCGCAGCGGTGGCGATGACGTGACCCAGCGTGATCTCTTCACCGTTCACACGGGCGACAACAGCACTTGGATCGGGCTGGGTTTCGGCGGCCAGCGGCAGGGCCATCACGGCAGCAAACGCCAGCGATGGCAGAAAAGTGAGGCCTTTGGGCATGGAATCATCCTATTTGTTTGCCGCGACAGGGCGCAGCGTTGACACTCTGGAACCTGCCGCTTACATCGCTTTGAAGCCTTGGACAGGGCCGCCTTTCTCCCCCCGTATCTATGGGTTGCGCGCAAGGTGGGCAAGCCTGTCGCAACCAAGACAAGAACAGATCCGCTGGAGTGAACATGCTGGGACTCGGAACGCTCGCCAAAAAGGTGTTCGGAACACCGAACGACCGCAAGATCAAGGCGACCCGCCCCCTGATCGACAAGATCAACGCGATGGAGCCCGAGTTCGAAAAGCTCACTGACGAAGGTCTGATCGAAAAGACCGAAGAATTGCGCAAACGCGCGCTGGACGGCGAAAGCCTGGACGACCTGCTGCCCGAGGCCTTTGCCAACGTCCGCGAAGGTGCCAAACGCGCGCTGGGTTTGCGCGCCTTTGACGTGCAGCTGATGGGCGGCGCCTTCCTGCATCAGGGTAACATCTCGGAAATGAAAACGGGTGAGGGCAAGACGCTGGTCGCCACCTTCCCCGCCTATCTGAACGCCTTGACCGGCAAGGGCGTGCACGTCGTCACGGTGAACGAATACCTGGCCAAGCGCGACTCGGAATGGATGGGTAAGGTGTTTGCCGCCCTCGGCATGACCACCGGCGTGATCTGGTCGGGCCAGCCCGATGCCGAAAAGAAGGCTGCCTATGGCTGCGACGTCACCTATGCCACCAACAATGAGCTTGGGTTCGACTATCTGCGCGACAACATGAAGGCCGATCTGGATCAGATTTACCAGAAATATCATAACTTTGCGATTGTGGACGAGGTTGACTCGATCCTGATCGACGAGGCGCGGACGCCGCTGATCATCTCGGGCCCGTCTCAGGACCGCTCGGACCTGTACACCGCGATTGATGCGCTGATCCCGACGCTGGCGGATGATCATTTCACGCTGGATGAAAAGTCGCGCAACGTGACCTTTACCGATGAAGGCAACGAGTTTCTGGAACAGCAGCTGATCGCAGCCGGGCTGATCCCCGAGGGGCATTCACTCTATGATCCCGAAAGCACCACGGTGGTGCATCACGTCAATCAGGGCCTGCGCGCGCATAAGCTGTTCACGCGCGACAAGGATTACATCGTCCGCGACGGCAACGTCATTCTGATCGATGAATTCACCGGCCGGATGATGCCGGGCCGCCGCATGTCCGAAGGTCTGCATCAGGCCATCGAGGCCAAGGAAGGCGTGCAAATTCAGCCCGAGAACGTGACGCTGGCCAGCGTGACCTTCCAGAACTATTTCCGCCTCTATGACAAGTTGGGCGGCATGACCGGCACCGCGCTGACCGAGGCCGAGGAATTTGCCGAAATCTACGGTCTGGGCGTGGTTGAGGTTCCGACCAACAAGCCAATCGCGCGTCTGGACGAAGACGATCAGGTCTATCGCACCGCAGGCGAGAAATACGGTGCGATGATCGAACAGACGAAAGAGGCGCAGGAAAAAGGTCAGCCGGTTCTGCTGGGCACCACCTCGATCGAGAAATCCGAACTGCTGAGCCATTTGCTGCAGAAAGAGGGTATCGAACACAATGTTTTGAACGCCCGCCAGCATGAGCAAGAGGCGCAGATCGTCGCCGATGCGGGCCGTCTGGGTGCGGTGACCATCGCCACCAACATGGCCGGTCGCGGCACCGACATTCAGCTGGGCGGCAATGTCGAGATGAAAGTCCTCAAGGCGCTGGCCGAAAACCCCGAGGCCGACCCCGCCGAGCTGCGCGCCGCGGAAGAAGCGAACCACGCCGAAGAGAAAGAAAAGGTGCTGGCCGCCGGTGGCCTATATGTGATGGCCTCTGAACGCCACGAAAGCCGCCGCATCGACAACCAGCTGCGCGGCCGCTCGGGCCGTCAGGGCGACCCGGGGCGGACGGTGTTCTACCTCAGCCTCGAAGACGATCTGATGCGTATCTTCGGCTCGGAACGGTTGGACAAGGTCCTGACTACGCTGGGCATGAAAGAGGGCGAGGCGATCGTCCACCCCTGGGTGAACAAATCGCTGGAACGCGCGCAATCCAAGGTCGAAGGCCGCAACTTTGACATGCGCAAGAACGTCCTGAAATTTGACGACGTGATGAACGATCAGCGGAAAGTGGTGTTCAGCCAACGGCGTGAGATCATGTCTGCCGATGATCTGTCCGAGATCGTGTCGGACATGCGCGAACAGGTGATCGACGATCTGATCGACGAATACATGCCGCCCAAATCCTATGCCGATCAGTGGGACACGGATGGCCTGCACGAGGCGATCAAGGACAAGCTGACCATCGACGCGCCAGTTCAGGACTGGGCCGCCGAAGAAGGCGTGGATGACGAACAGGTGCGTGAGCGTCTGGTCAACGCCGCAGATGAGATGATGGCGCAAAAGGCCGCTGCCTTTGGCCCCGAAAACATGCGCAACATCGAAAAGCAGGTTCTGCTGAACACCATCGACAGCAAATGGCGCGAGCACCTGCTGACGCTGGAGCATCTGCGCTCGGTCGTCGGGTTCCGCGGATACGCCCAGCGCGATCCGCTGAACGAATACAAGAACGAAAGCTTCCAGCTGTTCGAAAGCATGCTGGATTCTCTGCGCGAAACCGTGACTCAGCAATTGTCACGCGTGCGTCCGCTGACCGAAGAAGAGCAGCGCGAGATGCTGGCCCAGATGCAGGCGCAGCAAGAGCAGGCGCAAAAGTCGGTGGAACAGGCCACTGACCGCGCCGAGGCTGTGGCCGAGGCCGAAGCTTCGGGTGACCCGCTGCCCGGCTTTGACGAGAACGATCCCGACACATGGGGCAACCCGTCCCGCAATGACCGCTGCCCTTGCGGATCGGGCAAAAAATTCAAGCATTGCCACGGTCGCCTGACCTGACGTCAGGCACAAATCAGACACATTGAGTCCCCGCCACGGCCACATATTGGCCGTGTTTCACGATCAATATGCGACTCGCTCCTTCAACTGGGGAGGGTGTCTTGTTTGTCATAAAGAACTACGTGACCACCGGCGGCACTGTCGTTTGTGCGCTGGCTATTGGTTACCTGATGCAGAATGGAATCCCTGCGTGGTCGGACAATACGCAGGGCACTAAGGTTGCGACCATGGACCCGAACGCTGTTGTTCCCGGGCTTGAGGATATTGTTCTGACCTCAGCGACCCCTGCCCCGGACAGCGACGCAACAGGCACTGCCGCGCAGCGCAGACTGACACCCAGCCGGTCAGCCCCCTCTGACCACGCCGATTGCAAATTGCGGGCGCGTGCCTATGCCGCCCCGGGTGGCAGCGCCCGTCTGATCGTCAAAGCCCCCTGCCACGGAAATCAACGGATTGATGTGCATCACAGCGGCCTGACGGTCACACAACAGGCCGACGCAAACGGCACGCTCGACCTGACAATACCAGCCTTGTCGGAATACGCGATCTTTCTGATTTCCCTTGAGGATCAGAAAGGCACCGTCGCCACCACTCACATCCCCGACATCAGCCAGTATTCCCGCGTGGCCCTGCAGTGGCAGGGTGAGACCGATCTGCAGATCCACGCCCTGGAATTTGGCGCCAATTATGGAGAGGCGGGTCATGTCTCAGCCGGGTCTGACGACGGCACCGGCAGCGTGGTGCGCCTGTCGAACACCACGTTCAACGATGCCCGCAACCTCGAGGTTTACTCGTTCCCGATTGCGCAATCACATCAATCGGGCCAGATCCAGCTAACGGTCGAGGCCGAGGTGACCCAGACCAATTGCGGTCGCAGCCTGAGTGTTCAATCCCTGCAACTGGGTGCAGATCAAAGCCTGCAATCGCGCGATCTGACCCTGAGCTTTCCGGATTGTACGCAATCCGGTGAGTTTCTGGTGTTGAATAATCTGCTTCAAAACCTGACAATCGCGGCCAAATAGAACCGCAGGCAGGCTTGACCCTCTTATGACATTTTTCCGTGTGGCCGCCGCCGCACTGTTGACGGCAATATCCACAACCTCGCTGCAGGCGCAGGACATCACCCTGACCTCGCATGATGGCAAGGTCGAGGTGACTGGCACTCTGCTGGGCTTTGACGGTGAATTCTACCGCGTCGACACGCAATTCGGTGAGCTGACGGTCGACGGCTCGGGCGTGACCTGTGATGGACCCGCCTGCCCCAGCCTTACCGATTTCGTGGCCGAGCTGCGCCTGTCCGGGGCATCCGCGATGGCCGAAACCGTCATGCCCGCATTGCTAAGGGCTTTTGCCCGGCACGAGGGGCTGTCGGTTGAACACGACAGCACCGGTTCAGTCTACGAGCTTTACCAAAACGGCCGCGCCACCCCCCTTGGACGGTTTTCCTTTGAAATCGGTACCACAAGCGGTGGCTTCGCCGATCTAATCGACGACAAGACAGATATCGTTTTGGCCCTGCGAGAAGTCCGCGCCGAGGAAAATGATGCTGCCCTCGCCGCCGGTCAGGGCGATCTGAACCATCCCCGCCGGTCGCGGGTGGTCGCGCTGGATGCGCTGGTGCCCATTGTGTCACCGGGCAATCCGGTGCCGCATATATCGCTGGCCGATCTGGTCCTTGTGCTATCGGGTGAGATCGACAACTGGTCTGCCCTTGGGGGCCCTGACGCTCCCATTGCGCTGCATCTTCCCGATACCGAATCCGGACTGGCGCAAGATGTCGAGGATCGCCTGCTGGGCCCCGCGGATACCGCATTGACCGCCAAGGTCACCCGGCACATGCGCGGCAGCGAACTGGTGCGCGATGTGGCCGATGATCCCTTTGCCATCGGTCTTGCCAGCCAAGCCGAGGCGCGTGCCGCCCGTGCCCTGCCATTGGCCGGGGGCTGCGGCCATGTCCTGATCGCCAACAGGCAAACGATCAAGACCGAGGATTACCCCCTGACTTCGCCCATGTTCCTCTACCTGCCTGACCGCCGCCTGCCCCGGATCGCCCGCCAGTTCCTGGCCTATACCCAAAGCCCCGAGGCGCAATTGGCCATCCGTGACGCGGGCTTTGTCGATCAGGCCCCCGAAACGCTGCCCATCGACCTTCAGGGCAACCGGTTTGCAAATGCCGTCGCCTCGGGCGGGTCCGAGGTTGGGCTGGACGAATTGCAACGCATGGTGACCACCCTGCGCCCCTTGTCGCGACTGTCGCTGTCCTTCCGGTTCGAGGCAGGATCCTCCCGCCCTGACGCGCAATCCCGGTCCAACATCCTGCACCTGGCCCAACAGCTTGAGGCCGGAACTCTGGACGCTCGCAAACTGCTTTTCGTCGGGTTCAGTGATGGGGACGGGGCCGCCGCCTCAAACGCGCGGATTTCCCTGCTGCGCGCCAAAACCGTGCGCAATGCCGTTCTGGCCGCCGTGGAAACTGCCATCCCTGATAGTATCACGCTGGATGTCGACGGCTTTGGCGAAGCCATGCCCATGGCCTGCGACGACACCGAATGGGGCCGCAAAATCAACCGCCGCGTCGAGATTTGGGTGCAATAACCCCATCTTCTTCTCATTTAATGCACGGTCGGTGTGAATTGGCCTGAAAGGACAAAAGGGGGCAACGCCCCTACAAATATCCCTCTGACCGAAAGCTCAACTCGTTCGATTTGCCTATGATCAAATGGTCATGCAGGGTCAGGCCCAACGCCAGACAGGCATCCTGGATCCGGTTGGTCATATCGATATCCGATTGCGAGGGCGTGGGATCGCCCGACGGGTGGTTGTGCACCACGATCAGCGCCGAAGCGTTCAGCTCCAGCGCGCGTTTCGCCACTTCGCGCGGATAAACCGGCACGTGATCGACAGTCCCCTTGGCCTGCTCCTCATCCGCGATCAACACGTTCTTGCGGTCGAGATAGAAAACACGAAATTGCTCGGTCTCCCGATGGGCCATTGTCGTATGGCAGTAATCCAGCAACGCATCCCAGCCCGAGATCACATGCCGCTGCATCACCCGCGCGCGGGCCATGCGGTGGGCGCAGGCCTCAAGGATTTTCAGATCGGTGATGACTGTATCGCCCACGCCCTTGATCTGGCGCAGCCGGTCTTCGGGCGCGGTCAACACCCGGTTGAAATCCCCGAACGTGTCCATCAGCGCCCGCGCCAACGGTTTCACATCCTGCCGGGGGATCGATCGGAACAGGACCAGCTCCAACAGCTCATAATCCGGCATCGCGGCAGACCCGCCGGACATGAACCTTTCGCGCAACCGCTTGCGGTGGTCTTTGATATAGGAGGGCAATCGACCAGACGGCAGCGGCTGCGCGGGCGCTTCATCCGTTTCAAACAGCATGGGGGCTTCGGCAAAGGCGTCTTTGGTCATGGCCTCACCCTGACGCAGAATCGGTTTCCGAATGGTTAACGCCCCTCACCCGCCATGCGCACCGTGGCGCGGCGAATGGTCAGATGCAGCAGGATGGAAAATACCCCCAAGGTCAGCATCGCGGCAAACATCAGATCGGTCTTGGCGCGCCCATTGGCCAACAACATCAGATAGCCAAGTCCTTTGGACGATCCGACCCATTCACCAATCACCGCCCCGATCGGCGCATAAACCGCCGCCAGCCGCATCCCGGATGCCAGCGAGGGCAGCGCCGCCGGAATGCGGATATGCCACAGCACAGCGCGCGGGCTGGCCTGCATGGTGCGGGCAAGGTCCAGATAACCCGGCGGCGTGCGCATCAAACCGTCAAAGAAGGACGAGGTGATCGGGAAATAGATGATCAGAACCGCCATCGCGACCTTGGACCACAACCCATAGCCCAGCCACAGCGTCAACAGCGGCGCCAGCGCAAAGACCGGCAGCGCCTGAGTAAAGACCAGCATGGGCTGCACCAACACCCGCGCGGCCCGCGAATTGGCCAGCTGTAACGCGGTGATCACGCCCAGCACCGTGCCGACGGCCAGACCGATCACCACCTCGACCGCCGTGATCCATGTGTGTTCGGCAATCAACCAGCGGTTCTGCCACCATGTTTCGGCCACCAAAGCCGGGCCGGGCAGTATGAACCTGGGCAAGCCCGTCAGGCTGACAATCGCCTGCCAGAGCGCGACGGCAAAGACGGTCGCTGCAAGGCCCGAAAGAAGTTTCATGCCGCCTCTCTCAGCAAACGCAGCAACGCGCCCTGCGTTTCCAGCGTTTCCAGATCATCCACATGGCGCGGGGCCGGGGCTGAGGGTGGATTGCACGCAGTCAAGCCTTGCGCGGTCATCACCACGATGGATTGGCCCAACCGCGCGGCCTCGGCCGGGTCATGGGTCACCAGCAAGACGGTGCGTCCCGCCAGCGCCTCGGCCGCAAGGTCCTGCATGTCAGCGCGTGTTCTGGCATCAAGGGCCGAGAACGGCTCATCCAGCAAAACAATCGGGCGATCCTCCATTAACGTGCGCGCCAAGGCAACGCGCTGGCGTTGGCCGCCTGAAAGCTCGCCGGGTTTCTTGCCCATATGGTCCTGCAACCGCATCCGTTCGATCAGACGGTCCCTGCAGACCAGATCGGGTCTTTCGCCCCGCAGACGTGCGCCCAGAGACACATTCTGCGCCACCGTCGCCCAAGGCAGCAGCAGGTCATCCTGCGCCATGTAAGCGACCCGGTTTGGGACTGGCTGCGCATCACTGGCGACGATCTGCCCGTTGAAGTCTGCGCCCGTCTCCAGCCCGGCAATCAGGCGCAGAACGGTGGTTTTCCCCACACCTGACCCGCCCAGCAGGCACGTCCACTGCCCCGTCGCAAGGGTCAGGGTCAACGGCGCGAACAAAGGTGCGCCGTTGATTGTGGCTGAACCGCTGATGGTCAGGTCAGGCGCTTGCGTCACGGGGTCAGGCCCATCTGCCAGAAATTGACCTCAAGCTCGGTTGCTGTGCGGAAGGTCCGGCATAGACGGTCCCAACGCGTAGAGGCTTCAAATTCAACCCCAATTCGCCGTGTTAGAGCCGAATCTAATAGATCTCCAACCGCCTGACATGCGCCCTGGTAGTCATCACTGGCATAGGTGTTGATCCAGTCGCGATAGGTCTCTGATGTGGCCTCAGAGGCGAGCCGTGCGCCGATCTCACCATAGCCCATGACGCAGGGTGCCAGGGCCGCCAGAAGGTCCAGCAAATCTCCACTATACCCGGCCTCAAGCACGAACCGCGTATAGGCCAGATTTTCGGCCCGTTCTGGGGTTGCGAACAACTCCTCCTGCGAAATCCCGGCCGCTTCGCAAATGCCGATATGCAGCTGCATTTCCTCGGCGACCAATGCGTTCACCGTGCCCACAGCCGTCAGCATTTCCGCATGCGTTTCCGATTTCACCACCGCCAGCGCCCAGGCCCGCGAGAAATGGATCAGGAACACGTAATCCTGCCGCAGATAATGCAGGAACGCGGCGCGCGGGAGGGTTCCATCCCCCAACCCTTGGACAAAGGCGTGGCGGGTATAATCCCGCCACGGCCCCTGCGCCGCGTCGCGCATCAGCGCGAAAGCTTTGCCATATCCGCTCATTGCGCGGTCACATCAATGGCGATGTCGCTGACCGGGTTCAGGCTGTCGATCATGCCACTGTCTTTCAGGAATGCCTCGAACCGAGCATAGCGACCGGCATCAAACCCCGCCGGGCGCAGGGCGAAACGGGGCAGCGTGTCGACCCAGGCGCGAGCGTTCAGCTCATCCTGCAACTCGGGTGAGGTGTTGGCAAAAATCTCCCAGCTTTCCTGAGGGTTGTTCACGATGAACTGAGTCGCCTTTTCAGTCGCGGCCAGAAAACGCGCCACTTTGTCGGTGTCCATCGTGTCCGGGTTCGCCACATAGATCAGCTCATCATAGGGCGGCACGCCTTCTTCCTCGATATAGAAGCAGCGGCCCGCGACACCTTCGATATCCATCTGGTTCAGTTCAAAGTTACGGAAGGCCCCGATCACCGCGTCCACCTGACCGCTCATCAAAGAAGGCGAGAGCGAAAAGTTGACGTTGATCAATTCAATATCATCCAACGCGACGCCATGCGTGTTCAACATGGCCGACAGCACTGCCTCTTCGACACCAGCGACCGAGAAGCCGATCTTTTTGTCCTTGAGGTCGGCCAGAGTTTTGATCGGCCCGTCCTCAAGTACCAGCAGGCAGCTCAGAGGCGTGGCAACCAGCGTGCCAACGCGTTTCAGGGGCAGGCCTTCGTGGATTTGCAGGTGCAGCTGGGGCTGATAGGACACCGCCAAATCCGCCTGACCGGCGGCCACAAGGCGCGGCGGGGCCGACGGATCGGCAGGCGGGATGATTTCAACCTCAAGCCCCTCATCCGCGAAATACCCGTTTTCCTGCGCCACGATGATGGGGCCGTGATCGGGGTTGACGAACCAGTCCAGCAGAACGGTCATCTTATCCTCGGCCCAGGCAGGCGCGGCGGCCAGCAGGGCGATGGCTGTCATCAGTTTCTTCATATCTCGCGGGTCCTTTTCGTTCACGAGGTTGAGGCCGCGACGAGGACAATCTCGCCCGGCCAATCCGGTTGCAATTCTTCTGCCGCGCGCCAGGCCCGCAGGCCAGTGGCGCAGCAAAGTGCTAGCCTTTTATCCTTATTAGGCTCTGTTTTGATGTTTGCAGTAGTCGTGCGCCGCGCGTTGGGATGGATCGGTTCAGGCGCTTCCTCTGCGCTGCGGAGTTCGACGATCACATCGTCCGCGCGCAATTGGTTAGCAGACAGGAATGAGAAATGCCGTGCAGGCTCCGGGGCGCCATCAAAACGAAACGTGGTGCTGCGAAAGGTCCGCGCGTCAAACTGCACCATCTGACCCAAGGGCGAGGGTTGCAGGCCAAGGATCAAGTTCAGCACCATCTGCGCCTGCATCGCACCCATGATCCCGACAACCGGGCCAAGCACACCGGCCGTTGCGCAACTGGCACCGCTGTCCGGCGCGTCGGGGAACACAGCCCGCAATGACGGAGCCCCACCGCAGAACCCGCCCACATAGCCGGTCAGCCCCAGCACCGAGGCGCTAATCAAAGGTTTGCCAAGGGCAAGGCAGGTGTCAGACAGAGTATAGCTTGCCGCATAGCTGTCGGCGCAATCCAGAACTAGATCGACTTGCTGAACAAATTCAGTGACATTCGCACTAGTTAGAGCCTGTTCTTCGGCAACAATATCGCACTCATCGTTCAACGCGCGGCAACGTTCAGCCGCGACCACGGCCTTTGGGCGGCCACAGTCAGACGGCGTGAACAACGTCTGCCGGTGCAGGTTTGACAGGGCGATCTCATCCCGGTCCATGATCGTCAGATGCCCGATCCCAGCCCCGGCCAGCAACGGCAGGACCGGGGCGGCCAATCCGCCCGCGCCCACCACCAGTACACGTGCGGCGGACAGGCGACCCTGCCCGTCTGCACCCAGTTCGGGCAGGATCGTCTGGCGGGCATAACGGCTCATCGCGTGACCTCAATCCATTCGCGCACACGGGATTCGGGGTCCGCGTTCAGCGTGATGTCAGTCACGACCGAGACGATATCCGCGCCCGCCTGCAACACACCCGGCGCGCGCTCAACGCTCATGCCGCCGATCCCGACCAAGGGGATGTCGCCCACGCGCGCCTTCCATTCGGTGACGCGGGGCAGGCCCTGCTGCTCCCACTTCATCTTTTTCAGAATGGTCGGATAGACCGGACCCAGCGCCACATAGTCGGGGTCCATGGCCAGTACCCGTTCCAGTTCGTCGTCATCATGGGTTGAGACGCCCAGTTTCAGCCCGGCCTTGCGGATCGCGTTCAGATCGGCCTCATCCAAATCTTCTTGCCCCAGATGAATCCAGTCGCATCCGGCCTCAATGGCGGCCTGCCAGTAGTCATTGACCACCAGAACTGCACCATGCTGGCGGCACAGATCACGCGACAAAGCAATCTGTTCGCGCACCACCGCGTCAGGCTGATCCTTGATCCGCAACTGCACCAGCTTGACCCCAAGGGGCAGCATCCGCCGCAACCAGTCGGAATGATCGAAGATCGGGTAGAACCGATCCAATCTCATGACAAAAACGCCTTTCCGATCACGGGGGTCGAGGGCTCGGCCATATCGCGCGCCTCAATCGGGTCGGCCTGATGCGCCAGTTGCCCGGCAAGGGTCGCCTGCATCATGGCCCGCGCCATGGCCACAGGATCACCCGCCCGCGCGACAGCCGTGTTCAGCAGAACGGCGTCATAGGCCAGCTCCATCGCGTGCGCGGCATGGCTGGGCAGACCAATGCCCGCGTCAATCACCAACGGCACATCAGGAAATTCTGCCCGCATGGCGCGCAAAGCGTATTCGTTGTTCAACCCCCGCCCCGAGCCAATCGGCGCGCCCCAGGGCATCAGCACCTCACACCCAGCCGCCAGCAGACGTTCGCCCACGATCAGATCGTCGGTGGTGTAGGGAAAAACCTCAAACCCGTCCTCGGTCAGAATGCGTGCGGCCTCGACCAGTTGGAACACATCCGGTTGCAGACTGTCCGTGTGGCCGATCAACTCCAGCTTGATCCACTTTGTGTCGAACACTTCTCGCGCCATATGGGCGGTGGTCACGGCCTCTTTGACCGTATGGCACCCGGCGGTGTTCGGCAGAACCAACACGCCCAGATCGCGGATCATCTGCCAGAATGTCTGCCCCGCCCCGGATTCGCGGCGCAGTGAGACGGTGGCCACACCCGCGCCGCTATCGCGAAACGCCTGTTCCAGAATGGCAGGGCTGGGATATTGCGCCGTGCCCAGCATCAGCGGGTTAGGCAATTCGGTGCCGTAAAACTGTTTCATCCTCAGCCCCCCTGCATCGGCGCAAGGATTTCGACCCGGTCGCCATCTGCCAATCTGTGGGCAATACGCAGGCTCGACGGTACGAATTCTTCGTTCACCGCCGTTGCGACCCGCCCCGAGACTCCGCGTTCCACCAGCAGTTCCGCTAATGTTAGAGCCTGAATTTCCTGGGGTTCACCATTAAGCACGATCTTCATCGACCATCTCCGAATGTTTGTTGTCCAGCGCCAGATCCGCCACACCCTGCGCCAGCGCCGGGGCCAGCAGATACCCGTGGCGGTACAGGCCATTGGCATAGATCGTGCGCCCCAGCCGCCGGATACGTGGCAGGTTGTCGGGAAAGGCCGGGCGCAGATCGACGCCGATCTCCAGCACCTCGGCCTCTCCGAATGCGGGGTTGAGCGCATAGGCCACGCTGAGTAATTCCAACATCGAGCGCGCAGTGATGCGGCTGCTGTCCTCACTCTCGATCATCGTAGCGCCCAGCATATAGATGCCCTCGCCCCGTGGCACGATGTAAAGCGGCATCCTGGGGTGCAGCAGGCGTACCGGACGGGTCAAAGAGACATCAGGGCAGCGGATCACCAGCATCTCACCCTTCACACCGCGCAGATCGTGCAGCACCTCGCGCGCGTGCAGCCCCCGGCAATCAATCGCGTTTTCCAACCGCGCCGGGGCAAGCTTGCGATGAAATTCGACACCGTGGTTCAGCAGGTGAGCGTACAGGTCCCGCAACGCCTGACGCGGGTCGAGATGCGCCTCATCTGCGAAATACAGCGCCTTGGTGAAGCCATGCAAATCAGGCTCTAACTGGGCTATTTCGTGGGATTCAACCTCGCCAAACCCCTCGGTCCGGCGCCCAAAACGGCGCAGGTCGGGTAAGTCACGCGGGTTGGCCACAACCAGTGTTCCGCGCCGCTGAACCGAAGTGTGCCTTGCCCACCACTCCAACGCGGTCTGCCCTAGACGCAAAACAGGCTCCTCGGCGCTTTCGAACTCACACCACGGGGCCAGCATGCCCCCGGCCCACCACGAGCACCCATGCGGACCCGGCGGGCCAGCAGGATCAAAGACCTGTACCTTCGCGCCCCGAGACACCAGCTCGGTCGCGACGGCCAGACCTGCGACGCCCGCGCCTATGACCGACCAGACCGTCACGCAGGCCAAACCTGATGAAAGTGATGAACCGGCCCGTGACCATTGCCAATCTTCAACTCATCCGCCCGGGCGATCGCCCCCTGCAGATAGCGATGCGCCTGACCAACGGCGTCAACCAACCCAAGCCCCTGCGCCAGTCCTGCCGCAATAGACGAGGACAACGTGCAGCCCGTGCCGTGGGTGTTTCGCGTTGCGCGCCGGGGGGCCGTGAATTCAGCGACCAGCCCTGTGGGCTCGATCAACAGGTCATAGCAAATCTCGCCACGCCCATGGCCGCCTTTCATCAACACCGAACCCGCCCCCAAGGCGCACAGGGCCAGGCCCTGATCAATCATCTGTTCGGGTGTTTCCGCGACACGGCAGTCCAACAGGCAGGCGGCCTCGGGGAGATTGGGAGTCAATACGGCGGCCCGAGGCAGCAGGACATCCCGCAATGTCTGAACCGCTTCCTCTGCCAGTAAGGCGTCGCCCGACTTGGCGATCATCACCGGGTCCAGCACGACAGGCCCCTCAAACCCGGTAATCGCATCCGCAACCGTTTGAATAACTTCAGGCGTTGCCAGCATGCCGATCTTGATTGCACCCACATCCAGATCGGTCAGAACCGCATCAATCTGGGCCGCAACCACATCCAGCGGTATCCCATGCACCGCCGTCACGGCCTGCGTGTTTTGCGCCGTCACGGCGGTGATCACGCTGGCACCATAGACACCCAGGGCAGACATCGCCTTGAGGTCCGCCTGTATCCCGGCCCCGCCGCCACTGTCCGAGCCCGCAATAGTCAGGGCAATATGCGCCATATCGTTGCTCCATCATCAATGGGCAACGCAGCATGGAAAACGTCTGTTCGCGCTAGACCGTTCCCTACGCCGGTATTGCCCGGATCAGGTTCGATGGGTTAACGCATTCACGCCTCTCAGCCCTTTGATCAGGGCACCCCAACGGTTGGCGCGACCATCTCAGGCGCAGTGAAAATATTCAAGGGGATTTTGCGAGGCTCTGTCTCGCGCTCCGGGATATTTTCAGACAGATGAAGTGCGGATCCCCTGCTTCACCTGTCTATAAATATCTCGGGGGAGTCGCCCAAAGGGCGGCGGGGGCAAAGCCCCCTACCCGACTTCTCAGCCTTTCATACCGTCCCAAAAGGATTTGACGGATGAGAAAAAGCTTTTGGATTCCGGGTGGTTATCTTCGCCCAGATCATCAAACTCTTTCAACAGTTCTTTCTGACGGCTGGTCAGGTTCACCGGCGTTTCGACGGCCAGTTCGATGAACATGTCGCCAATGCCACCGCCGCGCAGCGCCGGCATACCCTTGCCGCGCAGGCGCATCTGGCGGCCCGATTGGCTGCCAGCCGGGATTTGCACGCGGCCGCGACCGCCATCGATGGTCGGAACCTCAATCGAACCGCCCAAGGCTGCCTTGGCCATGCTGACCGGCACGCGGCAGTAAAGGTTCACGCTGTCGCGTTCGAACAGTTTGTGATCCGAGACTTCGACAAAGATATAGAGATCACCCGGAGGGCCACCGCGCATCCCAGCCTCACCCTCACCCGCCAAACGAATGCGGGTCCCGGTTTCGACACCGGCGGGAATGTTGACGGACAGGGCGCGTTCTTTTTCCACGCGGCCCGCACCATTGCAGGATTTACAGGGGTTCTTGATGATCTGACCCAGACCCGAACAGGTCGGGCAGGTCCGTTCGACCGTAAAAAAACCCTGCTGCGCGCGGACCTTGCCCATACCGGAACAGGTCGGGCAGGTGGTCGGTTCGACGCCACTCTCCGCGCCCGTGCCATCACAGGCCGAACACGCCACCGCCGCCGGAACGCTGATGGTTTTCTGCAGGCCCGAGAACGCCTCTTCCAGCGTCACACGCAGGTTATAACGCAGGTCCGAACCGCGCGCGGCGCGACGTCCGCCACCGGCGCCGCCGCGCTGACCACCCATGAAATCGCCGAACAGATCGTCAAACACGTCCGAAAACGCGCTGGAGAAATCGCCCTGGCCAAATCCAGCGCCGGGACGGCCACCACCGCCCATGCCATTTTCGAACGCAGCATGGCCAAATCGGTCATAGGCTGCTTTCTTTTCAGCATCGCGCAGGACATCATAGGCCTCATTGGCCTCTTTGAACTGCGCCTCTGCATCCGGGTTATCCTTATTGCGGTCGGGATGCAGTTCTTTGGCCTTCGTACGAAAACCCTTCTTGATCTCGTCCGCCGATGCGCCCTTGGATACGCCGAGCACATCATAGTAGTCGCGTTTTGACATCAGTATTTCCTTCTGCCTCAACGTAATCGGGCCGGCCCGGCGAGCGGACCGGCCCGGATTGGCCCGGTTACCCGTTAGTTACGTTTGTCGTCGTCCAGATCTTCGAACTCTGCGTCGACAATGTCATCCTCTGCGGGCGCTTCGTCTGCCGCGGCAGGCTCTTCTTCGCCTTCTTCGGCTTGCGCCTTGTAGATGGCTTCGCCCAGCTTCATCGCGGCCTCGGTGACGTTCTGGATGCCCGACTTGATCTTGTCGGCATTCTCGGTTTCCAGCTCGTCCTTCAACGCGGCAATTGCCAGTTCGATCGCTTCGATGGTGGTCGGGTCGACCTTGTCGGCATGCTCTTCCATCGATTTCTCGGTCGAGTGGATGAGGCTTTCCGCCTGGTTCTTGGCGTCCACCAGCTCGCGGCGTTCCTTGTCGGCCTCGGCGTTTTCCTCGGCGTCCTTGACCATCTTGTCGATATCTTCGTCCGACAGACCACCCGATGCCTGGATGGTGATCTTCTGCTCTTTGCCGGTGCCTTTGTCTTTGGCCGAAACCGAGACAATGCCGTTGGCATCGATGTCAAAAGTCACCTCGATCTGAGGCATGCCGCGCGGCGCGGGCGGGATGTCTTCAAGGTTGAACTGACCCAGGATCTTGTTGTCCGCGGCCATTTCGCGCTCACCCTGGAAACAGCGGATGGTCACGGCGTTCTGGTTGTCCTCGGCGGTCGAGAAGACCTGAGACTTTTTGGTCGGAATGGTCGTGTTGCGGTCGATCAGGCGGGTGAATACGCCACCCAGTGTCTCGATCCCCAGCGACAGCGGGGTCACGTCCAGCAGAACCACGTCTTTGACGTCGCCCTGCAGAACACCGGCCTGAATGGCGGCGCCCATGGCAACAACTTCGTCCGGGTTCACACCCTTGTGCGGCTCTTTACCGAAGAATTTGGTGACCTCTTCGATGACCTTCGGCATCCGGGTCATACCACCGACCAGAACAACCTCATCCACGTCGCCAGCCGACAGGCCGGCGTCTTTCAGAGCGGCGGCGCAAGGCTTCATCGACTTTTTGATCAGGTCACCAACCAGCGATTCCAGCTTGGCACGGGTCAGCTTCATGACCATGTGCAGCGGCTGACCGTTCGAACCCATCGAGATGAACGGCTGGTTAATCTCGGTCTGCGAGGTCGAGGACAGCTCGATCTTGGCTTTTTCAGCGGCTTCTTTCAGACGCTGCAGGGCCATCTTGTCCTGAGACAGGTCGACACCGTGTTCCTTTTTAAACTCATCCGCCAGGTAGTTGACGATGCGCATGTCAAAGTCTTCACCACCCAGGAAGGTGTCACCGTTGGTCGACTTGACCTCGAACAGGCCATCGTCGATTTCCAGAATGGTCACGTCGAAGGTACCACCACCAAGGTCATAGACCGCGATGGTTTGGGTTTCTTCTTTGTCCAGACCATAGGCCAGAGCAGCCGCTGTCGGTTCGTTGATGATCCGCAGCACTTCGAGACCGGCGATTTTGCCCGCATCTTTGGTGGCCTGACGCTGTGCGTCGTTGAAATAGGCCGGAACGGTGATGACCGCCTGTGTGACTTCCTCACCCAGATAGCTCTCGGCGGTTTCCTTCATCTTACCCAGAGTGAAGGCCGAGATCTGGCTTGGGGAATACTTGTCGCCACGGGCTTCGACCCATGCGTCGCCATTGCCGCCATCGACGATGGCATACGGCACCATTTTCTTGTCTTTTTCGACTTCGGCATCATCCACACGACGACCGATCAGGCGCTTGACGCCAAAGATCGTGTTGTCGGGGTTGGTGACCGCCTGACGCTTTGCAGGCTGACCGACCAGACGCTCATCTTCTGTGAAGGCGACGATCGAGGGCGTGGTCCGCGCCCCTTCGGCGTTTTCGATGACCTTCGGCTGCGAGCCGTCCATGATGGCCACGCACGAGTTGGTGGTTCCGAGGTCAATCCCGATTACTTTTCCCATATGTTCAATCCCTTTCTCTTCAAGGCGATGTCCGAGGTCCGAACCCGTTATGGCACCCGGCCTCGATCTGATTTGCGCAAGGGCCCTACACCGTCGCGCGTCCCGGCGTATATAAGGGCGGGACGAATGGCCTGCAAGCGTTGTAAATCGCAGGTTTTCGGGAATCTGTGGCCTTTTTCGGCAAGGTTTTGGCAAGGATCGGGGAATCTTGGATGGCGCGGCTGAATTTACGCGGGTTTGACATTCACAAAGCACATCTGGACAGCGCGGCGCAGGCCCGGCTGGTTGATCTGCTGCGCCCGATTCTGAAAACCGCGCCACTGTTTCGCCCGGTCACGCCCTCGGGCAAGGAAATGTCAGTACGGATGACTTCGGCCGGGGCATTGGGGTGGGTCACCGACCGGGCCGGGTATCGGTATCAGCCGCAGCATCCCAAAGGCGCGGCGTGGCCCGCGATCCCCGCCCCCATCCTGGACCTTTGGCGCAACCTTGCCAGCACGGAACGCGATCCCGATTGCTGTTTGATCAACTACTACGGCGAAGGGGCCCGAATGGGGTTGCATCAGGATAAGGATGAGGCCGATTTTTCCTGGCCCGTCCTGTCAATCTCACTGGGGGATGACGCGTTGTTTCGCATCGGCAACCAGACCCGCGGCGGCAAGACCGAGTCGATCTGGCTCAGCTCGGGTGATGTGGTGATCATGGGCGGACCGGCGCGGCTGACCTATCACGGTGTTGACCGTATCCGGTTCGGATCGTCCAAGCTTTTGCCAAAAGGCGGACGGATCAACCTGACCCTGCGTGTGGCAAACTAGCGCCGCGCGCTCCAGCTTTGAGAGATGTGCTGGCGTGAAAAGAAAATGCCCAGCAAGCCGATCAGCAACAGCGCCAGACCCACCCATAGCGCATATTCCCAGCTGGAGTTTCGCGGAAAGTAGTTCCGAAACACAAAGCCGCGGCACTGATCAATAATGTGGAACAGTGGGTTCCAGGCAAACATCGCCAACGTGGCCCCGCCCAGCGCATTCCCCAAAAACATCTTACCCGAAAAGATCATGTTCAGGCGGCGATAGATGTTACTGATGATGGTGGCCGCAGTCGGAAACCAGGGTGTCAGGGCCATTAGCACGATACCGACCGAACATCCGGTGAACCAAGACAGGATCATCATGCCAAACGCGCCGCCCGGATCCTGTATCTCAAGCGGCGCAACGATCACGCTGTACAGGCTGAGGATGATGAACACCGTCATAATCTGTGTGTATAGGGTTGCGAACGCGGTCGCCAACAACATCACCATCATATTCATTGGTGAATGCAGCATCATCGGATTGCCACCTGTGCTGACCCCGGCAACCGCAGAGACGGATTTTATGTGCATCAGGAAAAGAAAGACACCCGACAGCAAATACAGGATA
This sequence comes from Ruegeria sp. CH10, assembly GCF_056537125.1. Classification (NCBI taxonomy): domain Bacteria; kingdom Pseudomonadati; phylum Pseudomonadota; class Alphaproteobacteria; order Rhodobacterales; family Roseobacteraceae; genus Ruegeria; species Ruegeria sp. CH10. The sequence continues at coordinate 78,821 of NZ_JBQFQY010000003.1, read as the reverse complement.
AATTCGCCCCGGACGCGGGAAATACGCGGTCCCATAAAGGACATGATCGCGTAAAACACTGCAACCATGACCAGAACCTGAAGAATGCTGATCAGAATCGCCAGCAATGCATTGCTGTGGCTTGAACGAATGTTTCGAACAACCGCGTGAAAAATCAGCTCAAGCGTTGTGAACGCGCCGCCCAGCAGTGATTGGTTTCGCTTATACTGATACACCCGAAGCGTCTTTCCCGTTTTTTCGCCTGCATCCTGCCACGAATTTCTTGCCGATCCGTAACCCGCGCATCATAAGGCCGTCAGGATATTCTATCAACAAACCACAGGAACGGAGCATTTTTGTGACCTACGACGCCCTCATCCCTGTCATCCGACGTCTGGCCCTGGAAGCGGGGGACAAGATCATGGAGATTTATGAGGCAGATGATTTCGACGTCAAAGTCAAATCCGATGCCAGCCCCGTGACCGAAGCGGACGAGGCCGCCGATGCCCTGATCTCGGCCGGTTTGCGCGCGGCGTTCCCCGACATCCTGCTGGTGACCGAAGAACAGGCCGCCTCGCATTCCGAAAAAGGCGACACGTTCCTGATTGTTGATCCGCTGGACGGCACCAAGGAATTCATCGACCGCCGTGGCGATTTCACCGTGAACATCGCGCTTGTGGAAAACGGCGTACCGACCCGTGGTGTGGTCTATGCCCCGGCCAAGGGCCGCATGTTCTACACCCAAGCCGATGGGAAATCGGTCGAGGAAACCGGCGCGTTGGACAAGGCGCAGGCTGGTGAGGTGACGGCGATCTCAGTCTCTAAACCGGACAATTCGGCGCTGATGATCGTGGCGTCGAAATCACACCGGGATCAGGCGACCGAGGATTACATCAACAAATATCAGGTGAAGGACAGCAAAAGCGCGGGCTCGTCGCTCAAGTTCTGTCTGGTCGCTACGGGCGAGGCCGATCTGTATCCCCGCGTGGGCCGCACTATGGAGTGGGATACGGCCGCTGGTCACGCCGTTCTGGCCGGTGCAGGTGGCGATGTCGTGCGTTTTGATGACCACACGCCGCTGCGCTACGGCAAAGACGCATATGCAAACCCGTTCTTTATCGCCTACGCTCCGGGTGTTGAGTTGAAGGAGGCCTGATGTCCGTTCTGATCGCCATTCCCGCCCGTTACGCCTCGACCCGCTATCCGGGCAAGCCTCTGGTGCCATTGACCGGGGCCAGTGGCAAAGCGATGACCCTGATCGAACGGTCGTGGCGCGCGGCCTGTTCGGTCGCAGGCGTGGACAAGGTGGTTGTAGCCACAGATGACGACCGCATCCGCGCGGCGTCGGAAGGTTTCGGGGCCGAGGTCGTGATGACCGCGGACACATGCCAGAACGGCACCGAACGCTGCGCCGAAACCCATGCAAATCTGGGCGCGGGCTATGACATCGTGGTCAACCTGCAGGGCGACGCGCCTCTGACGCCGCATTGGTTCGTCGAAGACCTGATCGCGGGCCTGCGGGCCGCGCCTGACGCGGGGGTGGCTACGCCGGTTCTACGCTGTGACGGCGATGCGCTGAACGGTCTGCTGAATGATCGCAAACACGGGCGCGTCGGCGGTACAACTGCCGTCTTCGCCGCCGACCACAGCGCGATGTATTTCTCGAAAGAGGTCGTGCCATATACGGCGCAAACCTATGGTGCGGATGACGACACCCCCGTGTTCCACCACGTCGGCGTCTATGCCTACCGCCCCGATGCGCTGGCTGCCTATCCCACATGGCCCGTCGGCCCGTTGGAGCAGTTGGAAGGGCTGGAACAGCTGCGTTTCATGGAAAACGGGCGCAAAGTTCTGTGCGTCGAGGTCGAAGCCAAAGGCCGCCAGTTCTGGGAGCTGAACAACCCGCAGGACGTGCCCAAGCTTGAGGCGATGATGGCCGCGATGGGCCTGGACTGAATAGTATTCCTAGCGGCGTGTTTACCCTCTGTGGACCGGATGCGCCGGATTTCGAAAGTTGGACGTTAAAGTGACTTACATACTTGTAACGGGCGGTGCCGGATATATCGGATCGCATGCCTGCAAGGCGCTGGCGCAGGCGGGCTATACGCCTGTGACCTATGACAATCTGATCACCGGCTGGCAGGACGCGGTGAAATTTGGCCCCTTTGAACAGGGCGACCTGCTGGACCGCGCCCGTCTGGATGAGGTTTTTGCCAAGTACCAACCCGCCGCTGTGATGCATTTCGCCGCCCTCAGCCAGGTGGGTGAGGCGATGTCCGAACCGGGAAAATACTGGAGCAACAACGTCACCGGCTCGCTGTCTCTGATCGAGGCCGCCGTGGCCGCCGGGTGCCTGAACTTTGTCTTTTCATCGACCTGCGCCACCTATGGCGAGCATGACAATGTGGTGCTGGATGAAGACACTCCGCAAGAGCCGCTGAACGCTTATGGCGCTTCGAAACGAGCTATCGAAGACATCCTGCGTGATTTTCAGGCCGCTTACGGTCTGAACCATGTGATCTTTCGCTATTTCAACGTGGCCGGGGCCGACCCCGAGGGCGAGGTCGGGGAATTCCACCGCCCCGAGACGCACCTGATCCCACTGATGCTGGACGCGATTGACGGCAAGCGCGACGGGCTGACCGTGTTTGGCACCGACTACGACACGCCCGACGGGACATGTATTCGCGACTATGTGCATGTCTGCGATCTGGTTGACGCCCATGTGCTGGGTCTGAACTGGTTGGAACAAGGCAAAGGCAGCCGCGTGTTCAATCTGGGCACTGGCTCGGGCTTTTCGGTGATGGAGGTCATCGGCCATTCCAAATCCGTCACCAACCGCGAGGTGCCCTATTCCATCGGCCCCCGCCGCGCGGGCGACTGTACCAAGCTGGTGTCGGGGTCCGTCCGCGCCGGGCAAGAGCTGGGCTGGCAGCCAAAAAGATCAACGTTAGAGACGATGATCGGCGACGCCTGGCGCTGGCACCAGAACGGCAATTACGAGAAGTGAGCCGCCGGTGAGAAGCCCCGCAACCGACCCTCTTCCCCCCATCGGGTGGGTACAAAAATACCGGTTGCGCCTGAAACGGCGGCGGCTGTTGTGGCGGTCTTTCCGCAGCCGCCATCAGCTGACCTGCCTGAATGACCGAACGGGGCAAATCAAACCCGGTGCCATTCTGGCCTTTACCACGCTTCGAAACGAAACCACCCGTCTGCCGTGGTTCTTCCGCCACTATCGCGGGTTGGGCGTCGATCACTTTCTGATGGTGGATAACGCCAGCGATGATGGCACGGCCGCGTTTCTGCGCGACCAACCGGATGTATCACTGTGGCAGACGCCCGCCAGCTATCGCGCATCGCGGTTTGGGCTGGATTGGTTGACATGGTTGCAAATGCGCTATGGCCACGGTCATTGGACCCTGATGGTGGATGCCGATGAGCTGCTGATCTATCCAGATCACGACACCCGATCCCTGCAAGATTTGACCGCAACACTGGACCAGCAGGGCCGGGTCGGTTTTGGCGCACTGATGCTGGACCTTTATCCCAAAGGGCCACTGGGAACGCAGGACTATGACCCCGAGACCGACCCGACCGAGGTTTTGGACTGGTTCGACCCCGGCCCTTACCGCGCGCAACGGCAAAGCCCGCTGGGCAATCTGTGGCTGCAGGGCGGGGCCCGCGAACGGGTTTTCTTCGCCGACCAGCCGCGCCATTCGCCCACCCTAAACAAAATCCCTCTGGTCCGATGGTCGCGCCGATATGCCTACGTGAATTCATGCCATTCCGCCCTGCCCCGACACCTGAACGCGGCCTATGACGGCCCGGATCAGGATGCCCAATCCGGCGTCCTGCTGCACACAAAGTTCCTGCCCGATGTGATTGAAAAATCCGGCGCGGACAAAGCGCGACGCCAGCATTTTCATGATCCGGACCTATTTGCGACATACTATGATGCAATCGAAAACCGTCCGACGATGTGGACACCAGACTCCGTGCGCTACGAGGGATGGGCCCAATTGCAGGGGATGGGACTGATGGGGAAACTTGGCTGAAAAGCAGCAGATCTGGCTAACGACTTTTAAAGGCGTTGCCATCAAAGATGTAAAAATGGCATAAATCGGCAATTGCCCGGCACCACTCTGGATCATCCAGCCCCCGGGCATGCTCGCGTAACAAAAAAGGTAGAGCAGACGCGTGAGCCTGTTGGATTCATATCGGATGAGGCTTCGGCGCAAGCGCCGTCTTGCGCGCTGCGTGTATAAACGGCGGCAACTCAAACCGGTATCCGACAAGACCGGCGATATCCGCCCCGACGACGTGTTGTTGATGAGCGTTCTGCGGAACGAAAAAATCCGCCTGCCCTATTTTCTGGACTATTACCGCAAGCTTGGGGTCAATCATTTCCTGTTTGTCGACAACAACAGCGATGACGGCTCGCGCGAATATCTGGCCAGTCAGCCTGATGCATCGGTCTGGTGTGCAAAGGCCAGCTACAAACAGGCATCCTTTGGGCTGGACTGGTCGAACTACCTGCTGCGCAAACACGCCCATGGGCACTGGGTTCTGACCGTCGACCCGGATGAGTTCTTTATCTATCCCTTCTGCGATACCCGCCCGATCCGTGCCCTGACCGATTGGCTGGATGGCTGCGCGGTGCGCAGTTTCGGCACCATGCTGATCGACATGTACCCGCAAGGCCCGGTAGATGCCGACCCCTATCACGAAGGACAGGACCCGTTCCAGATTGCCCGCTGGTTCGATGCGGGCAACTACATGATCACCAAGAACCCGGACTACAAGAACCTGTGGATTCAGGGCGGGCCGCGCGCACGGGTGTTTTTCCGCAACACCCCGTCAAAGGCGCCCGCGCTGAACAAGATTCCCCTGGTCAAATGGGACAAGCGCTATGTCTATGTCAGCTCAACCCACGCCTTGCTACCGCGGGGGCTGAATCAGGTTTATGACGATTGGGGCGGTGAAAAAGCCAGCGGCGCGTTGCTGCATGCCAAGCTGATCAGCACATTGACCGACAAGGCCGCCGAGGAAATGCAGCGCCGCCAGCATTACCGCCGATCCGGCGAATACCGCGCCTATGCCGACGGGCTTGAAGATAAGCCCGTGTTCTGGTGCGAACAGTCCGAGAAATTCATCAACTGGCGACAGCTTGAGATTCTGGGCCTGATGTCCAAAGGAAACTGGGCATGAGCAGTCTGGGCATCGTCATGCTGGTCCATACAGCCCTGCACCGGGCCGAGCAGGTGGCGCGCCATTGGACGGCCTCGGGCTGCCCGGTGGTGATCCATGTGGATCGCAAAGTGCCCGCGCGTGTTTATGCCGATTTCGCGGCCTCCTGCGCGGATGATCCGCTGATCCGGATGTCAGAGCGTCACACCTGCGAATGGGGCAGCTGGGGCATCGTCGCGGCCTCACAATCCGCCGCCGATCAGATGCTGCAAGAGTTTCCGGATGTCCACCATGTGTACCTGTCCTCGGGCGCTTGTCTGCCCTTGCGCCCTGTGAGAGAGCTGATCGACTATCTGGCCGACCGCCCGCGGGTTGATTTCATCGAAAGCGCCACCACTGCAGATGTCAGCTGGACCATAGGCGGGCTGGACCAGGAACGCTTTACCCTGCGCTTTCCGTTTTCCTGGCGCAGAAGCCGCAAACTGTTTGATGCTTATGTCAAACTGCAGCGTGCGCTTGGGATGCGGCGCAGGATTCCGGATGGGCTGACCCCGCATATGGGCAGTCAGTGGTGGTGCCTGACCCGTCAGACCCTGTCGGCCATTCTGCAGGACCCAAAGCGCAAGACCTATGACCGATATTTCCGGCGCGTCTGGATACCGGATGAAAGCTATTTCCAAACGCTGGCACGGCTGTATTCCACGCATATCGAAAGCCGGTCGCTGACCTTGTCAAAATTCGACTATCAGGGCCGGCCGCATATCTTTTACGACGACCACCTGCAATTGCTGCGCCGGTCCGACTGTTTCGTGGCGCGCAAGATATGGCCGCAGGCCGACAGGCTGTATCAGGCGTTTTTGACCGACCAGACCACTGCCATGCACCCAACCGAACCCAATCCCGGCAAAATCGACCGGGTCTTTTCCAAAGCGGTTGAGCGGCGCACCAAGGGCCGCGATGGCCTTTACATGCAAAGCCGGTTTCCGCGTCACGGCAGCGAAAACGGCCTGACCTCATCCCCCTATTCGGTGTTTCAGGGCTTTGCCGAATTGTTTGAGGGTTTTGAGCCCTGGCTGGAGGAAACCACAGGTGCCCGGGTGCATGGGCATCTGTTCGGCCCCGCCCGTGCCGAATTTGCCCAAGGGGTTTCGATCACCAACGGCGCGCTCAGCGATTGTGCGGTTCTGCGCGACTATAACCCCACGGCCTTTGTCTCGAACCTGATCTGGAACACACGGGGTGAGCGGCAGTGCTTTCAGTTCGGGCCGTGGGACACGCAAAAGATCAACTGGTTCCTGGCCCGCGACAGGAATGCGCAAATCTCGGTCATAACCGGCGCCTGGGCGATTCCGCTGTTCCGGTCGAACATGAACTTTGCCGATATCCGGGTTGAGGCCGCACGCCTGCAGCGGATTGAGACCAAACAGCTTGAGGTTCTGAACTCGGTCTGGACCAAAGCGCGGGTGCGCATCTGGTCGCTGGCAGAGTTTGTCGAATCCCCGATGGACCCATTGCAAACCGTCATTGATGAGATTGGGACCCGTCATCCCAACCACCTCACCGAAGCGCCGGTCATGGTTGATCTGTCGGGCTTTGGGAAATTCCTGCAAAATCTGAAAAACCAGGGGATGCACCCCTATCTGATGGGTGATTTTCCGGCTGATGATGTGTTCGGCGCGCGCGCGCAGCCGTTCAAGAAACCCTATTTGGTGCAATAACCCCTCATGGCGTCCCATTTCGATTACTTCGTCGTTCTTGCCGCGATGCGCACAGGATCCAACCTGTTGGAATTCAACCTGAACGCGCTGGACGGCGTCACCAGCCATGGTGAGGCATTCAACCCCCATTTCATTGGACGGCTTAAATCCGAGGATTTGCTGGGCGTCACGCTTGACGAACGCGATGAGGACCCGATGAAGCTCGTGCAGGCGATCAAATCCGCCCCCGGTGAAATCAATGGATTTCGCTTCTTTGATGGCCATGATCCCCGTGTGTTAGAGTGTGTTTTGAACGATCCAAGATGCGCCAAGATCATTCTGACGCGCAATCCGCTGGACAGTTATGTCTCGCTCAAGATCGCGCGCGAAACCAAGCAGTGGCAGTTAAAAAACATCAAGCGCCGCCGCGAAGCGCAGATTGAATTTGATGGCCCCGAGTTTGAGCGATACCTGGACCAGCAGCAGGGTTTTCAACTGCTGGCGCTCAACACGTTGCAAACCACCGGGCAAACTGCCTTCCACATCGCTTATGACGACCTGACCAATCTGGGGGTTTTGAATGGGCTGGCAGACTGGTTGGGGGTCTCATCCCGGCTGTCCGCGATCGACGATACGATCAAGCCCCAAAACCCCGAGCCGGTTTTAACCAAAGTCACCAACCCGGAGGAGGCCGAGCAGGCACTGGCGCAGATCGACAGTTTCAATCTGCACCGTATCCCGAATTTCGAACCCAGACGGGGTCCGGCTGTGGCGACTTATATCGCATCCCCTGAAACGCCGCTGATGTATCTGCCCATTCGCGGCGGGGTCGAAGGGGCCGTCAGTCAATGGCTGGCCGATCTGGACAAGGTCGGGCATGACAGGCTGATCACCAACCAAAACCGCAAACAGATGCGGCGCTGGCTGCAGGATCATCCGGGGCATCGCAGGTTCACGGTTCTAAGGCATCCGCTGGCACGGGCGCATACGGCGTTTTGCTCTCAAATCCTCAGCACCGAACCGGGGGCTTATGTGAAAATCCGCAATATGCTGCGCAACCGGTTCAAGCTGCCGATCCCCGGCCAGCTGCGCAAGGACAACTACCCGGTAGATCAACACTATGAGGCGTTTACGGCCTTTCTGACCTTTCTGCGTCAGAACCTGGCCGGGCAAACCCCGGTGCGGGTGGATGGGGTCTGGGCCAGCCAGTCGCAGATTTTGGAAGGCATGGCCTCATTTGCGCTGCCCGACCAGATTCTGCGCGAGGATGAGATCGCAACAGCCTTGCCTGAACTGGCGCAGCGCCTGGGTCACGTCACCCCGCCCACGCCACGGATTTGCGCCCCGGATGCGCCCTTCGCCCTTGGCGAGATTTACGACCCACAGCTTGAGGCGCTGGCGGTAGACACCTACCAGCGCGACTATATGCAGTTTGGGTTTGGAGACTGGAAACCGATTACGGGCGCAGCGTGATCAGGGTTCCCCGGCCAACCATCGCGTAAATCTCTTCCATCTCGTCATTTTTGACGGCGATGCATCCTGCGGTCCAGTCCGGCGTCTTGGTCGCGCGCTTGCGTTCCTTGCGGCGATTGGGCTGACCGTGGATAAAGATGTCGCCCCCCGGATCAACACCAGCCGCCTTGGCCTGCGCCACGTCCTGCGAATTCGGATAGGAAATACCCAGCGACAGGTGATAGCGGCTGTTGGGGTTGCGGCGGTCGATCAGATAGGTGCCTTCGGGCGTGCGGCCATCCCCACGTTTGGTTTTGGTCCCGTTCGGGGCAAAGCCCAGATCAACCTTGTATTCCTTGAGAATGGTTTCGTTGTGCAGAAGATACATCTTCCGCGCGCCCTTGTTGATGACCAATGAGGTCACCTCGGGGCCATCATAGGTAAGAATACGAGGGTTAGCCGAGGCGCAGGCCGAAAGGCCCAACGTTGCCACAGCACCCAATCCAAATGCTCGACGATCCATAGTTTCACTGCCTGCTCTTTTTTTTTCAGCATTATGCCAGAATCTGAAAAAACTGAAATCACTTTTTGCTGTGTGATTGCTCGGTCAGGCGACGCTCGATGCTTTCCAGCCGTTCCAGAACCTCATCCCGATAAGCGTCGGTCTTGACCTCGTCCTCGGCGTGGTGGGCATCCTGCATCGAGTTCACGATCAGACCCACCAACAGGTTCACCACCGCAAAGGTGGTAACCATGATGAACGGCACAAAGAACAGCCAGGCGTAAGGATAGACCTCCATCACCGGGCGCACGATGCCCATGGACCAGCTTTCCAACGTCATGATCTGGAACAGCGTATAGGCCGACAGGCCCAGATCGCCGAACCAATCGGGAAAACTGTTTGAGAACAGCTTGGTCGAGATCACCGCCCCGATGTAGAACAGGATCGCCATCAACAGGAACACGCTGGCCATCCCCGGCAGGGCCGAAATGAACCCTTCGACCACACGGCGCAGACGGGGTGCCACCGAGATGACGCGCAAAACCCGCAGGATACGCAAGGCCCGCAGCACCGACAGCCCGCCCGCACTGGGGATCAGCGCGATGCCAACGACGATAAAGTCAAAGATATTCCAGCCATTGGTAAAGAACCGCCGACCCGTCGCGACCAGTTTCATCGCGATTTCCGCCACGAAGATCGCAAGGCAAAGGCTGTCCAGGGTGACGATCAGGGGGCCTGCAGCCTCCATTATCGTGGGCGATGTTTCCATGCCCAGCAGAATGGCGTTGAAGATGATGACCCCGGTGATAAACCGGCCAAAAACGGGATTTTCGATGATGCCCAAGAGGCGGTGGCTCAATCCCATTTGGATCTTCTCCTGTCTGCTCATGATGCGGGCCCCAAGACAAAGCGTGCGGCAAGTTCGGTATGTGACGACCACCGAAATTGGTCCACCACCTGTACCCATTCAAGGGTGTAACCTGCGTTAACCAGCGTTTTTGCATCGCGGGCAAAGGTCACCGGGTTGCAGGAAACATAGGCAATCACCGGGCGCTGCGCCTGCGCCAGTTCGGTGATTTGCGCCTCGGCGCCCGCACGGGGTGGGTCGATGACCACGGCGTCAAAGGATTTCAATTCATCCGGCATCAGGGGGCGGCGGAACAGATCGCGCGCCTCGGTCATGACTTTCTTGAGGCCCTGCGCGCGACGCCAGCCCTGATCCAGCGCCTCTGTCATCGCAGCCTCACCCTCAACCGCGTGCACCTCGGCACCGGCAGCGAGGGGCAGAGAGAAGGTTCCGCATCCTGCAAACAGATCGACGATCCGCTTTGCGCCCTGCGTTGCCTGCAAAACCGCCTGTAACAGAGCCTGTTCTCCGTCCTTCGTGGCCTGCAGGAAAGCCCCGGGCGGTGGCACCACATTGGCCGCGCCAAACCTTTGAACCGGGGCGTGGCGCATGGCGATCACCTCACCCTCCCAGCTGAGCCGGGCCAGACCGTGTTTCTCGGTCGCTTGCGCCAGGGCCAGTTCCAACGGGCCGTCCAGCGGCTTGCCGCCTTTGACCGACACATCCAGCCCGGCGTCGGACAGGGTCAGCGTCACGGCCAGCACGCCTTTGCGGCTGCCGCCCAACAGCGCCAGCGCTTCGGCCACGGGAATGGCTTCTATCAGATCGGGATGCAGCAGGTGGCAATCGGGAATTTCCGTGATGGTGTCCGAAGCCCGGCCATGAAACCCCGCAAGCGTTCCCTTTTTCGTCCGCCTCACCGCAATTGTTGCCCGACGGCGGGACCGGTCGGGCGAGGTGTGAATGGGCCGCATCGGGGCATCGAGCCCCTGCGCGGCCAGCGCGTTGCGCACCACCTCGACTTTCCAGCCAGCGACGAAATCATCAGCCGCGTGCTGCAACTGACATCCGCCGCAGGCTTTGTAGTGGCGACACGGTGCCTTCACCCGCTGATCGGATGGGGTTTCAACCCGTATGTCCTGCAGAAACTGACCCAGCAATGTGCCGCTGACCACCTCACCCGGCAGGGTACGAGGGGCGTAAACGGGGCCATCGGCAATGCCGTCGCCCTGATGACCAAGGCGGGTTATCGTGTACTGCTGTGTCATAAGGGGCCTGATACCGGGGCTTTGCGCACAACAAAAGCCCTATGGGTCCTTTGCATCTATATTGGATCGAAATACGCTGCCTCTCCCTTCGGTCGAACGCGCATTCCGGTGCTACATTGGCCGGAAATGCAAAGGTCCCTTATTCTGCCGCCTCGGCCTGAATGAACCCACCCGATTGGCGATGCCAGAACCGGGCATAAAGCCCGCCTTGCTCCAGCAAGGCGTCATGGGTCCCTGCCTCAACAATACGGCCCTGATCCAGCACGACGATCCGGTCCATCTCGCTGAGTGTGGAGAGGCGATGCGCGATGGCTAGCACCGTCTTGCCCTGCATCACCCGGTGCAGCGCGGTCTGAATCGAGGCTTCGACCTCGGAATCCAGGGCCGAGGTCGCCTCATCCAGCACCAGAATCGGCGCATCCTTCAGAATGGCGCGCGCCAGGGCAATCCGCTGCCGCTGCCCACCGCTGAGTTTCACGCCACGCTCCCCAAGATGCGCGTCATAGCCCTTGCGGCCATGGGCGTCTTGCAGGCCAAGGATGAACTCATGCGCTTCGGCCTTTTGCGCGGCTGCGATCATCTCATCCTCAGAGGCATCTGGACGGCCATAGAGGATATTCTCACGCGCAGAGCGATTGAACATCGCGGTTTCCTGCGTAACCATGCCGATCTGACGGCGCAGGCTGTCCTGCCGGACCCGCGTGACATCCTGATCATCGATGCGAATAGCGCCTTTTTCACTGTCATAAAGCCTGAGGAGCAGCGAAACCAAGGTCGATTTCCCCGCACCCGACGCGCCCACAATGCCCAGTTTCTCGCCGGGGTGAACCACCATATCCACGTCGGACACCCCGCCCACATCGCGCCCATAGGCAAAGCTGATATGGTCAAACCGGATGCGGCCTTCGGACACGATCAGATCGGTTGCATCTGGGGCATCCTCGACCCGTTCGCGGTTGGTCAGGGTTTTCATGCCGTTCTCAATCTCACCCACATTGGCATACAGCCCCATCAGCGTGAAACTGACCCAGCCGGTCATCTGCGCGATACGGATCGACACGGCACCCGCGGCCACCACATCACCCGGAGTGGCGGACCCGCCCTGCCACAGCCACAGCGTGGCCCCAAGCAGCAGCACCGGCAGAACACCCGCCAATGTCATCAGGATGAACCGGAAACTGGCGGACAGACGGCCAAAATCCAGCGATCTTTCCCGCAGATCAACCATGGCATTGCGCGCTGCGTTGTCCTCGAATTCGGAATGGGCGAACAGTTTGACGGTTTTGATATTGGTGATCGTATCCACCACCTGACCGGACACCATCGCCCGCGCCCCCGCCCGCGCGGCGGATCGTTTGCGGATGCGCGGCAGATACCAGCGCACCAGCATGAAATACAGCACCAGCCACGCCGCAAAGGGCAGCATCACCAGCGGATGAATAGACCCTAACAAAAGCAAAGACCCCACCAACGAGGCCAGCGCAAACACAATGGCGCTGATCACTTCGGACACGACCGAGGACATCGCGTTTGACGTCTGCATCTGCTTTTGCGCGATCCGCCCGGCAAAATCATCGTCGAAATAGGTGACCGACTGGCCCAGCGTCCAGCGGTTCAGCTTGGCCAAAACCAGCGGCGCGATGTTGGGCATCACGATGTAATTGTTCGACAGCGAGGACAGGCCGAACAGCACAGGGCGTATCAGCATGAAAAACGCCACCGCACCAAGGATCATCCACAGATTATCGCCCGACAAAAACGCCTCGGGGCCGCTGGAGGTCGCGATGTCGATGACAAAGCCCAAAATCCAGGCCGTGCCCGCCTCCATCGCGCCAGCAAAGGCCGAGAAGGACGCCGCGACAAACAGCATTGGCCAGGCGCCCGACAAGGCCCAGCGAATAAACGCCCCCAGCGTCTGTGGCGGGGGCGTTTCAACATTTTTGAACGGGTTTATGAGGTCAGCAACCCTCATTCTGCGGCCTCCGGGTTCAGGAAGCCCCCAGATTGCCGCGCCCAGAACTGCGCGTAAAGCCCGCCTTGGGACAGAAGTTCGGCATGGCCGCCCTGTTCCACAATCCGACCGCCATCCATGACCAGAATGCGGTCCATTTGCGCAATCGTGCTGAGGCGGTGCGCAATGGCGATCACGGTTTTACCTTGCATCATGCCGTAAAGAGTTTCCTGAATTGACGCTTCGACCTCGGAATCTAGGGCGGATGTCGCCTCATCCAAGAGGAGGATCGGAGCGTTTTTCAGGATCACCCGCGCCAGCGTCACCCGCTGCCGCTGGCCGCCCGACAGCTTGACGCCGCGTTCGCCCACATGCGCATCATACCCGGTGCGCCCCTGCGGATCTTGCAGGTCTAGGATGAACTCATGCGCCTCAGCCTGTTTGGCGGCGGCGATCATCTGGTCCTCAGAGGCATCGGGACGAGCATACAGGATGTTGTCGCGCACCGACCGATGCAGCAGCGCACTGTCCTGCTGAACCATGCCGATGTGGCTGCGCAAACTGTCCTGCTTGACATGGGCGATGTTCTGACCGTCGATCAGGATCGCGCCCTGTTCCACGTCGTAAAACCGCAAAAGTAGCTTTACTAGGGTCGATTTCCCCGCACCGGATCGCCCGATCAAACCGATTTTCTCACCGGGTTTGATCGTCAGGTTGATGTGATCCAGACCACCCGTCTTGCGCCCGTAGTGATGCGACAGATCCTGAATATCGATCTGTCCCTTGGCCAGCTGCAAAGGCTTGGCATCCGCCGCGTCCAGCAGATCGATGGGCTGGGCAATCGTCTCCATCCCCTCGGCCACGACGCCAAGCTGACGGAAGAAACTGGTCAGTGCCCACATGATCCACCCGGTCATGGCATTCAACCGCAAGGTCAACGCGGTGGCCGCCGCAACCACACCAACCGAGGCACTGCCCTGCATCCACAGGGCGATGGCCCAGCCGACCACACCCACGATCAGCAGACCGTTCAGCGTGACCAGAACGGCGTCCATGATGGTGAAAATCCGCATCTCGATCTGAAAGGTGCGGCGCGTTTCCTCAATCGCTTCGCGGGCATAGTCCAGCTCTTGCGCGTCATGGGCGAACATTTTGACGGAATGGATGTTGGTATAGCTGTCCACCACGCGGCCCGTCACAGCGGATCGCGCATCGGATGCCGCCTGCGACGCGGGACCAACCCGTGCCACCGTCCAGCGCACCAGCAGCGCATACAGCGCGAACCAGATCAGCAGGGGCAACAGCAGGCGCGGATCCGCCGCCATCAGCAGGATCGCCGCGCCGATCAAATACGCCAGCGAGAATGAAATCGCGTCGAACACCTGAAACACTGCCTCACCCGCAGCGGGCGGCGTTTGCATGATGCGGTTGGCGATGCGACCGGCAAAGTCATTCTCGAACCAGCCCACAGACTGGCGCAGCACATGTTTATGCGCCCGCCACCGGATCAGGGTGCCAAAGTTCGGCAGAATCGTGTTGTTCAGCAGCAGCACGTCGATCACATGCAACAGTGGCCGCAGCAACAATACGAACACCGCCACCAGGATCAGCTCGGTCCCGTGGTCCTGCCAGACCTCGGCAGGCGAGCCTGACAACAGGTCAACAACCCGGCCCATATAGTAGATCAGCCCGACTTCAACCGCCGCGACGACGACGGAAATCAGCGCCGCCCAAAAGAACACCAGCTTAAAGGGCTGGGAATAGTCCAGCATAAAGGGCCACAGCCGCGTCGGCGGCGTGTCGGTTTCCTTATAGGCGACAAAAGGGTCAACGAGGTTTTCGAAATAGCGAAACATGGAGAGTGCTCCGATTGAGCAGAGAATTAGTCATGCGAAGAAAGATGGCGCCAGAACACCACCCCTACGGGTCAACGTGTTCCAGCTTTAGCCGAACCAGATCCCGTAATACATTCGCATCCCTCCGTTCATTGGATAGGCGCACGTAACCACAAAGAAATGGTTTTGTCATCCCCTTTTGAGACTTCGCATCAAGGGCTCAGCAGATCGTCGCGGTTCAGGGAAAAGCCCGAGGCGATCCAGCGGGCCTCAAGCTCGGCCAGTTTTCTGCCCAGCGCGGGGCCGGTGAAATCGGGGATCAGGTCGGTGGCCTGCACCGGGAAATCCGCCGCAGCGCCGGTGCGCAGGTCCTGGCGCATCTGTTCCGACCAGGGCTGTTCCAGCAGGGCGCAGCGCAGCAAGGTTTCGTGCATCCCGCCCTCTTCACCATAGCGAAAACCCAGCTCGGCGACCGAGGCAGTGCCCGTGGCTTCATCCCGCATCCGGGTCAGGCGTTGCAGTTGCGCTTTGCTGAGGCGCAGGGTCTTGGCATGCTCGGGCGTGGCGATTGACGCCAAGCGGCGGATCGGATCGGGCGCGACCCCGGCCTGCTGTTCCAGCGCAACCAAAGGCGCCAGTGACCGGTCATCGGCCCCCGGCAGAACCTGCGCCAGAACCCCCGCCTGCCGCATGGCCGCGACCGAGGGCGCGGGATCCGGTGCGCCCAGCAGTTTCAACAACTCAGCCCCCACCCGTTCGCGTGACAGCTGCACCAAACCATCCAGATTGGCCGCAATCGCCGCCAGCGCATCCGGGTCGAACCCGGCCTCGGCATCGCCATACCACGCATGAAACCGGAAATACCGCAATGAGCGCAGGTAGTCTTCGCGAATGCGGTTTTCAGCCGTGCCAATGAACCGCACGCGTCGCGCCTGCAGGTCGGGCAGACCGTTCAGCGGGTCCAGAACAGACCCGTCGGGCCGGGCGTAAATCGCGTTCATGGTGAAATCGCGGCGCGCTGCGTCCTCTTCTACCCTGTCAGAGAAAGCCACAACCGCGCGGCGGCCATCGGTTTCCACATCGCGGCGAAAGGTTGTGATCTCATGCGGGGCACCGTTGCTGACCACGGTGATGGTGCCATGTTCGATCCCCGTGGGAATGGCCTTGAGGTCCGCTGCCTGCGCCAGTTCCACAACGCGTTCCGGATGGGCATCGGTGGCAATGTCAATATCCGAGACCGGCGCGCCCAGCAGAGCGTTGCGCACGCAGCCGCCCACAAACAGCGCCTGCGCCCCCGCTTCGGTGAGTGCCGCGCAGACCTTTTGTGTTGCCGGGTCAATGATCCAGGCTTCTGTAATTTGCGTCATTCACTCACCCGCGCGGCCAATCCCCGCAACATCCGGGCCGTCGCGCCCCAGATGTAATAAGGACCGAACGGCACTGTGTAATAATATCTTTTCTGACCCCGCCAGCGGCGCGATTCAACGATATAATTCGCAGGATCAAGCACATGTGCAAGCGGAACCGAAAAGACCTCATCCACTTCTCCGGGTTCCGGGATCACCTGAAACGGCGCACGCAGGATCGCCACAACCGGGGTCACGTTGAACGAAGTGACGGTTTCATGGGTCGGCAGATGCCCCAGAACCTCGGGCAGGTCGGGTGGCAGGCCGATTTCCTCCTGCGCCTCACGCAGGGCGGTGGCGGTGACATCAGCGTCGCCCTCATCCTGCTTGCCGCCGGGAAAGGCGATCTGGCCAGGGTGATGTTTCAAAGCCGAGGACCGTTTGGTCAGGATCACACGCGGCGTCTCGCTAGTGGTTAAGATCGGCACCAGCACCCCTGCCGGGCGCAGCTTGCGGTTTTCCGGCAGTTTAGTGTCTGGGTTCAGGTCAAAATCGCTGGACCCGCGGCCCGGGCGGTCAAGTGCCGCCCGCAGCTGTTCAGTTGGGTCAGGCGTTATCCGCATCGAAACCCACGGTGCTGGGATCCAGCACGTAATGCGCGCCGCAGAACTGACAATCGGCGGTCACGTCGCCCTCGGGCGTAGTCATCTTTTCGATGTCCCTCGCCGAATAGATCGACAGGCTTTGACGCACACGGTCCTCGGAACAGGTACAGCCGAACTGCACGGGCTGCGCGTCATAGACCCGTGGCTGTTCCTCGTGAAACAGACGGACCAGCAGATCGGTCGGCGCAATGGACGGCCCGATCAGCTCCAGATCCTCAACCGTATCCAACAGGATGTTGACGCGGCCCCAGTTTTCACCTTCGTCGCCATCGACCAGATCATCGGCGGTCAAAATGTCGCCAGTGCCCTCGCTGGTTGCAGCAAAGGGCGAAGCTTTGGGCATGTGCTGCAACATGATCCCACCCGCACGCCAGTGTTCACCGACACCCGGCTCGGTCGATTTGCCGAAGCTCAGCGAAAAGCGCGTGGGCAGCTGTTCGGACTGGGCAAAATACGCCTCGGCACAGGCGCTGATCGACCCTCCGGCCAGCGGGGTGATCCCCTGATAGGGCTGCGTGCCCTCACCCTGATCGATCATGATGGCGAAATAGCCTTCGCCCACCTGATCAAACGGCGCACCATCGGTCAGGCGTTCGCGGTCAAAGCTGGCATAGGCGCGGATGCGGGCCGGTTCGCCCTCTTGCGTAGGAGCGTAATAGTCGGTTGCGATCATCCGCACCGGGCCTTTGGACTGAACCTGAAGCGACAGTTTCCAGCGCAGCGAAATCGTTTGCCCGATCAGCGCGGTCAGCAGGGCCATCTCGGCCACCAGCGCCTCGACCTTTTCGGGATAGTCGTGCTGTTTCAGGATGCCGTCCAGCACACCATCCAGACGGGCCACGCGGCCGCGCATATCCGACAGATCAAGTTGAAAGGGCAGGACGGTGTCGTCCCACGCGATTTTGGTTCCAAGAGACATGGGGTTTCCTTACACGCCACAGATTGGCATACCGCCAGCATATAGGTCGAAGACTTCGGGTTGTAAGGGGCCATACATGATAAGGCGGTTCGGTGAAACCCCGCAAAAGGGTCGGAAATACACCAGACGTGTGGGTGTTTATGCGTTGCTGCCGCGGGGCCGGCACCTTTTACTGACCTGCCAGACCCAACCCGGACCCGACCTGCAACTGCCCGGTGGCGGGATCGATCCCGGAGAATCGCCGATCACCGCCTTGCATCGCGAAGTGTTCGAAGAAACCGGCTGGTCCATTGCCGACCCGCAGCGGATCGGTGCGTTTCGGCGGTTTACCTTCATGCCGGAATACGACCTGTGGGCCGAAAAGGTCTGCCTGATCTACCGCGCCCGCCCCATACGCCGTCTTGGCCCCCCGTCCGAGCCGTTTCACGATGCGATCTGGATGCATTCCGCCGATGCGGCCGAGATGTTGGGCAATGCGGGTGACCGGCATTTTGCAACGCGGCACCTGAACGGACTTTAAGTCCCGTTATACTCGAAGAACACGGCTGAAACGTCGTCATCCATGCCCGTACCGGGGGCCATGGCCTGGGTCAGGCGCCAGAACATATCATCCAGAAACTCAGTCCCGTGGCGGCCCGGCGCGCAATCAATGGCCATCTGGCGCAGGCCGTCCTCCTCAAGCAACCCACCGCCCGCAAGGCTGCATTCGGTGAATCCGTCGGAATACATCAACAGCCGGTCACCGGGTTTCAGATAGGTTTCGATCCGTTGAAACGAGACATCCGGCAACAACCCAATGGGCAGCCCGCCCTCGCCCAGAAACTCGGTCCGGCCATCGCAGCGCAACACCAGAGGATGCGGATGCCCGGCCTGCACCATTTTCAGATGCCCGTTGCGCAGGTCGATAATGGCGTAGACCATCGTGAAATACTCTTCGACGCCGGCGTCGGCCATCAGGCGACAGTTGAGCATCTCCGCCACCTGTTCCGGCGGCAACAGCGCATAGAACTTGTCGAACCGCTTTTCCATGGCCACGTTCTGATCAAAGTGGCTGCTGGATAGATACCCCCCAAGACGCGCCGTCATCATGGCCGAGGTGATGCCGTGGCCCGACACATCGATGCTGTAAAAGCCAACCCGGTTCACCCCGGGGGAAAACATCCCCACCAGATCGCCGCCAATGTGACCGCAGGGCTTCAGTAACAGACTTATGCGGGATTTTCCAAAGTCGCGCGTCAGTTCCGGCACCAGCGATTCCTGAATCTTGCGCGCCTGAATCAAATCCTTGTCGATGGCATCATGCGCCACGCGCAATTCCTTCAGCGCGGTTTCGATCATGCGGTTTTTCTCGGACAGTTCGCGCTGCATATCCAGAATCCGCGCGCCTGCCGAAATGCGCGCGCGCAGCTCATCGGCCTCAAGTGGTTTGATCAGGAAATCGTCGGCACCGGCGTCAAGGCCCTTGGCCACCTCCTGCTTTTCGCTTTTTGAGGTCAAAAGGATAAAATAACTGTATTGGTCGCTGTCCATGGCCCGGAACGCGCGGCAGAATTCCAGCCCGCTCATCCCCGGCATGACCCAATCGCTGACCACCAGATCCGGCGGATTGTCAGCACAGATTTCGATCGCAGCCTCGCCAGTGTCAGCTTCAAGCACCTCAAAACCCCACTTTTTCAGCGAGGCCACCAGAATCCGTCTTTGCAGGCGGCTGTCATCGACGACCAGCACCTTTTGGATCGCACCAAAATCCAGATCGGACCTGGCCTCTGCCTGACTGCCCTGTGTCACCTGTACCCTCTGCACTGCGACGTTTTCTGATCGCAGCGACCCTAGCGCGCAGCGGTTTAACATCCCGTGAAGGCGTCTTTTGTCGTGGTTTAACCCGACCTTTACCGAGCGCGGCCTATGCAAGTCACATCGCGATATCTGTGGAGGCACCGAACATGATCGACTGGTCCAGGGTCAGACAGCTCAGGGATGAGGTTGGTGCCAGCGAGTTCGACGAGGTGGTTGAGATTTTTCTGGACGAAGTGCAGGAAACCATCGACAGGGTACACGGCGATACCAACCGTCTTGAGTTCGAGCAGAACATGCACTTTCTGAAAGGCAGCGCACTCAGCCTTGGGTTCGACCGGTTTTCCAAACTGTGTCAGGATGCGGAACGCCACGCCGCTGCAGGACAGGCGGCCGAGGTTGATCTGACCGCCCTGCTGCAAATCTATGACGAATCCCGCACCGTGTTTCTGGCCGAAAAAGGTACAAATCTGGCTTAGATCACGAACTGCGCCAGCGTCTCATCTTCGGTTATGTCAGTATAGGTAAACCCGGCCTCGTCCAGATGGGCAAACAGGCGGGCAAAATTCTCGGGCTTGCGGGTTTCAATCCCGATCAGGACCGAGCCGAAATTGCGCGCCGATTTCTTCATGTATTCGAACCGGGCGATGTCATCCTCGGGGCCGAGAATGCCCAGAAACTCCTTCAGCGCACCGGGGCGCTGCGGCAGGCGCAGGATGAAGTATTTCTTGACGCCCGAATAGCGCTGCGCCCGTTCCTTGACCTCGGGCAGGCGCTCAAAATCGAAATTGCCGCCCGATGTTAGGCAAACCACGGTCTTGCCGCGGATAAAGCTTTGAATATCGCCCAGCGCCTCAATCGCCAGCGCGCCTGCGGGCTCCAGCACGATGCCCTCAACATTCAACATCTCGATCATCGTGGTGCAGATGCGATCCTCGGACAGGACATGCACGTCGGACAGGTGGCGATCTTTCAACAGCTCAAACGGTTTCGCGCCGATCTTGCCCACTGCAGCGCCATCGACGAAATTGTCGATATGATCTAGCGCTACCGGATGCCCTGCCGCCATTGCCGCATGCAGGCAGGCCCCGCCCTTGGGCTCGACAAACAGGCAATGGGTGCGATCCCCGAACCACGTCGCCACGCCCGAAGACATGCCACCCCCACCCACCGGCAGGATCACGTGATCGGGCAGCTTGCCCAGCTGTTCCTCGATCTCAACCGCCAGCGAGGCCTGCCCTTCGATCACATCCTCATCGTCAAAAGGCGACAGGAAATGCCCGCCCTGCTGTGCGCACCAGGCTTGGGCAGCGGCCAAGGTGTCATCGAAATAGTCTCCGGTCAGATGGATTTCGATATTGTCGCCACCAAAGATGCGGGTTTTCTGGATTTTCTGCTGCGGTGTGGTGACTGGCATGAAGATCACGCCCTTCACGCCCAGATGCCTGCACATGAAGGCCACACCCTGCGCATGGTTGCCCGCGCTGGCGCAAACGAACAGGTCCTGACCCTGCTGCTTGCGCATGGCATTGAACGCACCGCGGATTTTATACGACCGCACCGGGCTGAGGTCTTCGCGTTTGAGCCAGATGTCAGCCCCATACCGATCAGACAGATGGGCATTCCGCTGCAACGGCGTTGCCGGAAACACAGAGCGCATCGCCTGTTCGGCAGCGCGGGCACGGGTCATGAAATCAGTCATGACCCGTTCACTGGCCGATCCTGACTAAAAGAGCAAGGAATACATCTGTGTACGCATCAGTTGAGTTCGCGTTTTTCGACAAATACGCCGAACATCGTGGTCAGGATGCTGACATTGACCAGAGGCAGAACCAGGGTTCCAAAGAACAAGGTCAGCAAAATGCCCAATACCGGGATAAAGGCAAGTGCCGTAAAGATCAGTTGTATCACAAACTGAAACAGAAAGTTCACGACCAGCAGCGTTAAGATAGCCCCGGTTGTGCCCTCGGTGTTGCTCCAGGCGCCGCTGAAAGACAGCGGGTTTCCAATGGCTGCCGCCGGCAGAATGATGGACAGTCGGTAAAAGCAAGCGACCAAAAAGATGGCGTAAACCGCGGCAATCGCCAATGCCAATACGCCGCCGATTATCGAAACAACAAGACTGATTGGTATAAAGGCAAGTCCCATCAATAGCCCAAGCAACAGAAGCCGTCCGAAATAGGCTAGGATTCTGTCGAACCGGAAGGTCGGGAAAATGCCGCGGGGGTATTCCTCAAGCAGAATAAAGCGGTGCCAGGACACAGCGATCCAGAACGTAGTCACAAAGCCAACAATGATCAGGCAGATCACAAACAGAACAATCGATCCGGTTGAGGCTGTGGACGGTAAATCTCCGGTCTGCGCGCCCAGTTCGTCCAGCGGAATATCCAGAACAAAAAACGCCGCAATGATCACCGCAGTTGCAACCAGTGCAGGGCCCGTTGTGATCTGAAGCACCTGCTTGAGGTTTCCAAACACCATCCGCACGGAATGAACAAAAATCTGCCAGCCCAACATTGAAAAACTGCCCCTTCAACCAATCATTGTTCTCTTTGAGCCTGTTTCACCGCAATTCCCGCCCAGCGTCAACGCAGATAACTTGCCCCCGCTTTCAAAACCCGCTAGGGGCCAAGCGTTCTACGCATAAGGGGAAGTCAGATGTCCGCGCCCAAGAAAGTTGTTCTGGCCTATTCCGGTGGCCTTGATACCTCGATCATTCTGAAATGGTTGCAGACCGAATATGGCTGTGAGGTTGTCACCTTCACCGCCGATCTGGGTCAGGGTGAGGAACTGGAACCCGCCCGTAAAAAGGCCGAGCTGCTGGGGATCAAACCCGAAAACATCTATATCGAGGACATCCGCGAGGAATTTGTCCGCGATTTCGTCTTCCCCATGTTCCGTGCAAATGCGCAGTATGAGGGGCTGTACCTGCTGGGCACCTCCATCGCGCGCCCGCTGATCTCGAAACGTTTGGTTGAGATTGCCGAGGCCACCGGTGCCGATGCCGTGTCCCACGGCGCGACCGGCAAGGGCAACGATCAGGTTCGGTTCGAACTGGCGGCCTACGCGCTGAACCCCGACATCAAGGTCATTGCGCCCTGGCGTGAGTGGGACCTGACCAGCCGCACCAAGCTGTTGGAATTTGCCGAACAGAACCAGATTCCGATTGCCAAGGACAAACGTGGTGAGGCGCCGTTCTCGGTCGATGCGAACCTTTTGCACACCTCGTCCGAGGGTAAGGTTCTGGAAGACCCCGCCGATATGGCGCCGGATTACGTCTATCAGCGCACCGTCCACCCCGAAGACGCGCCGAACACGCCCGAATTCATCGAGATCGGTTTCGAAAAAGGCGACGCAGTCAGCATCAATGGCGAGGCGATGAGCCCCGCGACGATCCTGACCAAGCTGAACGAATATGGCGGCAAGCACGGCATTGGCCGTCTGGATCTGGTCGAAGGCCGGTTCGTTGGCATGAAGTCGCGCGGCATTTATGAGACCCCCGGCGGCACCATCCTGCTGGAAGCACACCGTGGGATCGAATCCATCACCATGGACCGTGGCGCGATGCATCTGAAAGACCAGCTGATGCCGCAATATGCCGAGCTGATCTATAACGGCTTCTGGTACTCGCCCGAACGTGAAATGCTGCAGGCCGCCATCGACCGATCACAGGAACACGTCACCGGCACCGTCCGCGTGAAGCTGTACAAAGGTCTGGCTTCGACCGTGGGCCGCTGGTCGGATCATTCGCTCTATTCCGAGGCACACGTGACCTTTGAGGAAGACGCCGGCGCTTATGACCAGAAAGATGCGGCGGGCTTTATCCAACTGAACGCGCTGCGCCTGAAACTACTGGCGGCGCGTGATAAGCGGTTGTCGAAGTAACGCGATAGCATTCGAAGAGCCCCGGCCCGCAACGCCGGGGTTTTTCATCTCTGCGTCAGTTCCAGTTGGGTCACCCTTGCCCGCCCCGCCCGGTTGCCTTTACCCAAAGGTCAACTAAGGAGGAACACCATGTTGCAAGACATCGCGGACGGCATCCAAAAGGGTCTGAACGGCAAACGCTTTGACGGGTCGCTGAAATTCGATTGCGGCGATGACGGGGTCATCGTTCTGGCCAATAATCAGGCCACCACACAGGATCAGGACACGGATTGCACCATCCGCATTTCGCAGGACAATCTGACGAAACTGCTGACCGGCAAGCTGAACCCGATGACCGGGGTTGCGTTGGGTAAGCTCAAGATTTCGGGAAATATGGGTGTGGCGATGAAGCTGGGTCAGCTGTTGGGATAAACTCGTCTCACCACCCCGTGACAAACCATGTCAGGCGATTGCGCCGGGGGAAAAGACAAGGCAGCCTGATCTCAGAAGGAGACCTGCCATGACACGCATCGCTTATCTCGACTACGTCAAACCGACGCTTCTTTTTGCTTTGATCACCATCGCGGCGCTGCTGCGCGCGGCCCCTGCGCCCGCCGCCGGACCCGAGACCCTGACGGTTGCCGGAGGCTGTTTCTGGTGTGTCGAATCCGATTTCGAATCCGTACCCGGCGTGATTGGCGCCGTGTCCGGTTTCACCGGCGGCAAGGCGGCCAACCCCACCTATGATCAGGTGTCCAAGGGTGGCACCGGCCATTACGAGGCCGTCCAGATCACCTTTGACCCCGCCCGCGTTTCCCGTGAAACCCTGCTGAACATGTTTTTCCGCTCGGTCGATCCCACGGATGCAGGCGGTCAGTTCTGCGACCGGGGAAACAGCTATCGCACGGCAATTTTCGTCTCTAACGCGGGGGAAAAAGCCCTGGCCGAGGCAGCAAAGGCTGATGCCCAGCGCGCCCTTGGGCAGACCGTGGTCACGCCAATCCTGCAGGAAGGGGCTTTCTATCCGGCCGAGGAATATCACCAGAACTATTACAAGGGCGAAAAACTGGTCTTCACCCGCTTTGGTCCCAAGCGTCAGAAGAATGCCTATAAAGCCTATCGCAATGCCTGCGGCCGCGACGCGCGCGTCAAGCAGCTGTGGGGCGGCGACGCCCCTTTTGTCGGGTCCTAATCAAACCGCGCCTCATGCACCTCTTTGAGGTCGGGGATCACATCAGCAGTCCCGTGCCGCGTGACCATCAGGGCCGCGGCACGATTTGCTTGCAGGATCGCCTGCGCCATCGGCATCCCACGATCCATCCAAGCCAAAACATAACCGGTGAACGTATCGCCCGCGCCCGTCGTATCCACGGCCTGCACCTTATGGGCGGCAAACTCGGATACCTCCCCCCCATGGTAGTAGCGCGCGCCCTTTGCGCCCAGCGTGACGATGACATGCGCAATGTCCAGATCGCTCACCGATTGGCCCGTGGCCTGATGCAGCTGTTCGGCCTCAACCTCGTTCAGGATCAGGAAATCCAGATAGGGCAGAACGGCCTGCACAGAGTCGGCCTGAAACGGGGCGGCGGCGTAACAGACGGTCAGGCCCATCTTGCGCCCCATGCGGGCAGCCTCGACCTGAAGGTTGGTTTCGTTCTGCATCACCAGCAGATCGCCCTGCGACGCGGATGACAGGGCTTGCCCCAATTGATCGTCCGAGATCGCGTGGTTCGAACCCTGAAACAGGATGATATTGTTCTCACCCTTGGCATCCACCGCGATAATCGCATGACCCGTGGGTACGTCCACCTGCGCGATATGGCGCGTGTCCACGCCATATTCCGTCAACCGATCCCGCGCCCACAGCCCATCTGCACCCACGGCCCCGATATGCGCAATCCGCGCACCGGCACGGGCGGCGGCGACAGACATATTCGCGCCTTTGCCCCCAAGAAACCGATCCAGACGATTGGCCGAAAGCGTCTCACCCGGTCCGGGCAGATGCGGCACGTCATAGATCATGTCCGCATTGATCGAGCCGAGATTCCAGATCGTCATGGTTTGCCCGAAATATCGCAGGAGGCGAGGATCGCCATGTTCAGAATGTCATTCGCCGTCGACACGGTCGAACAGATCTGAATCGGCTTGTCGATGCCCGACAGGATCGGGCCAATCACAGTCGCTCCGCCCATTTCCTGCATCAGCTTGGTGGAAATCGACGCCGAATGGCGCGCCGGAACGATCAGGATATTCGCGGGACCGGTCAGACGCTGGAACGGATAGCTGGCCTGCTGATCCACGTTCAGGGCAACATCGACGGTCATTTCGCCTTCGTATTCGAAATCCACGCCGCGCTGGTCCAGAACCGCAGGCGCACGGTGCATCTTTTCGGCCCGTTCCGACACCGGATAGCCGAAGGTCGAGAAACTGACAAAGGCCACACGTGGCTCAAGCCCCATATGGCGGGCCACGGCGGCGGAACGTTCTGCGATATTGGCCAAATCGTTTTCGTCGGGCCATTCATGCACAAGGGTGTCCCCGATCAGCACGATCCGCCCCTTGTGCAACAAGGCTGTCACACCAGCAGCCCCATGCGTCGCATCCGCATCAAACACATGGTTGATCCGGTCCAGCACATGCGCCGATTTGCGTGTGGCCCCGGTCACCAGACCATCGCCATGCCCATGTGCCAGCATCAGGGATGAAAACACGTGCCGGTCCCGCGCCGCCAGCCGGTGAATATCCTTGCGATCAAACCCTTTGCGCTGAAGCCGCTGATAGAGAAAGTCCTTGTAGGCATCCAGATGCGTGGTTCTGGCGGCGTTCACCACCTCAAGCTCGCGCACGGCATCGCCCAGACCGGCCTCTTCCAGCTTTTGCTTTACCTCTTCCGAGCGACCGACAACCAGCGCCTTACCAAAGCCCGAGCGCTGATAGGTCACCGCCGCACGCAATACGCGCGGATCGTCGCCTTCGGCAAAGATCATCCGGCTTTGCGCCGCGCGGGCGCGGGCGTTCAGACCGCGCAGGATGCTGGCGGTCGGGTCCATGCGGGATTTCAGGCTCAGCTCATAGGCGTCCATGTCGATGATTGGACGCCGCGCAGCCCCGGTATCCATCCCGGCCTTGGCAACGGCGGGCGGAATGCGGTGGATCAGGCGCGGATCGAACGGCGTGGGAATAATGTAATCGCGCCCGAAGGTCAGCGATTTGCCATAGGCCATGGCGACCTCATCCGGCACATCCTCGCGCGCCAGATTGGCCAGCGCATGGGCACAGGCGATCTTCATCTCATCATTGATCGCGCGGGCGTGAATATCCAAAGCGCCGCGGAACAGGTAGGGGAAGCCCAGAACGTTATTCACCTGATTGGGATAGTCGCTGCGCCCGGTGGCGACGATGGCATCCACACGCACCTCATGTGCCTCTTCCGGCGTAATCTCGGGATCGGGGTTCGCCATGGCAAAAATCACCGGGTTGTCGGCCATGCTGGCCACCATATCCTGCGTCACCGCCCCTTTGACCGAGACACCCAGGAACACGTCCGCGCCCTTCATGGCATCTTCCAGCGTGCGCAATTCGGTGGTGATCGCGTGCGCCGATTTCCACTGGTTCATCCCTTCGGTGCGGCCCTGATAGATCACGCCCTTGGTGTCGCACACGATGCAGTTCTCATGCCGCGCGCCCATCGATTTCAGCAATTCGATACAGGCGATCCCGGCAGCCCCTGCGCCGTTCAGAACGATCTTCACATCCTCGATCTTCTTGCCCGAGATATGCAGCGCGTTCAGCAGCCCCGCCGCACAGATCACCGCCGTGCCATGTTGGTCATCGTGAAAGACGGGAATGTCCATCTCTTCCTTCAGGCGCTGTTCGATGATGAAACATTCGGGCGCTTTGATGTCCTCAAGGTTGATCCCACCAAAGGTCGGCCCCATCAGACGCACAGCGCGGCAGAATTCGTCCGGGTCTTCGGTATCCAGTTCAATATCGATCGAATTCACATCCGCGAACCGCTTGAACAGGACGGATTTCCCCTCCATCACCGGTTTCGACCCCAGCGCGCCCAGATTGCCAAGACCCAGAACCGCCGTCCCGTTCGAAATCACCGCAACCAGATTGCCCTTGTTGGTATAGTCATAGGCTGTTTCGGGCGCCTCAGCGATGGCCTCGCAGGGAACCGCCACACCGGGGCTATAGGCCAGCGACAGATCGCGCTGGGTGGTCATCGGGACGGTGGCCTGCACCTCCCACTTGCCGGGGGTCGGGTCCAGGTGAAAGGCCAGCGCTTCTTCTTTGGTGATCTTCGTTTTGGGCATGGAATATGTCGTTTCTTTGCAAGTTGGGGCCTTAGCGTCTTAGCCTAGGCCCGCCTCAGCCTCAACGACAATAGATTTCGCCTTTCGTCGCAGCCGCCGGATTTGTAAGGTCGCGCCGGAATACGCCAGAAGGGAACAGCCTTGTCCACAGTCACGCCGATGATGGCGCAATATCTCGAAATCAAAGACGCCCATGCCGACGCGCTGCTGTTTTACCGCATGGGCGATTTCTACGAGATGTTTTTCGAGGACGCCGTCAACGCGGCCGAGGCGCTGGACATCGCCCTGACCAAGCGCGGCAAACACAATGGCGAGGACATCCCCATGTGCGGCGTCCCCGTCCATGCCGCCGAGGGATATCTGCTGACCCTGATCCGCAAAGGGTTCCGCGTGGCCGTGTGCGAACAGATGGAAAGCCCGGCTGAGGCGAAGAAAAGAGGCTCTAAATCAGTGGTTCGGCGCGATGTTGTGCGTCTGGTCACCCCCGGCACACTGACCGAGGACGCCCTGCTTGAGGCCCGCCGCCACAACTTTCTGGCCGCCTATGCCGAGGTTCGGGATGAGGCCGCATTGGCCTGGGCCGATATTTCCACCGGCGCGTTTCACGTGATGCCTTTGACATCCGTTCGGCTCAGCCCGGAACTGGCGCGGCTGGCCCCGTCCGAGCTGATCGTGGCCGACGGGGCGGAGCGGGAACTGAACGAAACCACCCGCGATCTGGGTATTTCGCTGACCCCCATCGGGCGCGCCAGTTTCGACAGCACGGCGGCGGAAAAACGCATCTGCGGGTTGTTTCACGTGGGCGCTTTGGATGCGTTCGGGTCCTTTGGCCGGGCCGAAGTGTCCGCCATGGGCGCATTGATCGACTATCTTGAGATCACGCAGAAAGGCAAATTGCCCCTGCTGCAGACGCCTTTGAAGGAATCCGAGGATCGCGTGGTGCAGATCGACGCCGCCACGCGCCGCAACCTGGAACTGACCCGATCCCTGTCCGGGGGCCGCGCCGGATCATTGCTGTCGGTGATTGACCGCACCGTAACACCGGGGGGCGCCCGCCTGCTGGAACAACGCCTTTCCAGCCCCTCACGCAATCTGGATGTGATCCACGCCCGACTGGATGCGGTGAATTTCGCCGCTGAAGACAGCCTGATCGCCTCGGATCTGCGCGAGGCCCTGCGCAAAACCCCCGATCTGGACCGCGCCCTGTCCCGCCTGTCCCTGGAACGTGGCGGCCCGCGCGATCTGGCCGCCATCCGCAACGGGCTGACCCAGGCCGCCGCAATCGCCGAACTCTGCGAGGGTCAGGACCTGCCGGTTCTGCTGGCGACCGCCCTGCAAAACCTCGTTGGCTTTGACAACCTGCTAAACCTGCTGGACGAGGCGCTTGTGGCCGAACCACCCCTTCTGGCCCGCGACGGTGGCTTCATCGCGCCCGGGTTTGACGCGGAACTGGACGAGGCCCGCACCCTGCGCGACGAGGGCCGATCCGTCATCGCAGGCTTTCAACAGAAATACGCGGAACATACCGGCATCACCTCGTTGAAGATCAAGCACAACAACGTGCTGGGCTATTTCATCGAAACCACGGCCACCCATGCCGAGAAGATGCTGAACCCACCGTTCAGTGAGACCTATATCCACCGCCAGACCACCGCCAATCAGGTACGGTTCACCACGGTCGAACTGTCCGAGATCGAAACCCGCATCCTGAACGCCGGAAATCTGGCATTGGAGATCGAAAAGCGGCTCTATCAAAGGCTATCTGACGAGGTTCTCGCCCTCGCCGCCCGCCTGAACCAAGCTGCCCGCGGGCTGGCAGAACTGGATCTCACCACAGCACTTGCCGATCTTGCGCGCGGTGAAAACTGGTGCCGCCCCCAGGTCGACAGCTCGCGCGCCTTCAATATCCAAGGCGGTCGCCACCCGGTCGTTGAACACGCGCTGCGCCAGCAATCGGGTGATGCCTTCATCGCCAATGACTGCGACCTCAGCGCCGATCAGGGTGCCGCGGTCTGGCTGCTGACCGGTCCCAACATGGCCGGTAAATCCACATTCCTGCGCCAAAACGCCCTGATTGCACTGCTGGCACAAATGGGCAGCTACGTCCCCGCCGAACAGACTCATATCGGCGTTGTCAGCCAGCTGTTCAGCCGTGTCGGAGCCTCGGACGATCTGGCGCGTGGCCGCTCGACCTTCATGGTAGAAATGGTCGAAACCGCCGCTATTCTGAACCAGGCCGACGACCGTGCGCTTGTCATTCTGGACGAAATCGGGCGCGGAACAGCCACCTATGACGGCCTCTCCATCGCCTGGGCCACGCTGGAACACCTGCACGCCGCAAACCAATGCCGCGCCCTTTTCGCAACGCATTACCACGAACTCACCGCACTGGCCGGGAAACTGACAGGCGTCGACAATGCCACTGTCGCCGTCAAGGAATGGGAAGGTGAGGTCATTTTCCTGCACGAGGTCCACAAGGGTGCTGCCGACCGGTCCTATGGCGTTCAGGTCGCGCAATTGGCGGGCCTCCCGGCCTCGGTCGTCGATCGCGCCCGCGTAGTGCTGGATCAACTAGAGAAAACCGAACGCGAAGGCGGCAAGCAAAAGGCGCTGATCGACGACCTGCCGCTGTTCTCCGCCGCACCGCCGCCTCCGCCCCCAGCGCCAAAAACCTCCCCTGTCACGGACATGCTGGACGACATCCTGCCGGATGAGCTCAGCCCCCGCGACGCGCTCGACCTGATCTACAAACTGAAAGAGGCGGCCAAAAACTGACCGCCCCTTCTTCTTGTTCAAAATACGGCCGCCGGAGGCTTGGCCTCGCAGAGGCCAATCAGCTCGCAGGCGTCGACGATACGCCAACCTGTGCCGGGCGCAGCAAACGGTCATGCAGCATGAACCCTTCGGCCGAGACCTGAATGATGTCCCCTGCGCGCGTACCGGGCACCGGGGCCTCAAACATCGCCTCATGCACATTCGGGTCAAAGCGATCCCCCACTTCCGGGGTAATCACCTCGATCCCGTGTTTCTGAAACACATCCTTCAGCGCACGCATGGTCAGCTCAACACCTTCAAGCAGACCGGCAGCCACTTCTTTCTGTTCGTCGGTGGCCGCCTCAAGCGCACGTTTCATGTTGTCGTAAACCGGCAGCATGTCACGGGCCAGTTTCGAGCCACCATACTGTTCCGCATCCCGACGCGCCTTATCGCCGCGCTTGCGCGCGTTTTCGGCATCCGCCAGCGCGCGCATGAATTTGTCTTTGTAATCGTCCCGCTCGGCACGCAGTTCATCCAGCTCCAGCGCTTCATCGCTGAATTCCGCGATCTCTTCCGCCAGTTCTTCGGCCTCAGCGGCTGCGATATCGTCCAGAAAATCTTCGTTCTTGGGCTCTGCCATCTCTTACCCTCTAGCTCCGGTCGGATATCAGCTTGCCGACCAGTTGCGCCGTATAATCCACGATCGGTACGATCCGCCCATAGTTCAGACGTGTGGGTCCGATGACCCCAACCGCACCGATTATCTTACGATCAGCGTTCATATATGGAGACACCACCAAAGAGGAACCCGAAAGTGAGAAAAGTTTGTTCTCAGACCCGATAAAAATGCGCACACCCTCGCCTTCTTCGGTCAATTCCAGAAATTCGGCGATGTCACGTTTGCGTTCCAGATCGTCAAACAGGGTGCGGATTCGGTCCAACTCTTCGGCCTGACCCGGTTCATTCAACAGATTCGCCCGTCCGCGCACGATCAAACGGGCCGAGTCTTCCCCGTCTCCGTCCCAAGCCGCCATGCCACTTTCGACCATTTCCCGCGCCAGCACATCGATCTCTTGCTTGCGGGCATCGATTTGGGTCAGCATCTGACGACGCACTTCGCTCAGCGTCCGGCCTTCGATCAGTGCGTTCAGAAAATTCGCTGCCTCGCGCATGGAACTGGGCGTTTGCCCCGGCGGAGGTGAGAACAGTCGGTTCTCCACGTGACCGTCCGAGAACACCAAAACCACCAACGCACGGTCATGGCCCAGCGAGACGAACTCGATATGCTTGATCTCGGCCTCGTGCTTGGGCGTCAGAACCAGCGAGGCGCCTTGTGTCACGTGTGATAAAGCCGATCCCACACGATCCAGCATCCCCCCCACATCGCCTGCGTTAGAGCCTAATGTCTGGTCCAGCTTCTGCCGATCATCCGCGCCC
Organism: Ruegeria sp. CH10; assembly: GCF_056537125.1. Lineage (NCBI taxonomy): Bacteria > Pseudomonadati > Pseudomonadota > Alphaproteobacteria > Rhodobacterales > Roseobacteraceae > Ruegeria > Ruegeria sp. CH10. Next base: position 47,002 of record NZ_JBQFQY010000003.1, on the reverse strand, counting down.
AGATCACCGACCTCAAGCAGCCCGTCGACAAACATCCGCAGCCCTTGCTGCGTGGGAATCCGGCCCGCTGATACATGAGGGCTGTCGAGCAGGCCCAGAAACTCCAGATCCTGCATCACATTGCGCACGGTTGCGGCGCTGACTTTCTCTGACAGGGTGCGGGTCAGGGTGCGGCTGCCCACCGGCTCACCGCTTTCCAAATAGCTTTCGACGATCAGCCGGAACACTTCGCGTGAGCGGTCGTTCATCTCATTCAGAATTTTGCTTGCTTCGCTCATCGGCGGCCCCCTGCTGGGTCGTCATTAAATCGCAGGCAAATGAAAGGTCAATCGGGGTTGCATCGTAACGCCACTGAGAGTTATCCCCAACCCAGCCAACAAAGGATTTTCCATGCGACCCTCAGGACGTGATCTAAACGAAATGCGCGCCGTTTCAATCGAGACGGGCTTTACCAAACATGCCGAAGGTTCCTGCCTGATCAAGATGGGCGACACCCATGTGCTGTGCACCGCCACGATCGAGGATCGCGTACCGCCCTTTATCAAAGGTTCCGGCCTGGGTTGGGTCACCGCCGAATACGGCATGCTGCCCCGCGCCACCAACACCCGGATGCGGCGTGAGGCCGCCAGCGGCAAACAAGGCGGCCGCACCGTGGAAATCCAACGCCTGATCGGCCGCGCCCTGCGCGCCGGTGTGGACCGCGTTGCCTTGGGTGAACGTCAGATCACCGTCGACTGCGATGTGATTCAGGCCGATGGCGGCACCCGCTGCGCCTCGATCACCGGCGGTTGGGTTGCGCTGCGTCTGGCGGTGAACAAGTTGATGAAAGCGGGCGATGTGATCTCCGATCCTCTGGTCGATCCGGTGGCTGCCGTGTCTTGTGGTATCTATGCCGGTCAGCCGGTTCTGGATCTGGACTACCCCGAGGACAGCGAGGCCGGCGTGGACGGCAACTTCATCATGACCGGATCGGGCAAGCTGATCGAAGTGCAGATGAGCGCCGAAGGCTCGGTCTTTAGCCGCGCGCAGATGGATCAGCTGATGGATCTGGCCGAAAAAGGCGTGGGCGAACTGGCCGCCGCGCAAAAGGCTGCGACCGCATGACCCGTAAGTTCGACAGCGACAGGCTGCTGTTCGCCACGCATAACAAAGGCAAGCTCGAGGAGATGGCGCATCTGCTTGAGCCCTTTGGTGTGACCGTGATTGGCGCGGGCGAAATGAACCTGCCCGAACCGGAAGAAACCGAGGATACCTTTGTCGGCAACGCCCGGATCAAGGCACATGCCGCAGCCAAGGCGACCGGCCTGCCTGCCCTGTCGGACGATTCCGGGATCACCATCGATGCGCTGGACGGCGCGCCGGGTGTTTACACCGCCGATTGGGCCGAAACCGGCAATGGCCGCGATTTCCTGATGGCCATGACCCGCGCGCATAATGAGCTGGAGGCCAAGAACGCCCCGCACCCGCGCACAGCACAATTCCGCAGCACTCTGGTGCTGGCCTGGCCCGACGGTCATGACGAGGTGTTCGAAGGCATCGCCCCCGGCCATCTGGTCTGGCCCATTCGCGGCGAAGGCGGGTTTGGCTATGACCCGATGTTTGTCCCCGACGGCTATGACATTACCTTTGCCGAGATGGATCGCTGGGAAAAGAACAAGATCAGCCATCGCGGCCGCGCGGTGGAGATGTTCGTGAAAGGCTGCTTTGGCGGATGATTGGCGCAACGGGGGCTTTGGCCTGTACGTGCATTGGCCCTTTTGCGAGGCCAAATGCCCCTATTGCGATTTCAACAGCCATGTTTCTCGTAATATAGATCAAAAACAATGGCTTAGCGCTTATCTGAGCGAATTGCGGCGCTCAGCCGCGGAAACCCCGGATCGGGTGTTGAACACGATCTTCTTTGGTGGCGGCACCCCGTCCCTGATGGAGCCCGCAACCGTTGCTGCTGTCATTGACGAGGCCCGCGCGCTGTGGCGACCGGCCAATGACATGGAAATCACGCTTGAAGCCAATCCCGGCTCGGTCGAGGCCGGGCGCTTTGCCGCCTATCGCGATGCCGGGGTCAACCGGATTTCCATGGGGGTGCAGGCGCTGAATGACGAAGACCTGCGCCGTTTGGGTCGCATTCATACCGTTGCCGAGGCCCGCGCCGCGTTTGACATTGCCCGCAATTGCTTTGATCGCGTCAGCTTTGATCTGATCTACGCCCGCCAACACCAAACACCTGCGGATTGGCAGGCAGAACTAACCGAGGCCCTGACGATGGCCGTGGACCACCTGTCCCTCTATCAACTGACCATCGAAGAAGGCACCGCCTTTGGCGACCGCTATGCCATCGGAAAACTACGCGGCCTGCCCGAGGATGACCACGCCGCCGATATGTATCTGGCCACACAAGAGATCTGCGAGGCGCATGGCCTGCCCGCCTATGAGGTCTCAAACCACGCGCGGCCCGGGGCAGAATCTCAGCACAATCTGATCTACTGGCGCTATGGCGACTATGTCGGTATCGGGCCCGGCGCACATGGCCGCGTCACCCTGAACGGTCGCAAACTGGCGATAGAAACCTACCTGTCGCCAACAGCGTGGTTAAATGCTGTTAACACAGGGGCCGGAGAAAAAGAGCGGTCGGCGCTTAGTACGCAAGATCAGGCGGAAGAATACCTGATGATGGGGCTACGGATAGTCGAAGGACTAGATATTGATAGATTCAATGCGCTAGCCGATCATCCTCTTCCCGCAGACAAACTGGCTGAGTTAGAGGAGATCGGGATGGTGCAGCAAACCGGTGGCAGGCTGATCGCCACAAAGGACGGGCGCGCCGTTCTGAATGCGGTGATCCGAGAGTTGCTGGATTAGACGATGCAATATATCTGGGCCGCTCTTGGATTGATCTGCGTCGGTTTGGCGGTGGTGGGTATTGTGTTACCCCTGTTGCCGACGGTGCCATTCCTGCTGCTGGCCGCGTTTTTCTTTGCCCGATCCTCATCCCGTCTGCACAATTGGTTGATCACCCATCGCACCTTCGGCCCGATGATCGTTGACTGGCAGACCCATGGCGCGATCCGACCGGGCGCAAAAAAGGCGGCTACCGTCTCGGTCGCCGCCGTGTTTGCGTTGTCTTTGGTACTGGGTTTGCCGTCCCATGTTCTGATCATTCAGGCGTTGGTATTAGGCGCGGTGATGATCTTTATCTGGACTCGCCCTAACGGCTGAGCTTGGCACACAGATCGTCGAGTTGATCCAGGTTTTCATAGGTCAGAACCACCTGCCCGGTTTCCGTTCCTGGTTTGTGGTTAATCACAACCTTCATCGCCAGAATAGCCGAAAGGTCTTTTTCAAGCGCGCGCGTGTCTGCATCCTTGCCCGCATCCAGATTTCTGGACTTTGGCGCCGATTTAACCGGATCAGCCTGCTGTTTCTTGACCAATGCCTCGGTCGCACGAACCGAAAGACCATCGCGCACAACGATCTTCGCCAGTTCAGACGGGTTTTCCGCCGTAATCAACGCGCGCGCATGCCCTGCCGACAGCTTTCCTTCGATCACCAATGTCTGGACATCCATCGGCAGCGACAACAACCGCAGCAGATTGGCAATATGGCTGCGGCTTTTGCCCAGAGCTTCGGCCAGTTTCTCTTGCGTGTGCCCGAACCGGTCCATCAACTGCTTGTAACCGGCAGCCTCTTCCACGGCATTCAGATCCGCGCGCTGGATGTTTTCGATAATCGCGACTTCCAAAACCTCGGTGTCGTCGAATTCCCGAACGATAACCGGGATTTCGTGCAGCTGCGCCATCTGTGCTGCACGCCACCGCCGCTCACCAGCAACGATTTCGTAGTCGCCACCCGAGATTTCTCGAACGATCAAAGGCTGGATAATGCCTTTTTCTTTAACCGAGGCAGCAAGTTCGTCCAACTGCTGGGGCAAAAAGGTCCGGCGCGGCTGATTGGGATTGGCGCGCAGTTTTTCAATCGGAACCTTCATGTCCGGACGACGCGGTTGCGAAGGGATTATCCCCTCGGACTCCTGCGTTACATCCGCCATCAACGCGGATAGACCGCGACCCAACCCTCTTGGTTTTGATTTTTTGGCCACCACGGTGCCCTCCTCATTGCCGGTCAAGCGGCAATATTCTTGTTTTTATAAATCACTTCCCGCGCCAGATGCCGATATGCCATCGCCCCCAACGACCCCGAGTCATATTGCAGAACCGGCAAAGCGTAAGACGGCGCCTCACTGACCCGCACATTTCTGGGTATTTTCGTCTTAAATACCATCTCACCCAGATTGTCACGCGCATCCTTTTCGACCTGACGGGACAAGTTGTTGCGGTTGTCATACATGGTCAACACAATACCTTCGATTCTAAGGTCGGGATTCGCCGTCTGGCGAACCTCTCGAATCGTCAGCATGAGTTGCGACAAACCTTCCAGAGCGAAAAACTCACTTTGCAGCGGGACCAGCACCGAATGCGCAGCAACCATAGCGTTTACGGTCAGCAAATTCAGAGACGGCGGGCAATCGATCAGCACAAATTCAAGGTCAAATTGGTCGATTGCCGTCTGGCGTAGTGCATCATGCAGCAAATAGCTGCGCTTTTCGTTTGAAATAAGCTCAATATCCGCCGAGCTCAGATCAACCGTGGCTGGTATAACAAACAAGCCGTCGATCTCAGTCTCTTGCACCACGGCTTCAAGCGGCGCGTCGTCAAGGATCAGATCATATGTCGTCCAGTCTCGGTCTTCGACACCCAACCCCGTCGAGGCATTCCCCTGTGGATCCAGGTCAACAACCAAAACCCTGCTTCCTGCCTCAGCCAGTGCCGCAGCCAGATTGATCGCTGTTGTTGTCTTACCCACCCCACCCTTTTGATTGGCAACCGCAATTATCCGGGGCCCTGAGGGACGAGACAGATCAACCACGCGATACTCCTTTGATCCTTAGGATAACTGCTTGGGGTTCAGTTAAACTTGTAATCGGCTCGCATTCAAAATTCCATTCTTCCCGCGCTTCATCCAGCTCTTTTTTCCAGCTTGCACCTTTTGGCAACAGGGCGGTTCCATTTTCAGCTAAGTGCCTGCTGGAAAATGACAAAAGCGTCTTAAGATCAGCAAGGGCGCGCGCCGAAAGGATATCCGCGCCCAAAGGCTCCACCTGCTCGATTCGTCTGGAGATAATAGTGCATCGCGCACCACATTCGCGCGCAACGTTCCTGAGAAATGCAGACTTACGCTGATCGCTTTCAACAAAGGTAAACTGCGCATACGGGGCGTCTTCGATGGCCAATATCGCGCAAACCATACCGGGAAAGCCGCCTCCGCTGCCAAGATCAACCCAGCTATCGAAGGTAGCTGCGCAACGATAAACCTGTACAGAATCCAATATGTGGCGGTTCCAGATATCGTTCAAACTGTTGCGCGAAACCAGGTTTATCCTCGGGTTCCAGCGTTTCACCAATTCCACATACGTCGTGAGCCGATCAAATGTTTCACGTGAAACATCCAAACTCTCAAAAACACCGGAGTTCATGCCTTGCGCACCTTTTGCTCTCGTCGCAATTTTGCAAGAAGCAAGGTCAAAGCCGCCGGGGTTACACCCTCAACACGCCCGGCCTGAGCAATGTTTTGCGGCCGCGCAAGTGACAGCTTTTGTTTCATTTCAGATGACAGACCTTCTAGCGTTGAATAGTCGAAATCCTGCGGAATCTCATAGGATTCGTCACGTTTCATCGCTTCGACGTCTTTTTTCTGGCGCTCGATATAGTTGGCGTACAAAGCATCCCGCTCTACTTGCAGTCTTATGTCACTTTCGACATCTGCCAGGTTTGGAAGAAGAGGAATCAGGTCACTGAAGGAAACGTCCGGAAAGGCCAATAGCGCCATACCGTCCCGGCGATTTCCGTCCTGATTGACGCTTATTCCAACCGCGCGGATCTCTTTCGGAGTGTGGGTCTTTTCGGTCAGATGGGATTTGGCGGTCGCCAGCTTCCCCATTTTAGCTAGAAAAACGGTTTCACGACGCTGCCCAACGCAACCCAGATCAATCCCCAGAGGCGTCAGGCGCTGATCTGCGTTGTCTGCCCTGAGAGACAGGCGGAACTCAGCCCTTGAAGTAAACATGCGGTATGGCTCTGCAACCCCGCGGGTGGTCAAATCATCGATCATCACGCCGATATAGCTGTCTGCTCGCGTAAAGTGGGCAGGATCACGGCCCTGAACCGCAAGCGCTGCGTTCAAACCCGCAACAAGCCCTTGGGCCGCTGCCTCCTCATATCCTGTGGTTCCGTTAATCTGGCCAGCAAGATATAGTGCCGGAGCACTTGGAAGAGACAGCGACGACGTCAGGACACGAGGATCGACGTAGTCATATTCAATCGCGTAACCCGGTTGTAAAATTTCTGCCTTTTCCAGCCCTTTGATCGACTGGACGTACGCCTCTTGAACATCTTGAGGCAAGGAAGTCGAAATTCCATTGGGGTAGATGGTATGGTCATTGACCCCTTCTGGTTCCAGGAAAATCTGATGGGAGTCCTTTTCCGCAAAGCGGACAATTTTATCCTCGATTGAAGGACAATATCGCGGTCCCACCCCATCTATATGACCGCCATACATTGCAGACCGAGACAGGTTCTGTTCGATGATTTCATGTGTCCGCGCGTTGGTATGCGTTATGCCACAGGAAATCTGAGGGGCCACAACCTCTGTCGACAGGAAGGAAAAGAGCGTTGGATCGTCATCTCCGTCCTGACGTTCCAGGTCGTTCCAATCAATTGTGCGGCCATCAAGCCGCGGTGGTGTCCCCGTTTTCAAACGCCCCAAAGGCAACGCAAAACTATCAAGCCGTTCGGCCAGCTTAACCGAGGGACGATCGCCCATCCGACCACCAGGACGCGACACATCTCCGATATGGATCACCCCGCGCAGGAAGGTCCCGGATGTCAGAATAACTGCCCTTGCGCGGATCTCAGACCCGTCCGCCAGTTCAACGCCTGCGACGCGGTCTTGATCCATCAGGAAATCAGTAACCTCGCCGGTGATCACCGAGAGGTTTTCTTGTTTCTCGGTCTCACTTTGCATTGCAGCGCGATACAAAGCGCGGTCAGCTTGGGTTCTGGGTCCTTGCACCGCGGGACCTTTACGACGATTGAGCAAACGGAACTGGATACCCGCGCGATCCGCAACGCGCCCCATAACACCATCCAGCGCATCGATCTCGCGGACCAAATGGCCTTTTCCCAATCCCCCAATGGCCGGGTTACAGGACATCACCCCGATATCTGATGCGGACAGCGTGACCAAAGCCGTGGCAACTCCCATCCGCGCGGCGGCATGCGCGGCCTCGGTGCCCGCATGTCCAGCCCCAATGACCACTACATCGAAATCTGAATGTTTCACGTGAAACACTCCTTACTTACCAAGGCAGAAGCTAGAGAAAATCTCATCCAACAGATCCTCTACACCTATTCTGCCGACCAGAGTTTCAAGGGCGCGGATCGCCGTGCGCAGTTCTTCGGCTGCGATATCATACAGGTCTGGACCCGATTCCAGAACTGTCATGGCGGTGTTCAGCGCATTCCGCGCATCGATCAACGAAACACGATGCCTTTCGCGTGTTGCAATACCATGGCTAGTGGATCGTTCGCCCAGAACACGCGATATGTGGTTGATCAGGCGATCAATTCCTTGCCCCGTTTTACCAGAAATCCCACCTTCAACATCTTCGCGAAGGTCGGCTTTCGGCAACAATTGAATATCCCCGTCCTGCATCTGAACACCCAATTCCAAAGGGTCTTCCGTCAGAAACACACGCAAGTCTGCTGCATCAGCGCGTTTGCGGGCCAGTTCGATCCCAAGGCTTTCAACGTGATCCTCGGTCTTGCGCAAACCGGCAGTGTCCAGCAAAGTAACTGGCAGGCCGCCAAGATCCATACGAACCTCGATCACATCGCGGGTCGTTCCGGCATATTCGGAGGTGATAGCCGCCTCACGCCCTGCCAAAGCGTTCAGCAAAGTTGACTTGCCGGCGTTTGGCAAACCCACGATGGCAACCTCGAACCCGTTTCGGATGCGCTCTGCAATTTTCACACCTTCTGCCTGGTGTTGCAGGTCCCGCATCACGCCCGTCACCAATTGGCGCACTTCGGGCGTCACGTCAGTCGGAACCTCTTCATCGGCAAAATCGATCACCGCTTCTAACAGGGATGCCGCGCGGATCAGATCACGACGCCAGCGTTCGGCCAATCCACCAAGCTCTCCAGCCAGAATGGTCTGCGCCTGTTTGCGCTGCGCTTCAGTTTCAGCATCGATGAGATCGGCCAGGCCCTCGATCTGAGTCAAATCCATCTTGCCATTCTCAAGCGCGCGACGCGTGAATTCCCCGGGCTCGGCCAGACGCAACCCTTCCGTTTCGGATAGGCACCGCATCACGGCATTGACCGAAGCCGTACTTCCGTGGATTTGCAACTCGGCCACGTGCTCACCGGTAAAGCTGGCCGGGGCTTCGAACGTCAGAACAAGCCCATCATCCAACCGTGATCCGTCGGCCGCATGCAAGGACCGAACCCGCATGCCACGTGGCGGCAGCGGGCTACCGGTCAGCTGGACCGCAGCGGAATGCGCCAAAGGACCCGAGAGGCGGATGACCGCCACCCCGGCTTTGCCTTGCGCGCTGGCCAAGGCGAATATCGTATCCATTCGAAGGCCTCGCCTGGATTAAGACCTGTGTCAGGTGTTCATCGAATCGAAGAACTCACCGTTCGTCTTGGTCTGCTTTAGCTTGGACAGCAGGAACTCGATCGCGTCGGTGGTGCCCATCGGGTTGAGGATGCGGCGCAGAACAAAGGTCTTGGCCAGATCACCCTTGTCGACCAGCAGGTCCTCTTTTCGTGTACCAGACTTGAGGATGTCGATGGCCGGGAACACGCGTTTGTCCGCAATCTTGCGATCCAGAACGATTTCCGAGTTACCGGTGCCCTTGAATTCTTCAAAGATCACCTCGTCCATCCGGCTGCCGGTATCGATCAGAGCAGTCGCGATGATGGTCAACGAACCACCCTCTTCGATATTCCGCGCCGCACCAAAGAATCGCTTGGGCCGTTGCAGCGCGTTCGCGTCCACACCACCGGTCAGAACTTTGCCTGAGGATGGCACCACAGTGTTAAAGGCCCTACCAAGTCTTGTGATCGAGTCGAGAAGGATAACAACATCTCGCTTATGTTCCACCAAACGCTTGGCCTTTTCGATCACCATTTCCGACACAGCCACGTGGCGCGTCGCCGGTTCGTCAAAGGTCGAGGACACAACCTCACCCTTCACCGAACGCTGCATGTCCGTCACCTCTTCCGGGCGTTCATCGATCAGCAGGACGATCAGATAGCATTCGGGGTGGTTCTGTTCGATCGAATGCGCGATGTTCTGCAGGATCACCGTCTTACCCGTCCGCGGCGGTGCCACGATCAGCGACCGCTGGCCTTTACCGATGGGCGCAACCAGATCGATCACGCGTGCCGATTTGTCCTTGATGGTCGGATCCTCGATCTCCATCTTCAGACGCTTATCGGGGTACAGAGGCGTCAGGTTGTCGAACAGAATCTTGTGCTTGGCCTTCTCAGGATTCTCGAAGTTGATCATCGTGACTTTGGTCAGCGCAAAGTAACGCTCGTTATCGTCCGGTGCCTTGATCTCACCTTCGACCGTATCCCCGGTGCGCAACGAATGCAGACGGATCATGTCGGGCGAAACATAAATGTCATCCGGGCCCGGCAGGTAGTTCGCCTCGGGCGAGCGCAGGAACCCAAACCCGTCCTGCAGAACCTCAAGCACACCATCGCCACCGACGGTCCAGCCTTCATCCGCGCGTTCGCGCAGAATCTGGAACATCATCTCGCCCTTGCGCATGGTCGAGGCGTTTTCGATTTCCAGCTCTTCGGCCATCGCCAAAAGGTCTTTGGGGCTTTTGGCTTTCAGATCGGCCAGATTCAAAGCTTCAGTTGTCATGATATATACCTTCACCGCAGACAGCGCGGCACGAAGTGGAATTTCAGTACGGAAGATACGCCGCCCGGACGGGCGTGTTGCCACCTACATAAGCGCCGCAGCCGTCAGAGTCAAACCGCCCCTCAAAGCACTTTACGTTTCATCGACATCGAAACACGCTGCCTCTCGCTACGCTCGAACGCGCGTTTCGATTCTTATTTCTTTCTGAAAACGTAAAGTGCCTAGAACTTCAGAACGACCGCCAGAACGATGGCAACCATCAGAATGGTCGGAACCTCGTTCATCATGCGATACTGCCGCCCAGTGAGCTTATTTTGCCCCTCAAAGAAGTCTTTGCGCCGTGCCATCAGCCAATGATGGAACCAGGTCATGGCAATCACGCCCGCCCCCTTGACCCAGGGCCACGCAAAATCCCATCCGACGATGCCCGGCGTGAACACCATGATCAGACCACATGCCCATGCGACGATCATTGCCGGGCGCATGATTACCCGCAGCAGCTTTTCTTCCATTTCATGGAAAATGGTCTCAGCCCCATCGACGCTTTGGGCTTTTTCGACGTGATAGACGAACAGACGCGGTAAATAGAACAGGCCGGCCATCCATGAGATCACGGCCATGATGTGAACGGACTTCACCCATGGGTAAATCGTGAAAAGAAGATCGGTCATGCTGGCTCCGGGCGTTGCTCGGAACTCTCCCTAATAAAAAAATAAGAAAAGAAAAAGGAAGATGGTTTTGTAGGGTGAACAAAATCCGTGGATTACTTTTTTACACATGTGTTTTCCCCAGGTGGACTTTTTCAGGCGTGGGAAGAGTGATTCTGTGAGTGGGATAAATTTCATATATAAAACAAATACTTATTTTGTGAATTCCTGAATACCTCTGGGGACAAATCTTGGGGTATCTGTGGAGATCGCGGTTTTCCCACCTTTCCGACTTATCCTTGTCCCGGATGGACAGCGTTTGAGCGACTCAGGGAAGTTTTGCGCGAAAATCCCGGGGTTGCGTGTCAATCTGAAAACCATACAAACCGTTCAGGAACGCTCAACGATTTGCACACGGGGTTGTCCACATGTCTGTCCCCATCATCCTGGCCTCAGGCTCATCCATCCGCGCACAGTTGCTGGAAAACGCAGGCGTGCCGTTTTCCGTTCAGGTGGCGCGCGTGGACGAGGATACCATGAAGCGCGCGCTGCTGGCCGAGGGCGCAGCGCCTCGTGACATTGCCGATGCCCTGGCCGAGATGAAGGCGCGCAAGATCAGCGATAAATCCCGGGGCGCGATGGTGTTGGGCTGCGATCAGGTGCTGGATTTCGACGGGCAGCTGCTGTCGAAACCTGAAACGCCCGAAGACGCCTTAGCGCAGCTTAAGGCGATGCGGGGCAAACGGCATATGTTGCTGTCGGCGGCGGTGATCTATCAGGATGGTGAGCCGATCTGGCGTCATGTGGGTCAGGTACGCCTGCGGATGCGGGCCAGCTCGGACGCGTATCTGCGCGACTATGTAGCCCGCAATTGGGACAGCATCCGGCACGCGGTGGGCGCTTATAAGCTGGAAGAGGAAGGCGTCCGTCTGTTCGCCACCATTGACGGCGACTATTTTAATGTCTTGGGTATGCCCCTGTTGGAATTGCTGAACTATCTGGCCGTCAAAGGGGTGATCGATCAATGACGCATAACCGTATTCCTCTGGCCGGTGTGGTCGGGCACCCGATTGCGCATTCCAAATCGCCGCAATTGCATGGGCATTGGCTGAAAACCTACGGGCTGGCCGGGCATTACGTTCCGATGGATGTGGCACCGGAAAATCTTGAGACCGTTCTGCGCACCCTACCCAAGGCCGGGTTTGTTGGCACCAATGTCACTGTCCCGCATAAAGAGGCTGCACTGCGCATCGCGGATCATGTCTCGGACCGGGCGAAAAAGATCGGGGCGGCAAATACGCTGGTGTTTCACGATGACGGGTCGATTCATGCGGATAACACCGACGGCTATGGTTTCATGCAAAATCTGCACTCGGGCGCGCCGGATTGGGTGCCGACAGATGGCCCTGCGGTGGTGTTTGGTGCAGGCGGCGCGGCGCGCGCAGTGTTGCAGGCGTTGATTGAGGCGGGCGTGCCCCAGATTCTGCTGAGCAACCGAACCCGCGCCCGCGCAGATCACCTGCAACAGGAATTTGGCGACCGCATCACCGTGGTTGACTGGGTGCGGGCCGGGAATGTGGTCGATCAGGCCGAGCTGGTGGTCAACACAACATCGCTGGGGATGCAGGGGCAGCCGGAATTGCGGGTGCCGCTGGATGGGTTGCAGCCGGGCACGGTTGTGACCGACCTGATCTATGCGCCGTTGAAAACGCAGCTGTTGCAGGTGGCTGAACAGGCTGGATGCACCACCGTCAACGGATTGGACATGTTGCTGCATCAGGCCGTGCCCGGATTTGAACGCTGGTTCGGTGTACGCCCCGAGGTCACGGATGATCTGCGCGCGGCGGTATTGGGATGAGCTTTGCGCTGGGTCTGACGGGCTCAATCGGGATGGGCAAAAGCACCACGGCGCAGATATTCGTCGCCGAAGGCTGTGCGCTGTGGGATGCGGATGCGGCGGTACATAGGCTCTATACAAGGGGTGGGGCCGCTGTTGAACCCATGCGCGCCCTTTTTCCTGATGCGATTGTTGATGGTGCTGTCAGCCGCGATGCACTGAAACAGATCATCGCGCAGGACCCGCAGGCGTTGAAACAGATCGAAGCGATCGTGCACCCATTGGTGGCGGCGGACCGTGCTGCGTTTCGCGAGACGGCGACGGCGGATATTCTGGTGTTCGACATCCCTCTGCTCTTTGAAACGGGCGGGGACGCGGTGATGGACGCCGTTGCCTGCGTGTCGATCCCGGCCGGGGAACAAAAGCGCCGCGTGATGGCGCGCGGCACGATGACCGAGGCGCAGTTTGAACAGATCCGCACCAAGCAGATGCCGAATGACGAGAAATGCGCGCGGTCGGATTTTGTGATCGTGACGGATACGCTGGACCATGCCCGTGCGCAGGTGCAGGATGTGGTCAGGCAGATACGGGCGGGGATGGCAGATGCGTGAGATTGTACTCGATACCGAAACCACGGGGTTTGATCCCGAAAGCGGCGACCGGATTGTCGAAATCGGCGCGGTCGAGCTGTGGAACCACGTGGCCACAGGTGAGACCTATCACGTCTATATCAACCCCGAACGCGGGATGCCGGATGAGGCGTTTGGCGTGCATGGAATCGGCCCGGACCTGTTGGACAACCCACGCCCGCCGGAAAAGGGTGAGGTGACGCTGAAGGACAAGCCGGTCTTTGCCAAGGTTGGTCAGGGATTTCGCGATTTCATCAAGGATTCCAAGCTGGTGATCCACAACGCCTCTTTCGACATGAAATTCCTGAACGCTGAGTTGAAATGGATGGGGCTGCCGCAGATTCCGATGGATCAGGCACTGGATACGCTGGCGATTGCGCGCAAACGTTTTCCCGGCTCGCCCGCGTCACTGGATGCGTTGTGCCGGCGGTTCAATATCGACAACTCGAACCGGACGCTGCACGGGGCTTTGCTCGACTCGGAAATTCTGGCCGAGGTCTATCTGGAACTGATCGGCGGGCGGCAGCCGGATTTCGGCCTGTCCACATCCGCGTCATCGGGCGCAGGGGGTCAGGATGACTGGCGTCCCACGGCGCGTCCGACAGCTCTGGCATCGAAGATCACCGAGGATGAACGCGCAGCGCATGAGGCATTTGTTGGGAAACTGGGCGAAAACGCCCTGTGGACCCGCGCCTGAGACCTGTCTCGGCGCGGGTCGTCAAAGCCCTTAGGCTTCGGCTTTTTGGGCTTCGGCCTGACGGCGCAGCAATTCGTTGCGGTAGAGACCGACGAAATCGATATTGTCCAGATTGACCGGCGGATAGCCACCGTCGCGGGTGATGTCGCTGACGATGCGGCGCAGGAACGGGAACAACATGCGCGGGCATTCGATCATCAGGAACGGGTGCAGCTGGTCATCGGCCACACCTTCGATGTGGAACAGACCACAATAGTCGATCTCGCACAGGAATAGGACGTCTTCCATGCCCTTGGCTTTGGATTTGAGGTTCAGTTTGACGGCAACCTCGTACTGATGCTCGACCGGGCGTTTTTTCGCGTCCAGGTTCACCTGAACTGCGATTTCGGGCTGAACATCACCGGACACACCTTTTTGTGCCATCACGTTTTCAAAGGACATATCACGAATGAATTGTCCCAGAACGCGCATTTGAACCTGCGGGGCTGCTTGGGCTGCGGTGTTTTCCGCAGCGTTTTCTTCGGCCATGGATCTACTCCAAAAATGAAATTTGCCATTGCTTAGCAAGTTGGGCGCGGTACCTCAATGCAGGTCACGGGCCTTCGACCCATTTGGAGGGCTTTGAGGGGTCGCGATTGGGGCGGACCTCGGTAAATTCTCCGTCGATCACGTCATCGTCATAGGATTGCGGTCCGGTGCGAAACTGCGCGCCGGTACCCATTTGAAACCCGGTGATGGTGGCCCTGGATTTCAGATAGCGGAACACCGCGACGCGGATGCCGGGGATAAGCAAAGCAAAACCAATGGCATCTGTGAAAAAGCCCGGCGTCAGCAGCAACACACCCGAAAGCAGGATCATGGCCCCATGCGCCAGGGGTTCGGTCGGATCGTCCAGTTCGGCAAAGGATCGCTGCAGGTTGGCCAGCGCCATGCGACCTTGTGTCCTGACCAATGCAGTGCCCATAATGGCTGTGAGAACCACAATTGCCAGCGTTGGCCACAGGCCAATCAGACCACCAACCTGGATGAACAGGGCGATCTCGATGATGGGCACCAACAAAAATGCCAAGAACAGATACATTTGCGTTATCCTTTAACGGGGACCGGGCGGTGGACTTGCCACAAACTGTCACCTACATAGTGGCAAGAGGCCGTGTATACAAAGCCACGGTCTGAAAAGAGGATGAAATGAACGAACCGATGATCCAGTTGCTGGTCCTGGCCGGAATTGCCGTTTTCCTGATCCTGCGCTTGAAAAGCGTGCTGGGGACGCGTGAAGGTTTTGAAAAACCTCCCGTTCAGCAGCAGCCCGATACTCAGAACGCCCGCCGCGGGTTTGAGGTGATCGATGGCGGCCCGGATCATGACATCACCGACCATGTCGCCGAAGACAGCGAACAGGCGCAGACCCTGGCGGCGATGAAACGGGTTGAGCCCAGCTTTTCGGTCAGCGAATTCGTGCAGGGCGCGCGCGGTGCTTACGAGATGATCGTCATGGGGTTCGAAAAAGGGAACCTGGATGAAATCCAGCCTTTCCTGTCGGAAGAGGTGTTCGACACCTTTGTCTCTGTCGTCGCAGACCGCGAAGATCAGGGCCTGACCATTGAGGCCGAGTTCATCGGTGTTCGTGAAACCACGGTGGCGGATGCGAAGTTCGACAAGGACACCAACCAGGCCGAGATCACCATGCGGTTTGTTGGTGAGCTGACCTCGGTCGTGCGCGATCGCGGCGGCGACATCATCGAAGGCAACCCGAACACCGTCAAACGCCAAAAGGACAGCTGGACCTTTGCCCGTGTCATGGGCAGTGACGATCCGAACTGGCTGCTTGTTGCCACGGACGCATGATTGCCGCGCTTCGGTCGCTTTTGCTGGGGGCTGTGATGGCAACCTCTGCCAATGCCGAGGCGACGCGATCCATCCTGTCCTTTGACGACCTTGATGGCTGGGCCGCCGATGATCACGGCGCGGCCCTTTCGGTTTTTCTGAACACCTGCGGGGATCTGGACGACCCGGATTGGCGTGCCTTATGTGGCGTGGCGCGGACCTACGAATCCGATGCCGCCCGATCTTTCTTTGAGCTGTTTTTCCGTCCGGTTCTGGTTCAGGACGGCAAGGATGCGCTGTTCACCGGCTATTTCGAACCGGAACTGGATGGCTCGCGCACCCGCACGGACCGCTACAAATACCCAATTTATAAAATGCCACCCGAGGCACGGGCCGAGGGGCCATGGCTCAGCCGTCGCGATATCCTGACGGGTGATGCGATGACCGGGCGCGGACTTGAGATCGCCTGGGTCGATGACCCGGTTGAGCTGTTCTTTCTGCAAATCCAGGGCTCGGGCCGTATTCGGCTGCCCGATGGCGGGGCCTTGCGGGTGGGCTATGGCGGGGCGAACGGGCACCCCTATCGCTCGATCGGGTCCGAGCTGATCCGTCAGGGCGCGTTGGCGGCCCATCAGGTCAGTGCCCAGATGATCAAGTCATGGGTGCGCAAGAACCCCGAAGCCGGGGCAGAGCTGTTGTTTCACAACCCCTCTTACGTGTTCTTTCGCGAAGTTTCCCGCGTTGCGCCCGAGTTCGGACCGTTGGGTGCAATGAACCGGTCCGTCACCACCATGCGCAGCATTGCGGCCGATCCGGCCTATACACCGTTGGGTGCCCCGGTTTGGGTTGAGAAGGACGGCAAGGACCCGATGCGCCGGTTGATGATCGCACAGGACACGGGGTCCGCCATCAAGGGGGCGCAACGGGCGGATATTTTCTTTGGCACCGGCGATGCGGCAGGTCAGGCTGCCGGACGTTTGAAAGACCCGGGCCGGATGGTTCTTTTGTTGCCGATCCAGCGCGCCTATGCCCTGATCCCGGATGAGTTCTGATGACCCGGCGCAAACTGACCGAAGAAGAGATCGAGCTGTGGCGCAAGGTCGCCAAACAAGCCGAACGCATGCACCCTGAACTGCCGCAGTCGGTGCATCCGACCACCCTGCCCAAACCCAAGCCAACAAAAACTCCGAAATTCCGGCTTGAGGGGTTCGAAGTTGGGCAAACCGCGCCCACCAAACCGGCGCGGCATGGTTTGCAGCCCTCGGTCACGGACCGGATGCGTGCCAGCCCGGTGCAGATGGACACCAAGGCGTTCGGGCGGATGAAGCGCGGCAAGCTGAAACCCGAGGGCAAGCTGGACCTGCATGGCATGCGCGTGGACACGGCCCACCCCACCCTGATCCGGTTCGTGTTGACCGCGCAGGCGCAGGGCAAGCGGCTGGTCCTTGTGGTGACGGGCAAGGGTAAGGATCGTGACGAACCCGGCCCCATCCCCACCCCGCGCGGGGTGTTGCGCAATCAGGTGCCACATTGGCTGTCGATCCCGCCGTTGGCGCAGGCGGTGCTGCAGGTGACGCCCGCTCATATCAGCCATGGTGGCGACGGCGCCTATTACGTCTATCTGCGGCGGACCCGGTAGACCCGGCGGCTATGGTTTAATCACCTCGGCGTCCCCTGTTTCGGTCAGCACAATTTCGGTCGCGCCATCAGGGTTGCGCTGACTCGGTGGGACAAGAACATCGATTCCACGCCGCTCGTCGGACCCGAACGTGCCCGTGACCCGCCGGACCGAACCCAGGATCGCCAACAAGGCCGGCGAGGTCGCAGCCACGAAATGTGAAGATTCCGCGTCGCTGTTAAAAGCCGTGGTATCAAGTACATTGATCGGAAACTCGGCCAGATCATCGACCGAGCTGATATTGCCCAGCCTTTCGCCCTCGGCTGTGCCGCGCAGGCGGGCCGAGATATTCAGGATTTTGTCTTTCTGCGACACCATGACCACAAATGGATCGGGCGGCGTGTCAATCCGTTTCATCTGTGATCGGAACAAATCCACATCCAGATCAGGTGAGATCAGCACCACGCCTTCGATATTCCTGTTGGACCAACCCGGCTGTTGCAACTCGGCCTGTCGCATCATCTCCATCGACAGGGCGCCGCCCATCGAATGCGCCACCAGAACCACGCGTTTGACCCCCATGGATTTCAGCTCGCGGATGGTTTGCTCCAGCCCGTCGCGGGCAAACAGCATACTGTCCAGATCATAGGCATAGCCGTACCCGGTGGCCCGGCTGGGCCAGGAATACACCAGGATCGATCCGGGCAGCCCGATGTCATGCGACAGCTGCGCGGCACGAAAAATGGTTTCGGTCTGGGTCGAGTTATAGCCGTGCACAAAGATGGTCACGTCATCCTGACCGCGCAGATGCGTGTGCAACCCTTCAGGGCCGCTGAGTTGCTGGATGTCTGCCAGAACGAATTCCTTTTGCGGATCGGGGTCCGCATAGGAAAACCTGAGGGTTCCGGGCGTGTGCGATGGCGGGATCGAGACCTGCGTTTCCAGAAATTGCAGTGTTTCACCGCGTCGGAACCCATAGGATCCGTCCGCCTCGCGCGCGCGGGTTGTGCTGGCGAACACGGTAATCGGCGTGCCGATATTCACAGCCGAGGGCACGGTTTCCGTGATTGTCCGGTCGACGCAGGCCGATACAGACAGGGACAGGACCAAAACGATCAAATAGCGCAGCACAAAACACCTATGAATGATTTTGCGCCAAGCTATCGATTTCTGGCCCCACGTCCAGAGATGTTCGGGGCAAGTAGCGGCAAAAACCAGCTGGCCCGTGTTACAGAACGTAACGGCTCAGGTCAGTGGATTTGGTCAGTTCGCCTAGATTGTCGTCAACGAATTGCGCGTTGACGGTAATGTCCGCCCCGGCCTGATCGGGCGCGGTGAACGAGAGCTCTTCGAACACGCGCTCCATCACGGTGTAAAGCCGCCGCGCGCCGATGTTTTCGACGCTTTGGTTCACATCCGCCGCGATCTTGGCAAGGGCTGCGATGCCGTCATCCGTAAAGCTGACCGTGACCTCTTCTGTTCCCATCAGCGCGGTGTACTGGCGGGTCAGGGCATTGTCGGTCTCGGTCAGGATGCGCACGAAATCCTCTTCGGTCAGGGCGCGCAGCTCTACCCGTATCGGTAGACGCCCCTGCAGTTCCGGCAACAGGTCCGAGGGCTTGGCGATGTGGAACGCTCCGCTGGCGATGAACAGGATATGGTCGGTTTTGACCGGGCCATGCTTGGTGCTGACGGTAGTGCCCTCGATCAGGGGCAGCAGGTCGCGCTGCACCCCTTCGCGGCTGACATCGCCGCCACGCGCATCGGATCTTGCGCAGACCTTGTCGATCTCATCCAGAAAGACGATGCCGTTCTGTTCGACCGACTCCAGCGCTACGCGGTTGACCGTTTCGTCATCCAGCAGCTTGTCCGCCTCTTCCCCGATCAGCGCGTCATAGCTTTCGGCCACGGTCATGCGTTTCTTGACGGTCCGCCCGCCGAACGCCTTGCCGAAGATATCACCCAGATTCATCATCCCCATCTGGCTGCCGGGCTGGCCGGGCATGTCAAACATCGGCATCGGGTTTGAAGTGTCGGCCAGTTCCAGTTCGATCACCGTGTCGTCCAACTCTCCGGCTTTCAGCTTTTTGCGGAACATCTCGCGTGTGCCTTCACGGGCGTCCTCGCCCGCGATAGCTTGGATCACCCGATCCTCAGCGGCTTGATGCGCGCGCGCCTTAACGTCCTCGCGCATATATTCGCGGGTCTGGATAATTGCTGCATCGGCCAGATCGCGCACGATCTGTTCCACGTCACGACCAACGTAACCGACCTCGGTAAACTTGGTGGCCTCAACCTTGACAAAGGGCGCGCGGGCCAGTTTCGCCAGACGGCGGCTGATCTCGGTTTTGCCGACACCGGTGGGGCCGATCATCAGGATGTTTTTGGGATAGACCTCATCGCGGATATCGTCTGCCAGCTGCTTGCGCCGCCAGCGATTGCGCAGCGCGACGGCAACGGCGCGTTTTGCATCCTTCTGACCGATAATGAAACGGTCCAGTTCCGAGACAATCTCGCGCGGGGTCAGGTCGGTCACGGGTTGGGTCCTTTCGATCAGCGGTTCGGCTTAGGTAGTCACCGCGAGAGTGAAAACAACAGCGGCCACGTTGGTTAGCAATGCCCCATCCGGTTTGCAAATGCTTTCCATAGGTGAAACGCGTGCCCTCTGGTACAGTGTTTTCAACGCTTTGAGGGTCAGGAGCGCGGACATGACAAAATTAGCCAAGATCACTCTGCTGTTTGTGGTGTTCGTCGACCTGTTGGGTCAGGGTCTGGTTTTTCCCATTATCAATTCGTTGATCATGGAGACAAAATCCGGGTTTCTGCCAGAAAGTACAGGCATGGGCACGCGGCATCTGTACTACGGTCTGGTGATCGGGTGCTTCTTTTTGTCCTGGTTTCTGGGGGTGGTCTATGTCTCGAAAGTGTCAGATTCGATTGGGCGCAAGAATGCCCTGCTGATTTGTCTGGGCGGGGCGCTGGTCGGCTATGCGCTGACAATCGCGGCGCTGTATATCAACAGTCTGTTGCTGCTGATTGTTGGCCGGTCGATCACGGGATTCACCGCAGGCAATCAACCCATTGCGCAAGCGGCGATGATTGACGGCAGCACCGATGATGCCGACCGCGACCGCAACATGGGCTATATCATTACCGGCGTCAGCTTTGGCCTCGTTGGTGGACCCCTGATTGGCGCGATCTTGTCCGACGCCAACCTGCTGGGCAGTTTCGCCACGTTGAAAACACCGTTTTACGGGGCCTTCGTTCTGGTACTGGTCGCCATTTTCATGGTGATGGTTTTCTTTAAAGATACCCGGTCCGAGCGGGCCGCGTTTGTGTTCCGCCCCCGCGACATCACCGACAGCCTGATCGCGGTGCGGTCACATCCGATGGTGTTGAAAATCCTGCCGGTTTACGCGTTGTTCATGATCGCCAATGTCACCTTCTACGTGTTCGTCGACAATTTCCTGACCAGCGCCTGGGGCTACGGGGTCATCGGCGGCAGCATGGCGATGGTGGTGATCGGTTTTGCGCTGGCCTTTTCCAGCACATTCCTTGTGAAACCGGCGCAGGAAAGGTTCAGCAAGCATCAGATCATCTTTGCCTCGCTGGTGGTCATGGTGATCTGCGGATTCGGCTTTGCCTTCAGCCCCAGCGGGGTGCTGAGCTACGTCCCCGTTTTCTTTTTCTACTTCTTCTTCGGCGTGTCTTACCCGACCCTGCTGGGCCTGTTCTCATCCGCGGTCAGTGAAACCGATCAGGGCTGGGTCATGGGGGTGACCACAGCCGTGTTCTGCCTTGCGGGCGGCGTGATGTCCCTGATCGGTGGTGGGTTGATGAGCATCGACATCCGCGTGCCCTATTACATCGTCATCCTTGCGGCGATACTGGGACTGATCGGGATGCAATTGCGTTGGAAAGGCAAAGAGATAAAAGCGTTGCTAGCCTGATATGCTCTCAACCGTCAGATTGCCGTTGGTATAGACGCAGATATCGGCCGCAATCGCCATCGCCTCACGCGCCACGGTTTCGGCGGGTTTGTCGCTGTCCATCATCGCGCGGGCGGCGGCCAGTGCGAAATTGCCACCCGAGCCGATGGCGGCCACGTTGTGTTCGGGTTCCAGCACATCGCCTGCGCCGGTGATCACCAGCAGATCGGTGCCGTCGGTGACGATCAGCATCGCCTCAAGCTTTTGCAGGTATTTATCCGTCCGCCAGTCCTTGGCCAATTCGACCGAGGCGCGGGCAAGCTGGCCGGGCGTGGCCTCAAGCTTGGCCTCCAACCGCTCCAGCAGGGTGAAGGCGTCCGCTGTCGATCCGGCAAAGCCTGCGACCACTTCGAACCCGCCGGGCGACAGGCGGCGCACCTTGCGGGCGGTGCCCTTGATCACGGTCTGGCCCAGGCTGACCTGTCCGTCGCCGGCAATCACCACCTGGCCGCCCTTTTTGACGCCAATGATCGTTGTGCCGTGCCAACCGGGAAAATCGCTATCTGCCATGGGGGCCTCCGTTCTTCGCTGGCACCCTATATGGGCCGGACCGGGGGTCAGCGCAACAGTTCACAAACTGCTTAAAAGATATGCAGGAATCGCAGATCGGGTCTGTAGGACTAGCAATTGTGGGACTCAGCCCTTGGTTCTAAATGAGACCTGCAACCGACGAAGGGTCGGCTGTTTCAGTTTTAAGGAATGCGCAAATGGCAAGTACTGCAAATATCCATGCGCCACTCGGAGCAGCTACCATCCTGCATGTAGTGGACGCGTTCACCGCAGCTTTTGAAAAAGCGGCTGAGTGGAATGAAACCCGCAAAACACGCGCCCTGTTGTCCGAACTGTCTGATCATCAACTGGATGATATCGGTCTGTGCCGCGCGGACATCAACAAGGTCTGATCCAACTATCGGAACCACCGCAAAAGATGAGCCGCTCGTTCGAGCGGCTTTTTCTTTGTCAGCTCAGCTTAAAGCGGTCAGACAGATCGGGTAGAAAAGCCTCAATCGCGGCGGTCGCGACCACGTGTTTGGTGCCAGCTTCGGCATCAGCGACATCCAGCCCGCCTTTCACCGCCCGCACCTCGGCCCGGCCACGCGGCAGGTCGGTGGCAACCACGTCGCAGTCAACGCGATCGGGTTCCTGCACGCCGATCGTAACGCGCACCCGCATGTCGGCGTGATCGATGCCCAGCTTTGAAAACAACGTGATCGAGGAATGATGCAGCGCATCCTGTACCGCCCGGCGCGCGGCCTTGGTGTAGTCCTGCCCGTACAGATCGTTGCCGGTGCCCATTTCCAGAATGATGCGTTTTCCGGTCATGTCACGGGCTCCAAGTCGAACGAAACGATGATGGCCGCATTGGCGATGACAGTGCACCCTTCGGCATGAGGTTTTTCGATATCCAACCCGCCCTGCGTGACGGTGATATTGGGCTGCCCATATGGAAAAATCTCGGTCAGCGCCTGTTTATCAACCTTGTCCGGCTGCTGAACACCAATCTCGGCATCGATGATCATTGCGTCTTTTGGAAAGTCGAACAGTTCGGCCATGTTGACCGAATTGTGCCATAGCGCGTCTTTGATCGCCCGCCGCGCGGCCTCGGTATAATCCTCGCGCCTCAGCGAGGTTCCCATGCCGAACTCAACAAGAACCCGTGTTTTTGCCATCTGACCCTCCGGCGTAAAAAAGGCGCCCGAAAGTGGACGCCTTTGGTATTCGATGATCCGGGCGGATCAGATGGATTCTTCGATCCAGCTTTGCAGCGCTGCCTTGGGGGCGGCACCTGCGCGGTTCGAAACAACCTGACCGTCCTTGAAGATGAACAGCGCCGGGATACCGCGTACACCCATGGCCGCGGCCGAGTTCGGGTTGCTGTCCACGTCCACCTTGGCGATTTTCACCTTGTCGCCGTATTCAGCGGCCAGCTCTTCCA
This sequence comes from Ruegeria sp. CH10, assembly GCF_056537125.1. Lineage (NCBI taxonomy): Bacteria > Pseudomonadati > Pseudomonadota > Alphaproteobacteria > Rhodobacterales > Roseobacteraceae > Ruegeria > Ruegeria sp. CH10. The sequence goes on along the minus strand of NZ_JBQFQY010000003.1, from coordinate 23,826 downwards.
GAGCGGGGCCAATCTGCTTACAGGGGCCACACCATTCGGCCCAGAAGTCGACAACAACGGGGATGTCGGAATTCTTGACTTCGGCGTCAAAGGTATCGTCGGTTACTGCTACGGTCGACATATTCTGTCTCCTGAATGGGGCTAACTCGGGAACAGAACGTAGGGGCGGTCCGGTGCAAGGTCAAGGTATCTGGGTTCGGGCCAGCGCGTCCGTCACAAGATCGTGTGGCAACCACATGAGGTCGGCGTTTCGGGTCCACAATATCCCTGTGCGAACCTTACGCCCCGGGTAAATCTGCGCCAGTGCCTGCGCATAGGCCCCCATCTGACGCAACAGACCTTCGGGGCAGGTTTCGGGGCGATCGGGCACCGTTGCATTTGATTTGAAATCAATGATTTGTACGTCGGTTTCAGACACAATCAGCCGGTCGATGATCCCATGCATACGCCGCCCATTGAGGTCGGCTGTGACCGGAACCTCGGCCAGCGTGCCTGCGGCGAAAACGGGTTGCAGGTGATCGGCGGTCAGCACGGTCTGCGCCTCGGCCAGCAGGCCCTGCCGTTCGGGTTCCTGCATATCCGGCAGAACGCGGGCGCAGAGCTGGGGCCATTGGTCCCGCGCGACTGCGGGCAGGTGTTCCAAAAGAAGGTGCAGGCGTGTGCCGCGCAGCTTGGCGGCCTCCTCATCCTGACCGGTATCCCCCGGCAGCGCCTTCGCCCCGCCCAGATCAGACGGGCTGAGCGTTTCAGGCGCGGTGTCGGGTACAGCAGCGGGCGTTTGGAAATGGTCTGGCAGCGGGACCTCAGTCACCTCAGCCTCGCTATGCTCAACCAGTGGCAGGGCATCCCAATCCGCATGCGACAAGCGCCGGGTGTCTTCGTCCGGCAACTGAACGGCCCCTGCCCGCGCCATCGCGGCCTCAACCATCTGATACCAGCTGGTTCCGTCCTTGCCGACATCCCCTGCAGCACCCACAATTAACCACTTTTCCGCCCGTGTCAGAGCCACATAAAGCAATCGAAGCCGCTCATTCTCTTCCCGCGCGCGTGCCTCGGTCCGGGCTTGGGCGATCAGCGCGGGTGAGGCATCAGCAGGTACTTTCCACAGCGGTGTCCCCTCACCCACCATGATCTCAGCATCGCGCGGAGCCTGCCGTTTGCCCGTATCCGGCAGGATCACAATCGGCGCTTCCAACCCTTTCGATCCATGCACCGTCATCACCCGGATCATGTTACCGACACCGCTCATCTGGCGTTTGATTTCCAGATCGTCGGTCTGCATCCACACCAGAAACCCGGTCAGGCTGGGAATGTCCGTGCGCTCATAGGCCAGTGCCTGAGACAGCAGCGCGTTGATGCCATCCTCTGCCTCAGCCCCCAGACGGCCCAACAATTTGCGCCGCCCGTCATGGCGGGTCAGGATGCGTTCGATCAGGTCATAGGGGCGGAGAAAGTCAATCTGGCCGCGCAGGTCGTTCAGGACCTCCAGCGTGTCGGGAAAATCCTCGGCCCGGCTGCGAAGTGCGGCCCAAAGGAATTGTTCCTGCCGCCGATGCGCCAGATCAAACAATTGTTGTTCCGTCCAGCCGAACAGAGGCGATTTCAGCACGGTCGCCAGCGACAGGCTGTCCTCGGGCGTGGCCAGAAAGCTCAGCAGTGCGGCCAGATCCTTGACCGCCAGTTCCGCGCCCACTTTCAGACGGTCTGCCCCGGCAATGGGCAGGCGCAGGGCTTTGCAGGCACGGATGATCTCGGCAAACAGGTCGGACCGGCGCTGCACGAGGATCAGAAAATCCCCCGGCTGCACCCTTCGTCGGACGAAAGTACCGGGTCTATCGTCATCCTCGGGGATCGTCTCACCACGGTCGATCATGTCTTTGATCGAGTGCGCCACCTTCTCGGCCAGAATAACAGTGTGATGCCGCGCGCCGGGGCGATCGACGGGATCGGTCCAGTCACCGTCCTCGTCGTCTTCAACCTTTTCAACGACCGGCCACAGATCGACGCGACCGGGCAGATCGGATTTGAACGCGCGGTGCTGGCTGTCCTTGTGGAACCCGGCCTCAGCCCGGTTTTCGAACAGAATATCCACCAGAGACAGGATCGCGCTGGAGGATCGGAACGAGTATTCCAGCGTCGAATCCCACAGTTTAGAGCCTGATTCCGCCAGCCTGCGCCCAAATTCCTGCTGCATCCGGTCAAAGGCCGCCGGGTCTGCGCCCTGAAAGGAATAGATCGACTGTTTCTTGTCACCGACCACAAAGATCGTGCGCTCAACCCCGGATCGGGCCCCTTCCCCGCTGGTGAATTCCTGCGCCAGTTTTTCGACCACATCCCATTGGTCGGGGCTGGTGTCTTGCGCCTCATCAACCAGAATATGATCGATGCCGCCATCCAGCCGGTACAGCACCCATTCGGCCACCGCCGGGTCGTTCAGCACCTGCCGCGCGCGCAGGATCAGGTCGTCGAAATCCAGCCATCCGCGCAGCTGTTTGCGCCGCTCATATTCCGGCAGGAAGGCCGCGGCAAAGCGGTGCAAGACATGCGTCTTACGCGCTGCGACCAGCGCCAATCGCTGCTCACGCGCGGCCTCGATGCGCAACATCAGCGCCTCAAGCTGAGGCATCTGCCCGGCCAGCGCCCCTTCGCGCAGAGCTTTGGTCGGAAAGCTGTTGATCTTGGCGGTAAAGGGTTCTTTTGCCGCTTTGCCGGTCAGGAACACGCTTTCCAAAAGGGGCAGGCTACTGATCCTCGCTTCAGAAAACGCAGCCAGTTTCGCAGCCGCCTTGGCGTTGTTGCCGCCGCTTTCCGTCAGCGCAGGCAGGATCGCGCGGATCAGGTCGACCTCACCCCCCAGAAACACGCGGGCTTTCAGCGCGTCTTCGTCAAACCCGTCAGGCAAGTCGAACCGTTGCAGCAGATCGGGCCAGTCCAGCGGCTGCGCAAACAGGTTGCGTTTATGCGTGATGGCGGTCGTCAGGTTGTCGAACCCGGTATCGGTGACGAACCGCGCAACGTCTTCGATCAAACCGGCCTGAGGCCCGTCGGCAAAATCCTCAACGATTTCCTCGCGCAACAGGGCGGCGGCGCGGTCCTCCATTTCCGAGAATTGCGGGCTGACCCCGGCCTCAAGCGGAAAGCGCCGCAGAAGCGAGGCGCAGAAGGAATGGATCGTTTGGATCTTCAAGCCGCCCGGCGTCTCAATCGCGCGGGCAAACAGGGTGCGCGCCTGCGCCAGACGCTCGGGGTCGATCACACCCGGCACGCCCAGATCGGTCAGCTGCGCCAGCAGTGCATCGTCGCCCAACATCGCCCATTCGCCCAGCCGTTTGAACAGGCGGTTCTGCATCTCGCTGGCGGCGGCCTTGGTGTAAGTCAGGCACAGGATATGCTGCGGCTGCACGCCACCCAGCAACAATCGCGCCACCCGGTCGGTCAGAACGCGGGTTTTGCCGGACCCCGCATTGGCCGCCAACCAGGTTGAGGCATCGGGGCGCGCGGCTTGCACCTGCCGCTCGGTCGCATCGTTGCGGGCGGTCATTTCAACACCTCGGGGTCGGATGCGTCGGTGCGGTCCCACTCACCAAACCGGGCGAGGTGATCGTAGTCGCCAATGTCTGTGTCCTTGTGCAGCATTCGGCGGGATGTGAAGCCCTGATCAGGCTCTAAATAGGCAGAAATCAGCTCTTTCAACTCGGCCAGAACCTTGTCGGGCGGTTCTTTGGCCAGGGGGGCTGCGACCTCTTTATAGGTACCGCCCATGCCGACAAAAATGGCCTCGGCCACCGCAATCGGGTCAATCCCTTCGATGGCCCCTTGCTCGGCCATTGCAGCCTCGATCAGCAATTGTTTGTCGAACTTGGCCTGTTGGGATTCTGTCGGAGGGGTGCCGGTTTTGTAATCCACGATCCGCAAAGCGCCCCGGCTGTTGTGATCAATCCGGTCAGCCCGTCCCGCGATGGTGAAATCCAGCGGTGACAGCACCAGTTTCATTGCGGCCTCGAACGCCACCGGCCCGCCATCCCCGCGTCGGGCGGTTTCGGCGACCAGGAAATCATCCGCGATCCGTTCGAGCCGCGCCAGCCACAGCTTGCGCGCGGTGGGCCAGGCGACATGCTGATCCAATAGGGTTTCGGCCCGTTTCAGAAAGTTTTCGCGGGTCAGCAAGGCGCTGTCCAATACGCTGTCCTTGACGAAATGTTCAAGGATTTCATGGATGACGATCCCGCGCAGCAACGCATCCGGGGCCTGAACCAACGGGTCCAGTGGCCGCAGCTTCAGCACATGTTTTGCGTAAATCGCGTAAGGATCGCGGATCAGGCGTTTGATCTCGGTCACGCTGAGGCGACGCGGGCGCGACGCGATAGGCGGGCGCGGCGATGGGCGCGGCGCGGGGTCGATGCGCGGCGCGGCCTCAAGCTGTTCGGACCAGCGCAGATAGGTTTGACCCCGTGCGCGCATGGCGGACAGGGCATCACGACCACCCTGCCCCGGCAAACCCTGCAGCAGGTTCGTCAGGCGGTTCAGCCAGCGCGATGGCACAGTTTCGGCGTCATCGGACCGGGTCGCGCGGGTCAGCCAAACCTCGGGCGCGCCGACGGCTTGCTGAAAGTCATGGGCCGACAGACCAATGCGGCGTTCGGGCAGCAACAGACCGGCCTTGTCCCGCATTTGCCGGTTCAGCCAGGGGTCTGGCGCGGCGGCCTCGGGCCAGCTGCCCTCGTTCAGACCACCCAGAATCAGCAGATCGGCACCCTGCACCCGCGCCTCAAGCGTGCCCCAGATCATGATATGCGGATGCGGCGCGTCACGGTCGCGGACCTCTTCGCCCGCCAGAAGCGCGCCCAGCAGGTCGGCGAAATCGCGGGCGGTCATGGGGCCGCCATGCTGCGCCTCATCCTCCAGCGTGGTCAGGACCGACAGCGCCTTTTGACCTGCGTTCTTGTCCCAAAGCGGATTGGTTTCACCTGCGCTGCCGGTCGAGATCGCCTCGGCCAGACTGCGCAGACGTGTGACCCAATCGGACAGGGGCAAGTCCCCCGTGAACTGCTGATCGCAGAAATGGGTGATCAGCCAGCGCATCCAGTCCTCGGGCACCTCCTTTCGGATGGTGAAGGCGGTCAGGCTGGCGTTGTCGGGGAATGGTGGGCCATGCCGCCGCAAATCCAGTTCCAAATCGCGGGCGTGCAGCAGATGCGCCCCCCGGTCGTCACCACCATGGCAAAGGGGATGTTTCAGCAGGGTCAGCAGCGCCTCACCCTCAAGCCGTTTGGTAAACAGCCCGGCCACGTGGCGCAGGAACCGGCCCGGCGGTGACAGTTGCAGCGGCAGGCCCGCGCTGTCATCGGGCAGGATGTTCCAACGGTCCAGCGCGGCGCTGACCTGACGGGTGAGCATCCGATCGGGCGTGATCAGCGCGGCGGTCTGGCCGGTTTCCGCCGCCTCGCGCAGACGCAGGGCGATGGCCAGTGCCTCGGCCCGTGGTGATTGCGCCTCAACCAGTGTCAGGTCCTGGGTGGCGCTGTCCAGATCGGTCAGTTGCGGGCCTTCGGACATCCACGCGTCGGTGATTGGGGCAGGGCGTAACGCAAGTGAAATCAGACGGTTACGCGCAGGTGAGGGGGCCGGGTCATCGGTCCAGGGCTCAACCTGTCCGGGGTCCATTCCCAACCGGGTCATCAGCTTGCGGAACCGGTATTGCGGGTGATCTTCCGAGGTCAGCGCCTCATCCAGTCGGTGCCAGACGGCATCAGGCTGATCGAAATCGTACCCGGGCAGGATCAGTGTACCTTGGGGCAGGCGGGCGACGGCCTCCATCAGCATCAGGGTGGTGCCCCGCGACCCGGTTGAACCCGCAAGGATCACCGGGTGCTGCGGAGGGGTTTCCTGCCAGCGCTCAATCAGGTTTTCGACCACCTTCCGTTGTCGCGCCTGCGCATCCAGCGCATCGGGCCCCGAGTCGACAAAGTGATCCGCAATTCCGATAAACGCCTGCGCGCGGGCCCAATGGCCCGACATGTCGCTGACGTCTAACTGCCGGATCGCATCGGGCGAGACGCCTTCGCCCTGCATCTCATCAATCAGGGCGGCAAGGCTGTCGGAGAGATCAAACAGAGAGGACCGCGCCGCCAGATCGGGCTGTTGCTCCAACAGCTTGGCAATCAGCTGCGTCAGTTCCAGCCTGCGCCGCAGGGCGGGAATCGCGGGTGGAATTTGCGCAAGATCGACGCTGTCGCCCAAATCGGTCACCAGCGAGAGCCGGGGCAACAGGCAGGCAGGACCCTGGTCAAACAGATCGCGCACGCGGCGGGCCATGCGGCGGGTATTCACCACAAGCTGGACCTTCGCCAAAGCCTCGGGCGGATGCGCTGCGCTGCGCTGTCGCAGCCCCTCAACCAGCGCTTTGGGGAAATCCGAACCCGGCGGCACGGCAAAAACGCGGGGATGGGTGCTGGGCTTAAACATCCGCAATCAACCCTTCGGCCAGCGCGATCCCTTCGGGGCGACCGACATCGCACCAGCGACCGGGGTAGATGGCAGCAAACAGGCGACCCCGGCCATGTATCTGATCCCAAAGCCGATTTAACGAAAACGCCTTATCCGAAATGGTCGACAACCCTTCGGTTTTGAGGATCTGCGCGCCGCCATAGATCAGGTTTCCGCCGCGGGTGATGCGCCCTTCGGCATCGGCGGTGAAATCGCCCTGTCCCGTGTGCCCGATGGTCTGCGCGGTAGGTACGCACATCAGCAAAGCGTCCATTCGTTCAGGATCCCATGCGTTGCGCAGCAGGGTCAGGGGGTTGGGACCGGACCAGATCGCATCGGTGTTGAGGGTAATCACCGGATCAGACCCTAACAAAGGCAAAGCGGCGCGTAGCCCACCGCCGGTCTCCAAAATCTCGGGGTCTTCACGGGACAGCAGCACGCCTTTGGGGGACAGGTGTGCCTCAAGTTGATCGGGCAGATAGTGCAGGTTGGCCACCACGCGTGCCGGGCTTAGATCGTCCACCAGATCCAGCGCGTGGTCGATCAAGGGGCGACCGGCCACCTCGATCAGCGGTTTGGGGCGTGTTTCGGTCAGTGCGCCCATGCGGGTGCCGAACCCGGCGGCGAACAGCATTACGGCGTCAGGGTGTTGGGTCATGCCTGTCTGAGCCTGTCGAGGTTTTCCGGGGTCGGTGCGGGCAGGGCGTCACGCAGCAAATCTGCGACACACACCAACGCGGGATTGTCCAGATCACGCATCAGATGCGCCCATGTGGCCGGGATCAGATCGACATAGTGCGGTTTGCCGTATTCCGTCGCCAACCGGGCAAACACGCCCAGAATCCGCAGGTTCCGTTGCGCCCCCAGCACCGCATAGGCGGTGCGGAAGTCGTGATCATTCACCCCGGTTGCGGCGATATAGCGGTTGAGCATCTGCATCTCGGTCCCGGTTGAGACATCGCGGCGCACATCCTGCAGCATCGACACCAGATCATAGGCCGGATAGCCCAGCATGGCCGTTTGGAAATCCAGCAGACCCACGCGTTTAATCCCATCGCGGTCCGGCAGCCAGATCATGTTCTCGGCATGGTAATCGCGCTGGATCACCACTTTGGGGCCCGAGGTTTCCTGATGCAGAATATCCGAAAACCGGTGCTCAAACCGCTCTCGGGCATCCACGTCGTGCTGCCCCTGAACCGCCTGCGCGTATTTGGTGAAGGACAGCGCCGCCAGCTCGCTCATCATTGCTGAGTCATAGGCGGGCAGGGACAGGATCGGTGCCTTGTGCAGTGCAATCAGAACGTCTGTCGCCGCCTCATACAGCTGTCTTTCGGCCTTTGGGTTCCGTTTCAGGACACGGGCAAAAAGGTCGTCGCCCAGATCTTCCAACAGAAGGAACCCGTTTTCCGTGTCCTCAGCATAGACTTCGGGCGCGCTGAGACCGGCCGAACGCAGATGATGCGCCATGCGGACAAATGCCGCGACCGGTTCGGCCTTGCCCGGCGGGGAATCCATCAAAACCGCCGTGCGCCCGGTTTCCGGGTCAGTCAAACGCTCATACCGACGGTTCGAGGCATCACCGGCCAAAGGCGCGCGGCCTGCATTGGCCCAGGGTGTCTGTGCAATCAGGGCTTGGGCCAGCACGGTCCGGTTTGTCATGCGGCGCGCTCCAGTTTCTGGGTCCATTTCGGATCGGACCAGGACAGCGTCAAATGGCGTGTTTCCATTGTGTTAGGGTCTGCTTTCAGGTTCATCTTCAGTGAGGTGTCCGGTGTCAACGGCCCCAGCTTGTCCGGCCATTCGATCAGGCAAATGGCGGTCTCGAATGCCTCGGACAGGCCCAGTTCTTCGATCTCTTCCACCGCGCTCAGACGATAGAGGTCGCAATGCCAGATCTCGGCCTCTGGCGTGTCATAGGCCTGCACCAGCGTATAGGTGGGCGAGGGCACGTCTTCGGGCACGGTCATCAGGGATTGGATCAGACTGCGGGCGAAATGGGTCTTGCCGCTTCCGATCTCGCCCTCAAGCAAAATCACATCGCCGGGGCGCAGTTCAGCCCCGATCCGGGTGGCCAAATCGGCGGTGTCTTCGGGCGACGTCAGGGTGATTGAACGGGTGTGCAGCGTCATGGCGCCACAATGGCCTTAGGCCCGGTCGGCTGCAACCCGGTTCAGGCGCTGATCTGCTGTACCGCTCCAAGATCATCGACATTAAAACGCACAATAGTTGCGCCGTTCTGCATGGGGCTGACGATGCAGGTCAGGTCTGTGCCGTCGCGCATCTTGATATGGCCAGACCATTCCGCCCGGTTGTCGCGCATTTCGACAAAATCGCGCACTTCACCCAGCAAAGGCGTTGCGGCGCAGCGTTCCCGCCAGCGCCGTGTCACATCCAGCACTGAGTCCGGTTCAAAGCCGGTCTCATCGTTGTCGCCCCACAGCTTTTGGTAGGCGCGGTTTGTAAAGGCCAGCGTTCCGTCATCGCCAAAGACGGCAATAGCATCGGCCAGCTTGTCCAGCACCGATTGCATCAGGTCCATCTCTGACCGGAACCGGCGTGTCAGGGTAATCTCGGCGGTGATATCCTCAAACAGAAAGGCCACCGCGCCGTCGGGATGCGGGCGGCCACTGACCGAATAGACGGACCCGGATGGTAGCGACCAGGTTTCCTGATAATTCCCGTCTTCGGCCGCCTCCAGCAGGTCATTCATCTGGCTGCGCCAGCTGCGGTAATTCTTGGGTTCGGGCATCATGTGCTGATCGCGCAGCCGGTCAAAGAAACTGGACAGGCTGGGGCGGCAGCTGAGGAAATCCGGGGGCAGGGTGGTCAGGTCGATCAGCGCCGGGTTGAACAAAGCCAATTGCCGGTTCCGGTCGAAAATCGCCAGCCCGATGGACAGTTGCGCAAAGGTCTTCGTCATGGTTTGTACGAATTTGCGCTGGGCTGTTTCTGCCGCGACAATTGCATTTATATCAACCGCATAGCACAGGTGGCCTTCGGGGTGTTCGACCAGGTTCAGATCGAACCACAGCTTGTTATCGCTGTTTTCAGACGTAATCGAGATGCGGGTCTTTGCCCCCAATCTGGCGTCCCCATCTGCGCCGGTGAACAGCGGTGCGGTCAGATCGGTGTCCTGTCCGCGTACCTTTCTCACCAATGAGACATAGGCCGCGTTGCACCACCGGACATTGCTTTGGTGATCCAGCATCCAGACGGGATAGGGCGCTTGTTCCATCGCAAGGCGGATCGGGTCCTGCGCCTCAAGCCGGGCTGAGCCCGGTGCGTGGCAGCTTTGGCGCAATTGCACACGGACGATACCGTCGATCCATTCGCACAGAACGTCCCGCTCGACAGTGCAGTCGATGGCCGGAATGATCAGTGTCCCCTCACGCCGGATATGATCAGGGCCCTCGGGAAACGAGGGAAAGTCGCGCTGCAGCAGGCGGCGCAAATCCGTCCAGTTGCGGACAGATTCAAATCCTTCCAGCGCAATGTCGGAGTGGCTGATCAGCCGGTCATCGTCGAACAGAAAGACCGCATCATGCAGGGATGCCGGGGCGGATAAACCGAAATCATCACCCCTGTGTCTGCGGCGGGGCAACAGCCATTGCACCGCCAGACTGGCTGAGACCAGGCTGATTGCGGCCAGAATAATCCAGTCGACCATGCGATCCTCGGTACCTGTGTTATGGTCAGGATTTATGCGCCTTAATGGTTAACGGTGTCTTAACCCGCACCTGAGCAGATCAGACCAGAATACGCTGGTTTTCCCCTGACGGGACGGGGGTATCTCCGGTCTGGGCGTCCACCAGGTTGCGTGGCCATGTCACCAGCACAATAGCACCCCGGCGTTCAGGGTTTTCGCACAGGTTCTGATAGGGGTCCGACCCGTTGGCAAAATTCAGATCGGCACCGCTGCGTTCCAGCAGGGTCTTTGCGATGAACAGCCCCAGCCCCATCCCTTCATATTCCGGGCGGGCTTTTTGGTCTTTTTCGGCACGGCGACGGCGCATGAATGGATCGCCGATCCGGCCGATCATATGGGCCGGATAACCGCGCCCGTCATCCATGATTTTGATGATGATCTGATCGGTGGTCCATTCGGCCTCGACCCAGACATTGGCGCGGGCGAAATCCACTGCGTTCTGGATCAGGTTGCGCAGCCCGTGAATGATCTCGGGCTTGCGCAGGATCGAGGGTTGTTGCACATCGCCATCCCCGGCAGGCCCTTCGGCAAAATGGACGGTCTTGCCGCGATGGATATGAGGTTCGGCCGCCTCGTGAATAACCGTGGACAGAGGGGCCTGCCGCAGATGCAGGTCGTCTTTGCCGGCCCGGCCCATATCGCGCAGAATGTCGCGGCACCGATTGGCCTGTTCGCGGATCAGGGCCGCGTCCTCTTTCAGGTCGGGGCGGTCGTCAAGCTCTTCTATCAGCTCGGAGCTGGTCAGTTTGATCGTGGCCAGCGGTGTGCCAAGCTCATGCGCAGCGGCAGCGACGACGCCACCCAGATCGGTCAGCTTCTGTTCGCGGGCCAGGGCCATATGGGTGGCCGCCAACGCCTCGGACATGGATTGCACTTCGGAACTGACCCGGTGGGAATAAGCGCCAATGAACACAATCGCGATGATGATCGCAGCCCAGTTGCCGAACAGCAGCAACTCGGGAATGTCCAGTGCCTGTCCGGCGTCAGTGCGCAAAGGCAGATGGAATTCGGCCAACAGGGTCGTCAACACAATCGCAACCGCTCCGACAATCAGGGTTGACCGCGTGCTCATGACATTCGCCGAGATCGTTACCGGACCCAGCAGCAGAAGGGCAAACGGGTTGTTCAGGCCGCCGGTCAGATACAGCAGTATGGCCAGCTGAGTCAGGTCGAACAGCACCATCAGAAAATTCTCGAACTCGGTCAGACGCTTGTTCTGTGGAAACAGCAAAATGGCCGTCATGTTCCCCATTACCGAGACGCCGATGGCCAGGTAACACAGCGCCAGTTCCAGCTGAACGTGAAAATATTGCTGCGCCACGGTGATTGCTGTGAACTGGCCAATAATGGCCACCCAGCGCAACAGGATCAGCGTGCGCAGCCTGATCCAGCTGCTACGTTCCTGCCCGCGCCAAAATGTGATATTGGAATTGGCCATCGATCCACTATGTCCTGTTGCATCGGCTGTCTATCTTGATAGGTGTCCCGGCCGAAACGATCAACAACCCCTCTGATATCAGGATTGATGTGATGGTCCGTCTCTACGCTATTCTTGCTGCAGTTGCTCTGGCCATTGGTGTGGGGGCCATGTGGCTGCTGACACGCGGCGCGGGGTCCGACGATCAGTTTGCACAATGCCGGTCATCCCAGATCGCAGGCGGCACTGCAGCCATTGGCGGCCCGTTTGAGCTGATCAACGGCAAGGGTGAGACGGTGACCGACAAAGACGTGATCACCGAACCCACGCTGGTCTATTTCGGCTACACGTTCTGCCCCGATGTCTGCCCGTTCGACATGTCGCGCAACGCCGAGGCGGTGGATATTCTGGCCGAGGGCGGACAGTCTGTCACGCCCCTGTTCATCTCAATCGACCCGGATCGCGACACGCCCGAGGTGGTGGACGATTACGCCTTCAACCTGGGTGGCAAGACCATCGCGCTAACCGGCTCGCCCGAGCAGGTCAAGGCCGCCAGCCAGGCCTACAAGACCTATTACAAGGCCCATGACAAAAGCGACGAGTATTACCTGGTGGATCATTCCACCTTTACCTATCTCGTGACACCCGAGCAGGGGTTCATCGAATTCTTCAACCGCAATGACACCGCCCAGCAGATGGCGGACAAGGTTGGGTGTTTCCTCGACAAGCTATGACAGATTTGACCTTTGGCATGGCGCTGCTATTACTCATGTCAGGCCAAAGGCGTGAAATAGCAGAAAGAACAGACAATGGCGGACAGCTCGGACCTGGTTATCGGCGCGGATAAATCCCTGCTTCTGGTAGATGATGACGAGCCGTTTCTGAGACGTCTGGCCAAAGCCATGGAAAAACGCGGGTTCGAGGTTGAAACAGCCGGGTCCGTCGCCGCGGGCCGCGCCATCAGCATCGCCCGCCCGCCTGCCTATGCCGTGGTTGACTTGCGGCTTGAGGATGGAAATGGGCTGGATGTGGTCGAAGTACTGCGAGAAAAGCGCCCCGACAGCCGGGTTGTGGTTCTGACCGGATATGGCGCCATCGCCACCGCTGTGGCTGCTGTCAAAATCGGCGCAACGGATTACCTATCGAAACCCGCCGACGCCACCGACATCACCAATGCGCTGCTGGCGAAGGGCGACGAACTGCCCCCTCCGCCGGAAAACCCCATGAGCGCCGACCGCGTGCGCTGGGAGCATATCCAGCGGGTCTATGAGCTGTGCGACCGGAACGTATCCGAGACCGCCCGCAGGCTGAACATGCATCGCCGGACCTTGCAGCGGATTTTGGCGAAACGCAGCCCGCGGTGAAAAATAGTCGCTAGCGACGGTGCTACAATTTCTCGCCAAATCGTCTCCGGAAACAGCGTTAGAGCGCGTAGGCGCCTTGGTTTGGTGTTTGACCGCTCTGTTCGGCTTGGCTTCTGTTTCCGTGACGGTGTTCAACGCGTTTGACAAACCGTGGACATTTGTCGGCGTGGCGGCAAGTGCGTTCGGATTGATGTTGTGTGCTGCCCTTTGTGTTGTCGGTGTTTTTCACGGGATGAGCGCTATCTTTCCCAGCTTGTTGAAACACGAACGCCAGCGGCCGTCATTGCAGGTTGTGAATGTCATAGAGCTACAAGCCGACCGTCTTAAATTTGCATATCGTCTTTGGGGCTTGCTAACGCTGATGGTCGTGATCCTGAGAGGATTCTATTTGCTGATTTCGAACGTCTTTTAGATACACATCCGCTTATCTCATGTCACAGCTTCGTGACTTGCACCTCTGTGCTCTGAGCCCAAGTGTTTGCTTCGAGAAAACACTTAACAAAACAGGAACCCCAAAATGATCGGCTATGTGACCATCGGCGTGTCGGATATGGAGCGCGCCAAGAAATTCTATACGGATCTGCTCTCAGATCGGGATGCCAAGGTGACGCTGGATGCGGGTCGTATTGCGTTTATCGGAAATCAGCCGAACGCCCCGATGCTGGCGGTGTGCGAACCCTATGATGGCGAGGCTTGCGCGCCGGGCAATGGCACGATGGTGGCTTTTGCAGCCGACTCGAAAGAACACGCGCAGGCAATGTATGAAAAAGCGATCAGCCTGGGTGCCTCGGACGAGGGTGAGCCCGGTCAGCGCGTTCCCGATGTTTTCTACGGGGCCTATGCCCGCGATCTGGACGGCAACAAGCTGTGTTTTTACGTCTTCGGCTAAAGCTCGGCCAATAGGGCTGCATGCCTTTCTGTATACGCCCGCCGAACCTCGACCGGTGGGCGTAACACGATGTTCAACCCCTCCATCACGGCCTTGTCCGGACGGCCAAAGAACTTGGACGCCTCGGCCTCGGAAAAGCCCGCGATCTGGGTGGCCTCCATCCAGGCGCTGATCCTGTCGGCCTTTTTGATCTGACGTTTGATCGTTTTCGGCACCGCAGCTGGCAAGCCAAACCGGATGTGGATTGCCGCCGCCAACCGATCATCCAACGCGCCATAGTCCGGGCCGACGGCGGATTTGACCGGAGAGATCATATCTCCGATCACGTATTCGGGGGCGTCGTGTAACAAAGCGGCCAGTCGCCATTTGACCGGCGCTTTGGGGGCGATGCGGCCGAACAGCTCTTCGACCAGCAGGGAATGCTCGGCCACGGAATAGGCGAAATCCCCCGCCGTTTGGCCATTCCAACGGGCGACAAAGGCCAATCCATGCGCGATATCTTCGATTTCGATGTCCACAGGGGTGGGGTCCAGCAAGTCCAGCCTGCGGCCAGACAGCATCCTTTGCCATGCTCTGGTTTGTGTTGCCATTATGCCATGCCCCGTTTCAACAGCCGCGATTGTGCCGCGATTTTGTGATATGGTTTACCCGTCAAGATCACCGGCTGCCAACTTTTTCTTGAGCATTCGTGCTTTGAACAAGGGCGCGGTGATACCGACATCAAGTGCTGAGGGGGGCGCATGCTCCTCCCGGTGTGCCCCTCTCGGAACGTAACGCGTATCGAAAGGAGCTTGCTATGTTCAAGCGTTTGTTTGGAATTGCCCTGGCCTTTGGAATGGCCGCCACTGCCCCTCCGGCTTTTGCTCAGCAGCAGAAATGTGCGCAGCGTGAACATGTGATCGCCAAATTGCAGGAAAGCTACTCGGAACAGCTGGCATTTGGTGGATTGCAGAAATCGCGCAGCGGACAATCGGTGATGGAGGTTTGGACCTCTGAGGAAACGGGAAGCTATACCGTTTTGGTGACCCATGCGAACGGCCTGAGTTGTATCGTCGCCGTTGGCACCGACTTTTTCGAAGCGATCCCCAAGATCAAGGTAGAAGGCACGCCCAGCTAAGAAGGGCGGCATAAAATCCCGTTTCCGGCCATCTGCGTTGCCACGTCCCCAAAGGGATGTTAGGGGCAACCCGGACCAAGATTTACCGGAATGGAGTACCTGATGGCCGGGGACTATATCGTCAAAGACATTTCATTGGCCGGTTTCGGCCGCAAGGAACTGGATATTGCCGAAACCGAGATGCCGGGGCTGATGTCCCTGCGTGCGGAATATGGCGACAGCAAGCCGCTGGCAGGGGCGCGCATCGTCGGTTCGCTGCACATGACCATCCAGACTGCCGTTCTGATCGAAACGCTGGTTGCGCTTGGCGCGGATGTGCGCTGGGCGTCGTGCAACATCTTCTCAACCCAGGACCACGCTGCCGCCGCGATTGCAGAGGCTGGCATTCCCGTCTTCGCCATCAAGGGCCAGACGCTGGAAGAGCATTGGGATTACCTGGACAAATCCTTCCTGTTCGAGGACGGCCCGAACATGATCCTGGACGATGGCGGCGACGCGACGCTGTACATCCTGCTGGGCGCGCGCGCCGAAGCGGGTGAAGACATCATCCCCGTTCCGGGCTCGGAAGAGGAAGAGGTGATCAAGAAGCAGATCGCCAAACGCATGGCAGCAAGCCCGGGCTGGTTCACCAAGATGCGGGACCAGATCCAGGGCGTGTCCGAGGAAACCACCACCGGTGTGAACCGTCTGTATCAGCTGGTAAAAGACGGCCACCTGCCGTTCCCGGCGATCAACGTGAACGACAGCGTCACCAAGTCGAAGTTTGACAACAAATACGGCTGTAAGGAATCGCTGGTCGACGGTATCCGCCGCGCCACCGACACCATGATGGCCGGTAAGGTCGCTGTGGTGTGTGGTTATGGTGATGTGGGCAAAGGCTCGGCGGCGTCGCTGCGTGGCGCGGGTGCCCGCGTGAAAGTCACCGAAGTTGATCCGATCTGCGCCCTGCAGGCCGCCATGGACGGGTTCGAGGTGACACTGCTGGAAGACGAAGTCGCATCGGCGGATATCTTCATCACCACCACCGGCAACAAGGACGTGATCCGCATCGAGCATATGCGCGAGATGAAGGACATGGCCATCGTCGGCAATATCGGTCACTTCGACAACGAAATTCAGGTGGCCAGCCTGAAGAACCACAAATGGACCAACATCAAGGAACAGGTGGACATGATCGAGATGCCCTCGGGCAATCGTCTGATCCTGCTGTCCGAGGGTCGTCTGCTGAACCTCGGCAACGCCACCGGTCACCCGTCGTTTGTGATGTCGGCGTCCTTCACCAACCAGGTTCTGGCGCAGATTGAGCTGTTCACCAAGGGTGACGAGTACGAAAACGACGTCTACATCCTGCCCAAGCATCTGGATGAAAAGGTTGCCCGCCTGCATCTGGACCGCATCGGCGTGAAGCTGACCAAGATGGACAACGAACAGGCGGCCTATATCGGCGTGAAACCCGAAGGCCCTTACAAGCCCGAGCATTACCGCTATTGATTGCGGAACGGGTATGACCAAACGTTCAGGACGCCGCCGGTTCACGCAACTGGCGGCGTCTTTCTTTTCGATCATCGTATTTTTATTTCTTGTTGGGTCCGGTGGCTATCTGCTGTTGTCGCACCCGAACTCTCCGGTCCCTGACCACTGGAACCCGTTTCGGGATCTGTCCGTGTCCGCGCCGGTCACACCTGTCACAGCGTATCAACTGAACCGGGCGCTGGCGGATGAGCGGCTGTGCCGAGCAACGCTGTCGAAGGCAGGTGTCGCGTTTTCGCAGATGGACGATCTGGTGGTTGACCAGAACTGTGGCATTGCCGGGCGGGGTCTGCTGTCCGGACTGGTTCGCGCGAATCTGCGGGGGGTTGAGACCCGTTGCACCACAGCGCTGCGTTTGGCTATGTGGGAAAACCATGTGGTTCAGCCCGCCGCGCGCGATGTGTTGGGCACCGAAGTCAGCGCCTTGCGGCATCTGGGCAGCTACAACTGCCGCCGCATGCGCACCACGCAGGGTGCAAATAGCGGTTGGAGCAGCCATGCAACGGCGGATTCGATTGACATTATAGGTGTGGAACTGGCCGATGGGCGCGCGCTCAGCCTGTTGCGGGATTGGTCCACGCCGGGGACTGAGGCGGATTTTTTGCACCGGATCGGGCAGGGGGCCTGCGACTGGTTTCGTGTGGTGCTGGGCCCAAATTTCAACCGCCTGCACGCGGATCACTTCCATCTGCAAGGCCCCGGTTGGGGCTATTGCCGATAGGTGTCCCGGCCCCGCATCGCAGGGCCGGGAGGTCGCTTAGCGTCCGCTGACCGCGTCCGACAGCGATTTGAAGCGAACGATCTTGTAGATCCCCTTGGAGGCATCTTCGCCATTGTTCAGAACGGGTGAGCGGTGCAACTCGTTGATCGTGGCGTAGACATATCCATCCGCACCGATCGAGAACCCGTCCGGCCAAGGCAATTCATCATCAGACTGGAACAGCACTTCATAGCTGCCATCCGGCTTGGTGACACCCAGCGCATTGTCGGTCATCGCGGTGATATAGACATTGCCGCCGGTATCCACGGTTGACCCATCCGAGATTGGCTTGTCGCCATAGCGTTCAACCTTGGCCTCAAGATCGGCATCCGACAGGCTTTCGTCCAGCAGTGCGGCGGTCGGAATGCGATACATCGCGCTGGCCGTCATCGGGGCGAAATAGACCCATGTATTGGTCGGATCGACGGTGATCGGGTTGATGCCGATCTTGGCCGGATTGCCGCCCAGCGTAATCTCGCGCCCGTCTATGACCATCGGCGTATCTTCTGGAATTGTATATTTCGACCCCTCCAGAACCCGCCGCGCGCGCCCTGTCTCCAGATCGACAACGATAATGGCCGAGTTCTGACCGTCACCCGTATCCGAGATGTAGATGGCCCCATGATCGCGGTCCACGGCCAGATCGTTCAGGAACGAGGTCGGGCGTGCGACAGGTGCGCCGATATAATGGATCGCATGAAGTGTCTCGGTATTGGTGTCCCAGCCGACAACGCGCCCGGTCTGGTTTTCGCCCTGACCGTCCAGCATCCACAGGATACCATCGCGGTCGGCCCGCAGGCCCAGAACACCGTTCAGCCCATCCGCGTCATCGTTTGGCGCGCGGGCCCAGTCCTCGGTCGGGTAAGGCTTGGTTGACCCGTCCGGCATCACCTCAACCACCCGCAATTCGGGGCCGTAGAATTCATGCACCGACATGAACATGCGCCCATCCGGACCAATGGCCAGATTGCCCGGAGGCATGGCCTTTTCAAACTCAAGATAGGTTTCCAACTCGGCCGCCGCGGCGGGCAGAGCCAGCGCAAGCGCGCATGTGGCTACGTAAAGCGATTTCATCAGGTCCTCCTCTGGCAATCTCAGAGCAGATACCATTTGAAATTTTTCACGATAACTGGCTCAATTCTGAAACCAGTGTTAGGATTTTTCGAATGTATCACATGAATGATCTGCTGACTTTTGTCTCGGTCGCAAAAACCGGTGGGGTTGGATCGGCGGCCAAGGCGCTGGGTATTTCTGCCGCCACCGTCAGTCACCGTATCACCAAGCTGGAAGAGGTGTTGAACCTCAAACTCTTCCACCGCAACAGCCGCAAGGTGCAGCTGACCAACGAAGGGGTGATCTTTCTGGATCGGATCGAACCGGTTCTGGCCGACCTGCGCGAGGCCGAACTGGACGCTGGCAGTGGTACAGGTGCCGTGCGGGGGCATTTGCGGGTCACGCTGTCGCCGTGGATACTATCACGCTTTGTGATGCCGCTGATGGATGGGTTTCAGACCCGTTACCCGGACCTCTCGGTCGAGTTTCTGGCCGTGGACCGCTATGTTTCGCTGGTGGATGAAGGGATCGACTGCGCCATTCGGGTGGGGCAGATGGCCGACAGCACCCTGCGCGCCCGCAAGCTGAGCGACAATGACCGCATCATCTGCGCCGCCCCGTCTTTTTGTGAAAAACATGGCCGCCCTGCATCGGTTGAGGATCTGCGGCTGATGCGCTGGGCCTGCCTGCCCTGGCAAACCCGGATTGATTTGCGGGATGGGCCAAATCGGACAGCGCAATTTTCCATCCCGCGTGGTATCGCCGTGTCAAACTCGGACATGTTGACCGAGGCGGCGGTGCAGGGTCTGGGTCTGGCGGTCAAATCAAGGCTGGCGGTTCAGCGTGAGTTGGAGAACGGCACTCTGTGCGAAATCATGCCCGGTATCTTGCGATCCCCGGACGCGCCGATTTCATTTGTGCATGCAGGCAACGCGACGCCCGGACGCAAAGTCAGGGCGTTTTCCGAACTGGCCAGCCTCGCGTTTCAACCCCGGCCTGACGCACGGAAATCCGCTTAGTGGGAAAATTCGGGATTTTTCCCTTTGTTGAATGTCTGCATGTGACTAACCTGCCTGCACCTTTTTGAAGGTTTGGACAAACGCAGCCTGGGCTGCACTATTGGAGTGTATTTTATGGGTAAACGCGACGAGCTGATCGCCAAATATGCAGAAGATCTGAAAGAAAAATGCGGGATGGACGCCGATATGGACCTGCTGACCAAGGTCACCATCGGCTGTGGCCCGGCGATTTATGATGCCGACGCGTCCACCGTTGCAGCCACGCAGGAAGGAGAACTTGAGACCGTCAAGAACAACTTTCTGATCAAGAAACTGGGTCTGTCCGACGGTCCGGCACTGGATGAAGCGATCCAATCGGTTCTGGAAACCTATGGTATGTCCGAACGCAACAAGTATCGCGCCGTGGTCTATTACATGCTGACCAAACATTTCGGCAAAGAATCGGTCTACGGCTGAGCCCGGTATAAAACGCCCGCGCTCCCTACGCGGGCGTTTTCAATTTTAAGCACTTGGCATTTGAAGTGCTGGCCAGATTTCGCTTAGTGTCACAGTGTGACCAGGACGGTCAGAACCAGAGATTTCCATACGCGTGTGGTGAGTTGGGAGCACGCGGGGGTAGGGAAGGTTCTGCATCCGTCGGAACCTTCCCTTTTTATTCAGGATCAGTTTCGCCCAAAGCGCAGATCACCTGCCATTCGGCGTCGCCAACCGGTTGCACAGACAGGCGAGAGTTTCTGACCAGCGCCATCTCGGCCAACCGTTCATCGGCCTTGATCTGATCCAGCGTGACGGGTTTTGAGAACGCCCGCACCGCCTTGATGTCCACGCAGTCCCAGCGGTCATCATCGGTGGTGCTGTCAGGATGCGCCTCGGCGCAGACCTCGACAATGCCCACGATCGCCTTGTCTTTTTGCGAATGGTAAAAGAACCCGCGATCACCAATGGCCATCTGACGCATGAAGTTGCGCGCCTGATAGTTGCGCACGCCGTCCCATTCTTCGCCCGCATCCCCCTTGGCCACCTGCTGGTCCCAGCTCCAGGTTGAGGGTTCGGATTTGAACAGCCAATATGCCATCAGCCGATGACCTTTTTCCACGCGATCAGGTCGACGGACTGGAACAGACCTGCCTTGGCATAGGGATCATTGTCGGCCCAGGTTTGGGCGGCGGCTATGTCCTCGACTTCAAGGATGATCAGCGAGCCGATCATGGCGTCGCCGTCCAACAGCGGACCCGCCTGCGCAACAACGCCGGTTTCCTCAATATAGGCCAGATGGTCGGCGCGGTTGTCCAGCCGAGTTTGCAGCGCGCCGTCCTTGTCACGGGCGATGAGGGCGATGAGCATGTTATTCCTCCTTCAGGGGTCGGTTGAGCAGGGTTTCGATGGCTTGCGCGACGCTGTATGCGCCGTGGCTCAGGTCGGCGACGGTGGCGCTGATGGGCATGTCCAGCCCTTCGGCCTTGGCGATGTCGGCCATGGCGCGCGCGGTGGCGACGCCTTCGACGGTCGTTGTGGTGTCAAAGTCCCGATTCAGACCCAAACTCAGGCCAAAACGATAATTTCGCGACAGCTCAGATGAACAAGTCAGCACCAGATCGCCCAGCCCCGATAGCCCCATCAACGTTTCGGGCTGCGCCCCGCGCATCAGGGCAAAGCGCTGCATCTCGGCAAATCCGCGGGTCATCAGGGCCGCGCGGGCGCTGTCACCCAACCCCGCGCCAATGGCCGCACCGCAAGCAATGGCCATAACGTTTTTCAACGCGCCCCCCAGTTCAGCCCCGATCACATCGGTGGTGCGATAAAGGCGCAGGTTGGCCGTTGTCAGATCGTGCTGAAGCCCGTGCGCGTCATCGGCGCAGGCCAACGTCAGCGCTGTGGGTAGCCCGCGCGCAATGTCATCGGCAAAGCTGGGCCCGGTTAGCAGCGCCGGGCGCGCGTCAGGAATGGTCTGCCGGATGACCGAGATCGGCCCCAGCCCCGTTGACAGCTCAATCCCTTTGCAGCAGGCAACCAGCGTTTTCCCGGCCAGCACATCGGCATGATCGGTCAGCGCCCCGCGCAGTTTCTGCATAGGAACTGAGATCAGCAGTGTCTCATTTTCCGCCGCTTGCGCGATGTCAGAGGTCACCGTGATTCCGTCCGGCAGGGGCATATTCGGCAGGCGCGCGGCGTTCTCGCGCATGTTTTGCATCAACTGTGCCTGTTCTGCATTACGTGCCCACAGTGCGACCGGCCCATTTCCAGCCAGCGAGATCGCCAGCGCGGTGCCAAATGCGCCGGACCCAAGGACAGAAACGCTCATGCCTTGGCCCCTTTTTTGCCGCCGCCCAGCATGGCGGGGCTGGTCTGGTCCAGAGGCCAGCGGGGGCGGGCCGTCAGGTCCAGACCGTCGCGGGCACCGGCGCGAAACCGCTCCATCCCCGCATAGGCGATCATGGCCGCGTTGTCGGTGCACAGCGCCAGGGGTGGCGCGGTGAAACGAGTACCCTTTTCCGCACAAACAGTCTCTAACGCGGAACGAATCGCAGTATTGGCCGCAACACCCCCGGCCACGGCGATCACCGGGTCCGAGGGGTTTTCGTCCAGATATCGATCAATCGCACGGCGGGTTTTCACGGCCAGCGTGTCGACGATGGCCTGCTGAAACCCGGCGCAGAGATCGGCGCGGTCCTGACGGGTCAGCCCGCCTTTTTCAGCAACAACTTGATCACGCATCCGCATCAGCGCCGTCTTCAAGCCCGAAAAGGACAGATCGCATCCGGGTCGATCCAACAGCGGGCGGGGAAAGCGGAACCTTTCGGGGTCGCCGCCTTTCGCCTCGGCCTCAACAGACGGGCCGCCGGGTTGCGGCAGGCCCAGCAGACGCGCGGTTTTGTCAAACGCCTCACCCGGCGCGTCATCGATGGTGCCGCCCAGGCGGGTGAATTGTTCCGGCCCATGAGCGATCAGATATTGGCAATGGCCGCCTGACACCAACAACATCAGGTAGGGAAAGGCGATCCCATCGGTTAGGCGCGGCGTCAGTGCGTGCCCCGCCAAATGATTCACCCCGATCAGGGGCAGACCGGTTGCCGCACTGATCCCCTTGGCGCACATGACACCGGACATCACGCCGCCGATCAGGCCGGGCCCGGCAGTGACCGCTATCGCATCGATTTCGTCCAATGTCAGAGCCGCATCCTGCAGTGCCTGCACCACACATGTGTCCAGCTTTTCGGCATGTGCGCGGGCGGCAATCTCGGGAACGACGCCGCCATAGGCGCTGTGCAATTCGGTCTGGCCATAGACGACCGACGACAGCACCTCGGCCCCCGACCCTTCGGTCTGGCGCACAACGGCGGCGGCTGTATCGTCACAGCTGCTTTCCAACCCGAGGACGGTAAGTGTTTGCACCATTGGCCTGATCCGTTACACCATGATTGACAAGCGGGGTATCACCCTGCGCGGACGCAAACAATCCCAAGGCGGAAGGCGCCGATCGTTGTATTTGTTGATGACTCGCCCGCGCGCGGCCTCGGAACGGTTTGTCGCGACGCTGCCAACCCGTACCAGATCGCGGGTTGAGGTCATCTATTCCCCGATCCTGGAAATCAAACCTCTGCCGATCTCAGTCGATACCACAGGTGTGCGCGGATTGATCTTCACCTCGGCCAACGGCGTGAATGCCGCCGTGTCGATGAACCTGTCGCGGGACATGCCGGCATTTTGCGTGGGTCCCGCCACCACGGGCACGGCCCAGGGTGCGGGGTGGGATGCGCAGATGGTCGGGGCCACCGCAGAGGAGTTGGTGGCGAACCTGCTGAAGCTCAGGCCCGAAAGCCCGCTGCTGCATTTGCGGGGTGAGCATAGCCGGGGCGATGTCGCCGCCCGCCTGACCGAGTCGGGCCTGACCGTGCGCGAGCAGGCGGTGTATCAGCAACGCCTGTTACCGCTGACACCGCAGGCAAGGGCTACTGCAGATGGCAATTTGCCGGTGATCGCGCCTTTGTTTTCACCCAGAACGGCGCGACAATTTGCCGATATCTGGACCGGATCGGCGCCCTTGTGGCTGGCTGCAATCAGTCAGGCGACCGCCGAACCCCTTAATTCACTGGACTACGCCCGGCTGAAGATTGCCAAAGAGCCGACGCCCAGGAAAATGCGGAAAGCAGTTAAAAAGCTTGTGAAACACGCGATGCGGGTTGAGGGCAGCGAGACCACCGACTAACTTAGACGAGCCTGTTATTCTTGTGAAATTGGATTCGATAAGGGGAATACTGCGGTGGCTCGTAAGAAAAAATCCGAACAAAAGCCGGTAGAGGACCCCAAAACCGAGGAAACGGTTGAATTCACATCGCAGCGGGAAGAGGCGTCGCTTGACGCCGCCGCACCCGTAGAAGAGGCCCTTTCCGAAGCCGAAGCCGAAGCCGAAGCCGAAGCCGAAGCCGAAGCCGAAGCCGAAGCCGAAGCCGAAGCCGAAGCCGAAGCCGAAGCCGAAGCCGAAGC